>JAYUWK010000067.1:0-5287 GCA_043753895.1 Actinomycetota bacterium
CAATGGTGAAGATCATGTCGGCAGTTGACGAACGCTGGCGCTCTTCGCCATTGACGCTCAGCCACAAGCTGAGCGCCTGGGGCGTCTTCACTTCATCTGTAGTAGCGATCCAGGGCCCCAGCGGATTGAAGGTTTCGCAGCTCTTGCCCTTGTCCCATTGGCCGCCTCGCTCCAGCTGGAAATGGCGTTCGGAGACGTCGTTGGAGATTGCGTAGCCGAAAATCTTGGCCCACGCGTCGCTGGGCTGTTCGAGGTACCGGCAACGCTCTCCGATCACGATGGCGAGCTCGACCTCCCAGTCGGTCTTGGCGCTGTCGACTGGGATCAGCACGTCATCATTGTGCCCGCCCAGCGTGTTTGTGGCCTTCATGAAGATGATGGGCTCGTCGGGGATTGCCTGCCCTGACTCGAGCGCGTGCTGGCGATAGTTGAGACCGATGCACACGATTTTCTGCGGCCGCACAAGTGGGGTGCCGAGGCGGACCTCTCCCAGGGGTACGGTAGGGCCGCGGCGCTCCAGGGCTGCCGTTGCGACGAGCTGTGGTCCGTCCGATCCGAAAAAGTTTGGATCGAAATCGCTCACCACATCACTGACATCAAGCACCGTGCAGCCGTCGAGGAGCACGCCCGGCCTCTCATTGCCAGGATCGCCAAATCTCACGTACCTCATTCGGGCTTCCCTACCCGTGAGAGGGCCTGATCGAAGGCATCGAGTGTGGTGTCTGTGTCCCGCTCACTGTGCGCGGAGGACACGAAGAAGAGGCCGCGACTTGTAGCCCGCAGGCCGTTCGATTGCAGCTCGGCTAGGAACGTGGCGAGGCGCACTTGGTCGGCGTCAGCTGCGAACGATGCCGCATCGGTCACGGCCACATCGGCGCCGAATCGAATCTGAAACATGGCTTCCGCGGAGTGCAGGACGAGTTCTATCCCATGTTTTGAAGCCAACATCTCGATACCTTCGACGAGCGACCGGGTTGTCGCCCGGATCATTGGGTACGGATCTGCGTCTCGCAGATGCTGCACGGTTGCAACAGCAGCAACCATTTGCGAAACACCTGTGTTGTAGGTGCCCGAGTGGTTGACTAGACCCGTACCGACACCGGCGAGGAGATCAGCGCGTCCGCCGAGTGCCGCTACTGGGTAACCGGACGCAATGGCCTTCGCGTAGACCGTCAGGTCTCCCGATATTCCTATCCGGCCCTGAGCCCCGGTAAGTCCGACACGAAACCCGGTAATCACCTCATCAATGACGAGAACAGAGCCATTTGACTCGCATAGAGCACGTACTGCTTCTAGGTAACCGGGTAGCGGCTCGATCACTCCGGTATTGCACATGATCGGCTCCATCAGAACCGCTGCGATCGTTGTTGCATGCTCGGCGAACACCCTTTGGAGTGCGTCA
The DNA here is from genome assembly GCA_043753895.1 of Actinomycetota bacterium. Classification (GTDB taxonomy): domain Bacteria; phylum Actinomycetota; class Acidimicrobiia; order Acidimicrobiales; family Ilumatobacteraceae; genus WLMZ01. The sequence continues at coordinate 1,403 of JAYUWK010000067.1, forward strand.
ACGTCATTCCATGGACACATGAGGATGTCGGCCGCGGCTGCTGTCGACTGCCCAGCGGACAGCGGCGCCGCCGAGGTTACTGTCGCTGGCGATGGATCGACGAACAAGGGGTCAAGCCATCCGTGATAGTGCCCCACGAAGCGCACCACCTGCTGTCGCCCAGTCGCGGCCCTTGCGACGCGCACGGCGAGAAGCGCCATCTCAGTTCCCGACGAGCCAAAGCGCACGTGTTCCACCCAAGGCAGTATTTCGACGAGCATCTCCGCCAGTTGGCCCTCCTCGTCGCACTGGCCAGCGAACAGTTGTCCTCGGTCAAGAGACGCTCGTACCGAGTCGACGACTACAGCTGGCGAGTGGCCCAGAATGTGCGGGCCCATGCCCATTGCGTAGTCGATGTACTTGTTCCCGTCGACATCCCAAATGTGTGAGCCGCTTCCGTGCGTAAACGTGAGCGGTGTCGGAAAGCCGCGAAGCCGGACGTTTGAGTTAACGCCTCCTGGGATCACCCCGAGTCGGCGCTGCTGCGCTGTGGTGGACTTGGTGTGGGTGAACGTCGGATCGATCATCGTTGCGTCCTAAGTGGGTTGAGCGCGTCCCGATCCCGTTGGTCGGACGTCACTAGATAAGGATAGTCCAGATTGGTTGATCGTTCGACCAATTGGGTGTTGTATCGTCTGGTTGCACCCCTGCCCCCAATTTCCTAGGCAGTTCTCGCTGGGTGCCCTAGGGCTCCTCACCTCACCTCGAGGCACGAACTCCGACAAACTGTGTTGCGACGCCTAGTCGCCACTGGAGCAACGACCCGTTGGCATCGAGGGTTGCCTGCTGAGGGGAGTCGAACGGGCCGACGAGGTGAAGGCAAACTTCATCTTGCTCGAAAAGGTACCCGTACCACCGATCGACAGCGTGCCTTGCGTCGGCGCCGAACTCGATGACGTCACCGAGGTGGGTCATGGGGTGGATGGACCAGCCCCGGCCGCTCGGGTGGCGGTCCCAGATCAACCGACCCCATCCTCCGGGCTGCTGACGTTCGGGCCAGATGGTGGCGACCCAGACATGCGAGCCGATGTCGGGGTCGAGGGGGTTGTCGATTAGCGACCCGTGGGCGACACGCAGCACGTATCGGTCGAGGGTGGTGAAGTCGGGATGAGTGGGCATCGAGGGTTCTCCTGTGGACAGGCCGAGTTGGCAGCTGTTGGAGGCCCTGGCGGGCGAAGCGCTCGTTGCGCACGATACCCCGGCGTGCGGGGCGATCTCTGACTCGAATTCTAACCATAGCGGTGCCCTGTCGGAGATGACTTGGGTTGCAGAAAACCGTCCACGTTGCGGGGGCGAAGGCAAAGCGAATCGTTCCTGATTGGCGGCTCCGACAAGGCGAGTGCCACGCGGTCAGCGAACCATTCTGCACTGGCGACCTTGGCCGGGCCAAGTGAAAAAACAATAACGTCCCGGGTCGACTGCGCCACCCAATTGCCAAAACGATAAAGGGTCGCTGCGGTCGACGTGACTGCAATATCGCCGGGCGTGTCGAGTCAGTTCGGAAGCTTCACGCCGCTAGGAGTCGTTCGAGGCGGTGGCTGAATCGGCTGATGTCGGCGCGTACTTGGCTGGTGGTTCTGCCGCGAGCGATGTCCCTGGCGTAGGTGCCGTGCACGCGCACCTCCATGAGGTCGTTCCAGTCGGCGGTGTGCACGGTGTCAGCGTGGCGAAGCTCACCGAGTCGGCGCAGAACGTCGCGTACTTCGATCTGGTCGACAACCTCGTTGTCGGTCGCGCTTGGGATGTCGTCGAATTCAGCGACCGGTTCCTCGGTGGGCCATTCGGAAGCGCGTGGCGTCGCCGCTCGAACACGGCCAAGAATGCGGTCGTACAGACGGTCCATCGAGGGATCGACTCGGGAGATCACGTGAACGGCGTTGACGATGAGATCATCGAAGGCACCGCTGAGGCGTGCTCGGTGGTACGAGTGTGCGAGCTTCCACAGGCCGGGTCGCAATGCGGCGAGAAGTAGGACGGTGGCGTCCTCGTCGTGGTCCTGGCTTTGGGCGGTGAGGCCTCGCACGATGCGATCGTGGTCGTCGTGTCCGCTATGGGCGAGCACATCGAGCATCTCGGCGGGCGTCCGTCCGCTCAGCTGAGGGTTGTCTGCCCATCGGATGATGAGGCGCTGGGTCGATCGTCTGGTGGTGAGGCGGCTGGCGGCGAGGATGAGGCTTCGGTCGGCTTGGTTCGTGGCGGTCATTGGTGGTCCTCCTGTTGGCGGGTGAGGGACTCACGGTGAAGGCCGGTTGTTGCTGGACACGCGACTGACGGCGCGACTGTCGGAATGAGGGCCACCACACGTGCGAGTCGCGTGCGCAGTCGCGTCATCGATGTCGCTGAACTGGGCAGTCGCGTCGACAGTCGCGTGGCCAACGGTGGGTAGTCGCGTGAAACGCAACATCGATGTCGGATCCTGCGCGCATGACGAACATGCAATCGAAGGGCTCGAACTCGATGGACTGGTCGCCGGCGGAGCTTCTCGGTGCGGCCGCTCTCGCCGTCGGCGTCGGGGTGGCCGCAGTGGTCTGGGCCGGAGCCGCCCTGGCGGCGCGTGTCGCGGGCCACCGATTCACTGGGACTCTCGGAGAGGCGCTGCGCGCTGTCCCTCGACTGCCGTCGGCCGCCAGTGATCCGCGAGTTGCTTGGCCGGAGGAAACCGCGGCAGCGTTGCCTGGCCCGTTCGCCTACTGGTTGTCGACAGTGGGCGTGGCAGCCATCGCCGTCGCGCTCGCGTTCGTCGCGGTGCGACTTGCGCGCGGTGCTGGATCAGGTCGGAAGCGCCTCGGCGTAGATGTCCGGGCGAGGTTTGCAACGCGGCGAGAACTTCGACCGTTGCTGATTCGCCGACCGCAGTCCGGCAGATTTGTGGTCGGCCGGTATGGCCGCTGGTTGGTAGCGACTCAGAATCGGAAGTTCGCTCCTACTGGCCGACGTGTTCCGTGGCGCGCTCCATCAGGCGACATCTCGTCGGTGGCGATCGTTGGTCCGTCCCGGTCGGGCAAGACGGCCGAGTGCGCGATCCCCGGCGTCCTCGACTGGGATGGGCCTGCTGTGCTGCTGTCGGTGAAGCGCGACCTGCTCGACGCGACGGTCCGCCGGCGTCGCCAACTCGGCGAGGTCCGTGTGTTCGATCCCGCTGGCATCGTGACGAAGCGCCCATTGAACCCGACCGAGAATTGGGTCGAGATCCACCCTGAGGAGTTGGCCCGTTGGTCCCCCCTGCGTAACGCGGGCACACCATCCGGAGCGAAGAAGGCTGGCGAGGCGCTGGCCGCATGGACGCCGAAAGCCGGCATCGAGGGAGGAGGAGACTTCTGGGCGAACTCGGGCAAGATCCTGTTCACCGGTCTGGTGGGCGTCGCCGCCATCGACCCTGAGGGCCCGTCGATGGCGAAGCTCGCCCGATGGGTGTTCAAGCAGGACCAGCCCGACCCTGCAGAGGTCTCCGAGGTGCTGACGATCCTCGATGCAATGGCGAAGTCGGAGCAGGAGCACCTGCGCGTAGCCGCGGATGCGGCGGCACTACATCTGAACGCGATTTGGTCGAAAGACGAACGGCTTGTGTCGTCGGTGTATGCGACCGCGCAGACGGTCGCCGATCCGTATCTCGATCCGAACGTCCAGGCCGTCACCGACATCGGAGCCGACGAAGAAGGTGCGAGCTGGGTCGACCTGGACTGGCTGATGGGCGCTCCGAAGGGCAAGGCGAACACGCTGTATCTCGTCGTTCCGCTCGACGATTACGACCGCCTCGCACCGGTGCTCGGTGGCTTCCTCTCCGATCTCAAAGCCCAGGCGTACGAGTGGGACGTAGCTGGCCGCGGGTTCGGCGCTCCATTGCTG
>JAYUWK010000068.1:0-43794 GCA_043753895.1 Actinomycetota bacterium
TACCTCGCCGCGATGATTGGCCCGAATCCTGCGCCAACACCGCGGGCACCGATCATCACGCCGCGCGCGCCGTCGCCGCCGTGGAAGACGTCGCTGGCGAGTACCGCGAGTTGGCTGACGACGCCGGCACCGACTGCAAAGGTGGCCTTCGAGGTGAGCAGTGCCAGCAGTACGGGATCTCGCCGAGCCTGGGCGAGTGCCTCGCCCATATCGGCGAGTGGACGGATGCGTCGACTGCCGAGGTGAGCGCGCGACTCTTGCATCGCGCCGCGAACCAGCATCACCAGTCCAGCCGCGATCACGAACGACACCGCGTCCGCGATGAATGCCGCACGACGTCCGAAGACGGCGCTGAACGCGCCGCCAAGCGATGCTCCGACGGCGAGCATCACACCCCAACTCGAACCGAACAGCGCGTTGGCCCGATTGAGTTCGTCGGTGTCGGCTGCCAGATTGGGCACCGCTGCTTCGATGGCCGGCCGAACGAATGCAGCGAGACCGGACATAACGGACTGTGCAGCAAACGCGATCCAGATCGTGCCCGGTCCGGCGCCGAGGAGCGCGAGCGCGGCAACGGACTGCATGAGCGAGACGACGATTACTATCTTCTTGCGGTCGAAGCGGTCCACAGTGGAGCCCGCAATCGGTGACATCAGAAACGATGGCAACGAGAACGCGACGAGCAGCATCGACACCAGCAACTTCGAACCGGTGACGTCGTAGATCAAACCGGCGAGTGCCACGTAACAGAACCAGTCGCCCAGATAGCTGATGATCTGGGCGAAGAAGAGCAGACGCAGGTTGCGATTCCTGCGCAGGAGCGCGATCACCGGTGCGCGGCCGTGGCGACGAGGATCATCCGCGCAGCGAGATGAGGTGGTCGATGGTGCGCTCTGCCTCGGCCATCATCGAGCGCACGATGTCTCCTGCGGGGACCAGTTCGTGAATGGCGCCAACGCCCTGCCCTGCGGGCATGAACTCCTTGTTCGCCTCCACCACCGTGCCCGAGGGGTAGCCGAGGTGATTCACACCCGAGCGCGCCGACACGCCGGCCTGAGCGGGGAAGGGCTGCAACTCTTCGGGGTGCTCCTCAAAGTGGTTGGTCCAGTCGTTGCGCACCACGCGGCAGGTCTTGCCGGTGTAGCTGCGGCTGATCACGGTGCCATCTTCGCTGAGGCCGAGCAGCGCTTCCTTGTAACCGTTCACGGCTTGGGCTTCGGGTGTGGCGATGAACCGGGTACCGATCCACACGCCATCGGCGCCGAGCGCCAATGAGGCCGCCAGTCCGCGACCATCGAACAGACCGCCTGCAGCGACGACGGGTACCTTGTCGCCGACGGCGTCGACCACTTGCGGCACGAGTGCCATCGTTGCAACCGTGCCGGTGTGGCCGCCGGCTTCGGTGCCCTGCGCGACCACGAAGTCGCAACCACTGGCCACTGCCGACACAGCGTGACGCACCTTGCCGGCCATACTGCCGACGAGGATGTTGTGCGAGTGCAACAGGTCGATGACCTCGCGCGGCACGCCGAGGCCGGCTACGAAGATGCGCGCGCCGCCGTCGATTACGGCTTGAATGCCGGCTTCAACCTGGCCCGGAAAGGCGGTAAGGAGATCGACGCCGAACGGCTTCGACGTGAGTGCCTTGACCTGCGCGATCTCTTGGGGGAGTTGCTCGATACTCATCGTGCTCGCGCCAAAGGTGCCGATGCCGCCCGCCTCGCTGACCGCGGCCACGAGGGCGTGATAGCTGACGCCACCCATTCCCGCCAGCATGATCGGGTGCTCGATGTCCAACAGTTCGGTGAGACGTGTGCGCATACGGCGTACGGTATCGCTGCGCTCAGCCGCCGAAAGTACCCGGGCGTCGGAAGAATCGCCGATGCCATCGCGACGGCGTGAACAACACCGCGCGAGGTTCGTCTTCGAACATCCAACGCGCAAAGTTGCGCCGGGTCCAATCGTTGATGCCGACCACTCGCACTGCGCCGCGTGCGCCCCACGGTTTGGCGAGCACGCGACTGAGCAGCAGCGACATCTTGTGATCGGCGAAGAGATGGTGGTGCACGCTCTGCTCGTAGTGCTTCCGCGTTGCCTCGACGGAGAGTCCGCTCGCCGCGAGGATCGCCTGCGCGGCGAGGCGTCCGGTGAGCAACGCCTGGCCGATGCCTTCGCCGGTGAGCGCGTCGGTTGCCGTGGCCGCGTCACCGACGAACAGCACGCGATCGTGGCTGAGCACGGCGTGATCAATGCGCGCCGGGATGGGCCATGCGGTGTGGCGGCCCTCAAAGGCAGCGTCGGGACCGAGTGCTTCGCGGATGTGCGGTCGTTGCAGCAAATCGGGCCAGATCGCCTTCATGTCCTGCACGCGTATGGAGCCTCCCCTGAGCACACCGAAGCCGATGTTCACGCGGCCGTCGGGCAACGGGAACGACCACGCATACCCAGGCAGGATGTCCTCGTCAAACCACACATAGAGCCGGTCCTTCGCGGGTCCAGTGATGCCGTTGGCGTACTGGCGGAAGCCGTGCCATTCTCCGAGATAGCCGGGTTCGGCCAGACCCAATACCTTGCGCACCGGCGACCACATGCCGTCGGCCGCGATGAGATGGCGGGCGCGCACATGACCGATGCCCTCGATGTCGGCCGTCACATGATCAGAGGTCTGCTCGACGATGTCGACGAACCCGTGGCCATCGAGCACGGTGGCACCCGCGGCGCGTGCATGTTCGACCAACGCGTTGTCAAGTTCGAGACGTGGTGCGACGGCGGCGAACTGACCGACCCCGACCAGTGGCACGCACACCTCGCGACCGCTCGGCGAACGGATCCAGGCAGCATCCACCGTGGTCCAACTGGGCACCGTGGCGGGATCGAACTGCAGCAATTCGAGTTCGCGCAGCCCGAGAGTGGTGAGCCCATCGCCGCAGCACTTGTCGCGCGGGAAGACCGCCTTGTCGACCACGGTGACGGTGCGTCCGGCCTTGGCGAGCACTCGGGCAGCCGCCGCGCCGGCCGGTCCGGCACCCACGATCAGGACGTCGGTCTCGCGCAGATTCTCAACCACGTCTGCAGGCTACGGGGCAACGCGCCCAAGACGCTGGGCGTGATACACACCGTTCTCGGGCGGCGCGCCCATCCATGCGAAGCGCTGCAGGTTCACCCGATCGCGCAGACCCGAGTTGAGCAGCCAGTACACGTGATCGCCCGGACACTCGGTGTCGGACATGTCGCGATGCCCGGCGACGGTGGAGGTGGTCACCTGCACGCCGGCTTTGTAGATCTGCGAGCCGCGCGAGATGAACGACGTGGTGGCATCGGGATAGGTGTCGATGCCGTAGCGGATGCCCAACCACGAGAGCACCTTCACGAGCGAGTCGACCATCGCCGGCGTGGGGTCCACCGTCTTGAACGAACCCACCAGGCACACGAGTTGCGCAAAGCCCTGGCTGCCGCCGGTTGCATCGGCCATCACCGGGCCGTCGAGCGACCCGGCGCGGCCCTCCCAGACGCCGCCGTCATGATCGACGAAGAACTCGTAACAGACGTCGGCCCAACCCTTGGCGGGGCTGGTGTGCCACGCGTATGCGGTACGGATGACCTCTCGCGCGCCACCTGCGCCATAGTCGTTCGGGGAGTCTGTGTGATGTACGAGCAGGAATTGCGGGGTCTCGGGCTGGATCGCGTAGCGGGGTGGGAGGTCGGCTCCCCACGTGTCACGCGGGTAGATCAACAGGTCCGGCATCACCTCCACCGGTGGCGGCGGCGCTGCGGCTGCAGGACGCGGCGAGCCACTGGACATGGTTGCGGCGGCAAGGAGGCCTCCGGCAATGATGGCCTCGCGTCGCGTCAAATGAGAGTCACACACGGTTGCCACTTTATGATGACAAATGCTGCACCGTGAGTAGGAGATCTGAAATGAGCAATCGTCTATGTGAGGGCCGTGTCGCCATCGTCACCGGAGCCGGCCGTGGTATCGGCCGCGAACATGCGTTGAGCCTGGCCAGTCAGGGTGCCAAGGTGGTCGTGAACGACCTCGGCGGCAACATCGACGGCTCGGGCGGCGATCAGTCACCGGCCCAGCAGGTGGTCGACGAGATCAAGGGCATGGGCGGCGAGGCCGTGGCCAACGGCGACAACGTCGCGTCGTGGGAAGGTGCGCAGCGCCTTGTCAACACCGCGATCGAGACCTTCGGCGATCTGCATGCCGTGGTGAACAACGCAGGCATTCTGCGCGACCGCGTGCTCATCAACATGACCGAAGAGGAATGGGACGCGGTCATCGCTGTGCACCTGAAGGGCACATTCGCCCCCAGCCGTTGGGCCGCCACGTACTGGCGCGAGCAGAGCAAGGCCGGCAAGCCGGTGGATGGTCGCATCATCAACACCACCTCGGTCAGCGGTATCTACGGCAACCCCGGCCAGACCAACTACGGCGCCGCAAAGGCCGGCATTGCCGCCTTCACCAACATCGCGGCGCTCGAACTGTCCCGCTACGGCGTCACGGTGAACGCCGTTGCACCCGTTGCCCTCACGCGTATGACCGAGGGCCTCGGGCCGGCACCCGAGACCGACGAAGAGCGCGAAATGCGTTCGCCGCGTTGGATCGCACCCATCGTCACCTGGCTCGCATCGGCTGAATCAGCGGGTGTCACCGGCAACGTGTTCGAGGCCAGCGGCCAGACGCTTGCCATCGCCGAGGGCTGGCACCGTGGCCCACGCGTGGCTCCTCAGGAGGACCCCGCCAAGCTCGGGCCGATCGTGGCTGATCTGCTCAGCCGTGCCCGCCGCAACGCCGGCATGGACGGCGAAGAGGGAACCTGGCCCCAGCCACGTCGATCCTGATCACCGTTTCTGTCACCAAGTTCTGCCCAATCGAACAATCTCCCCAATCGAACATCCACAAGGAGTCGTGCCATGCCGTTGAACCCAGATGCCGTCGGATCCGTATCCGAGCCCACCACCGTGAGCTGGACCAGTAAGGACGCGCTGCTCTACGCAGTGAGCGTGGGAGCGGGCACCAACGAACTTGCCTACACCACCGAGAACACCAAGGACACACCCCAGCAGGTGCTGCCCACGTTCCCCGTAGTCATCCCCGGCGCGGGTGGCACATTCGCCAGCATGGGCACGTTCAATCCGGCGATGCTCGTGCACGGCTCGCAGTCGGTCACGTTGCACCAGCCGCTGCCGGTGTCGGGCACGGCCAGCGTGGTCGGTCGCATCGCCGCGATGTACGACAAAGGCAAGGCCGCAGTCGTGGTCACCGAGAGCGTGGCCACCGCCGAATCGGGTGCACCGCTGTACACAACGGGCGCCTCGCTGTTCATCCGTGGCGAGGGTGGATGGGGTGGCGACCGCGGTCCCAGTGGCCCGCAGAACGTACCGCCCGATCGCGCCGCCGATCACACAGTCACGTATCAGACTTCCGTGGACCAGGCACTGGTGTACCGGCTCAACGGCGACCGCAACCCGCTGCACAGCGACCCGTCGTTCGCCGCGATGGGCGGTTTCGATCGTCCGATCCTGCACGGACTGTGCACCTACGGCTTCACCGGTCGAGCACTGTTGCACTTGGTCTGCGGCGGCGAGTCGTCACGCTTCAAGCACGTCGAGGGTCGCTTCGCTTCACCGGTGATTCCGGGCGAGGCGCTCACCATCAACATCTGGGTCATCGGCGACGGCGAGGCCGTGTTCACCACCTCGGCGGGCGACCGGGTGGTGCTCGATCAAGGCCTGGTTCGTTTCAACTGAATCAGCTGTCAACTGAATCAGGCAGTCAACACGCGGGTCGGTACGGCCGGCTCACCGCGAATGAGTGACAGGCCCTCCCACGGCAGGGTGCGCAGCGTGGCGCGCAACCGTTCGCGGGCTTCAGCCAGAGTCTGCGCGCCGTCGTCGGTGATGATCCCGTCGTGCATCAGCGTCTGCTGCAGCGGGCGCAGGTTCGCGTCGATGTTCTCGAGCTGGGCAAGGACTCGGTCCCATGGCCCGGCGATCACGATCTCATCGGTTGCCGTACCGCTGGAACGATGGGCGCGCATCGCCATTTTCGCTCCGCCGTTGGTGGTTTTGTGCTCGGAGCGTTTGGACACGGGTCGACCGTCGACCTCGACCAACTTGTAGATCAGGCCTGCTGTCGGTGCGCCAGAACCAACCACCACTGCCGTACCGGCTCCGTAGATGTCCACCGGTGCCGCGGCGAGGCCGGCAATCGCGTATTCATCGAGGTCGCCGCTCACAACGATCTTGGTGTTCGGATTCCCGAGTGCATCGAGTTGGGAGCGGGCCTGCTGAGCAAGCACGCCGAGATCTCCGGAGTCGATGCGCACCGCAGCCAGCGCAGGCCCGGCCGCGTCCACGGCGTTGGCGATGCCTCGGGTGATGTCGTAGGTATCGACGAGCAAGGTGGTGCCAGCGCCGTACAGCGACACCTGCGAACGAAAGGCGGACATCTCGTCGCCGTGCAGCAGCGTGAACGCGTGCGCCGCAGTGCCCGCGGTGGGTATCTCGAACATGCGGCCCGCGGCGAGATTCGAGGTCGACGCGAACCCGGCGAGGTATGCCGCGCGTGCCGCGGCGACCGCTGCGAACTCGTGTGTACGACGTGAACCCATCTCAATGATGGGACGGTCGCGCGCCGCTGTGACCATGCGCGATGCCGCGGCGGCCACCGCCGCGTCGTGATTGAGGATCGACAGGATCACGGTCTCCAACACAACGGCCTGCGCGAACGTGGCGCGCACCGTCAGGATGGGCGAGTCGGCGAAGAACACTTCGCCCTCCGGATAGCCATCCACCGTTCCCTCGAATCGATAGTCGCGAAGGAACGCCGCCGTGGTGGCATCGGCCACGCCGCTGTCTTGTAGCCATTGCAGTTCGTCGGCATCGACACCGAACGAGGTGATCGCGTCGAGCACGCGCCTCGTCCCTGCGACCACACCGTAACGACGACCCTCTGGCAGGCGCCGCGCGAAGACTTCGAACACGCAGGGTGTGTGCGCCGTGCCGTCGCGCAGCGCAGCTGCGAGCATCGTGAACTCATAGCGATCAGTCAACATGCCCGTGCTCGTGCTCATGGGCACAGTCTGACGTGCAGAGCGTCGGCGCGGCCGCTTATGGAGCGGCGGCGGTGGTGCCTGTGGTGCCGCACGAGGTGGGGCGCGCGGCTCCAATGGCAACGATTCCTGCGGGGCTGCCGCAGTCCGGGTACCACCAGGCGATTACCTCATCGCCGGTCTTCGCTGCGTAAATGGAGATCTTGTTTGAAGGTCCGCCGAACGTGGTCGATCGTGCCGCCTTCTCCTCGCATTGAGAGATGTAGGCGAGCCCGTCTGTACCGGCGAAGGCCTCCGGCGTTGAAATCCCGGTCCGCTCGTATGCCGAACAGTTCACTGTGGCCGGTTTCGTCTCCGGTGCCGTGACGCGGCCAAGTGCGAATGATCCGACCAGCGCGGCCAGAACCACTGCGAGCAGCACAAGACGGTATGGGGCTGAGTGTCGAAGCCCGTCCGAAGGAGGTGTCAAATCGTGATGAGGTTGGAGCGCCGATTCGGTTGAGTCGTCCGCTGGATTTGTGATGACGAGAGCAGTACTGCTCAGCGCGGATAGGCGCTCCCGAACCGGCCTGACCAGGCCCGTCAGCCGCCACCGCAGATTCTGCGCGGAGGTTGTCCGTTGACGGTGACGACGTTCGTCGGTTGATCGAGCGGCCATTCGCGGCCGACCCGTTCGTTGTGTCTTCAGGAGGACATCCGATGAGCAAGTTCGTATTCGTGTATCACGGCGGCAATGCCGATGCGTCCACCGCATCACAAGATGAGATCATGGCGGCGTGGGGCGCCTGGTTCGGTTCGCTCGGTGCAGCCATCATTGACGGCGGCAACCCCACCGGCCAGGCCAAGACTGTCGGCGCCAACGGCGTGGTCGACGGTGGCGGCACGAACCCGATCACCGGTTACTCGCTCATCGACGCCCCATCCCTCGACGCCGCTGCGGCTCTGGCAGCAGGCTGCCCCATCCTCAAAGACGGCGGCACCGTAGAAGTAGCCGAAACCTTCGACATGTGAGAAGGCGACGTGCAAGCCCGGCGGGAAACCAGTCCGACGGGGTGCGTGCCCCGCGGTCGGTGAGACACGCTCGGGAGGCGCGGTGCGTTGTGGCCGTTCGGCGTTGGGGGTTTGGTCACTCCGCCCGCCGATCGGTGGCAACGTCACCGCACCCCGCTCACACTTGGCCCAACTCATGCGTCTGGCTGAGCAGCCCAAGGTCAAAGTTCGACACTTTCGCTCGGGCAAACCGCCGAGGGCGGGGCCGCGGGCCGAACCCGGAATCCGCCACACCACCTGACCTGATCGAACCTTGGTGGTCAGTGTGTCAGTGACGAATCCCGCAAACATCGAGCAGATACGGAACGATGTCATCGACACCAACGTCGACGCGTTCGCCGGTCTTTCGATCCTTCACCTCGATGGTGCCGCCCGCCAAACCCTTCCCCACGACCACGATGGTGGGCACACCGAGCAACTCGGCGTCGTTGAACTTGATGCCGGGCGACACGCCGACGCGATCGTCGAGCAACACCCGCGCCCCGGCGGCTTCGAGCTGGGCGGCCAACTGTTCGGCAGCGGGACCCTGAGGATCGGCGGGCTTGCCAGTGATCACGATGTGCACATCGGCCGGTGAGATCTCGCGCGGCCAGCACAGGCCCTTGTCGTCGGCAACGGTCTCGGCAATGGCGGCCACGGCGCGGGAGACACCGATGCCGTAGCTGCCCATGGTGACGGTGACCTGCTTGCCGTTGTGGTCGAGCACGGTGAGCCCGAGCGACTTCGCGTACTTGCGACCGAGCTGAAAGATATGGCCGATCTCGATGCCACGGGCGATCTCGAGTGATTCGCCGCAGTTGGGACACGGATCGCCCCCATGTACCTCGGCGGCTTCGATGACACCGTCGGGCGTGAAATCGCGACCCAGGGTGAGATACATCACGTGCCTGCCGGGTGAGTCGGCACCGGTGATCCAGGCCGAACCGTCGACCACGCGAGGATCGACGAAGTAGGGGATTCCCGAGGGCTGATCCTTGCCGAGCGAGCCCGGTCCGATGTAGCCCTTCACGAGCGAGGGGTTCTTGGCGAAGTCCTCAGCCTCGAAGGCCACCACTTCGGCCGGGCCGACCTGGGCCTCGAGGCGTTTGAGGTCGACCTCGCGGTCGCCGGGCAGGCCGACGGCAAGCGCCGAGAACGTGCCGTCGGGATGCTTCAGCTTCACAACCACGTTCTTGAGCGTGTCGGCTGCGGTCCAGTCGCGCTCCGGATGGCGCAGGTCGGCGCGTGTGTTCACCAGGTCCACCAGCGTCTGGATGGTGGGCGTGTCGGGCGTATCGGCCACGACAGCCGCGGCGGCGCCCTCCCATGATGTGGCGAGTGGGGCACGCACCTGCACGGCTTCGGTGTTGGCCGCGTAGTCGCAGCTGGTGCAGCGTACGAACGTGTCTTCGCCGACCTCGATGGGGGCGAGGAACTCCTCGCTCGCGGAACCGCCCATTGCGCCACTCATCGCCGACACGATCACATAGGGAAGCTGCAGTCGGTCGAACGTGCTGATGTAGGCGGCGCGGTGTTGGTCGTAGCTCACCTGCAGACCGGCATCGTCGATATCGAAGCTGTAAGAGTCCTTCATCACGAACTCGCGTGAGCGCAGCAATCCGGCGCGCGGACGGGCTTCATCGCGGTACTTCGTCTGGATCTGGTAGATGTGCAGTGGCAGGTCCTTGTAGCTGCTGTACAGGTCCTTCACGAGCAGCGTGAACATTTCCTCGTGGGTGGGCGCGAGCAGGAAGTCGTTGCCGCGGCGGTCTTTGAGACGGAACAGGTTGTCGCCGTATTCGGTCCAGCGATTGCTGATCTCGTAGGGCTCGCGGGGCAGCATCGCGGGGAAGTGCACTTCTTGGAACCCTGCAGCATCCATTTCCTCGCGCACGATGCGTTCGACATTGCGATACACGATCCAGCCGAGCGGCAACCACGTATAGCCCCCGGGAGCGGCGCGCCGGATGTAGCCGCCACGCACCAGCAGGCGGTGACTGGCCACCTCGGCATCGGCGGGATCCTCGCGTAGCGTTCGTAGGAACAACGTCGACATTCGCAACACGGTGGAACCTCACTACTGGTCAGCGACCGGCGCATCGGGTCCGATCGGCGGCTGTTGCCGTGGTCAGCGGCGTCTCACGACTGTATCGGCCCGATATACTCGCACCGCCCGAAGTTCGCACAACGACAGCAGGCGTGGGTCCAGGCCCACGCCTTTTGTTTCAGATAGAGCCGGTTTTCGCCGGTGCCAGAGCACGTGAACCAGAGCACCTGACCCAGAACACGTGAACCAGAACACGTGAACCAGATCAATGACATCGAGAGAGGAAGGTGAACCCATGACCAACACGCCCGTCAATCCCAAGATTCTCGCGCTCGTTGCCCCGATGGTCGCCGACCTGCAGCTCGATCTCTACGACCTCGAGTTCAACGGCGGCATCCTGAAGATCACCGTCGACACCCCGCCCGACAGTGATGGCGGCGTCACCCTCGACAAACTGGCGCTCATCACGCGTCTGCTCAATCGTGAGTTCGAACACAACGATCCCATCCCGGGCAACTACACCCTCGAGGTGTCCAGCCCCGGGCTCGAGCGCACGTTGCGTACGCCCGCGCATTTCCAACGCGAGATCGGCAAGACCGTCGCCATCCGCCTGCGCGAAGTGCTCGATGGTGCGCGTCGTATTCAGGGCGTGCTCATCGCCGCCGACGCGACCACCGCAACCGTGCGACTTGACGACGCTGCCCTCACCGAGCGAGTCGTTCCGCTGGCGCTCATCGACCGCGCCCGCACGGTGTTCAACTGGGCGCCAGCGCCCAAGCCGGGCAAGGCACCTGCCAAGAAGGCCAGCACTGCCAAGAAGGCCAGTACTGCCAAGAAGGCCAGCACTGCCAAAGCCGGCAAGGGCGCTGCACAGAGCGCTGCGAAGCCGGCCTCGGAGCCGTCCGACGAACTTGATTTCCCTATCGCACACGAGGAGGCGACCGCATGAGTGGTCTCGACATGGCAGAAGCCGTACGCATGCTGGCTGCCGACAAGGGCATCACTGTTGATGCCCTGCTGCAGGTTCTGGTCGATGCATTGGCCATGGCGTACAAGCGCCGTCCGGGTGCCGCTGCTGAGGTGGATGTACGCATCAACCCTGACACGATGGACATCCAGTTCATCGCGTACGACATCGACGAAGAGGGCAACTGGGTCAACGAGCGCGACGACACGCCCGATGCCGGCGAACTCGGCCGCATCGCTGCGCAGACGTTCCGTCAGGTGATGAACCAGCGCATCCGTGAAGCCGAGCGCGATCGTAAGTTCGAGGAATACGCGAACCGCGAAGGCGACATCGTCACCGGCATCATCCAACAGACCGACAGTCGCTACACCCTGCTCGACCTCGGTCGGGTCGAGGCGTTACTGCCCCAGGCCGAGCAGGTGCCCTTCGAACGCCCCGAGCCGGGTGGGCGCGTGAAGGCCTACATCGTCGAGGTCCGCAAGACCGCCAAGGGCCCGCAGATCGTCGTTAGCCGCACTCACCCGGGTCTGATCAAGCGTCTGTTCGAACTCGAAGTGCCCGAGATCGCCGACGGCATCGTCGAGATCAAGGCCTGTGCCCGCGAACCAGGCCACCGCACCAAGATCGCCGTGTGGAGTAACGACTCCAACGTTGATCCCGTCGGCGCTTGCGTCGGCGCCCGCGGTGGACGCGTACGCATGGTGGTCAACGAACTGCGCGGCGAAAAGATCGACATCGTGCCCTTCAGCGAGGACTTCCCCGACTTCATCGCGAAGGCGTTGTCGCCGGCCAAGGTGACGCACGTGATTGTGAGCGAGGACGGCACACAGGCCGATGTCATCGTTCCCGATCATCAACTGTCCCTCGCCATCGGTAAAGAGGGTCAGAATGCCCGCCTCGCGGCACGCCTCACTGGTGTGCGCATCGACATCCGGGGCGAGAGCCAGCCTATTGATCAGGGCGATGTCGAGGACTACGCCGAGGGCGAGTGGGTCGAGAACGCCACCACCGGCAAGATGGAATGGCACAACGCCGACGGTACGGTCATGAGTGCCGACGAATGGGAACAGGGCGAGGGCGAGGCCATCGCGACTCCTGAGACCACCGAATCCGAAGTAATCTCGACCACGCAGGACGAGGGTGATGTCTCCGACAGTTGACACCATCGAGCCCCAACGCACCTGCGTCGGGTGCCGCGTCGTGCGGCCCCAATCGGCGCTGGTTCGCTATGCGCTCTCGGCCGACGGCAGCCCTGTCGTCAGTCGTAGCGCTGCTGGCCGAGGGGCCTGGTTGTGTGTAGGCGGGGAAACCTGCCTGCAGCAGGCAATCAAACGACGTGGTTTTGAGCGAGCGTGGAAGCGCCCACTCACGATCACCGATTACGAATCACTCCGAATCGCACACGAAGCGATGATGGCGAACATGAGCAACTAACTACTCGCTGGCCGGTCTGTCGGTTCAGCGCAACACCACGAAAGGCTGTACTGGTCTTGTCGAAGAACATGCGGATGCACGAGCTCGCTAAAGAGCTCGGGATGACCAACGCTGAGATTATGGACCTCTCCAATGCCATGGGCGTCGGGGCGAAGAGCCATTCCTCCACCATCATCGAGCAACAGGCCGACCGTGTACGGCGCCGTGCCGAACGCGATGGTCTCACCCGGGCGCAGCAGCCCGAAGAAGCCAAGGCGGCCAAGAAGGGTGCTGTCAAGAAGGCCGCGGCGCCGGGCAAGGCGACCGATGCCCCAGCAGCCGTCGAGGCATCAGCCGAGGTCAGCGTCGAGGTGCCCCCGGCGAAACCAGCGCCCGTCACCGCCGAGAGCGCCTCAGATCAGGCCGTCGCGCCGGTCACCAAAGCGGTTGCCAAGAAGGCAGCTGCGCCGCGTGCCGCAGCGACCGTCGCCCCAGTCGACGGCGCAGCTGCGCCTCCAGCTGTGGCAGTTGCACCTGTCGCCGCCGTGGTCGAGCACGTCGCCCCGGACGCAGCCGTTCCGCAGACTCCACCAGCGGCTGCTCCCGCCGCCCCGGCACCACCCGCGACCGCCATAGTGACGCCTGCTCCGGCCGCTGTCGCTCCGGCCGCCTCGCCCGCTGTCGCTCCGGCCGCCGCGCACGCGACCGAACCGGAACACCGCGTCATTTCCAGCGGTCGATCCGCCGAGGCGCCACGCACTTCGTCGGGTGTCGCCGCTCGTCCGTTGCCGCCGCAGGCCCCCCCGGCATCGCAGACTTCGCGTCCGCCGTCGTCGTCACCGACGCAGGCCCCCCTGGCGCCGCAGGCTTCGCGTCCGCCGTCGTCACCGCCGCAGGGTATGCCGCCGACGCGCACTCCTTCCGGCCAGCCGCCGACACGACCCGCATCACCGTCGGGCAAGACAATTCCTCCTCCTCCCGGCGCTGCTCGACCGCGAACTGCCTCTGGCCTACCCATTCCGCCGCCTCCCGGGAGCGCCCGCCCCGGCGGAGCGGGGGGCCCTGGTGCACGTCCGGGCGGCGCAAGCTTCTCACCGCGTCCGGGTGGGCCTGGTGCTGCCCGTCCGGGTGGTCCCGGTGGTGCTCGTCCTAGCGGTCCCGGCGGTCCCCGTCCGGGTGGTGGCTTTGCGCCTCGTACCGGTGGACCCGGTGGCGCCCGTCCCGGTGGCGGTTTCCCTCCTCGTACCGGTCCCGGTGGCGCGCCCTCTGGCGGTCCCCCCGGAAACACTGGCGGCCCGCGGCCCAGCGGCCAGCGCCGCGCCCCGCGCAAGAGCAAGAGCCGTCGTCGTCGTCGTGACTTCAACGAGTTGCAGCCGCAGCTCACGGGCAGCTACACGTCCAGCGACGCGCCGGTCCCTGAGGGAACCATCATCATCGAGCGCGGTGTGTCGGCGCAGGAGTTCGCTCCGAAGCTGAACCGCACCGCAGCCGACGTCGTCCGCTTCCTGCTCAACAACGGTGAGATGATCACGGCAACCATGACCCTCGCCGACGAGCAGATGGAACTGTTCGCGCTCGAGGTCGGCGCCGACCTGTTGCTGGTCGACGCCGGCCAGCAAGAGGAGATGGAACTGCAGGCGATGTTCGACGACAGCGATGACGACGACGAGACGCTGCAGGCGCCTCGCGCCCCCGTCATCACCGTCATGGGCCACGTCGATCATGGCAAGACCACACTGCTCGACAAGATCCGTCATGCCAACGTGGTGTCGGGCGAAGCCGGTGGCATCACCCAGCACATCGGTGCCTACAAGGTGATGACCGACTCCGGGTACGAGGTCACCTTCATTGACACCCCCGGTCACGCCGCTTTTTCGAAGATGCGTGCCCGCGGCGCGCAGGTCACCGACATCATTGTGCTGATGGTCGCTGCCGACGACGGCGTGATGCCACAGACCATCGAGGCGATCAACCATGCCAAGGCAGCCGACGTGCCGATCGTGGTCGCGCTGAACAAGATCGACAAGGACAACGCCGATCCGCAGCGTGTCCTGGCGCAACTCGCCGAGCACGAACTGGTACCCGAGTCGTGGGGTGGCGACACCATCGTGGTCGAGATGGCCGCGAACCAGAACTTGGGTGTCGACGATCTGCTCGAGCAGTTGCACGCAGTTGCCGAGCTCGAAGAACTCTCCGCGAACCCAACCGGGCGCGCCAAGGGCATCGTGCTCGAAGCCAAGCTCGACACGGGTCGTGGGCCGGTTGCCACCATCTTGGTCGACAAGGGCACGCTCAAGGTGGGCGATCCCATCGTCGCCGGTGCCGCGTGGGGCAAGGTTCGTGCGCTCATCAACGATCGTGGCGAGCAGGTCAAAGAGGCCGGACCGTCCACGCCGGTGCAGGTCTTGGGCCTCTCGGCGGTTCCGAATGCTGGCGACGAGTTCCGTGCCGCCTCCAACGAAAAGACTGCCCGTCTCGTCGGCGAGGCACGCGCCATTCGTGCCACCCTGCACAACCAACGTGGCGATGCCCGCGTGCAGCGCGGCGTGAAGCTCGAAGACATCTTCAGCCAGATTCAAGCTGGCGAGGTCGCGACGTTGAACATCGTGCTGAAGGCCGATGTGAACGGTTCGCTCGAAGCCGTGACCGAGAGTCTTCGCCGTCTGGAGCGCGAGACCGTCAAGCTGGCGTTTGTAGCTCGCGGCGTTGGCGGTATCACCGAGAACGACATCATGCTCGCAGCAACTACCAACGCCACGCTCATCGGGTTCAACGTGCGACCTGATCGTAAAGCGCGCGAGATGGCTGCCAGTGAGCATGTCGAAATCCGTACCTACGAAATCATCTACAAACTGCTCGAAGACATCGAGCGGGCGATGGTGGGCATGCTGGCGCCGGAGTTCGAAGAGGTGGTCACCGGCGAGGCCGAGGTCCGCGAAGTCTTTCGGGTGCCCCGTATCGGCGGCATTGCCGGTTGCTATGTGCGCTCGGGCACGATCACGCGTGGCACCAAGGTGCGCTTCCTGCGCGAGGGCATCATCATTTGGAAGGGCAGCATCACGTCGCTGAAGCGGTTCAAGGAAGATACGCGCGAGGTCCGCGAGGGCTTCGAGTGCGGTATCGGCCTCAGCGACTTCCAGGATCTCAAGCCTGGCGACCTCATCGAGACGTTCGAAGAGCGCGAGATCCCCCGCGTCTAGATGGTGCTCGGGTCAGGCGCAGATAGCGTCCTGATACATGGCTGATCTCGAATTCTTCTTCGACCCTGTGTGCCCGTGGGCATGGATCACATCGCGCTGGGTCGTCGAGGTGCAACAGCTTCGTGACTACGACGTGCGCTGGCGTTTCATCGCGCTTTCGGTCATCAACGAGAACCGCACATCTGATTGGTACACCCCTGCGTATCGGGCCGGCCACATGGCCGGCATGATGTCGCTGCGCACCGCCGATGCCGTACGCCTGAATCATGACAACGCGGCAGTGGGGCGGCTGTACACAGCGCTCGGCACGGCGTTCCATCTCGACAAGCGGCGCACCGAACTCCAAGATGCCCCCGAGGAATTCATGCGGCGCCTGTTGGTCGAGGCCGACTGCGATCCCGCGTTGGCGAGTGCGGTGCACGATGAATCACACGATGCGTACATTCGCGCCGACACTGCGTTGGCGTTCGAGCGCGCCGGAAACGACGTCGGCACGCCGATCATCACCTTTCACCCGGGCGCCCCCAACGAGGCGAGCTTCTTCGGCCCGGTGATCGCGAAGATCCCACGCGGCGATGAGGCGCTGCGACTCTGGGACGCGATCGAAGTCGTTGCCACCACGTCCGGCATGGCCGAGTTGAAGCGCTCGAACCGCGGATCGATCGAGTTCACCTGATCCACGTCCGCTCGTGCGCTGCTCCTCGTGAAACCCTCCGGGTGGCGCCACCTCGCGGCGCTAGGCTCGCTCAATAGTCACCTGCCGAACGGACGTGAAGAGTCATGAGTAAGCCAACTCGCAAGCGGGCCAGTTCGCCGAGCCAGCACCGCTATCCCCGCGAGGTACGCCTCAGCCAGTCACTGCGTCAGGTCATCGCCGAGTCACTCACCGAAATCGATGACGAGCAACTCGACCTCGTGACCATCACGTCCATCGATGTCGACGCCGAGATGAATCGCGCGATCGTGTTCTTCGATTCGTTGCGTGGCGAGGACGGCGACGATGAGATCCTCCAGGCCCTCGCCCGGTATCGCGTGCGTTTGCAGAGCGCGGTGGCGCGCCAGATCCGTTCAAAGAAGACGCCGATCTTGGAGTTCCGACCCGACGAAGTCATTCGCGCCGCCGAACGCATCGAGCGGATTCTGCGCGAGAACCCCAGCCCAGCGGTGCACGTGTCCGACGCACAACCGGACACGGTGTCAGAGTCCACCCTCGGCGATGGCCAGACGTAGACCGCCCACCGTCCATGGCATGACGGTGATCGACAAACCAGCGGGCATGACCAGTCACGACGTGGTCAATCAGTTGCGCCGTCACTTCGGCGAGAAGCGCATTGGCCATGCCGGAACGCTTGATCCCGATGCCACTGGGGTGCTCGTGGTTGCCGTCGGCAACGCCACGCGGCTGATGCGATTCCTGAGCGGTTGCGACAAGTCGTATGTGGGTGAGATCGTGTTGGGTAGCTCCACCTCCACCCTCGACTCGGCCGGCGAGGTCCTGGCCACTTTTGATATGGGCAACGTCACCGTCGAGCAGGCTCGTGCTGTGGTAGCCGAGCACCTCACCGGCGACATCCTGCAGATCCCACCGATGGTGTCGGCCTTGAAAGTGAATGGTCGACGTCTGCACGAGCTCGCCCGTGAGGGAATCGAGGTGGAACGCGCCGCCCGGCCCGCGACCATCAGCCGGTTCGAACTCGACGCCACCGACGATCCCATGGTGCTGCGCGCCACCGTCGACTGCTCCTCTGGCACATACATCCGCAGTCTCGCCGATGACCTCGGTCGCCTCCTCGGGGGAGGTGCGCACCTACGGAACCTGCGCCGCACTCGGGTCGGGCGCTTCACACTCGAGCAGGCTCAGCCACCTCAGGAGGCCGCTCTGCTGCCGGTTGAAACGGCTGTGGCCCACCTCCCCGCGGTCACCGTCGATGGGCCAACGACCGACCTCATCGCGCACGGTCGTGTGCTGCCTCCGTGGCCCGGCGATGGGCCGTGGGCAGTCTTTGGCGAAGCCGGCGATCTGCTGGCGGTGTACGAGCGTTTTCACGGCAATGAGGCCAAGCCCGTTGTCGTGCTCGTTGGTGCTGCGTCGGGTTCGTCCAGCTAGCGTCGCGGGTCGTGCAAGTGATCACCGATCTCACGCAACGGCCCTGGGCCGACCGGCGCGCCGTCATCACCATCGGCGCCTACGACGGTGTGCACCGGGGCCATCAGGCAGTCATTTCCGAAGTGAAGCAACTCGCCACTGAGCACGGTTGTCGCTCGGTGGTCGTCACTTTCGATCGTCACCCAGCCAGCATCGTTCGTCCCGAATCTGCACCGAAGTTACTGACCGATCTCGACCAGAAACTCGAGTTGCTCGCCGCAACGGGCGTTGATGCCACGGTCTTGGTGCGCTTCGACGAACAGCAGTCGTTCGAGAGCGCCACAGATTTCGTGCAGCGCGTGCTCGTGCAGTGCCTCGCCACGCGCACTGTCGTGGTGGGTGCCGACTTCCACTTCGGGCGCCAGCGCTCGGGCAACGTGGCCTTGCTGCGCGAACTCGGCGCGGTGAACGATTTCGACGTCTTCCCACGCGAGCTGGTGCCGCGCTCTGATGGCGTCGACGAGCCGATCAGCTCTACGGCAATTCGTCGCGCCCTCGCCGGCGGCCAGGTAGAGCTGGCCAGCGAGATGCTCGGTCACCCGTTCGAGGTGCGCGGCTCGGTGGTGCGGGGCGATCAGCGCGGTCGTCAACTCGGATTTCCCACCGCCAATGTCGAGGTGTCGAATCAGATCTGCGTGCCTGCCGACGGAGTATACGCGGGCTTTTACGAGCGACCCGATGGATCATCGCATCCGTGTGCGATCAACCTCGGTCGTCGGCCCACGTTCTACGAACATGCCGACCACTCGTTGCTCGAAGCGCACCTGCTCGACTTCACCGACGATCTCTACGGTGAGTCAGCGCGTGTGCGCTTTACACACTTCCTGCGCAGCGAGCGCAAGTTCGATGGCATCGACGCCTTGGTGATCCAGTTGAAGCAGGACATCGAACACACCCGCGCATCGATCGCCTCGCTGCCGTAACCGCGCACAGCTGAATGCAGAGTCGCGTCGCTGCCACCCAAGTGCTCTCGCAACCCTGTACGGGTTGGCGTTTGGCGGCAGGGGTCTGGGGAATAAACCACAGCGCACGTGGATTTTCCACCAAACCCTAACGGCCGACGGTGACCAGCATCACGAGTCCGAGCAGAACGATGCCGCTCGCCGTGAGGCGCCGTCGCGCGTCGCCCTCGCCGAGAAATCGCCAGCCGAAGAGCGCGGCGAGCACCACGCTCGATTCGCGCAATGCGGCCACGTACCCGACCGACGCGTATCGAACAGCGACGAGAACCAATGTGTACGTGAGCAACGAGGCGAAGCCGGCCAGCGCGAATCTGCGCCAATCGACGCGCAACGAAACGCGCAACGCTGCGGCGCGATGGGTCGCAATGCCGTAGGCGGTACTCACCGTTGCGGTCATGATGCCCGTTGCGAACGCGTAGCCGAGTTTGTCGGTGGAACGTGAGCCCTTGCTGTCCAGCAGTGTGTACGCGCAGATGGTGAGGGCAACACCGGTCGCGGTGAGCACGGCGGGGCCACGCCACGTACCGGCCAACAACACGAGACCGAAGGCAATGGTGACGATAGCGATGATGCTCCAGACCTTCACCGGATCGCCAAGCAGCACGATGCCGCCGATCGCGGCCAAGAACGCGCCACCACCGCGGGCGATGGGATAGACCTGCGAGAAGTCGCCGTGGTTGTAAGCGCGAGCCAGCAGCACGAGATAGGGCAGATGCACCACGCCCGACAGTGCTGCCCAGATCCAACCGTTCGACGCCATGCCCCCTGTGACAATCAGCGCGATCAGTGCAAAGACGCCTCCGAACAGGAACTGTGCCCACAGCGCGATGAATCGCTCGTGCGGGGTCTGCTTGACCGCGAGGTTCCAGCCGGCGTGCAGCACTGCCGCGGAGAGAGCGAGCAGCGTTGCGGTGAGCACAGAGCAACGAGGTTAGGGGTTGCCACGCGCCGAGGGTCAATCTCTCGTAGCCTGAGCAGCGGTTATGGATCGTCCCATTGGCATGTTCGACTCGGGTTTCGGTGGGCTCACTGTGGCGCGCGCGCTGATCGACCTGTTGCCGAGCGAAGATTTGGTCTACATCGGCGACACCGGTCGCTACCCCTATGGCTCCCGGCCGCAGTCCGAGGTTCGCGAATTTGCCCGCCAACTCGCGTGGAGCTTGGTGAAGGACTACGACGTGAAGGCCATCGTGGTGGCGTGCAATACGGCTGCTGCTGCGGCGCTCGACGAACTCGTCGCCGAGATGCCCGTCCCGGTGATTGGCGTCATCGAACCCGGAGCGCGAGCGCTCGTCGCTGCGACCCGTAGCGGTCGGGTCGGCGTCATCGGCACTGTCGGCACGGTGATGTCTGGCGCGTACGATCGTGCGGTCGCGCATACCGGGGTGCCCGTGGTGCTGACCGCTGCTGCATGCCCCGGCTTCGTCGAGTTTGTCGAGCGCGGCCAGACCAGCGGTGACGAGATCGCGATCCTCGCCGATCGATTGCTGGCTCCGGTGAAGGCGGCCGGTGTCGACACGTTGCTCCTCGGCTGCACGCACTACCCGTACCTCGCGCGGGTCATCGGCCAGGCAATGGGGCCGTCGGTCACCCTCGTCAGTAGCGCCGACGAAACCGCATTTGCGGCCAGTGCACAGCTGAGCGCGGCTGGCCTGTTACGAGTCGATGGCACCGAGCCTGCCGAACACCGTTTCCTGTCCAGCGGCGACATCGGCTGGTTCGCCGATCTCGGTCGTCGTCTGCTCGGCCCCGAACTCGCGCACGCCACACCGTGGGAGCCGCCCGCTACCGACGATGTCGCCCGTATCGTCTCGCTCTGATTCGCACTCTTCACAAGGAGCCTCCCATGGCCCGTCCCGATGGCCGCCAACCCAACGAACTCCGCCCGATCACCTTCGAGCGTGACTACACCGACATGGCGGCCGGCAGCGTGCTGGTGAGCTTCGGTCGCACACGCGTGCTCTGCACCGCGAGCATCGACGAAGACGTGCCGCGCTGGATGAAGAACAAGGGCAAGGGTTGGGTCACGGCCGAGTACTCGATGTTGCCGGGCTCGTCACCCGAGCGTGTTGATCGTGAAGCCGCAAAGGGCAAGCAGAGCGGCCGCACCGTTGAGATCCAACGACTGATCGGTCGTTCGCTGCGCGCCGCTTGTGACATGCGCCTGCTCGGCGAACGCCAGGTCGTGGTGGACTGCGATGTACTGCAGGCCGATGGCGGCACGCGCACCGCAAGCATCTGCGGTGGATACCTCGCCCTGCACGATGCGCTCACCCGCCTGGTGCAGAACAAGGCCATCAGCGCCCAGCCGCTGCACTCCTACTGTGGAGCCATCAGCGTTGGTGTGGTGAACGGCATCCCGGTGCTCGACCTGCCCTACGTCGAGGACAGCCGCGCCGAGGTCGACATGAACGTGGTCATGCTGCAACGCATTGCCGACATTGGCGGTCAACCAGCCGAGCCCCAGTTCGTGGAGGTGCAGGGCACGGCCGAAGGTGCGCCGTTCAGCCGCAGTGAACTCGACGCATTGCTCGGCCTTGCCGGTGAGGGCCTGGCTGAGATCATCGGCCTCCAGATGGAGATGATCGCGTCCCCGCCATCGCCGCGCCCGCTCGGTCGCTGACGCCGGCGAAGTGACCAGCAGGCACCCACGCATGGAAACGTTTGTCTGTGCCTCGGCGAATCCAGACAAGGTGGCCGAGATCGCCGCAGTGCTGCACGGTCTCGTGGAGCTCCTGCCTCGGCCTGCCCACATACCTGACGTGATCGAGGATGCGTCAACGCTGCTCGGCAACGCCCGCCTGAAGGCCGCAGCGATCTGTACGGCTACCGGACGTGCGGCAATCAGCGACGACACAGGCTTGGAGGTGGACGCACTCGATGGCGCACCCGGGGTGTACTCCGCCCGGTTTGCTGGCGAGGGCTGCAGCTATGCCGATAATCGCGCCAAGATGCTGGCGCAGTTGCGCGACGTGTCGGATGGCAAACGTACGGCGCGTTTTCGCACCGTGGCCATGGTGGTGTGGCCCGATGGGCGCGAGCTCGCGGTCGAGGGTCTGTGCGAGGGATCGATTGCGATGACGGAGCAGGGTGCACGTGGCTTCGGCTATGACTCGGTCTTCGTGCCGGTGGACGGTGATGGTGGCACGTTCAGCCAGATGAGCGAGGCGGCGAAGAACGAGATCTCGCATCGCGGCCGCGCTTTTCGCGCACTTGTGGCTGCGCTGGCCGCCGACGCGCCGGGCCGGCCACCAAACGGTTCACCAACCGCGTAGGTCGATCGGCCAGCGATCGATGACCTCCTCGGCGCGGAGCAGCCACGCAACCTCGTGCATCGCCATCGTCGGATCGATGTGTGCAGGGATCACGAGTACCCGTTCGCCGACAGTCGGCTGAGGCCCATCAACCATCGCGAACGTGATGTGCTCGTCGCTGCAGAACCACACGGTGGCACCATCGATTGATGGGTTGCCATGGTCCATCCCGAGTGCTTTCAGACCGACATCGGCAACGGCGAATTGCGGATTCGACGAGATCACCGTGCCCACCACGAAACACGCCAACTCGAACGGCAACCCGCGCTGTGCGTAGTGGGTGTCCATCAACGCGTAACTGCCCGCTTGTACCTCGGTGACGCGGTCGTGCAGGTCGTAGGTGCCGGTGCCGCCCGCAGACACGACGTCGCCCCCGACGGCCTCATGAGCGCTCACGAGCGAATCGATGGCGCGAGCCACTTTGTCGCGCTGCACGGAACGGTCGGCGAGCACCATGAGATGGCCCTCGTAGCCCATCACGCCGCGCACCTCCAACGAGTGACTGCGCGCGTAGTCCGCCAGACGACCAGCGTCGGCTGGGGTGCATCCGCACCTGGGCAGCCCGACGTTCACGTCGATGATCACCTGTTCGAGTCCGGCGCGGGCAGCTGCATCGATGGTCTCGGTGGAGTCGACGGCGACAGTGATGGAGGCTGCCGACTGCGCCGCACCGAGCGCTCGCAGACGGACCGCATCGATGACTTCGTTGGCCAAGAGCAGATCGTGGCCGAGCCCTGCCGCGACCATGCCGAGCACCTCCTGCGGGGTGGCACAGGTGAAGCCCCGGTGTCCGTGCGCGTGTTGCGCTGCTGCGAGTGCGGTGCACTTGTGCGCTTTGACGTGAGGTCGCAAACGACCACCGGGCCGTGAGGCGGCCATCGTTGTGAGGTTGCGCTCCAGCGAGTCGGCACGGATCACGAGAGCCGGTGTGGGGAGATCGTGAATGTTCACAGGCGCGACCCTAGGAGACCTCGCAATCGGGCTGTGACACGCTCGCGTGCCGTGAGGAATATGGGCTCGGAACCCTTACCCTTGAGTATCCGTTGGACGGGTTCCCGTCCTCCGTGAGCGCTCGTGGCGCAATCCACAATGAGAAGTCGTGAGGTACTTGGTGTGAAGTTCAAAAAGGGCGACACCGTCATCTATCCCCAGCACGGGGCATGCCTCGTGCAGGGCACCAAGAAGGTCGTTGCGTTCGGTGAGACCCAGGAATACCTGATCCTGCGCACCATCATCAATGAAATGACCCTCTCGGTGCCGGTCGCGCGTGCGGCCGATGTGGGCGTTCGCCCGCCAGTGTCTCCCGACGAACTCGAGGACCTCGTGTCCGTGCTCTCCAAGGCCGACCCGCGCGTGCCCAGCAACTGGAGCCGGCGGTTCAAGAACCATCAGGAGAAGTTGAAGAGCGGCGACGTGTATCAAGTGGCCGAGGTCGTTCGTAATC
Organism: Actinomycetota bacterium; assembly: GCA_043753895.1. Taxonomy (GTDB): domain Bacteria; phylum Actinomycetota; class Acidimicrobiia; order Acidimicrobiales; family Ilumatobacteraceae; genus WLMZ01. The sequence continues at coordinate 23,581 of JAYUWK010000068.1, forward strand.
TCGCTGCTCGCAACCGCGACGCCTCGCTGTCCGCCGCCGAGCGCACGATGTACGAGCGGGCGCGCATCAACCTCATCAGCGAGATTGCACCGGCGCTCAAGGTCAGTGCCGAGGAAGCCGAGCGCTACCTCGACAACGCACTGGCCAAGGGCGTGTTGAAGCCACCGAAGGAAGTCAAGAAAAAGGCGTAACGGCCGGGCGCTAGGCGTCGCGCCTGTGCCGATCTACAGTGCGGGTCATGTCTGAGCGAGTGCACGTCACCAGAGAAGATCTCGAGCGAATGATTCGCGGGGGTCACATCGACACCGTGATCATGGCGTTCCCCGATCTGCAGGGTCGCCTGGTGGGTAAGCGCACCACGGGTCGTTTCTTCCTCGAGCATGTGGCCGACGACGGCACCGAGAATTGCGACTACCTCATCGCCTGCGACATGGACAACAATCCGGTGCCGGGCTATCGGTTTACCAGCTACGAGCAGGGGTACGGCGACATGCTCGCCGCGGCCGATTGGGACACCATCCGCGTGATCCCGTGGGTGCCCAAGACGGCCATGATCATGTGCGACCTCTACGACGTGGAGACCAACGAACTCATCGAGGTTGCGCCACGCACCGTGTTACGTCGACAGGTCCAAGCCGCCGCCGAACTCGGCTACTTGGCGATGGTGGCCAGCGAGATCGAGTTCTATCTGTTCAAGGACACCTACGACGAGGCCCACGACAAGGGCTATCGCGACCTCACTCCACACAGCCCATGGCTCGAGGACTATCACGTGCTGCAGACCACCAAGGACGAATACATCATCGGTCAGATTCGACGTGGCCTCGAAGCCGCAGGCGTGCCGGTCGAGTTCAGCAAGGGTGAAGCAGGCCGGGGCCAGCACGAGATCAACCTCGATTACACCACAGCGGTCGAGATGGCCGACCGCAACGCGGTCTACAAGAACAGCGCCAAGGAGATCGCCGCGCTGAACGGCCGCAGCATCAGCTTCATGGCCAAGCACGACTTCAACGACACGGGTTCGTCGTGTCACATCCACAGCAGCCTGTGGAGCCTCGATGGTGAGCGCGCGTTGTTCGACGGTCACGACGAGCACGGCGAACACGGGATGAGCAAACTGTTCCGCCACTACCTTGCTGGCCTCATCGCCACCTCGCAGGAGTTCTCACTGCTCTGGGCGCCCACCATCAACAGCTACAAACGCTTTCAGCTCGGTTCGTGGGCGCCTACCGGAATCGGGTGGGGCGTGGACAATCGCACGCTGGGGTATCGCCTCGTGGGCCACAGCAAGGGAACTCGCGTCGAGTGCCGCATTCCTGGGAGCGATGCGAACAGCTACTTCGCGTTCGCCGGCACGCTGGCTGGCGGGCTGTATGGCATCCGCAACGAACTCGAACTCGGCGAACCGTTCGCCGGCAATGGGTACGAGGCCCCCGACATTCCACGGATTCCCTGGAACATTCGCGATGCCATCGATTTGTGGGAGAACAGCACGATCGCGCGAGAGTGCTTCGGCGACGACGTGCACCACCACATCCTCACCATGGCCAAGGGCGAGTGGATGGCCTTCAATCAGACCGTCACCGATTGGGAGAAGCGCCGCTACTGGGAACGGGTGTAGGGCTAGCCTGCACGCCGTAGTCGTTCGGTCTTGGAGGCATGTGTGGGTAGGTTGAGTGGAAAAGTTGCATTGATCACCGGTGCGTCATCGGGGTTGGGGCGCGTGGGTGCCGAGCGTTTCGCGCAAGAGGGCGCGCAGATCGTGATTGCCGACATCAACGACGGTGACGAAGCGGTGGAGGCCATTGCGGCCGCCGGCGGCGAGGCCACGTTCGTGCGTTGCGACGTCACCGACGAGGCATCGGTCGAGTCCGCAGTCGCGCATGCCGTCGAGACCTTCGGCGGCTTACATGTGCTGTACAACAACGCGGGCGTCATGTTGGCCGACGACGACGGTCCGACCAACACCTCGATCGCAACATACGACCTCACGATGGACATCAACGTGAAGGGTGTGCTGCTCGGTTGCCGATACGCCATCCCGGCGATGCTGGCCAGTGGCGGGGGATCCATCGTGAACGTAGCGTCGTTCGTGGCGCACATGGGTGCAGCGACCCCGCAGATCGCCTATACCGCGTCGAAGGGCGCAGTGCTCGCAATGACCCGCGAAATCGCCACCATCTACGCGCGTCAGGGTATTCGTGCGAACGCACTCTGCCCCGGCCCGATCATGACCCCGATGCTGGCCAAGTTCCTCTCGGATGACGAGAAGCGCAATCGGCGTCTCGTGCACATCCCGATGGGTCGCTTCGGCGAGCCGATCGAGATCGCCAACGGAGCGCTGTTCCTGGCGAGTGACGAAAGCAGCTGGATGACCGGTCAGTCACTCATCATCGACGGGGGAATCACCAGCGCGTACGTGACTCCGCAGTAGCCGCGCGCTCTGTTCACAACATGGGTGCGCGTTCGGTGCGCTCGGCCTGACAGACTCGTGGGCGTATGGGACAGCTTGCATTCATCGGATTGGGAGTCATGGGCGCGCCGATGGCTCGCCACCTCAGCGGAGCCGGCCACGATGTGACGGTGCACAACCGCACCGAGACCAAGGCCGAGACGTGGGTCGAGATCAACGGTGGATGGTCGGCGGCTACCCCCCGCGAGGCCGCCCACGAAGCCGACTTCGTGTTCATGTGTGTCGGCAATGACGACGACCTGCGCGACGTTGCGTTCGGACCGGACGGTGCGCTCGCCGGGATGAGCCCGGGCGCGATCTTGGTGGATCACACCACCGCATCGGCCGACGTGGCTCGCGAGTTGTCGGCCGCGGCCGCAGAGGTGGGGGTTGGTTTTGTCGATGCGCCGGTGAGCGGTGGGCAGGCAGGTGCCGAGACGGCATCGCTCACGGTGATGTGTGGGTGCGACGACCTGCTCGTGTACCGAAAGGCGCGCACGATGATCATGGCCTATGCCCGAGCGTGCGAACTCATGGGCAGCAGTGGCGCGGGTCAGCTAACCAAGATGGTGAACCAGATCTGCATCGCCGGCATCGTGCAGGGTCTCGCCGAGGCGATCAACTTTGCCGAACGCGCCGGCCTCGAAGTGGACAAGGTGGTCGAGACCATCGGCAAAGGGGCCGCGCAGAGCTGGCAGATGGACAACCGTGCCATCACGATGTCGCGCGGCGAGTTCGAGTTCGGGTTTGCAGTCGAGTGGATGCGCAAGGACCTCGGTATCTGTCTCGCCGAGGCGAATCGCAATGGTGCACGCTTACCGGTCACCGCGCTCGTCGATCAGTTCTACGCACAGGTCATTGCCCGCGGTGGCAAGCGTTGGGACACCAGCAGCCTGATGCATCTCCTCGCCCACGACTGAGGCTGTCTCTGCCTTACTTCGTACCCTGCGTGCGCCACCATGCCACCGTGGCCGCGCACGCCTCGTCGAGCGGTGTTGCCGATAGCTCGAATGTGGTCGCGGTGAGCGTGGAGTCGGTGACGAAAGGCTGATCGAACTGGTACCAAGTCTCTTTGAACTCTCGCATGATCGGTACGACGACACCGAGAGCGCTGAGCACGAGCTTGGGGATTGCGCTCACCTTCACCGTGGTGCCCGCTGCGGCGGCCAACAGCGCCACGGCTTCGCGTTGGGTCACTGCTGGAGCGTTCGGAACGTGCCACGGCTTGCCCCATGCGCGCTCGTCTGCGGCGATGGTCACGAGCGTGCGCGCCACATCGGGCATGTAGCTGAGGCTGTGCGGCGCGTCGAGGCTGCCGAGGACGGATACCTTCTTGCCCGCGATCACCTTCGGCACCACTCGCTCGCCCATACCGGCATCGCGCACTCCGGGACCGAAGAAGTCAGACGCGCGAGCGAGCGTGGCGCGTAGGCGGCCATCGGCGTGGGCCTGCAACAACTCGCGTGCCATTGTTGCGCGGGAGGCGCCCTTCGTACCGGTTGCCCGCATGGCGTCGCCTTCGCGCATCGGCATCGTTGCATCTGCACCGAATGCGTAGAGGTTTTCCATCATCACCAGCACCGCCCCGGTGCGCTCGGCTGCGGCCATCATTGCGTGGTGCATGGGTGGCCAGTCCGTCGCCCAGCGCCGATACGGCGGGTTCACGCAGTTGTACATGGCCGCTGCGCCAGTCGCGTGGGCCGCGATGGAGTCGATGTTGTTGGCATCGCCGTCGACGAGCGTGACGAGCGGGTGGGATGGCCCGGTTCCGCTGCGCGTGAGCACGGTGACCGGTGTGCCCTGAGCGGCGAGCAGTGTGGCGACGCCTGAACCGACGGGACCGGCCCCGATGACGAGATGATGGGACATGACGACTCCTTGGTGATTCGGCTCTCGATTCGAGAGCACTGCTCACATTGTGCGGAACGTCGATCACAAAAGCAAGAGCGCCGCTCTCGTTTCGAGGTGGCATCCGCCACACTGGCACCAGAGCGACAGGACCCCAGAGCGGAAAGGGCCTCAGAGCGACAGTGGCAGGTGATCCACGCCGCGAATCGTCAGCCGATCGCGCCAGCCGGGCTCGCCGGCGAGTTCGATGTTGGGAAATCGACGGATCAGGGAGCTGATCGCCACCTGCGCCTCGAGTTTGGCCAGTGACGAACCGAGGCAGTAGTGCACGCCGGCAGCGAAGGCCAGATGACGGTTCGAGTTCGCACGATCGAGCCGCAACGCATGTGGATCATCGAACATCGCAGGATCGTGATTCGCGGCACCGAGCAGCGTCATGACCACGACTCCCGGTTCCACGTGGACGTCGCCGAAATCAACCGGAACGATGGGCACCCGCACCGTGAGTTGCACTGGACCGTCGTATCGCAACAGCTCATCGACGGCCGCATTGTCCAACGATGGGTTGTCACGCCACAGAGCAAGCTGGTCGGGGTTGCGCAGCAATGCCAACGTGCCGTTGCCGATGAGGTTCACCGTGGTCTCGTGGCCGGCGATGTACAGCAGCAGCACGAAGGTGATCAACTCGTCGACGCTCATCCGGTCGCCACTCTCCTCGGCGAGAATGAGCGCGGACAAGATGTCGCTGCCGAGGTTGCGGCGACGGTGTTCGATGATGGTCACGAGATACGGAACGAGCTGATCGATCGCGGTTTCGGCAAGATCGAGATCCTGCGCGCTCGCAGTGGGTTCGAGGGATGCGGTGATGTGCTGTGACCACTCGCGCAACTCCTCGGCGCGATCGGTGGGCATGTCGAGCATGTCGCTAATGACCTGGAACGGCACCGGGAACGCAAGCTCGTCGATGAGTTCCATCGAGCCGCGATCTGCAGCGCGATCGAGCACGTCGTCGACGAGTTGCTGTACACGGGGCCGCAGCTGCTCGATTGCGCTCGGTGTGAACGCCTGACTCACCAGGCGCCGCAGGCGGGAGTGATCCGGAGGATCGAGGTTGAGGATCGATTTGCTGGACTCGCTGGAGCGTCGGGCGCGCCGGGCTTGCTGCACCGGATCGAGCGGCACGTTTGCATTCTTGTCGATGTCACGGCTGAAGTCGTTGCTGCGCAGCGTGTGCGAAACGTCTTCGTAGCGCGAGAGCACAACTGTGTCGAGTGGAGTCCAGTAGGCCGGAGCGGTGGTACGCAAGATGTCGTAGAACGGGTACGGGTTGGCACGAAACGCAGGGTCAAACGGGTTGAAGAGCAGCTCGGTCATGGCCGTGCGATCAGTCCGGCAAAGGGAGGTGTTGGTTCGTAGCGCTCGATGGGCAGGTCGCCCCACACGGCCCAGACTGAACCGGGGATGTTGGCCTCGATCGCCGCCATCACCGTGTCGGCCACCCGCTCCGGGGACATGACGGGTATCTCCATCAGACTGAGCATTGCCTTCATGTCGGCAGAGACAATGTTGGTATCAGCGAAGCCGGGGCAGATCGCGCTGGTACACACGCCGCTAGGGCCGACCATCTGGCCAAGCGACTTGGCGAAACCTACGACGGCGTGTTTGGTGAGACCGTAGATGGGATCAAACGGAATGGCGCCGAGCCCTGCCATCGACGCGGTCATCACGATGTGGCCACGGCCGCGATCGACCATCTTGTCGAGTACCGCTCGCGCTCCGAACACGACACCGTCGACGTTGGCTCCCATGATGCGCCGGTATGCCACATCAGTGACCTCGCCGAGCGGTTCATCGCTGGGCGCCTGATCGGGCATTCGAGTGCTGACACCGGCATTGAGGAAGGCGATGTCGAGCGCGCCGCGATGGCCCACGAGCGCGGCCCACTCATCGGCGCTGGAGACATCGAGATGGTGATACTCGCCGCCGATCTCGTCGGCAACGTGGGTGCCGCCCTGGTCGTTGAGGTCGGTCACGATCACGTGCGCGCCAAGCGAGGCGAAACGCCGGGCGACAGTGGCGCCGATGCCGCTGGCTCCGCCCGTGACGAGGGCGTGCTGTCCGGTGAGGTCGATGGTCATCTCCGTACCGATTCCTGTGCTCTGGGTGCACACGATGGGCTCGCGTGCTTGCCACGAACCTACCGAATGGCGCGTGAGTCAGTTGTGCCAGAGCCGCTCGGAGGAGTCAGCGCAGCCGTGCAGTGATGACCAGCGAGAGCATCGACACCATCGAGAAGGTGACGAACGCAATGCCGGGAAACAGACGAGTATTCACGTCTTGTATATCGGCCGGTGTGACGCCGACTTTACCGTTTGCCCGAAACTCGTGTGGTTCGTTTGCGACGTGGTTTCGGAACGTGGGTGCTCGGACTGTTGTCTTGGAGTGCCTCGACCTTGGTCTCGATCATCAGAACGCGGGCACTGCCGCCCGAGATCGAGCGGTGTCGATGGGGGAGATGCGCGGGGTACGACAAGAAGTCGCCGGCGCTCAGGGCGCTCAGCTCGCCGGCGACCTCGATCTCGATCTGACCGGCGAGTACGTAGATAGCCTCGAAGCCGTCGTGCTCCCAGAACTCCATGAACTCGGTGGGCAGGCCGACGAACTCGAGCACGTGGAACGGGGCATCTCCGGGGAGGAGCAGACGAACTGCTGATTCGTCGGCGCGGGCGAGCACCGGTACCCCGCAGGCATCGTGGCGACGCACGAGTGTCGGTGCGGAACCGGCCGAAGACCTCACCCCGAATAGCGCTTGAGGCGTGGTGTCGAGCGCGTGCGCGATGCGGTAGAGCGACCCCATCGATGGTTTCGCTCTCCCGTTCTCGACCTGAGACAGAAATGGTTGGGAGAGCTCGCACAATGCAGCGAGCTCGATCATCGTCAGGCTGCGTGAGCGCCGCCGTTCGCGAATGGCGCTTCCGACATTGACCCATTCCGCCTGATCGAGCGCGGCCGTGTCTCGCCCAGGAGTGTCCCGCCCAGGTGTTTCGTGTTCAGCTGTGTGCTGCACAGATCGAGCCCGACCCGATCACGAGACCAACGGCATGACGTCGTCCATGAACCGTGCCATCTGCTCGACCGCCTTGGTGTACGGATCGCCGGTGAGGTGCGGGTAGATGGTGAGGTTCTCCACGCCGAGCAGATCACGGTATTCCTGCACCTGCTCGGCCACTTCCTCGGCCGTGCCGACCAGGATGGTGCGCTGGCGCATCGACTCCTCGAGGGTGGGGATGAGACCTGGGCCGACGGGCTTGCCATCGGGACCCATGTAGCCGCGGCTCCAACCATACGGGCCGAGGAACTTCCAGAACTCGTCGTGGCCGTTGCGCGCGGTGCGGATAGCTTCCTCGCGCGTGTCCTCGATGCGCACCGTGACCACGAGCATGCGCTTGTCTCCCGGCGCGAGATTCGAGTCGTGATGCTGATGGTGCAGTTCGCCGTAACGATCCCACATGCGCTTGATGAACGCGGGGTGCTGATTCCAGAACACCGCATTGTGATCCACGAGCGGCACGTACTCAACCGTGGCCGGACTGGTGGCCGGCTGCCAGATCTCGAACGGATAGACGGGGCGCGGTACGAGTGTGAGCTCGGTAACGGTCGTGCCGCGATCGGGAATGCCGGGTGCGGGAAGTTGGAAGAACTTGCCCGTGTATGAGAACGACTCCTGCGTGAGCGACATGCGCACCACCTCCATCGCTTCCTCGAACCACTCGCGGTTGCGCAAGTCGTCGGCGATCTGATCGGGGTTGTCAGCCGAACCGATGGAGATGTGGTCGGAGTTGAGGTGCAGCAACTCGCGAGGCACCGTGCCGCGGCCCACGCCGAGGATGCCGCGGCCGCCGGAGAGGTTGTGCATCGTCGCGAAATCCTCGGCAAGGCGCAGCGGATTCCACTGCGGCACCACGTTGAACATCGCGCCGAGGCGGATGTTCTGCGTACGCGCTGCGATCCATGCCGAGATGAGAATCCCGTTGGGGATGACTTCGTAGCCCTCGTACTGGAAGTGGTGTTCGGTCGTCCAGAAGCTGTCGAAACCGAGTGCATCTGCGGCGACCGCGGCATCGATGTACTTCAGGGTTGCGTCCCAGCACGCAGCGTTGTCGTAGCGCCGATCCATCGGGTTGGGCAGGCCCGCGCCGGCGTCGGTCATCTCGACTCCTCCGAAGAAGAACGCACCAATCTTCATGTCATGTCCTCGATCTCTGCGGCGATGGTGCGGCCGCACTCTCGATGAGACTAGGGCAGAATATTGATACTGTCAATATTTGCCCTGTTGTAAAGGGAACCCCGCAAACCCGCTGCTCGACCTGTGCTCGAGCTACTGCTCAACCCGCTGCTCGACCTGTGCTCGAGCTACTGCTCAACCTGTGCTCGACCTACTGCTCGGGCGCGCTTCGCGCCACCCTGTGGCGCGAGATGCGCCCAAGAAACGGGGTGGATTAGGGACGGTTCATGTTTGCTACGTGCTGCGGACGGTTCGACCGACCGACGTCGCCCATTAGCTCAGTGGATCATTGGCCCATTGGCCCATTGGCCCATTGGCGCATCCGGCTCGGGGAGATCGGCATTGCACATCGATCAGGTCGTGTTCACTGGCGACGACGGCGCCACGTGGGTATCGGCACAGTTGCGCTGACGGCGCGATGGACCCCGCGAGTGAGCCTGCGGTCAGCGGCTGGCAGCAGTGGCGAAGATGTCGAGCAGGCGATCAAGTTGCTCGTCGGTGGTCACCAGTGGCGGGCAGAACGTGTTGGTATCCGCGTTGAGCGCGCGCACGATGGCACCATTGGCGAGCATGTGATCGCGGATCGCAGTGGCATTCTGATCGGCACGAAGCCCTGCTGCCCACACGGCACCAGCACCACGTGCGTGATCGATCGTGCCGTCGGCGGCCAGTGCCCGCAGCCCGGCGCCGAGACGAGCGCCTACGTGCTGAGCGCGCTCGACCAGCGACTCGCGTTCCATGATCTCGAGGTTCTTCAACCCCGCCGCGCACACGCTCGCATGGCCGCTGTAGGTGTAACCATGGCGCAGGAAGAAGGTGGGGTCGGACTCGAGCGCATCGAGTGGCCCGCGGCCCACGAACACACCGCCGAGCGGCTGGTAGCCCGATGTGACCCCTTTGGCGAAACCGAGGAAGTCGGGGATGACGTCGTAATGCTGCGCCGCGAACCAGGAGCCGAGGCGACCGAAGCCGGTTATTACTTCGTCGAAGATGAGGTACGCGCCGTGCTGATCGCACAGGCGACGAAGCCCCTGCAGGTAATTCTCGGTGGGCGGGAACACCCCACCTGCCCCCTGCACCGGCTCGGTGATGACCGCCGCAATCTCGGCGCTGCGTTCTTTCATGAGTGTGGCAAGCGCTTCGATGTCGTCGCTCGGCACCTGCACGACGTCGCCCACGAGCGGTCCGTAGCCGGCTTTGTTCGGGGCGATGCCCTGCGCGCTGGTGCCGCCGTAGTTGGTTCCGTGATAGCCGCGGGTGCGACTGATGATGAGCGTGCGCTCGGGATGACCGGCCTGCACATGGGCCAGGCGGGCCAGCTTCATCGCGGTGTCGACAGACTCGCTACCACTATTGGTGTAGAACACGCGGGCATTCGGAAGTGGGCACAGTGAGATCAGCTTCTCGGCGAGCTCGTCGGCAGGGCCGTTGGTGAAGGGGTCGAAGCACGAGTACGTCTCGAGCGCGCTCATCTGCGCGTGCACGGCATCGGCAATCTCGCGACGACCATGGCCGACGTTGCAGTACCAGAGGCTGGCCATACCGTCGATGAGTTCGTTGCCGTCGGCATCCCAGAGCAGCGCGCCGTCGCCGCGCACGATGCGGATGAACGATTCGCGGGTAGTGGAGGCAAAGGGGTGCAGGAAGGCCGAGGGCATAGGACCAACGGTAGCGGTTGGCCGTGTTGGCGTTCGATTCACCCGGGCAGCGGCAGCGGCGTGGTGAACTGCACGGCGCGATTGTCCTCGCTGTGACGTGCTGCGCTGAGTTGGTAGTTGCCGGGTTCGAGCCACCACGAACGATCCGCGATTCGCCACACCATCAGCCGCTGGTGGGGTACGGGGATGGTGAGCGTGCACGACTCGCCGGGCGCGAGCTCAGGCGTACGTGCGAACCCGACGAGCAACGACTCCGCACGTTCGACGGCCGAGTCGGGCAGACCTGCGTAGATCTGCACCACATCAATGCCGGCAACAGCGCCTGTGTTGGTGACCGTGACGGTGATGTCGGTGGCTTCCTCGTCGGTGATGGCATAACCGCCGTCGCGGGAAAACGAGGTGTATGACAGCCCGAAGCCGAACGGATACGCGGCCTCGTGCCCGTCGTGGGCGAGCTTGGTGTAGCCGTGCCAACGGTCGTAGACGACCGCTGTGGCCGCGCGGTCAAACGCAGGTAAGTGGGCCTCGTCGGTGGGGATGGTCATCGGCATGCGACCGCTGGGGTTCGCCCGGCCGAGGAGCACGTCGGCCAATGCATGGCCTCCCTCCATGCCCGGGTACCAGAGCATCACGATGGCCGGAACTCGATGGCGCCAAGACTCCATGACCACGGCACTGCCCGACATGACGACGACGACGGTGTCGGGATTTGCCGAAACGGTCGCGTCGATCAGTGCCTCGTCGGCCTGGCTGAGGCGGATGCTGGCACGGTCGCCACCGACGCCCATACCGCGCTCGCCACCTTGGTTGCGCTGGAACGCCTTGGTCAGGAGTTCGTTCGTCTCGGAGGTCTGTGGCGGATACAGCGATTGCAGGTGTGCCGTGCCTTCGAGGCCCACGTACTCGCCCTCATCGGCATGTGTATAGCCGACCACGACCACGGCCACGTCGGCCGCATTTGCGACGCGGGCGACTTCGGCGGCGTCGGCACCCTCGGCGTACGAGACTTGGTCGGGGCCGAGAGCAGCGCGGAGACCCTCGAGTGGAGTGATCACGTACGGCGGGTTCACGCGACTGCTGCCACGATCTCCGAGGTTGGCCACTGCGCCGAGGCGACCGATGACGGCGACCGTGGTGTCGGGCTGCAGCGGAAGCAGGTCGTCCTGATTGCGCAGCAGCACGATGCTCTTCTGCGCGGCTTCGCGGGCAAGGGCGCGGTGCGCATCGCACAGCAGCGTGGTGTGGTCAGCAGGCTGATTGTACACCGGGGCGAAGCGCAGCAGCGTGGCCACGATGCGGCAACACGTTGCGTCGATTTCATCCTGGGTGATCTCGCCGTCGGCGAGTTGCTGGGCCAGATGCTGGGCGCGAATCATGCGGAACGGCATCTCGATATCCATGCCCGCGCGCACACTCGCTGCAGCGTCTCGCAACCCGAAGATGAAGTCGGAAATCACGATGCCCTCGAAGCCCCAGTCGTGACGCAGGACATCGGTGAGCAACGCGCGGTTATGTCCGCACCATTCGCTGTTCACCGAGTTGTACGCGCTCATCACACTCGCAACGCCTTCGTCCACCACACGCTGGAAATGGGGGAGATAGACCTCGTGCAGGGCTCGTTCGTCGACAGTGACATCCACTGCGAATCGAGTGTTCTCCATGCTGTTCAGCGCGTAGTGCTTCACGCAGGCCATCACGTGGTGCTGGGCCCCACGCGTGAGCGCCGCACCCATCTCGCCGAGTAGCACGGGATCCTCGCCGTAGGACTCCTGCGATCTGCCCCAGGCCGGATGGCGGGGCAGGTTGATGCAGACCCCGCCGAAGAAGTTCGCGCCCTTCACGCTCAGCTCTGCACCGATGGCATCACCGATTCGTTCCTCGAGGGCGATGTCGAACGTGGCACCACGCGCCATGCTCACCGGAAAGCACGTGGCGGGCTCGATGACCACACCGCGAGGACCATCGCTGAAGGTGATGCCGGGTACGCCGAGGCGGGCACACGAGCCACCGGGAAAGGTGTGCTCCACGTAGCCACCGCCGATCATGTCGGCGAGGCCCGGCCAGAAGTCGACGTCGCCGTCGAGACACTCGAGACGCTCGGCAGAAGTCATCGAGGAAACGATCGTGGCAGCTTCCGACGCAACGTCGGAGCCGCCGGCGATTCGTTCGAGCGCGAGTTCAAAAGCGGTCGGCATGGGGCCGACTGTACTGCTCGGGTTCGAGCCTGAGATCAGTGGCTCGGCGTGGCGCCGCTCGTGTCGACCTCGCCTGCTTGGAACAACCCGAGCGCACCCTTGCCAACGTTGGCGAACTTGTGAGTCACGATGGGATACAGCCCGGCGGCATCGAAGGTTAACTCTACGAACCCACCCTGTGCTGGTTGCAGATCGAGCGCCTGCGAGCCGCCGTTTCGGGAATCGGGTTGTAGATCGTAGGTACCTTCCTTGAACACCGTGTCGAAGATGGTGCCGACGATGTGGAACGACGAGTTCTCCGATGGGCCGTCGTCGACCACCCACACCCGTACCCGTTCGTTCGGCTCGACCCGGATCGGGTGGAACTTGTATTGGCTGACGGAGCCGTTGAACACGACGGCGTCAGCCTGTTGCTTCTGCATCTTGGTCAGGTCGCCAGATTGTCCCATCGGTGCGGTGTACAGCTCAGATTGCACGATGAGGTACTCGTGAGCCACGGGCGCCAACACGGGGGGATCGATGATGATCGCGCCATACATACCGTTACCGATGTGATGTAGCGCCGGTGCCGTACCGCAGTGGTACATGAACGCGCCTGCGTACTTGGCCTTGAATTGATACACGAGCGATTCACCCGGCTTGATCGAGCGCATCTCCACGTTCCATGCAACCTTGCTGGCATGGAAGTCGATGGAGTGTTCGATCTTGCCGTCATTGAAGAGCGTGATCGTGAAGAGGTCGCCCACCTTGCCGCGCAAGGTCGTTCCGGGCACGGTGCCATTGAAGGTCCACATTTCTTGGGTCACGCCTGGAGCAACCTCGATGACCTTCTCGATTGCATGCATCTCGACCTTGTGCTCGGTCGCACCGTCGGCGGGCTTCAGCGGCGGGTCGTACGGCTTCCAGTCGGCTCCCGGCTTGGCGTTGAAGTCGATGACGGCGTCGACGTTCGCTGCAGGTTGGGTGGTGGCTGTTCCACCACCTGAGCCAGAACCACTCGAACTCGCATTGGAACCGTTGTCCTTGCGGCCGAGAGCGATGGATGCCATCACGAGCGCAACGATCCCGATGATCGCAGCAATGCTCCACATCGTCCAGCCGACCGGGTCGCGTCGTCGCCGGCTCGGCGCAACCTCTCCGTTGTCTAGCTCCTCGATCGTGGAGCCGTCGTCGTTGACCGTGTGAATATTGCTCGTAGCCTCGCCGTTCTTGTAGGGCTGATGGTGCCAAGACTGATCCTTCGAACGCAGTCCGAGACGGGACTTTGGTCACTGCGGGCCAGGCGCACCGCCGGGTTGGCACCATCGGCGTCGACGACACCGGCGGTGAGTCGGCGAGCACCGGATCCTTCCGTCTCGATGCACGGAGGACGTGCCGCCCGTCAGAACCTCGCGGAGGTGTCACGGAAGCCAGGAATACAACGTTGTTCGTGCGACTACAGGCAGCGTCGACTACACCGGCGGTGACTCGGAGAGCACCTCATCGATCTGAGCGCGGTCCTTGCCGCCTTCGCTGATCCAGATCGCGAGCAACACGATGGCGCCGCCGTAGGCGTGGCGCAGATACAGGTGTTCGCCGACGACGAGCCACGAGAACACCACACCCAACAGCGGCGTGAGAAACATCGACACCGCGACGCGGTTCGAAGGTTGATTGGCGAGCACCGAACACAGCAGCAGGTAACCAATCGCAGAGCCCACGCCGAGGAAGATCACCGCCCACACGGCCTTGGGTTGTACGCCAGCATCGCGGATCATGCCCTTGCCGAACACGTCGAGCAGACACGCCGGGATCACGAAGAACAATGCGCCGACCTGGGTGATGGAAGCAACCGCGAGTGGGTCCACTCCTTGGCCGGCGCGACGCACGAAAGCGGTGTAGATGGAGAACGTGACGACCGTGCCGAGGAGCAGGAGCATCGGCAGGATCGGTGTGCTCTGGCTGCCCTGACTGATGACGCCGGATGCAACCACAACGCCGCAGATGCCGACGACGAGCGCTAGGAGAGAGCGACGCGAGGGTCGATCGCCAACTATGAGTGCGCCTGCGAGGGCCACCCCAATGGGTTCGAGACCCACGATGATCGAGCTGATCGTGGCGGATCCCTTGTCGACACCGACTCCCAGGAACACTGCCATCAGGCCGATGCCGAACATGCCGATGAGCAACAGCCGTTTGATGTGTCCGCGGGCCGACGGCAGACGCTTGCGGGCAATGATGATGAGCACGGTCGCGGCGATCAGAAACCGACCGAGATTTGTCGTTGCCGGGCCGAAGCTGCGGCCTGCCACTTTGTAGGCCGGCATGCTCCCGCCGAAGAAGGTGACCATCAGCAAGAGTGCAGCGCGCACTCCCATCGTTGCCGGCTCGACAGCTGCCTTTGGCGCGGGTCGAACGGCCTCAGTCATTCGGGGTCACGACGGCTCTGCCTCGGAGGCGGCCGTGGTGCAGCGCGTCGTAGGCGTGGCCCACTTGTTGCATCGGAAACAAATCGGCATCGCTACGGATGAGACCCTGTTCGGCGAGGCGCACGACCTCGTGGGCATCGGAGACGCTGCTGCCCTGGAAGTTGATGACCTCACCATCGCGCGGTAGGCCGCCGTACCACGGGCGCTTCAGCGTGCCGCCATTCGAACCGATGACGGCATAGGTACCGTAGGGCTGCACGGCGCCGACACCTATATCGATGGTCGCATCGATGCCGACGAAGTCGAGCACGGCCGTAGCGCCTTCACCGTTGGTGAGTTGACGTAAGGCGGCGCCTGTCTGCGAGTCGACGCCGGTGAGGGTGTGATGCGCACCGACCTCGGTTGCGTACTCGAGCCGCGATGGGTTGTTGTCGATGGCGATCACGGTAGCCGGGCTCAGCGCACGAAGGATCTGCACGGCGAAAGCCCCGAGACCGCCAGCGCCGATGACCACGGCAGTGGAACCCGGCGTGAGTTTGTGGAGCACCTTGCGGACGCCGTGATATGAGGTTGCGCCAGCGTCGGTGAGCGGCGCAGCATTGCGTGGGTCGAGTGTGCCGATATGCACGACATCTCGCGGGGCGCGGGCAGCCACGTATTGGGCGAGGCCACCGTCGCGGCCGTAGCCGCGACCAGCGAGCCCATGCGGACAGGCACTGTCGTGACCGCGCAGGCACAGCGCGCAGACGCCACACGAACTCGGTGACACGAGTGCCACTGCCTGGCCGATGTCGAACCCGGCGACGCCTACACCCACAGCAGCAATCCAGCCGCCGACCTCGTGGCCGAGAGTGAAGGGCATGTGCCAGCCGATCATGTCGCCGATGCTCGCAGGGATCTCCATCATCGTGAGGTCGCTGTGGCACAGCCCGTTGCCAGCAACCTTCACCAGCACTTCACCGGCGCCGATGGCGGGAACACCGACCTCCACGAGTTGTGGCGGTTGCTGCCACTCGAGCATTCGGTAGGCGAGCATGGTCGACTGCGTACTCATCGCGCTGCCGGCCAATCGGTTGGTCGCAGTGCGGCGTCGGTGCCGCCGTCCATCACGATGAAGCTGCCCACGAAGAAGCCCGCAGCGGGCGACAGCAGGTAGGCGAGGAGGTCAGCGACCTCGCTGGGCTGGCCCGGACGCTGGATAGGCACCGGATACACCTCGCCGAGGCCGAGTACGAAGTCGATACCGCCCTCGGTCATCGGGGTCTCGATGAGCCCGGGAGCAATGGCATTGAGGCGGATGCCCGAACCGATCCAGTCGGCACCAGTGGCGTGGCGACGAACCCAGTGGGCCAGTGCCATCTTCGAGGCGGGGTAGCCGCCCATCGGTGAGGACTTCGCAGCCAGTCGCGCACCCGGTTCGTCGCCCGCAAGGCAGGCACCGACCGCATCGAGTGGAATTCCCACCTGCGAGGTGGTGCTGTTCGAGCTGATCGCGACGGCGCTCGCGTCGGTGCCACGGGCGAGAAGCGGCCGCAAACCCGCAAGCGTGGCGACGGCACCGAAGTAGTTGATGGACACCACGAGTTCCTCGTTCGAACCGTTGCTGCTGACGCCCGCCGCTGCGACAAGGCCATCGAGCGCGCCGCCACTGGCTGCGGCGACCTGATCGACCATTGCCTCGCGTCCGGTCGGGGTGGAAAGGTCGGCGAGGACATCTGCGTCGCGCATGTCGATGCCGATGACCCGGTGCCCGTTCGATTCGAGCAACGCCCGAGTTGCTCCGCCGATGCCACCGGCAGATCCGGTGATCGCGATGGTGCCCATGTTCAGGCGCCGATCAGTTGCAACTGCGCCGACTTCAACCCGAACACGAACGCGTTCGGCATTTCCTCGACCGTGCCGTCAACCACGGTGAACGAGTCGACGCGGCGAATGAACTCGTCGAAGAACGTGCGGATCTCGAGCCGGGCAAGGGCTGCCCCAAGGCAGAAGTGCGTGCCGAAGCCGAACGCTATGTGGTGATTCGGTGTACGGGTGATGTCGAACCGCTCAGGGTCGGTGAAGTGCGACGGGTCGCGGTTGGCCGACGGGTACATCAGCACCAATTGCGTGCCAGCGGGGATGATGGTGCCGTGCAGGTCGTAGTCGGTGGCGGCCACGCGACACATATTGTGGATGGGCGTGACGTAACGGATGAACTCCTCGACAGCCACGGTGAGATCGGCTCCACCTTTCAGCAAAGTCCACTGCTCAGGATTGGCGTGTAGGTTCAACAGCGTGCGCGCGATGACGGTGCGGGTGGTCTCGGCCCCGCCGTCGAGGAGTAGGAGCGCGTCGGAGATGGCTTCGTCGACGCCGAAGGTGTGGCCGGGAATCTCGGCGGTGGTGTACATGCTCATCAGGTCGTCCATCGGACAGCCCTTCTTCTGCTCGAAGAGCCCGGCTGCGGCAACGGCAAACTCGATCGCTGCGTTCATGCCATCGTCATTGAAATACCGCGGGCCGCCACCGAGGGCGATGGTGCGCTCGGACCAGTCGCGTAGCTTTGGCCAATCGGCATCCTCGAAACCGAGCAGTCGGCCGATCATCAACGCAGGCAGCGGCGAGGCAAGGTCCTCGATGACTTCGATGCTGCCGTGTGTGGTGGATTTCGCCAGTGCGCCCTCGATCAGACCTGTGACGACCTCGCGGATCGCGGCTTCGTTGTCGGCGACGGCTTTGGGAGTGAAGCGACGCGCAACCAGCGAACGGCGCAGCGCGTGTAGCGGATCGTCGAGGCCGATGATGGCCTTGTCGGCGGGCAGGTTGGGGCGGTAGCCGCCCTTGTTCTGATCGCTGCTGATGAACACGTCCTTGCGACGTTCGATTTCGACGATGTCGTCGTATCGGGAGATGCCCCACAGCTCGTTGATCGAGTCCCAGTACACGGGCTCGTTGTCGCGCATCCATGCATACGTGGCATACGGACTGTTGGCGTAGAAGTCGCCATCGAGGAGATCGATCGTTCTGGTGCCCATCCGGCGATGGTATCTGACGCGCCGTCAGATCTCAGGAGACGTGCTGCGCGGGAGCCAGTCTGGAAGAGCTTGGGTTCCAATGGTTCGGGCCTGTTCGGGTGTTCTGATCGCGCTAGCTCTGTGTTTGGTTCTCATCGCAAAATTTACCTTTGTGCGGCTGTCGACCGAAGCCGTCGAAATCTCACGCAGGTATGGTTCGTTGGTATTTGTGACGCCACCAGCGTGTCTGAACTGCTCGGCAGTTTTGGGGTTCCAGATCTGGGTGCAGGGTCGTAGTGTGTCCGCGGTGATGACTTTCACCTTGAATGTCCCTGACGCGCGGTGTCAGCGTCTAAAAAGGGTGGTCGAGGCGCTCTCGAACTGGGCGACGAATGAGTCGCTGCTCGAGTTGTCGTTCGTTGGAATTGGTGAGGGGCGCCCGGACCTTGCTGAGTCGCACGCCGAGATACTTGCTGAGCATCTTCGCAACGCGTCGTGATCATTGTTGACACAGGGATTCTCGTCGCCGTAGCAAACCGGGCCGATCGCTGACATCGGCAACCTTGGTCTGGTTGACGCGTGCGTTATGGCCGCGACCGAACGCGTCGGTGCGACGGTTATCGCGACGGTCAACCCACGCGACTTTCGCATCGTGCGACCAGCACACTGCGACGCCTACGAACTGAGTGCCGATCACCATTTGAGTGCCGAATGAGCGGCGGAGCGCACGCTTGGAGTCGGTCGACTAGTGGTCGAGCACGCTCTCGGCGGGGACGCGGGTCGCATCAAAGAACGCAAAGAACTCCTTGGTGGAACCCTTCAGGTATCGATTCGGACTGCCGCCCATGCGCTTGTCGACGAAGTGCCCGGTGAGGTTGCCGTTGGCGTCGGGACCGAAGGTGAAGAACACCGGCCACGTGCCGTTGATGTCGAGTTGCATCGCTTTGACACAGCCGATGTTGATCAATGACTGCGCGAGCTGCGTGGCGTTCACCTTGCCGACGAGCACATAGGCCATGCGACCATCGCCTATCACGCAAGCGGCCGAACGCGGGACGTACACGGCATTGCCGTAGTCGGCACCCCACCACACGCCCTGGTCGAGTCCCTTTTGGATCTGTGACTTGCCCTTGTCGACGATGAGGATGAGGTTCTGGCGAAGGCTGATCCACGAGCCGTCGTCGGTGAGATCGCGTCCGTATTCACCGAGGACCAAGTGACCATCGGTACCTACGGCCAATGTTGCGTCGCCGATCTTCAGCGGCTTCACCACCACGCCTTCGGTCTTGTAGCCGCCCTTGATGTGTTCGAAACGAAACCCGCCGTTCATGGCCGCCAGCAGCGCCGGTTGTAGCTCGGAAGGTACCCGGTTCGAACGCCTCCAGCTGCCGCCCGGCTCTTCGGCGCCGTTGAACAACCCGGCGCGAAGGTGTGTCTGGTCGATTTCCACGACGGACGCCACAACGCTACCTGCGTCGGGCAACGGGCGAAGGCTGGTGGCCCACATCGTGTCGTGCCCCGCTGCTTGGGCAATGGGGCTCCACTGTCCTTCGTCACTCAAAGCGGGACTGATGAGCGGGCTGATCGGCTGCGGGGCTACAGGTGCCGGACCGATTGCAACAACGGGAATCGTCGACGTGGCGACCGTGGCAGGTTGCACAGCCCCAACAGCTTTACCACCTAGGGCCACCGTGGTGGTGGGTGTCACGGGCACGAGCGCAGGCGAGGTGAGCTCGAGGTTCTTCGCGGGGTCTTTCGAAGGCGGCGTGCTGTAGACGCGCGTTTCCATCCAGTCGATGACACTGCCCATGTGGTGGTTGCGGCCCCACGTGGCAATTCGTTGCGATGTGGTGTCGCCGTTGTCGTGACCCACATAGCTGGCGAAGGAGATGATGTTCCACACCACAAAGATGCCGGCGAGAGACTTCGTGACGATCCACAGCTCGTGCATCTGTCGTTCGAACGGCGTGCGCACCTTCTCGCGTCGAGCGGTGCGGCGGATGCGCCGTTGCTCACGACTCCATCGGCTCAAGAACTTCGGCATATGCCTGAACGGTACTGCGCAGCAACCGGAAATTGGCCTCGCCCCCAAGCGGCCTGTCATCCAAGATTGGTTATAGCGAGCCGTTGAGGCGCCTGTACATCGAGCGTTGCGAGCGGGCGAGGCGAACGAACTCGGCGTACAGCCGAGCGTGCACCGACGATGCCGATGCATCGGGTGTGAACACCTGAGCGGGCGGCGTGCGAGAGGTGATGTCGGTCATCGCGATGTGGCCGAGGTGCAACGCTGCGAACCACGCGACACCGCGAACGTTCACGTTGATCGGGTCGCTGACCTGGTGGATGGGCCGACCGATCACGTCGGCGTGGAT
>JAYUWK010000069.1:0-15714 GCA_043753895.1 Actinomycetota bacterium
TTGACGCTCATTCGCACCTTGACGGCGGCGTGGACGCAGCGCTACTCCATCAGGCCATTGCGACGCTGCATCCGCGCTACCGCGAGGCGGTCTCGCTGCGCTACCTGGCCGGGCTCACCTCGGATGAAGCAGCATCTGCGCTCGGATGTTCGAAGGCGGTACTGGCCGTGACCCTGCATCGCGGACTCGGCGCACTTCGCAAGGCAATGAGCACCCATCTCGAAGCAGAGGAGGCGTGATGCGCATCACTCGCCGATCGCTCAAGTCATCCCTCACCCAAGCGGGAGCAGTCCCCACGCCCACCGTTGACGACGCGTTCGTGGACCGCTTGGAACAACGTCTGTTGAGCGATGACTCCACCGCGCCGCTCGTGGTCGACAACGTGATTGCTTTGCACGGCCGGGTACGCCGCGCCGTTGTCATCGGCGTCGTCGCGGCAACGCTCACGGGAGCAGCTGCGGCTGCAGCGCTCATCGTGGGTACCGGCGACGACAGCCACCGAATCATCACCGCGACAGAGCCGACGCTGCCTGGCACGGCGACCACGATCAATACAGAAACGACGTCGACGACGAGCTCGCTGCCCACCACGACGACATCGTCAGTTGCTCCCGAGACCACGACGACAATGGCCACGTCCCCACCAACCACTCAGGGCAACGCAGCCGCGCCATCCACCACCGACCTGAGCCCCAGCGTGCCCGGCACGACCAGCTTGCCGGACACGACCACAATGCCCGACAACCCCGCCTCGACAACCACCGAGGTGCACGTTCCTGCGACGTTGGGAATCTCGTGTGTCCCCGACGGATCCAACGTGAAGTGCACGTGGACGCCAGGTCCTGCAGGCACGGATCACTATCTCGTGCTGCGGTCACGTCCGGGTGGTGTTGACGGGCGCGCCCTCACGCCCATTGCCGGGCAACTCACCTACGCCGATACCCAAATCGTCAGCGGCGATTCGTTCTCCTACCTGATTCACGCCTTCGACGCCGCGGGACACAGCCTGGCCCATAGCGAGCCATATTCCGTGGTCGTCCCGTAGCAGGCGCGTTGGGTCAAATGACCCTAGGCCGCGCAATTGGACGTGCGTATGGTGCACTCTAGGAGGGCGTTGCATGGACGAGTTCGATGACGCCCGTGGTATCGACGAAGCCACCGCCGTCCGCGCCATTTTCACGATCGGATACACCAACTACCTCGCTGCCGATGGCCACATGGTCGCGCCGGCTCCACCGTCTCTTGTGGAGCCGTCGGTGCTCATCGGCCTCTATCGGGCGATGGTGTTGACACGCACCTTCGATGCGAAGGCCGTTTCGTTGCAACGAACCGGGCGGCTCGGCACGTTCGCATCGTCGCTGGGACAGGAGGCCGTCTCGGTGGGCGTCGGCACGGCGATGCGCTCGGAGGATGTGTTGCTTCCGTCGTTTCGAGAGCAGGGAGCGCAGTTCCTGCGCGGCGTGCTGCCGAGTGAGATCTTGATGTATTGGGGAGGCGACGAACGCGGCAGCGACTTCTCAGGTCCCCGCGAAGACTTCCCGATCAGTGTGCCGATTGGGACGCACGCGCCACATGCTGCGGGTGTTGCGCTGGCGTTTCAACTGCCCGGTGACGCACGAGTCGCTGTCTGTGTATTTGGCGACGGCGCGACCTCTCGCGGCGACGTGTACGAGGCGATGAACTTCGCAGGAACGCGACGTCTGCCCATCGTGTTCGTGGTCACCGACAACCAGTGGGCGATCTCACTCCCCCGCTCGGCCCAGTCAGGTGCCGAGACGCTGGCTCAAAAAGCAATCGCTTGCGGATTCCCCGGCGAACAGGTCGATGGTAATGATGTGATCGCCGTGGTCGATCGCGTCGGCGCCGCAATCGAGCGCGCCCGCACCGGTGGTGGCCCCACACTCATCGAGGCGATCACGTACCGGTTGTCCGATCACACCACTGCCGACGACGCGAGCAGATACCGCGACGATGCCGAGGTGAGCGAGCACTGGAAAATGGAGCCGATCCTTCGACTCCGCACGTACCTGGCGAGTCAGCGCGCTTGGACGACGAACGACGAGGACGCACTGCTGCACGCGTGCGCCGCACAGATTGAGCAGGCGGTCAGCGACTATCTCGGCGTCGGCCCGCAGGACGCCACGTCGATGTTCGACTCGTTGTATGCGGAACTTCCTCACGCGTTGCTCGCGCAGCGCGATGAGGTCGCGGCACGACAGGTCGGTGACACCAATGCCTGAGACCGCCGCACGCGAGATGTCGATGGTCGAGGCAATACGAGTCGCGATGGCGCGGGCGATGCACGACGACGAACGTGTCGTCCTGATGGGCGAAGACGTCGGCCGGGACGGTGGCGTGTTTCGCGCCACCGAGGGGCTGTTCGCCGAGTTCGGCCCGACTCGGGTCGTCGACATGCCGATTTCGGAGTCGTCGTTCGTCGGTATCGGCGTGGGTCTGGCCGCGCAGGGATTCCGACCCGTGATCGAGTACCAGTTCTCTGGCTTTCTGTATCCAGCGATCGACCAATTGGTGAACCATGCCAGCCGCCTGCGCAACCGCACCCGCGGTCGGATCACCTGTCCGCTCGTGGTGCGTGCCCCGTTCGGCGCAGGCGTGCGCGCACCCGAGCACCACTCCGAGAGCCCGGAGGCGATCTACGCCCACATTCCAGGAATGCGCGTGGTCATTCCGTCGTCTCCGAGCAGGGCCTACGGCCTGTTGCTCACGGCGATTCGCGATCCCGATTCCGTGGTGTTCCTAGAGCCCAAGCGCATCTATCGATCAACGCGCGAACTCGCGGTCGACAACGGCATCGGACTGGCGCTCGACACGTGCTTCACACTGCGATCGGGCGACGACGTCACGGTGGTCACGTGGGGTGCGTCGACGGTGGAGGCGATGTCGGCGGCCGATCGACTGGCTGAACATGGCGTGCAGTGCGACGTGATCGATGTGGCCACGCTCCGACAGCTCGACTTTGGCACGATACTTGCGTCGGTGGAACGCACGGGCCGATGCGAGTTCGTGCACGAGGCGGTGCGCACCGGTGGCTTCGGGGCAGAGATCGCCGCGCAATTGGCCGACGAAGCGCTCACCAGCCTGCTCGCACCAATCCAACGTGTCGCGAGCTACGACACCATCGTGCCGTTGTCGCGCCTCGAGTACGAGTTTCTCCCGAGCGTCGAGCGCGTCGTGGCTGCGGTCAACAAGGTGGTGAGCTACCAATGAGCATCTTCCGGCTTCCGGATATCGGCGAAGGCCTCACCGAGGCTGAGATCGTGATGTGGCACGTCGGCGTAGGCGACCATGTGGTGGCCGATCAACCGCTCGTGTCGATCGAGACCGACAAAGCTGTGGTGGAGATTCCGGCGCCCGAGTCGGGTCATGTCGCCCAAGTTTTCGGCGCACAAGGTGACATCGTTGCCGTCGGGGCTCCGCTCCTCGAGTACGCCGATTCGCCAACGGCGGATACCGGCTCTGTCGTCGGTCAGATCCCCGACTCCGCGGTGAGCACTGGTGCGTCTGCGACGACCCTGACCCCGGCAACGGCGTCGACCCCGGCAACAGCAACAGCAACGGCTACCTCTACGCATCATGGTCGGGCCACCCCGCCCGTGCGCAAGCTGGCTTCGGACCTCGGCGTTGACCTCAGCAATCTGGTCGGCACCGGCCCCGACGGGTCGATCACCCGCGACGACATTCACCGCACCGCAAGCGAGCACGTTGGCGCGCATGCAGCTGCGTCAATCGAGCCTCTTCGTGGCGTACGCCGATCCATGGCGGCGAACATGGCCCGAGCGCACGCCGTCGTCGTTCCAGCGACCGTGACCGAGATGGCCGACCTGTGCGACTGGGCCAACCTCCGAGACATCACCGTTCGTCTGCTTCGTGCCGTCGCAGTTGCGTGCCGCGCCGAGCCCGCGTTGAACGTCACGTTCCTCGGCCCTGACCAGGGACGCCAGTTCAACGAGGTTGCCCACGTTGGCCTTGCGGTAGACACGGCCGATGGCCTCTTCGTTGCAGTGTTCAGAGATGTCATAGCGAGAGATCTGTCCGATCTGCGTGCGGGTGTGGCCCGGCTACAGGCTGACGTGGTGGCGCGAAGCATTCCACCGGAGGAGCTCCACGGTGCCACCATCACACTGTCGAACTTCGGGAGCATGGGCGGGCTGCATGCGGCCCTCGTGGTTGTGCCGCCGCAGGTTGCCATTGTCGGCGCCGGCCGCGTTCGCCGAAGCCCTGTCGCCGTCGGCGATCAGGTGGTCATTCACCCGTTGCTCCCGCTGTCGCTGACCTTCGATCATCGAGCTGTCACTGGCGGCGAGGCAACACGCTTTCTCATGGCGCTGATGCACGACCTTCAGTCGGCGACGTAACGGAGGTCGTGGTCGACTTCGCCAAAGTCATCCGACGCAGCGGTGGTACGGATAATGGCGGTTGCCGTCGCAAAGGCAGATCGCGCAGCAGTTCGGCGGAGGCCTGGGTGATGGTGAACACGGCGCGCTCGAACGCAGCCTCTGTCGCTGCGGTGGTCTTGTTGACACCGCTGATCTTGCGAACGTATTGGCGCGCAGCGGCTGCTATCTCGTCATGCGTTGCCAGTGGCTCGAGTCCACGCAGCGTTGTGATGTTCCGGCACATGCCGCGATCGTACGCCGGAGGTGCTTCGAAGCGGTGAGCTAGTGCAGTCGCGGCGGACGGTTTCGGCGGCCTTCCAGCGGAAGTGGATCGGCGGCCGTCACTGCCGCAACGCTGCTCAGCACCTTGCCGAGGACCTTCAGCAACGCGCTTCGCTCGTTTGCGGTCAGCACCGCGAACACGGTCCGCTCGACTTTGCGGATGCCCGGCAACAACTGGTCTGCGATCGCCCGGCCGTCGGGCGTGATCTCGATGAGCAGGCTGCGGCGGTCTTCAGGGTTTGGAACACGGCGAACCCATCCCCGATATTCGAGCGTGTCAAGCGTGCCGGTCATCGTGGCCGACGATGTCAGCGACCGCTCGCTGATCTGGCTCGGCGTGAGTGGCTCACCGGCACCATCGATGATGGCCAGACTGTTCAACACGCTCTGCGACACACCGAACGTTGCGAGCATCGTGCGCTCGATCTCATGGATCAGGGCGAGACCGGTGCGGATCAGCGTGGCATAGACCTCGGCCGCCACTGGATCACCATCGGGGTACTCGTCGACAAAGTCGGATCCCACCTTTACGACGCCCAGCGCGGCCGGCGAAGGCGAGCCGAGGCTCGTCTTACGCGGCCGGCCAGGACGGCGTCGGTCAGACACTCTCGAAGATCTCGATTCGAGGCGCCGACGTGACTCCGGCGCGCTGCATCGCGGCGCCGAACTTTGCGTCGTTGGTGAACGCTGTTGCCTGATCCACAGTTGGGAACTCGTCGAAGATTGGATCCAAACAACACGGGCCGGCCTCCCTCACCGCCGCTGTTCGCCAACCGCGTGTGTCAACGCTCCCGGCATGGTGCCGGTCTCGCGCCAGCGTTCGAGGTAACCGGCGTAGTCGAGCAAGCTGCCGGCGTACACCAGGTTGCGGGCAGCCTTGGCATCTGCATGCACCTGCTCACTGTTGTAATAGCTCGGGGTGCAGTCGACGCTGTATCGAGCCGCTCCGGAAGCGGCGCCGTACAAGACCATCAGCCAATCCTCCTCGGCCTCCGCGCTGGCCTCGATCGTGACGATGTCGCGCTCCTTGCACGTCGCGATGATGCTGGCGACGTGCTGGGTGGACTTGGACAGAAAGTGCAAGAAGTTGGTGCCGAATCCCGCCTGCACGAGGCTGATGATCAAGAGATTCGGAAATCCACCGGACAGCACGCCGTGCAGGGTTCGGGGTCCGTGATCCCATCGTTGACTCAGCGCGACGCCATCGCGACCGACAGGATCGAAACCCAGTCGACGATCGAGGTCGGAGGTGACCTCGAACCCGGATGCGAAGATCAGACAATCGACGAGGTACTCGACACCCGCAACGACCACGCCGGTGGAGGTGATGCGCTCGACACCCAACCCATTGGTGTCGACAAGATGCACGTTGGGACGGTTGAAGGCTGGGAGATACTCGTCGTGGAAGCACACCCGTTTGCAGTTCTTGCTATACCACGGCTTGAGTTTGGCGGCCGTTGCCGGGTCATGCACGACCTGATCGACGCGTCTGCGAAATGACTCCATGGTCGCAAAGTCGCTGCGCTCGAGGTCGGTAGCTTCTTCGTCTGACTCGGGCAGTTTCTGCGTGTTGACCCACATCACCTCGGTCCAACCATCGTGCACGTGGTCAGTGTCGGGCTGCACACCCGTGACCGCGTGGGTGAAGTTGACAATGCGCTCGGCCTGCCAGCCGGGGGCAAGACCGTTGAACCACTCGAGATCAGTGGGACCGTTGTTTCGAACGCCAACTGCTGATGGTGTGCGCTGGAATACGTACAACTCCTTGGCGGCCCTGGCGAGTTGCGGCACGGCCTGCACGCCTGTGGCTCCGGTGCCGATGATCCCGACCCGCTTGTCGGCCAGTCTGTCCATGGGCTCGGTATTGCTGCCGCCGGTGTATTCGAAGTCCCATCGGCTGGTGTGGAACGCCTTGCCCTCGAACTGCTCGATGCCGGGGATGCCAGGGAGCTTGGCCTTGTGCAGCAGACCGCCTGCGGTCACGAGGTATTTCGCCGACAGTCTGTCGTTGCGGCTGGTTCCCACGCTCCAGCGGTTCGACTCCGCATCCCATACAGCAGCGGTGATGACCGTCTGGAACAACGCACGCGGATACAGGTCGAACCGTCGGGCGAGCAACTGGCAATACGCGAAGATCTCCGATGCACTGGCGTACCTCTCGGTGGGCACGTAGCCGGTGTCTTCGAGCAGCGGTAGGTACGTGTAGGACTCGACGTCGCACATGCACCCGGGGTATCGATTCCAGTACCACGTTCCGCCGAAGTCGCCGGCCTTCTCGACGATTCGAATGTCGTGGATTCCGAGCTTGGCGAGATTGATCGCGGTGAGCATGCCGGCGAAGCCGCCACCGACGATGACCACATCGACCTGTTCGACCACCGGATCGCGTGAGAAGGTGGGATCCGCAAAGGGGTCGCGATCGAAGGCCTCGTAATCGTCTTTCAGCTCGCGGTACTGCGCGGTGCCATCTGCACGGAGCCGCTTCTCACGTTCGGTTCGATACCGCTCGCGTAGTTCATCGACCTCGACACCATCTGCCGTCTCATCCATACTCTGGTGTCCTCTCATTCCTACCGACTCGCCGCGGCAATGCGCTGAGCCCGCCCGGCCGGGGTTGATCGACCCTGTCCAGCTTCCCCGATGCCCGCTCGCGAGTCCAAGTCGAGCCGGGGGCCGAGTTGACGCATTCGACGCAGCCCAGACAGACCGCAGGACGCTACGTCAACGGTTTGGCCGAGGGAACATGTCGAAGTTCGGCCTTGGGCTCTAGATGATC
This sequence comes from Actinomycetota bacterium, assembly GCA_043753895.1. GTDB lineage: Bacteria > Actinomycetota > Acidimicrobiia > Acidimicrobiales > Ilumatobacteraceae > WLMZ01. Next base: position 7,456 of record JAYUWK010000069.1, read on the forward strand.
TATTCCAAGGGTTGAGGGTCCGCGTTTTTGGTGTGCGGGGTGTCCATGATCGGCGTGGCATCCCAACATCAAATCTTGGAGGTTCTCGTGGACACCGATCTGGACACAGGCAGTCGACGGGCAGGTGTACTGCGTTCTTCACCCACAGTACGATCGGCGATAGCTAACGAGAAGGAGGCCCATATGCCACTCACCACCGGCTTTAATCACGTCGCCACGCTCACGACCGACATGGACGTAACGGTCGCGTTCTATGCGTCGGCGTTCGAGGCGGAGGTAACGTTCGAGATACCGGCCAGCGACGAGCATCCCTGGATGAAGATCCTCGACCTCGGCGGCGGGACGGCCCTCAACGTCTTCGAGGTGCCCGCTCAGGAAATCATCGGTGAGCGTCGCCGGCAGGGTGGCCGTGGTGCAATCGACCACTTTGCACTCGCCGTCGCGTCGCACGTCGTGCTTGAGGAATTGGTCAAGCGGCTGGCGGACGCGGGCGCACAAGAAGTCGGCCAGGTCCAGCGGCTCGGCGATGAATGGTCGCTGTTCTTTCGTGACCCCGACGGCATGGAGTTGGAGGTGTGCTGTCCCGCTGACGGTTGACAGCACGCACAAGTTTGCGCCGTCCCCGGCCTACATTGCTGCAGACCGGGGTCTTGGCTGCGCCCGCCGATACATGTACGCCGCGCTGCGCTCCTTTGCCGCGTGGCTCCACAGGGCTTCGATGTTGCATTCTGCGATGCCATTGTGCGCTGGGTGGGTCCTTGATACGCATACGTTGGTGTCGTGCCACGTCTCAGTGAGTTCTACGGGATCTCTATCTACATGTACTTCAGCGACCACGACCCCGCCCACTTCCACGCGATTTACGCGACTACGAGACGTTCCCGACGACGTACACGACGCGCTGGCTGAGGCTGCCGAGGCGCAGGGTCTCTCCCTGACCCGATACATGCTGCGCGAATTGGAGCACCTGGCCACACGCGCCCAAGCGGTGAACGCCAACGCCGCCGTGATCAGACAGCGAAGTGACCAACGTCCTTCGGCGTCTCGTCCTCCAGAAGATCCGGACCGAGAAGCAAGGCACGTCGGCGTTGGACGGTTTCATCCTCTTGGCCTTGACTCGCTCCCCCGCCGACTGGCTCCGACCGAGAATGTGGGCGCTCCGGCGCAATCTCAGCGCATACGACGCCACCTACGTCGCTCTGGCCGAGATGACCGGCGCGACCTCCCTGCTCACGACCGACACCCGACTGGCCTGAGTTCGACGGCTTGATTTGGCCCCGGGGCGCCCGGGGGCGGGTTTGGCCCCATCCGAAAACAGACCCGACGATCAAAGTGGTGGACGCGACCCACAAACCACTGTGGTCAGAGCACTAGATGATTGGCTCCAAGCCCTTCAGTGGTCGTAGGCGATGAGTGATCGGGCGGGGCCTGGTTTGGGGCTGGTTTCGTTGTGCCAGATGGCGGCGGTGAGGGCGAGCAGGCGTTGCAGTGTCGCGGCCGCAGACGCCGGCGGGTTTGCGTCCGCCGTGGCGTTCGAGATCGAGTTGGGCTTTGAGGGTCTGGTTGACGGATTCGATGATCTGGCGGAACGGTTTGAAGGAATCGTTGCCCTGGCCGGCTCGTCTTTTCGGTTTTGAGTGACGGCCTGATCAGGGTGATTCCGTGCGCGTTGAGTTCGGCCTCGAACAGGGCGGAGCGGTATCCCTTGTCGGCCATCAGGACCTGACCGGGGCGGTCGCTGAGATCGGAGTCGAGATCGATCATCGCCAGAGCGGTGTCTCGTTCATTTGTCTTTGCGCTGGTCAGCGCGTACGCGACGGGAAGACCCGATGGTGTTGCGATCAAGTGAAGTCGCAGACCCCAGAACCATCGCGAGTGCGATGCGCAGTAGCGGTAGCTGGCCTAGCCAGCTGTTGCCCGAGCCAACGCCGCATGCACCACACCACGTATCCGCCCCACCGTCGCCGACGACAACGACGACCGGCCAAGCTCGGCCAGCATCTGATCAATCTGCGCTGTGGTGATCGCCCCGACCGGTACCCGACCAAGACGAGGTCGGACATGATGACCAACAATCGACTTGGTCTCGCGCAACGTGCTTTTCGACCACCCAGGCTCCTTGGCGGCGATCCACGCCTCAAGCAACGTCGCGAACGAAGCCTGAGCACCAAACGCCGGACCGGCCTGCGCCGAGGCGACCAACTCTCGCAACGCCTTGGCGGCCTCCGTTTTCGAAGCGCGCACGGTGCGTGTACGGTAACGGACCTTGCCCGTCAACGCGTCAACCCCGGAATAGGCACGCAACTCCCACGAACCAGGCGTCCTTTGCCGCATCGAACCAGCCGGCTGAATCGCTCGCCCACGCTTTCCCATACCAGAACATCGGACGGGCATTTCAACACCTTGAACAACGACTCTCGGCACGGCGGCCATGGGCACGCAATGGGCATCCCATGGGCACACACCACCGAAACACCAGGTCAGCGTCCCTGGTGGGGCCGCTGAGCTGGTGTTTCCTGGAGCGGATGACGAGATTCGAACTCGCGACCCTCACCTTGGCAAAAAAAGGTGATGACGACCGTCCGTACAGTCCGTCTACTGCGCTGCAGTGCCCCACAGTCCGCAAAACCGTCCGGGAAATCCGTCTGTTCCGTCCAGTTCGTATACCGGTCTACCATCACACACGCGCTATATGCGCGCCAGCTTGCCTTAGGGACGAGTGCGTGGCCGCTACGGACCATCTTGGCGATCAACCGATTCTCGATCAGCCGCGTGCCGACCACGACCGCGAGTTCTTGATCACCGGCACCAGCGACTCGTTCCAAGGTCTCCAACGTCGGACGCGTGCCACCATTCTCCATCCGCGCGATCGCAGACTGCGTCGTCCCCATCCGTTGGGCCAACTCGGCCTGAGTCAAGCCGGCATCGATTCGGAGCTGATACACCAGTTCGCGAAACGCCGCGATATTGGCCTCGTCCTCCACGACGTCGCGGATCCGACCTGCGTCAGGTCGAGGCATCGATTTCCAGTTCGTTCGCTCACTCATCTTGATCTCCTGTCAGTCCGTGCTCACTCACACGGAGCCAACGATCAACAGCGGCAACTATCGCCTCAGCCGTCGCCACAACCTCGGACGCCTCGGCATCGGTCTCGTCCGGCAGGTCGCCCGGGTATCGACCATCGACCGCCCACGGCTGCAACAACAACACATCCACAGTCACAAGCTCAGCGGCCAGAGATTGGGCCACCAGCCCGACCAGCACAATGAGGTCATGGGTCTTTCGGAACGGGGTCGACTCCTCGACCAACGCAGCCTTCAACGCCTTCTCGGCAGCCTGGTGAGCGTGGAAACACGCAATCCGACTCGGGACAGCCGTGTCAGCGAGGAGCAATCGGGCGGCTCGCAGGTCGGCGCCAGCGAACTTCAGCCACTCGTCAGCGTTAGCCGACACGCCCGGCCTCGCGACGGTAGACCGACCGGCCTTCGCGCAACGGCCAGTACACCGCCGACCCAACTGCATCCCGATCGGCAGCTATCTCGGCGACATCTGTGATCACGATGTCGATCGGCACGAACGTGAGAATGGCACCACGAATCCGGCGCATCAGCCCTCGACGCTCGGCCAGATCGGCGTGGTCGAGTACAACGAGGAGATCGAGATCAGAGTCCGGGCCGTCCTCGCCGCGAGCCACCGACCCGAACACGATGACCTCGACCGGATCAAACGCATCAACGATCTCCTGAACAACCAGCGGCAAAGCATCACGCAAAGTGAGCCCGTCATACCGCCCCTCGACATCGACCTTGTGGATAATACTCACGAGCAGAGCCTACTCGTGCTCTGGTCGAAGGTCGGACCTCGCCGGCAGTCGTCGACTGAGGTGGCGAAACACCTGCGCCGCATCGCCAGGGTGTCGCTGTTGCCTCCCAATGGAACGGGCGACGCCGACCAAAGTCCCACTCGACCGTTGTTCGTGCGGTCACAGGACGACGGTATGTCGTTACCCGAGCGGTCGAAAGCCCTCGTCAGGGTTCAAGATGACGTCGCCAGAGTTCCACAGGTCAAGGATTTGCCCAAGGCACCGTGCGATCGGCGAATCAGTGACCCGCCCTCCCGATCACGCCGCTGCACGTTCCATCACGGGTCGAGCATCGGCTCGCTTCTTCGTGACTAGCGCGCCAATCAGTTCAGCCGCGGCGCTGTCGGCACCCGGGACGCAATGCGCGTACACGATCAGCATCGTCGACGACCTCGCATGGCCAAGGCGTTGCGCCACAGTCGTCACAACAACCAGATTGCTCAACATCTGCGTCGCCATGAAATGCCGCAAGTCATGCAGACGAAAATGGCCGACTCCGCTCCGGCGAATGAACCCGACGAACATCTTGGTGACCTAGTTCGTGCCCACGGCGTTCGGCCATCGAGCTTGTTCGTGAACACGAACGACTCACGGTCCACGTTGAGGCCGCGATCGGCTTGGCGCGAACGGTGCTTACTCAGCTGGTCGACGACCGTGTCATCGAGGGCGACGTTGTAACAGCGATGTGTCTTGGTGGCACGGGGCACAGGGCCCGATGGACCGTCGACATAGCCGCGGGCGAACCCGATCGACCGGCCTGCCAGATCCACATCGCCCCGCCGCAGGCCAAGCATCTGGCTTCGACGCGCCCCGGTGCACGCTGCGACCCATACGTAAACAGCGAATGCCGGGTTGCTCGCCTCAACGAAGCTCAGCAGGTCTTGGACCTGCCCGGGCGTGGGCGGCTGCATGTCCGAAGGCGGCACTGACGGTTTGGACGCCGTCGATGCTGGGTTGAACCACACCCACCCCCACCGCACCGCTTGAGCCAGCGACCGGTGCAACACGCCGTGCACCTGCTTCACAGTCGCTGCTGACAATGCACGCCCGCTCGGCCCACCCCGGCGCAATAGGTGGTAATACATCGTGTCGATGTCGAGCGTGGTGAGCTTGGTGAGCTTGGTCACAGCGATGTCGCCGATCTGCGGTTTGAGGTGATGGTTGATGATGCTCGCCGTCTGGCGCAACGTGGTCGCCGACCAATTCGGCGATGCCTGATCCATCCAACGATCCAACAAATCGCCGACTGACCCCGCCCAGATCTTTGCGTAGCCGGCCTCGGCGACGAACTCTGCTAGTACGGCGTTCGCATAGCGACGCGAACCTCGCACCGTCTTGCTTGCCCAGCGTTGACGACCACTGTCGGCGTAGACCCCGAGATAGGCACGGAGCTCCCAAGCCCCAGGACTGCGTTGACGTAATGATCCACTCATGCACCAACGGTACGACCCGGCCTACCGCTGGTCGCCACAGCGCCGTCACCGGTCATGGGCAACGCATGGGCAAACCATGGGCAACACCTGACCAAAGGCCGATTCCGAAAACGCAGGAAACCCTGCCAACGGCAGGATTTCCTTTGGAGCGGATGACGAGATTCGAGCTTGCGACCCTCACCTTGGCAAAAAAAAGGTGATGCAGACCGTCCGTACAGTCCGTCTACTGCTGCGCAGTGCCCCACAGTCCGCAAAACCGTCCGGGAAATCCGTCTCGTCCGTACAGTCCGTCTACCGGTCTGCCATCGCACGAGCGCTATGTGCGGGTCAGTGTCAGCTCGCGTAGCGCCCTCTGCCAACTGCTTGCGGCCTCCCGGTGCGAGGCCACCGTCGTCGGTCAAGTCCACAGGGCCGCGATCGGTTGTGCCGTCAGGCGATCACCGAATGCAAGGGCGTCGGTTCCGGTATGGAGCACGATGCCTTGGACGAATCGAGGGCCGAGACCATCGCGTAGTTTGCTCAGCCATCTGAACGTGCGGAGGCCGATGTTGCTCGACGCCTTCACCTCGATTCCAACGATCCGACCGTCGGGGTGCTCGAGCAGGATGTCGACCTCGGGCCCGGTCCGATCGCGGTAATGAAAGATCCGGACGCGGTTGTCACTCCAGCCGATTTGCTTTCGAAGCTCGCCCAACACGAACGCCTCAAGCAGGCCACCGGCTGGTTCAGGCTGGCGGGTCGGATGCATGCTTTCTGGCGAGAGATTCATCTGATGCGCGGCGAGTCCGCTGTCGAGAACGACAATCTTGGGTCGGGCGGTCACCCGCTGGGTGAGATTGGTCGACCACGCCGGAACGCGCCAGGTCAAGTAGAGGGTCTCCAAGAGGTCGAGATATGGAGGCAGTGTGCGGGCCGGAAAGCCGCCGTCGGCTGACACGTCCGCCACATTCAATTCGCTGGCGTTGCGGGCCGCTAGGAGTCTGACGAGCCGACCGAGATCGCCAAGCCGTTGCAATGAACTCACGTCCGCAGCGTCGCGATCAACGATCCGCGAGGTGTAGCTGTCGTACCAGGCGGCCCGTCGGTGGAGTCTACGAAACACAACCTCGGGGTATCCGCCTGTGCAAGCGGCGTCAAGATACTCACGTCTCGTCATCGGCGACTTCCAGCCAACATCGAGCACTGTGGTCATTGCTCGGTCAATGAACTGTTCGCGCTCGCCACGGAGCTCGCCTTGCGAGAACCCAAAGAGTTCAATCGTTTCGGCCCTTCCTGCAAGGCTGTCCCGAACCGATCTCAACCTCAGTAGGTTCGCGGATCCAGCCAACAGAAATTGGCCCGGTCGCCGGTCACGATCGACGGCAGCCTTGATCGCCAGTAGCAAGGCGGGCACTCGTTGCACTTCGTCGATGACCAGAAGTCCGGGTGCAGCATCGATGAACCCGGCCGGGTCGACAGCAGCTGCGGCGCGAACAGCGTCGTCGTCCAGCGTCACGACGCGTCCACCGCGCAGGCCGGCAACCTCGCCCGCCAACGTGCTCTTTCCGACATGGCGAGCACCTTGGAGAATGACGACGGGCGTGTCATCGAGTGCGTCGATCACGCGTGCCTCAGCGTGTCGTTTGACAGGAAGCGGCCGCATGTCGATATGTGAAATGGTAGCAGCTCCGCCGATACGCAGTGATCTATTCGCCGATTCGCATATCCAGGTTCGCTGATTCGCAACCAGCATGCGCGACTGCTTCGTAGTTGCCGGGCTCAGCGGGCCAGGAAACCCACTGCGAAAACGCCAAGACCCGCGCCTGCATTGCTGCGGACCGGGGTCTTCACTGAGCGGATGACGAGGTTCGAACTCGCGACCCTCACCTTGGCAAGGTTTTGGTGACCGTCCGTGCAGTCCGTCTACTGCTGCGCAGTGCCCCACAGTCCGGAAAACCGTCTGTCAAATCCGTCTAGTCCGTCTAGTTCGTATACCGGTCTACCATCGTCTCCTCGCACGCGCTTGGACTTTGATGCGGGTCCGGTTCGTCCTGGATGTCTCGCGACATCACATAGGGCTGGGCAGTGCGTTGATCCTGCGACCTTCGGGTTAGGAAACCGCACCCGAACGATCGCTTCGTACCTGGTTAGAGGCTTTTCACGTGGTCAGCACGAATTTCGTGTTGACCGCTATTCCCCTCTGTGCACCGCTGTTTACCGCGGTGTTGGTACCTGGATGGTAGATACTCTGCGCTGCCGCGTCTGCGCTGCTACCGCGCGCGGCGCAACTGAATAATCTTCCCGGATCATGGGTACAACTCCAGTGGTGCGTGCTCCACCGTGAATCAGGCGGATTCCGAGGGGGTTTGCCGCAAACAGATCAGCGTCTTTCACCGATGTCCATTCGACAGACATCAGTCATCCTGAGTCCACATCCACCGAGGAGCACAACCATGAAACGAACACTCATGCAACCACCGATCATAGTTGCGATAGCAGTCGGAGGGCTTGCCGCCGCCGGGCCGGCCGCAGCCCAGTCGGCACAGGAAAGGCAGAACTTTGGGAACCACGTCTCGCACTGCGCACGCATGGGCGGCTTCAGCGGCGAACACAACCCGAGCATGATGAAGCCCATGCCCGGGACTGAGCCCCACTGCCAAATGCCAGCCTGACTTCGTCCGCAGTCCTAGCCGGGACGGTGTTTATGACGATACCTCCCGGGGTATAATGGAGCATCATCTCCGAGGAGACGCGTTCATGACGAAATGCCACCAAGGTTCGAAACGATGGCGCCTGGACTTCGATCGCCGGATCTTCACGGCATCAGCCGTCGATGGTCGAGATCGCTTGGTGCGCGGCGGTTCGAGATGACTGAGATTGTCACGATCGAGACCAAGTCGCTGGGCGACCGGAGCTACCTGGTGAGCGACGGTGAGGTGGCTGCCGTCATTGATCCGCAGCGCGACATCGACCGTGTGCTGGCCG
>JAYUWK010000070.1:0-109630 GCA_043753895.1 Actinomycetota bacterium
CAGCTACGCGGGCCGATAGAGCTGACATTGCCCCAGTACGACTCGGGCTGAGGATGCACCAGCGGGTCGCCATACACCTCGCTTGTGCTCGCGAGGAAGAATCTGGCCTGCTTGATGACGGCGAGGTCGAGCAGGTTTCGTGTGCCGGTGCTGCCGACGGCGAGGATCTCGAGCGGAATGGTGGCGAAGTCGTTCGGTGACGCGGGGCTGGCGAGATCCATGACCGCATCGAGTTGGCCGTCGATGAACAACGTGTCGGTCACGTCCTGTTCGAGAAAGAGAAACCGTGGATGTTCGGCGAGGTGGGCGATGTTCTCGGGCCGACCACTGATGAAGTTGTCGACCGCGATGACCTCGTCGCCGCGCGCCAGCAATTCGTCGGAAAGATGTGACCCGATGAACCCCGCACCACCCGCAATGAGCACCCTCACGGCTCAGCGCCCCACACCCTGGTAGCTGAATCCGGTGCGCAGCGCCGCCGAACGATCGAGCAGGTTACGCGTGTCGACGATGTTGGCGTGGCGCAGGCGTCGTTTGACCTCTTCGAGGTCGAGCCAGCGGAATTCATCCCATTCGGTGAGCACGAGCAGCGCGTCGGCGCCATCGCAGATCTCGTACGGATCGGTGCCCACCGCGATGGTGGGGTGCTGTTGCACCTGTGGGTCGTAGGCCCTCACGACCGCGCCTCGGGCCTGCAGCTCGTCGATGATGGCAATGGCGGGCGACTCGCGAAGGTCATCGGTGTTGGCCTTGAAGGTGAGACCCCATGCTGCGACGACGGCTCCATCGAGGTTGCCGCCGACTGCGGTCTCGACCTTGGTGACCATGCGTTCGCGCTGTTCGTCGTTGACCACCACGACACCTTTGAGCAGGTTGAAGTCGTAGCCGGCGTTCTCGGCGATCTTTACCATGGCCCGCGTGTCCTTCGGGAAACAGCTGCCACCCCAACCCGGACCCGGCTTCAGGAACTCGTGGCCGATGCGCTTGTCGTAGCCGATGCCGAGCACGACATCGTTGACGTCGGCGCCCACGGCTTCGCACACCGCCGCGACGGCGTTGACGAAGGAGATCTTTGTGGCGAGGAAGGCGTTGGCGGCGTACTTGATGGTCTCTGCAGAAGCAGGGTCGGTGACGATGAGGTGCGCAGACGTCTCGGAGTACAGATCGGCAACGCGGGTGGCTGCATTGAGGTCGTCGCTGCCGATGACCACGCGATCGGGCTTGAGGAAGTCGCTCACCGCTGAGCCTTCGCGGAGGAATTCGGGGTTGGACACGACAGCAACATCGTGACGACCGAGCACCCGCTCCACGACCTTGGTGGAACCGACCGGCACGGTGGACTTGTTGACCACAACAGCATTGGCGGGCAGGAACTTGGCGATTTCGGCTGCGGCTGCCTGCAGGTAGGTGAGATCAGCCGAGCCATCGTCGCCCTGTGGGGTCTGCACACACAGGTACGCAAACTCGCAGTCCTTGGCTGCCTCGGCGGCGCCGACGACGAAACGCAGGCGGCCACTGGCTATGCCGGCTTCCACGATTTCCTGCAGACCCGGCTCGTAGATGGGTAGCACGCCCCGTGAGAGACGCTCAATCCGGCCTGCGTCGATGTCGGCGCAGACCACGTCGTGGCCAAGATGTGCAAAGCACGCGCCCGTGGTGAGGCCTACGTAGCCGGTGCCGATGATTGCGATTCGTGAACCCATATGTCCTTCGTCTGCCGGGGCTGCGACAGTCTAGAGCTTCCTGCCCGGGAGTTGGGGTGAGCAGGGCAGTGTGGGTCACCGGTGACGGCTATCGTTGCCTCCCAATGGCTTCGAGACGTGACAGAGCTTCGTTCGAGGAAGCCGATCTCGCGCTCGAGCAGACGCTCGACGAGCTCGATGAGCACGTCCCGAATTACAACGAATGGCTCAGGTCGTTGGTCGAGCCGGCGTCTTACGGGCGCGTGATCGAAGTGGGCGCGGGTAGGGGAACGTTCACGCTTGCGCTCTTGCAAACGGCCGATCACGTTGTTGCGGTGGAGCCGTCGGATCGCGGAAGTGCGGCCATTGCGATGACGACGGCGAGCGATCCGCGCGTCACGGTCGTGCACGGATATTCAAGCGATGCGGCAACGCTGGGGCCCTTCGATGGCGCGGTGTTGTCGAACGTGCTCGAACACATTGAAGATGACGAAAGTGTGCTGCGCCAACTGTGTGCACTCGTGCGACCCGGCGGCTGCGTCGCGGTGTTCAGTCCGGCTTTCGAGTTGTTGATGAGTGATTTCGATCGCTCGATCGGCCACGTGCGCCGATACCGCAAACGCGACCTCGAGGAAAGATTCGAGCGCGCAGGTTTCGAGATCGTCGATGCCCGCTATGTGAATGTGCCTGGCTTCTTCGCGTGGTTGTTGGTGGCGCGCGTGTTGCACAAACGCCCCACCCATTCGACGCTCAGTCGGTTCTACGATCGGTTCGTCGTACCGGCCACGCGGTGGATCGAGTCGCACATGCGTCCACCTTTTGGACAGTCGGTTCTCGTGATCGGGCGCGTGCCAGCCACAACGGCGTCGAGTTCACATCAACCACGAGCGGCGCACCCATGGTAGAGGCCCTCCCAACCCATTCGCCGATTGTCCCGACTGAAGGGTGGCGCACGACTCCGGTCGTCGTGTGGTTCGCCCTCGGCTTCGCCTTGTTCGCCGGATTTGGGTTACGCCTTTGGCTGCACACAGTGCCTTTGGGGCAGTCCAGTTCGGATGAGGCTATCAGCGGCCTCATGGCCCGTCATCTTGCGCGTGGTGAGTGGACGACCTTCTACTGGGGCCAGAGCTACGGTGGGACTCTGGAGACGGTCGTCCTCGGCACCTTCATCAAACTCACCGGATGGGATGTATTCGGCTTCAACGCGTTGCCAATTCTCGAGTCAGCACTCGTGGTGTTGCTGGTGTACCGCGTCACCCAGTTCCGCCTGGGGCGCCAACAGGCGGCCTTGGCCGGGGCGCTGGTTTGGGTCTTTCCCGCGGCCTACGTGCTGCTGAGCACTCGGGCCATGCTCTTTTATCAACCGACGATGATCCTCGGTTTGATGGCGATCTGGTTCGCGGAGATCCTGGTCCGTCGGTCTACGGATCATCTGGCGGTCTGGTTTGTGCTCGGGCTTGTTCTCGGTCTCGGTTGGTGGTGTTCGTTCCAGATCTTGTTCTTTGCGATTCCTGTGGTGGTTTGGCTGGTCGCGAGTCGCCGCGACCGCTGGGTGGGCTGGGGCGCGGCGCTTGCTGGGGCAATCGTTGGAGCCGCGCCGTGGCTGATCTACTACGTCAAGTACGACGGGCTGCCACTCAAGCAGTTGGCGACGGGCAGGGGCAGCTACACGGATCATCTCAACGCGATCGTGACCCGTGGCCTGCCGATGATTGTGGGTGCCCGGCAGCCGCACACTGAACGATGGCTCCCCGCCGGATACGGAGTAATCGTCCCACTCGTGGCGATATGTGCTGTCGCGGCTGTCCTCGTGTTGTGCGGTCGAAATGGCGTTCTCCGAAGCCCGCTCGTGATGGTGTTAGTGGTCTTCGTGCCCGTCCATGCGTTGGCGCCGAGCGCCTACTTTGTGGGCAGCGGGCGATACTTCATCTTCTTGGCGCCGACAGTGGCGTTTCTTCTGGTGGGTGCCACTCGCCGATCGATGGTGCTTGCTGCGTGGGTCATCGTGGGCCTCGGGCTCACGCTTGTGACGATTTGGGACATCCGCGAAAGTGCGGTCGCACCAGACTCCATGACGCCGGTCGTGACATTCCTTGAGGAACACGGCATCCACAACGTGTATGCGCACTACTGGGTTGCGTACAAAATGACATGGGAGTCCGGTGAGAAAATCATTGCGGCATCCGACTTCGATCGTTACCCGCCCTGGAACGCGCAGGTTCGCGCTGCTCCGTTTGTTGCCTATGTCATGTATCTCCCATTTTCGCAGGATAGCGCTCGGTACGTAGCGCTGACGGAGGGACTCGTGCAGCAATCGATTGGGTTCTCGACGCATGAAATTGGACGTTATGTCATTGTGATCCCTGCAGCGAACGTCACGCCAGAGCAGCTTGGCATGGTTGGCTGAGCGGGGTTTGAGATGGTGGGCGACCTCAGAGTGAGTCCCATCACGTGATTTTGGAGGCAGCCAGCATCCGCCGGGTGAGGGTGGTCATCGTGCGATTCTCGAGAGCGCTGAAGCAACCGAGAAGGGCGCCCTATGACCAATCACCATGTAGAAGTCGCGATCCCGAAGCCGTGCCAGGGGTCGTGGTCGCGACGCGCAAGGGCGGTATTCCGACGTCGGTGATCCTTGGTACGCAGGCCGATGTGGATGCCGTGGCTTCGCAGCTGCGTGAGATCGAACCGACGATGCGCGAAGTGCTCTCGGCGGTCGATCCGACCGGCACGAACACGGCGTTGCGCGTGCTCACGAACCTGCAGTACCGACAGGCTCTATACACCCCAACAGGGCAACGACGCGATCCTTCGATTGCTGCCACGAGACCCGCTGCAGATCGTGCGTCGATGGCGCCTCGCCAGCTTCGTGGAGGCGGAGCCACTGTCGGATCGAGTCGGCAAAGGCTTCGGAGTTGTCGTCGGCGAAGTAGTGGGCATGGTCGCCGGCGACCTCGCGGAACGGGGGGATGTCTCGGGCGATGACGGGTAGGCCGTGGTTGGCGGCCTCGATGATCGGCAGGCCGAAGCCCTCACTCAGGGATGCCGCGATCAAACAGGTGCTGCGACGATAGACATCGGCGAGGGCGGCGTCGCTGAGCGATTCGAGCCAGAACAACCGATGCCCACGCTCGGGGTGGCGGCGCAGTGCCGCGCAGAGGGAGTCCACCATCCATCCCTGTTTGCCGACGAACACCAAATTCGTATCGACGCCGCTGGCCCAGAGCACTTCGAATGCCGCAAGCACCTGTTCGTGGCGCTTGCGTGGTTCGATGGTGCCGACCATCAAGAAAGAGGATCGCGCTTCGATTTCTCGCATCACGGTCGTGGTCGTTGCGTCGCGACGAGACGGATGAGCGTGCCCAGGCGCGGCTGCGACCGACCCTTCTGTGCTGTCGATCTCCAAGTCGCCGTCGAGATCACTTCCCAACGGAAATGACTCGATCATGAACGGACGTGAGCCCGCCGTGTCGGGGGAAATCCAATTGCGCAGATCGTTGGCGACTGACTCCGAGATGGCCAGGGCCCCATCGCTCTCCAACACCACGTCGAGCCACGCGCTGTAGCTCGACACGGCGCCTGGAACGAACGCGTGAGGAACCAGTAGAGGCAGCAGGTCGTACACCACGAACACCACGCGTACGCCGAAGCCTCGGAGGTCCTGAAAGAAGCTGCGCTGTGCAGCGACCACGACGGGCTGCAGATCCAACGCCAAGAAGATGTCGCCCAGCGCGAACTCGATGATGTCGTCGGGCAGGCCGATGTCGGGGCAGCGGAGCAGCCTCTCGGTGAACGATCTGGCGTACCGGTACTGATCTGTGGCCGTCGCGTACACCGGCTCGATGCGGAACCCGGCGGGCGGCTCGGCGAGCAGCCATCGCATGATGTTGCGGGTGACACGTTGAATGCCCGTCTTGGCATCGTGCTGTGCGAGCTCGGAGATATCGACAAAGATCGTTCGCATCGCCGGTCTTGGTGTCGTTGCCGCGACGATTGCGCGCGACACATCGATCAACGCCGCATCATCGTCGGGTGGGTCGGGCAGCGACGCGATTTCATCAATCAAATGTGCCCGGTTATTGAGCGGCCGCAAATGGCTCGACTCGACGTAGCGCATCACCTGCTCGGCGCAGGCGCGAGGATCGTGCACCGCGCGCACGTGGGCGAGACCGCACGCCGCCAGCGAACGACGGAGATCGTCATCGTCACGCAGACGCACCATCGCGTCGGCGAGTTCCTGATCGGAGAAATCGTCTTCCAACTTCAACACGCAATCGTCGGGCAGATCAGCGAGATCACCACAGGCGTTGACGATGGTGGCGACTTCGTAATTCATGCAATCGAGTACTGCCCCCGAGGTCTCGCCCTGCGTGAACGATCGAAGTTGTACCGCGACGTCGGCTGCCGCGAGGTATTGCTGGTACGTGGCCCTGTCGACCCGGCCGGTAATGCCGCTTGGGCCATCCACGTCGGGCGTGCCCAGCGAGGCCTGGAGTGAATCGCCATAGGCGCCGGCAAGATTCTCGCCCACCAACACGAGGTGGAATCGTGGATGGTCAAGCAGCCCGTGCGAACGGCACACATCGACCAATCGCTGGCTGAACTTCGACGGACCGGCGATGCCGAAGCTGCAGACCACGAAGTCGTCGACACCAAACCCCAATTGCTCACGTGCCCGAGCTCGGTCCACGGAGCCGGCCGGGCTGCGTACGTGTGGAATCCTCGCCCAACCGTCGGCCGCTGTTGGCCCGTACCACCTGCGAGCAAGCCGACGTGAGGTATTGGAATGCACCACAATGCCTGTGGCGTTCTGCAGGACGCTGATGTTGGCGGGGTAGCGCCAGACCACATCGGCGGTGTCGGTGGCGTGGAAGCGCTCTGCGGCAGCCGTGTAGCCGTGGGAGCGATACAACTCGACCGGCCAGTTACCGGGCGTGAGCCGCATGTGTACGTCCATGTGGGCAACGATGCCGGAGAGAAAAAAGTCATGCAAAATGACGACACCAGGGATGTCCGCCAGCAACCCGAACATATGGGCGTGAAATTCGGAGTTGCCGAAGTTGTACACGACGCGATCGAACACGCGGTGGTTCGCGCGGAACCACGCCACATCACGTTGTGAACAGTGACCGAGGATCCATGGGTCAGAAACCTCGGCCTGATTGACGACCACGTCAATGTCGTAGTACTCGGCAAGTTCGCGCAACATCTCAGCGCTGTAGTCGCTGATGCCGCTTCCGGCGGGCGGCAAGGGTGACACATAGGCCAGCCGCAGGCGTTGGCTTGGCGGGCGGGCGACGTGATGGGCCGAGGTTCGTTCGGCGTGCAGCACTTCGAGGGCGTGAATGGCGAGGCGGGCGCTTGCGTCCCATGAGAACTGTGAGGCCCGCTCGAGGCCATGCACCTGCAGCCGACCACGGAAGGTCTCGTCGGTGAGCGCCTCGACAATCTTCGCGGTCATCGACTCGGAGCCGGTGGAGTCGAAGAGTGCCTCTGGGAAATCGATGATCTCGGGAAGGCTCGAGTTGTTCGCAGCGATGACGGCGCGGCCGCAGGCCATGGCTTCGAGTACCGGCAGACCGAAGCCCTCGCGTAGCGACGGGAAGACAAAGAGTTCGCAAAGGTTGTAGAGCGCCACGAGGTCGGCCTCGGACACGAACCCACACATCACGAGTTCGTCTGGTGACAGGCCGTTTGCAGCCGCGAGCGTCTGCAGACGTTGCTGGCTCGGTTCATCGGCCGCGCAGACGATCGCGAGTTGGTGACGCGTGCGAAGCTCGGTCGGCATCCCAGCGAACGCAACGATGAGGCCTTCTATGTTCTTTCGCTTGTCGATGCCGCCGGTGTACATGACAAACGGTCGGTGCAGCCCGAACCGGCGGCGGATGTCGCGCTCGTCGTCGGAGCCGATTGTGGTTGGATGGAAATCTGACCCGACGGCTCCCGAGATGTTGACAACGTCTGAGTCAGCGAATTGCAATTCCGCGACGGCCTCTTGACGAGTCGACTCCGAGATGGCGAGCAGAAGATCGCAGCGACGGATCGCCTGAATCTTCGAGTCGTACCACGCGGCCTGGTCGGCGTCGGTCAAGTAGTCGTCTGGACGCAGGAGGGGGATGAGGTCGTACAGCACGGCTGCCGTGAGCGTGACGTGCTCCGCGCGAGCGACACTGGTGACCGCAGCGTCGATGAAGCCCTCGAACATGCTGGTGACGAGCACGACGTCGGCGTGCAGCGATTCGATGAATGCCTCGCGAATGAGTTCGCCGGAGCGTCGCTGCCATGGGGAGGTGGTGCGCCAGCTCGCAGCGTTGCGTGGACCCGCCCAGACGCGAATCGCGTCGGGTTCGATGAGGCCTCTGAGTGCTTCGCGAATCTCCACGACGGCCTGCGGAAAGGCGGCGTTGAGCATGATCACATAGTCGTGCTCTGGGGCATTTCGAAGGACCGCCGTCGTCAGGGACAGCGCGTACCTGCCGATGCCCCGGTGGCGATTCGTGGCCTGCGCGGCCTGCAAGTCGATCGCGATACGCATTCGCTACGACACGTCCGCATGCTCTGCCAAGGCGCGGCGAAGTTGTTGATGGACGTGGCGTGTGCTGGCTGACTCCGCCGCCAACTGTTCGTGGGTTGCGACAATGCTCGCGGTCTGTTCGTCGACCAACCCGCGCCCGGCCCCGAATCGATAGAAACGATCGTGCACCCCGGGAATGTGTGCCAGCGCGGATCGTGCCATGGTCTCTAGCTTGGGCCGCGCCCGGACGAACCCAATCACGGCGCTCAGCGGCATACCGACGATGCGTTTCGCGAGTTGGCTGACCCGGCCGGGCAGTGCACGAGTCCCACGAATGGTGGCCGTCACGACACGCAAGGGCGCAGCCAGCTTCCAGGAGTGGCTGTGATAGATCGATTGAATGTGCTGGTCGAGTTCGTGGTTGCGCGCCCACGCTGCACTGAGCGCCTCGTGGGTCTCGGCATTGGTGGCCGCGAGTTGGGCGATCGCGGCGTCGGATCTGCGATGAGCCTCGGCAACTGCCCGTGTACGTTCGAACAACAGTTTCTCCGCGCCGGCAAGGCGTTCGGTGAGGATCGAGATGTGTTCGGCGAGACCCTCCTCCGTCTCGGCGAATCGTTTGGCTTCGTTGGCGGCCCAGACGTCGGCGGCGGCGGCGTGGGCCTCCGCCTCGGCCTGGACGCGCGGCACAAAGCCGTCAAAAACGTTCGGAGGGATACTGAAGGCCGCAGCGAGTTCGGCGTGCTCATCGGCGACGTAGAAGCGGTTCAACCCATCGGCATAGGCGAAGGTATACGCCGAGTCGACGACGAGCGGTTCCCACCCCCTGAAGTTGTCGGTCTGCGAGGCGGGCACAGTGGCTTCGATCACCACGATCCACGGACGGTGGACGTCGAGTCGCGCACCGCGTAGTACGGCTTCCTCGAACCCCTCGACGTCGATCTTGAGGAAGTGCACCTGTTGATTCACGGGAACGTGTCTCTCCCACACGTCCTCGAGTGTGGATACCTGAACCTCGACGATCTCGACATCGCGGCCTGCGGACTGGTGGAGTTCTGCGATCGCGGGGTCAAGCGTGGACAAGCCGGTGTCGACGACGATATTCATGCGCATTGTCGAAGCGACATCGGCGAGTGCTATTGGCAAGTTGATGTCGTTTCGTCGGGCTGCAACGAGCTCCGCGTGCAGCGTCGGGTTCGGCTCGATGTTGATGCCCCGCCAGCCGTGGTCGGAGAAGAGCTTGGTAACGGAGTCAAGGGTGGGCCATGCGGCGCCGACGTCGATGAAGAAGCCCTCGGTGATGTGGCCCAAGGCGCGCCACAGCATGATGTCTTCTGAGTTCTGAGCATAGGAAATCAGCGTCATGGTCGATGTTGTCCCGTCGATCGCTGGGCTGTGGGATCAGGACGTAACAGCTCAAGTGTGTCATCGACCGGGGTCCAACTGGGCTCGATCATCTGATGAGGTACCCCGGCGATCCAGCTGCGCGGGCTTGCCACGATGCGGGGTGTGTGAGACTTTTCGCGAAACGAGTCGCCGACCCGAGTGGCCCACCAGCAGAAGGTGGAGTTGGCCATCACGATATTGGTCGCGCCCGCGAGCACCCAGAAGTCGTTGATTGGAGGTTTGTCGCACAGGCGTGGTGGTCGCATGATCCTGTTGCCCCGCTCACGGTATTGGGCGACCATACGCGCGTTGAAAGCGAGGTCGTCTCCCACCACGGCGAGCGGCAATTCGTTGCCGATGAGCGGCATCGCTTCGTCGTAGTACTCCGCTGGTAGCGCCCAACCGAGCGGTACGTAGTCGCCCTGTCGAAAGCAGACGACGTTGTAGCGCTGCGAGCTGGCAAACTGCGCCCACTCGGCTGGTGATCGTTGCAACAGTGCTTCGAGAATGACTTGGTCTCCGGGCCGATACCACCCAGGGTGCTGGAAGTATCCGTCGAGGACGCGCGCCTGTTTGGCCCCCGGAGGCGGCGCTGCGAACGCCATGGCGAGCAGTCCATGCTGGTTCACGGTTCGTTCGGACGTGCGTCGGTGCATCGGCGCTGCGGCAGCCATGACCAACCGCTTGCGAAGTCGCGTCTGACTGGTCATCGCCGGATCGCGGAGACCCATCAGTTCGAGCTCGAGTTCGGTGGCCGAGACCTCGAAACCGGGCAGTAGATCCGACGCAGACAACAGGTGGGTGGCAGCGTTGGCGACGGTGCGCACATTCGCTGCTGATGTGATCGAAAGCGCGGCGGCAAGCTGAAACAATTCGTTGCCGGCACCTCCGACGAGTTGCGCGATCACGAGCCGGGGCGACGTGGCGACCTGCTTCACGAGTGATCGGGGCGATGTCGTGCGCATCGCGGCCGGTACGGCCGGTGTCGGTTCCGTGCCGGCGAGTGGAAGGTGCACCCACGACTCGCCCGAGGCCAGCGCTTGGTCGGTCATCACCACGTTGATTGGCTGTTGCGCATGGATTTCGTCGAGTTCCGCACGCACCGTCGCGGCCCACACCACCTCGTCGTACGTCCACTCCAGTTCGTGGATCCACAGTCCGTCGGCCCACCGCGTGACCGATTCGTTGCCGGGTCGGATGATGCGCGTCCAGTGCCCGAGCGCGACCATCTGGCGCGCCGACTGAACGACTTCGAGCATGTCGGCCGCGTTGGGTGCCAACCCTGTGGCAACAACGACGTGGGCCGATGCGGGCGTGGCACGGACCCCGAACAGTCGCTGCTCAGACGCCTCGTGAACTCGGGCGACATAGTGCGACGCGGTGGAGGGTTCTTCAGGGGTAGTCGGTTGTGCGGATGCGTCGCGGATCGACTGAATCCCAGCCTCGAAGTGGGCATTGAACTCGCTCAAGACTGGGCCGTCGCCGATGGCATTGCGCACGTGCGGTGCCCACTCCGACAGCTCGTCGATGACGCGCTCGGGGCCCGCGAGGCGGAGGGCATGTTTGATCGCAAAGCGCACGCGGCTACTCAGGATGACGATCCAGTTGGTGGTTCGTTGCTGGGTGTTGTCGCGGGCGATGCCCTGGAGCAGTAGATGCTGGATGCCGGCGTTCGTCAACTGGCGAAGGCCCCAGCCGCTCTGGTGCATTCGCACGAACATGTCGGTTTCGTCGAGATAGTAGGTATACCCCTCGTCGAAACCCCCGACGGCGTCGAACGCAGCGCGCCGGAAGGCGTTGTTCCCCCCGGGGAAGTACTGGATGCGCTGGCGGGCGGGGTCGTCGAGGTCGAGAGGGACCATGTGGGTCGGGCCAACGGTCGAGAGGTGGGCCGTGCCGTAGAGGTCCGCCGAGCAGTATAGCCAATCGAGGTCGCGACCGTTGGGGCCGTACACAGCGCCGCCCACCGCGCCGAGCGAATCGTCGCTCTTGAGACCGGCGACGAGATCATGTAACCACGTTGGCCAGGGGATCTCGTCGTCGTCGAGAAAGGCAAGGATCTCGCCCGTCGCCGCAGATGCGCCGAGGTTGCGCGACATCGAGATGTTTCGCTCGGGATTGTGGACCACGACGAGTTCGTCGGCGTATGGCTCGAGCGCGGCGATGGTGCCGTCTGTGCACGGGCCGACCACGACGACCACTTCGAACTGTGTGTAGGTCTGCCAGCGAAGCGACTCGAGGACGTTGACCAACGACGCCACCCGGTCAAGGGTGAGAACGATCACGCTGACCGAAGGTCCGCGAGGTGGGGCCTCGCGCGCTGGCGTCTCGTGCGTCGTCGTTTCGCGCGTTGGTCCTGTGCTCATTCGTGCATGGTCCATCGGGGGCGCATGGTCACGAGAGCGCCCGTCTCGTAGGGCTTGCCCGACATCACGTCGAATCGCAACGCAAGATGCACGTTGTCGTATTCGTGTTGTCGATTGAAGTCGGTGACTGTGGTGTGCACGTCGTAGGTGCCGGGCAGCAGACTCACCGAATCCATCTCGATGTCGATGTGCCCCTCACCCGACACCATCTCAGGAATCAGCCCCACATCGCGCGTGCACGGAGCGGTGATGGTCGCGCCCCCGAGGCTCTGTATCTCGAAGCCGAAGATCGGCTTCGGCACGGGTTTGGTCGCGTGAAAGTTCAGTCGCAACCGGATCGAATCAGACGTGCGGAACCGTTTCACTGCGTCGGGGTTGTCGTCGACGAACAACTCGACCGATGTGATCTGCAGTTCTCCAGAACCGCGGCGTACCCGGCCATCAACATCGCGGTTGCGATTGCCCAGCATCATCTCGGTGTAGGCCTCGACGAGATCGGACGGGTCGCCCTCGCCGGTGATCTTGCCGTGCGTGAGCCAGATCGCCCGGTCACACATGTTCTTTACGCTGCCGAGATCGTGGGTGACGAGCACGATGGTGCGACCGTCGTTGCGGAACTCGACGAACTTCTCGAGGCAACGCTGCTGAAACGTGACGTCGCCGACGGCGAGGATCTCGTCGACGATGAGCAGCCGTGGGTCCACATTGATGGCCACGGCAAACGCGAGGCGCACGTACATGCCCGACGAATACGTCTTCACCGGTGCGTCGATGAAGCTCTCGAGACCGGAGAACTCGACGATCTCGTCGAAGCGTGATGCGATCTCGCGGCGGCCCATGCCGAGGATGGCTGCGTTCAGGAAGATGTTGTCGCGTCCCGATAGTTCAGGGTGGAAACCGGCGCCCAACTCGAGCAGCGCCGACATGCGTTTGTGCACCTTCACCCATCCTTGGTTCGGCTGCAGGATGCCGGCCATGCACTTCAGCAGCGTGGACTTGCCCGAACCGTTCTGGCCGATGACGCCGAACACCTCGCCCTCGTGCACCGTGAAGGACACGTCGTCGAGGGCGGTGAACTCGGCGAAACGGTTGCGCCCACGCGCTGCGACGAGCTGCTTCAGGGAGTTGGTTTTCTCGCTGTGTAGTCGGAAGTTCTTCGTGACGTGCGAGACCTCGAGGGCGATGTCGTGCATGGGTCTACATCTCCTCGGCGAATTTGGGCGAGAGCCGATTGAAGATCCACACACCGATGAAGAACGAACCGAATCCGAGCACCGCGAGTTCGCCCAAACGTCCGAAGCCGGGGATTCGGTTGTCGTACATGATGTTGTGCGAGGCCGTGATGAAGCTGCCGGTGGGGCCGTAGTTGGCGAGCAGAACGAGCGGGCGCAGGCTGATGGCCTGGGGGAAGTAGATGATAGGCGTGGCGTAGAAGAGCAGTTGCGCGACGATGGTCCACAGGTAGTTCACGTCGTGGTAGAAGACGTTCGCGGCCGAGAGCACCAGCGCGACGCCGGTGGTGAACAGCGCGAGCATGCACATCACCGCGATCATCACCGGCAGCCACGGCAGCACCAAGCTGCCCGACAGTAAGAGCGCGATGGTGAGAATCGAGAGCTCGATCATCAGGGTCACGAATTGGGCAATGACCACCGAGAACACCAGATGTTCGTGGGGGAACTGCACCTTCTTGATGAGACCCGCCCCGCCCTGCACGGCCCCCATCGACACCGACGTCGTGATCGCGAAGAAGTTGAACGGCAACAGACCGGCAAGGAAGTAGAGCGGGAAGTTGCGCAGCCCGCTGGGGTCACCGGGGATCGCGTTCTGGCGGAATACGTACTTGAAGATGATCGTGAAGATCAGCATCTGCGACAGTGGGTTCAGCAGACTCCAGGCCCAGCCGAGGATCGACTTCTTGTACCGCGTGCGAAGCTCTTTCAGCGACAGCAGGTACAGCAGGTTGCGATGCGCCATCGCCGATCGAAGTGACATGAAGGCCTCAGTGTAGTTGCAGAGGACCGCTCACCGACTGCACGTTGGGCCTCCGGCCAACGTCGTCGACAGGCGGCTAGCCTGTGCGGCTATGCCAGCCAAGCCCGTCAGTGCGACCGATGCCACGGAAACCGAAATTGAGCAGCTTCGGGCAGAGGTAGCCCGTCTGCGCGACGTGATCGGCCCGAACGAGCAGTCGTATGTGCAGCTACGCACCGATGTGTGGAGTGCCCGCGATGCCGTGATCGGCGCCGAAGCCGAGATGGGCCTGCTCAAGGGTCAGGTGCGTTCACTGCAGGCCGAAGTGGCCCGAGCCGTGAAGGAACAGCAGTGGTTCAAAGATGAGATCCTGCTGCGGATCAAATCGTGGCGCACGTACCTTCGTCGGCTGGTACTGAAGATTCGTCGGATGCTGCTCAAATGAGCCCACGGATCTCGGTGCTCACGCCGGTGTACAACCCGCCGCTGCACGTGTTGCAGGAAACCATCGACTCGGTCCTCGCGCAGACCTTGGGTGATTGGGAACTGTGTCTGGTGAACGACTGCTCCACCGATGCGGGCGTCGCACCACTGCTTGATGCCGCCGCTCGTGGCGACGCACGTATCAGGGTGCTGCATCGGGCCGAGAACGGCGGCATCACTGCTGCCTCGGCCGACGCCTTGGCCATGGCCACGGGTGAGTTCGTGGCACTGCTCGATCACGACGACCTACTGCACGAAGCAGCGCTCACCGGAGTGGTCGAGATCGCCGACATCCACGATGATCTCGATTACTCCTACAGCGACGAGGCCCATCTCAGCCCAGAGGGCAAGGTGGTAACGCCGTTCTACAAGCCCGATTGGTCGCCCGAACGCCTGCGCAGTCAGAACTACTGCACACACTTTTCGGTGCTGCGCCGATCGCTGGTCAACGAGGTCGGTGGCTTCCGCTCCGGCTTCGACGGCAGTCAGGATTACGACCTGATCCTGCGCGTCACCGAAAGGGCGCGTTACATCCATCACTTCTCGTGGGTGATGTACCTGTGGCGTCAGCTGCCCACATCGGTTGCCGGCAACCGCAACGCGAAGCCATATGCCTACGAGTCCGGTATGCGCGCGTTGCAGGAGCACGCCGAACGCCTCGGTATTTCCGCCACGGTCGAGATGCAGGAGCCGCTTGGTACCTACCGATTTCGGCGTCACCTCACGCGTACGCCACGCGTGAGCGTGATCATCCCCACGCGCGGCACTAGTTCGTTGGTGTGGGGCGTGAACCGCTGTCTTGTTGTGGAAACGGTGCAGAGCCTGCTCGAGAAGGACTCGTATCCCGATCTCGAAGTCATCATCGTTGCCGACACGGTGACCCCGCCCGCCGTGATCGCGGCGTTGGAGCGGGTGCTCGGCGATCGACTCACGGTTGTGTGGTATGACCGCAAGTTCAACTTCAGCGAGAAGATCAACCTCGGTGCGGTGCACGCCACGGGCGAGTTACTGCTGCTACTGAACGACGACATGTCGGTGATCACCCCCGACTTCTTGTCAACGATGGTGCCGATCGCGCTCGAGGATGGCGTGGGCATGGTGGGAGCCAAGCTGTATTTCTCCGATGGCACGCTGCAACACGCGGGTCACGTGTACAACGGCGATCCTTACCATGCGATGTTCCGATGGGGTGGGTACGAACTCGGACCATCCGGACTCTTGGTGGTGCAACGCGAATGCGTTGGGGTCACCGCTGCATGCTCGCTCCTCCGCATGGATGTGTTCGAGCAGGTGGGCGGGCTCACGCCACTGCTGCACAGCAACTTCAACGATGTCGACTTCAGCCTGAAGATCCGTTCGTTGGGGCATCGCATCGTATGGACGCCCTATGTCGAGATGTACCACTTCGAGAGCCAGACACGCGAGCCCACACCCACCGAATACGAGCACCTGATCATTCGCAACCGTTGGCACGAACAACTCCTCACCGACCCGTACTACAACCACAACCTTGCACCGCGGCGCGACGATTGGGTAGAGAAGGCGATGCGCTGACGTGGCATCGACCGATGGTCGCTCGCACAGGGTGTGCCTGATGGTGCCTTCGGGGGTCTGGGATCTCGCGCCGCTCGTGGCTGCGCTACGCGAGCATCATGCCGATTGGTCGTTCTCGGCGGTGTGGTGCGGTGACCCGCACCTTCGACCTGTGCTCGACCCTGTACTCGGGCTGGTCTGGGGCGACGTCGAGCTGGGCGAACCAACCGGAGTCGGATGGGCGCGTCTGATCGTGGCGCTCTCGACGCGGGCTTACGAATGGAGCCGTACCGCGGCGGCGGTGAGTCGATTGCTCGATACGAGTGTCGGAGTTGGCGACGGGGACGGCGATCGCGGGCCAGCCGTGGTCGTGTTGCGGGTCGGATCAGTGGCGGTCCTTGGTGACTGTTCGGCCCTCGTCGGTGGCCGAGCCGTCACGTTGGTTGGCCGAGCACTCATGGCGCTACCCGACGACGAACTGTCACCAAGCGAAGCCGATCTGATCTCCCGCGGTGACTGCAGCGATGTGGTCGCTGCGTTTCGCGCCGGCGCCCAGCTGGCCCTCGGCTGGCTCGGTCGGCAATTGTTGGAGTCTTCCGGCGAGGTCGGACCGTGGCTGCAACGACTGGCGGTGCTTTTCGACGTCGAAGTGCGCAACGATCCGCATATCGGTGTTGGTGCTTGGCGGGGTACGAGTGGGGTCACGCCTGCGTTGGTGGATCTCGACCTGCTCGATCGCAACGAGCCATGGCACTTCACGATCGCCAGCGAGCCATCGCGCGTGCTCCTCTCGGGTGATCCGCAGCTCGCTACCGCAGTCCGATCCGGTCTGGCCCAGGTCTCCGGCATCCAGACCCCGATCCGGTTGCCCGGCGGCATCGTCATTGACGACGCCATCAGAGCCGTCACGCGTGCGGCCCTCCGAGAGACACGCACCATCGACTGCCCCTTGCCGCCGGAACCGTTCGGGGCGCACAACTCGGCGTACCTCGAGTGGCTCGAGTCGCCCTATCCCTGGGGTGCAGGTGTGGGTCGCTACTGGCTCGAAGTTCGTGAGGGGCGCGCGGACCTACGGGCGGCCTTCGCACAACCGCAGAGTGTTGACGCTCGGCGCTATGCCGAATGGGCCGCATCGAGTTGGCGCCTCGAGCATCACTCGATGCTGCTCCGGCCCAGCAGCGCCGCTGCACATCCCGTCATCTCGGTGGGATTCGATCCCGCAGGTATCAACGTGCTCGGGTATCTCGACTTCGATCAGAGCCTGGGCGACATCGCGCGTGAAATCGTCGCAGCGCTCGAGCAGGCTCAGGTGCCAGTGGCTGCACTGAACCACGAACGAACCCGCGCCCCGCGGCGATCCGATTCGTCCGTCGCTGGACGCGAAGCCCTCTACGCAACGAACGTCGTGGTGGTCACGGCTGACCAGTTCGAATTTGTCGTGAGCGACCATGGGCAGTCGTTGCTCGACGGTCGGTACAACATCGGGTATTGGTTCTGGGAACTCGAACATGTGCCTGCATCCATGCTCTTGGCACTCGACCACGTACAGGAGATCTGGACCGGATCGCGTTTCGTCGCCGAGGCGTTTGCCCGCGTCACCGACAAGCCGGTGCGCTGCGTGCCGCTGCCGATACCCCAACCGCAACCATCCGAGAGAACTCGTGCGAGCTTCGGTCTGCCCGCCGATCGGTTCGTGTTTCTCACGACCTTCGATCAGGCCAGCGTGCCCGAACGCAAGAATCCTCTCGGTGTCATCGATGCATTCACGCGGGCGTTCGGCGACGGCGAAGGTCCGTTGCTGTGGATCAAGACGATGAACGGCCACCGGCACTGGCAAGAACACGAACGTCTACTCTCCGCTGCCGCTGGGCGAAGCGACATCATCGTGTGGGACGAGCACCTCAGCCGGGCCGACCAGATGGCAGTGGTCCGGGCTGCCGATTGTCTCGTGTCATTGCACCGCTCCGAGGGGTTGGGTCTGCCCTGCGCCGAGGCGATGTGGTTGAACAAGCCCGTGATCGCGACGCGCTACTCGGGCAACCTCGATTTCATGGACGATACGTGTGCAGCGATGATCGACTATCGACTCATACCGGTTCGTCACGGCAAGGGCATCTATCCAGACCAGGCGGTTTGGGCGGACCCTGACCTCGAGCAGGCGGCGGTGTGGATGCGCCAACTCGTCGAGAGTCCGGCGTTGTGCACCCGCCTCGGCTCGGCTGCTCGGCAACGTATGGCATCGCAGCCATCGCTCGCCGAGGCAGGACGCACCATTGCTCGCGTCGCCCAACTCGGCAGCAGTCGGAACATCTCAGGAGGACGACAGACATGGGACTGAAATCACAGCTCGGTTGGCTGGTGCGCGGAGGCGACCAGACAGCAGCGGCGCTCGCGACCTACGCTGCCGACCTGCGGGCACTGCAGGACAAGGTGGCACGCATCGATGACGAGCTCCAAGTGCTACGCGCGGGCGGCGATTTTGCCGTTATGCGCGCCGATATCGACGTAATCCGTGAGCAGGTGCGATCCGCGGTCGACGACCTTGGCGACCGGCTGGGCGCACTTTCGGAACGGCTCAACTCCACGCCATAGCGAGCCGATAACCCTGTGATGAGTCTTCGACGTTCTCTCCTCGCGCTCGTGCTGGCGTCGGCTGTGCTCCCGATTGCTGTGCAATCTGCGCACGCCTGGACTGCTGGTGCGCCGGTCGATCTCGCCAGCGCGTTGTCGCCCACATCGGCGCTGTCGACCTCGGGTGACTTTGCGACGGACACCTTCAACGACCCGTGGGATTTCTCGAACCCCGAGGACGTGATTCCGGTGAATGGGGTCGGCACCGGTTCGGCCGATGTGAGCCTTGGTGGTGGCGAATTAACGGTGGCGACGCGCAACGCCTCTGAGATTCGCCTGTTGATGAAGTGGCCAGGAGTGCTGCCGTGGGGCCGCGACGGTTGGGCGAATCCAGTGGATGCTGCTCGTTACACCCAGACCACGATGCACATCTACTCCGACGTCACGCTGAGCATGGCGATTCGTTTCCAGACGGCGACTGGCCAATGGGGTGTCATCCCGTTCGTGCTGCCGGCCGGTTGGTCGGACCAGCACTTCGATCTGCTCAACCGGACGCTGTATCCATTTGCCGGCAGCGATGCGCAGTGGTCGGGGTCGATCGTATGGTTCGAGTTGTTCCGCGGTGGTGCGATCGGGAACCCGGGTGATCCAGTCGTCAACGTGAAGCTCGACTGGGTTCGTCTGCATCGCGCCGACGCATCGCAGAAACCACCGGCTGGACTCCCTGTACCCGTGGTTCTCAGCCCGAACATCGAAGGCGGCGCTGACTACGCGACGACCGTGCGCGGCAATCCGTGGGACTTCTCGGGAATGGATGACGTCGGTGAGACGCACGACGTTGCGTACCTGTCGACGGCCTCGGGCCACCTCACCGGAGTGACCGTGGCGAACGATCCGTTCATCGGGTTGCCGCTCGGGCCGGCCCTGAACACCGATCGCTTTCACCGTCTCACCGTGGATGTCTGTTACGACGGCCCGTTCAGTCTCGACGATGCCAAGGGCGGGGGCATGCTGGGCCGCGTGGCGTGGATGCCGTCGAACCCCGGCGGTGTGTGGACCGAATCGCAGGACATCATCGTGTTCCCCGGGTGCCATCGGATGAGCCTCGACATGAACACGTCCGGACCGGCTTCGTTGAATGACGAGAACAGTGGCCTCGTGACGGGATGGCGTGGCATGCGTCCCACCGCGCTGCGGTTCGATCTGAACGAAGACCGGGGGGTGCGCGGTTTCACGTTGCGCGAGGTGCGCCTTGCCGACGACGCTGCCTTCAGTACGAACTACCCGATCACCTTCGTCGATGGTGCCAACGCCCCCGGCGTGACTGCCGACATTTTCGTCAGTACCACCAAGGGCAGCTACAGCGGCACCCGAATCGCGCACGGCATCGCAGTGGGGGCCGGCGTCAACACCTTTACCTGGGATGGTCGCAGTGACACTGGTCAGGCTATGGCCAACGGCAGCTACTGGGTGTACATCGTGATGCACAACTCGGCTGGGAACGGCGTGGCTTACGCCACCGGACCACTTCGCGAAGAGAAGCCAGTGCCCGCAACTCCGAGCTACTTCGTGCCACTTACACCTGCACGTCTGCTCGATACGCGTACCGGCGAGGGCGGCAACATCGTGCCGCTCGGGCCCGGTGTCTTCACCGAACTGAACGTTGCAGGTGTGGGCGGCGTGCCAGCCACCGGGGTGACAGCGGTGGTCATGAACGTGACAGTCACATCGCCGACGGCGCCGGGCTTCATCACCGCGTGGCCATCGGGCGAGACGCAGCCCCTGGTGTCGAATCTGAACTTCGTTCCTGGACAGACCGTTCCGAATTTGGTCACGGTGAAGGTCGGCGCCAATGGCAAGGTGAACCTGTTCAATCCATCGGGCTACACCGATGTGATTGCCGACGTTGCCGGCTACTACACAGCCACGCCTCCCCCTTCTGGCGGGCGGTTCACAGCGATCACGCCATCGCGGCTGCTCGATACCCGCGACGGCACCGGCACGGGCGGGGTCATCGCCCCGATCGGCACAGGCCAGTACATCAACCTATCGGTCGTCGGAACGGGCGGTGTGCCGTCGTCGGGGGTGTCGGGGGTTGCTGTCAACGTGACCGTCGATCAGCCCACTGGAACCGGGTTCCTCACCGTGTGGCCTGCGGGCGAGCTACGTCCGGAAGCGTCGACACACAACTTCGCACCGGGCGTCGCGGTGGCAAACTTGGTCATTGCCAAGGTGGGTGCCAATGGACAGATCAGCATCTTCAACTCGGCGGGCGCGACACATGTCGTGGCAGATGTCATCGGCTATTTCTCGAAATCGGGCGGGCTGTTCGTGCCGGTGCCACCGCAACGCCTGGTCGATACCCGGCTTGGTATCGGTGTACCGGTGGGCGCCATCGGGCAAGGTGCCACGCTTGGCCTCCCAATCGGCACCAACAATCCCGTTCCCGCGAACGCAACAGCAGTGATCCTGAACGTCACGTCTGTCAATGCCACATTGCCCTCGTTCGTGACGGTCTGGCCCACCGGAGTGTCGATGCCGCGGGCTTCGACACTGAACCCCCGGCCCGGTTTGCCCGTACCCAATCAGGCGTATCTGCGCCTCGGCACGGATGGCAACTTGCAGGCGTTCAACGGCACGGGGAGCACCGACCTGGTCGTTGATGTTTTCGGCTATGTGATGTGATGTGATCGGTGCAGGGCTGCGGTGATCGTTGACGCGTAGGCTCTGCGTCATGACGATCGAGGTGCCCCCCGCCCGGTCGGGAATCTCGACACGGGCCTTTGCTACGTCGGTGTTCGTGGTGGTCGTGGCGTTGCTGGCGACCTGGGCGGTGGCGACACCCCGATTCGCGGTGCCTGATGAGCCGGCTCACCTGTTCAAGGCATACGGCACCGCGCACGGAGAAGCCTTGGGCACAGTTGTCGAGGGTTTTGCTCCGACGATCCGCTTGTTCGACGTGCCGCGCGAGATGGGCACACCACACCTGCCCGAAGGGCAGGGTCTGCTGTGTTACTTCGGCTATCCAGATGTTCCTGCTGACTGCGCCGTCGGCAACGGAGGGCCGGCGATCTCTACCGCTGCCGCCACACCGCCCTTTTGGTACCTGGTCATCGGCGGCGGCGCGCGCCTTGCCGGGGGAGCGTCCCGAATCGTCGCGTACCGCATGGTGAACGCCGCTGTGTGTGGCGCGCTCTTCGCGTTGGCCTTTGCCATCGGTCGCAACTCCCGCCGTCGGCGCTTCACCCCGCTGCTGCTGGTGGCCCTGACGCCCATCGCGTTGTTCCTCGCTGGAGGCGTACAGCCGAGTGGCTTCGAGATTGCAGCGTTTGCACTGCTCTGGGCGCTGACCCTTTTTGCTGACGATCCCCGCGCACCAACGGCCACTGGTGGTTTCCTGATCGGAGGGTTGTTTGCCTCGGTGTTGCTCTCTCGATTTGGGGCCGTGTTGGCAGTGGGATCCGCGATGGTCGTGGTGTTGATCATGCTCGGATGGCAGGGCACGCGACGGTTTATCAATCGCCGCTTCCTAGTACCGCTGTTCGGCACAATCGCAGCGGCGATTCTCGCCTTGGCGGCATGGTCGAGATACGCAGGCGCCACAGTGCACGACAGCCGAACCGCGTCGGACTGGACCCGTTGGCACGTCATTCGCTACACGGTTGGGGCGCTCCCCGAGATCGCCCGACAGATCGTGGGGGTGCTCGGCTGGCTCGACACCAGATTGCCGTTCGGCGCATACGCGTTGTACGGCGTCTTCACGCTGATGCTGCTGACCGGGGTCGTACTCAGTCGGAACAAGCGCCTCATCATGGCTGGCGCAGCGCTCGTCGCAGCACTCGCCGTCGTGCCCATTGTGGTCAATGTCATCAGCGCGCCCACGGCTGGCCTCATCTGGCAAGGCCGTTACTCCGTGCCGCTGTTTGTCGGCCTCGGTGTGCTGGGTATGTTCGGATGGGGTGAGTACACCGACGCCGCCGATCGCACGCGCCCTGTCGTGACGGTTCGTGTGCTCGCCTGCGTGTGCTTCGCCGGAGCTGAGATACTCGGTTTCTGGCAGATGCTGCGGCGCTTCAGCGTGGGCGCGAACGGCAAGATCTGGCTCACCGAACCGCTTCAATGGCAGCCATCGATCGCGCCGATGATCCTTATCGCCGCCAATATTGCGTTCGTATCTGGTCTGTGTGCCGTGGTGTTGCTCGGTACGCGCGCGCAACCGTCGATCGGTTTTGAGTCGGATCAGGTGCAGCGGGTCAGCGATGGCAGCGACGTGGGCTGCGGAAGTTCAGCCACGAACATCGCATAGTCGTCCTTGAACTGGTCCAAGACCTTGCTGCCGGTACCACCGTCAGCGCCCATCTGGATGAGTCCACCGATGGTGAGCGAGTTCTCGCCGTACCCGAGCGAGTGCTCGTTGAGTAACAACACGAGCGCGGCTTGATCACGTGCGCTCAGTGCCCGTGCATCGATGCCGGCTGCGCCGAGTTCGTCGAGTCGGCGTTCGAAGCACGCGGCGCCCGCGGCGATGAAGTCGTTGCTCCCCGACCAGTCGAGCACTGTTTTGAGCCGATCGCGGTACAGGTCCGGAGCCCAATCAGGGTCAGGCACGAGCAGATCGACACCGCGTTGTGCGGCGACGAAGCCCACCCCCAGGCGCGCCCTCGACAGCTGCATCTTCGACGTGTAGAACGAACTCCCGTCGACCAGGCTGCCTGCGCTGTTGGCGAAGCTCACGATGACCACGATGGTCACCATCACCGCAGCGCGACGGTCGAGCCGGCGATCGCCCCATGCGGCGCCGATCGCGACGAAGGTGAGCACGCCGCAGAAGAAAAGGTAGCGAGAGGCGCCGGCCTGCTCGGCACCGAACACCGAACGAGAGAGCGAGGCCTGTCCGAAGAACGCAACGACCGAGCACACGACCGACAGGGTGAACCACGTATGCGGACGTCCGCGTCCGAGCCACACGCAGATGACCACGAGCCCGACGTAGGACGTGAGGCCGAGCCCGACCAGTCCGGTGATTCCCTCGCCGAGTTTGCCGAGCCCAAACTGCACATAGGCCACGTAGAGCGGCAGTCGACCGAAGGCAACGGGTTGCTGCTGTGCATACGATCCACCGGCGAGGGCACGCACGAGGAGAAATGCGATCGGTGGCACGATCAGGGTGAGCGCTGCTGCAACACGACGTGAGGTCAGCACGAGATACAGCGTCACGCCGACCACCACTGGGAAGCCGTAGCTACTCGAGAAGATGCCTCCCACCAGATACGCCGCGGCAATGACACCGGTGCGCACCTGAGATGCGCGGGGGTTGAGCGTCTCGCGGATCGCGAGCAGGCAAAACAGTAGGGTGAACCCGGCAAAGATGATGCTTTGTCCGAACAGCGACTCGAAACCCTGACCGAAGAAGGCGACGCTGATGACGATGAGCAGGCGTGCCGCGCGGCGGGTATTCAACCGACGCAGGATGTCGTCGGCCAACCACAGCGTGGCCAGGCGCACGAGCACGTTGGCGATGATGAACGGCCAGTAGTTGTCGATGCCGACAAGGCGGGTAAGCACAATGAACACGGCGAGCGGCAAAGCGATGACGTGTTCGCCGTCGGGAACGAACAGCTGCTTGAACATCCCATTCAGACCGTGTGCCCTTGGGATGACGCGTTCGACGACGAGGCGCCATTCGTCGAAGAAGTACCACTGATGACGCCCGACCCGAAGCAACATGACGGCCTGTGCGAAGAAGACGATGGCGAGTGTGATCTTCCATGCGCGATCGCTGCTGCGATAGCGATGCCACATCTGCTCGGCGCGTTGCTGCGAGATGTCCATCAGTTGCCGTTTCGGGTCGGAAGAACTGCGGTCGGCCGGGTTCGAGCGAGGCGGGTGAGCTCGTCGATGGCAACGTGGGGGGCAAGGATTCCGGCGAGTTCAGCCTCTGCATCGATGGTCCCGTCGACCAGACCGACAAAATGTTGCAGTTGCAACTGCAGTGGTTCACCGAGAAACCGCATGACTGGGATATCGATGATGGTCTGCTGGCTGTAGCCGGCGTCCTGATCGAATTCATTGGCCTGCACGTGGCGGTACACCGTGATCACTTGTCGGAGCAGGTCGACTTCGATGACCCGTTCGAGTTCGGAAATGGTGAGCGTTCTCACCTTGTGTTGCGCGATCCGCGATGCCGATAGCGACGCAATCTGACCTCCTTCGAATTGCAGGATCGCATCGGCGACGTCTTCGCTGTCGGCTGCGCTGCGCGGCTCGAAGTGGCCGAAGTGGCACGACGCGGCTGTGGGGGCATGACCAATCAGACGAAGGACGAGATCGACATCGTGGATCAGCAGATCGCCAGCGACGCCGGTGCGGATGCGTTCAGCGTAGGGGGAGTGGCGCACCGTAGACACGTGCAGCGGTTCCTTGGCAATTTCGCAGGCCGTGCGTACCGCAGGGTTGAAACGTTCGAGGAGTCCGCACATGAGAACGGAGCCGCGCGCCGTGGCCAGCCTCACCAAATCGCTCGACTGGGCGAGGTTGTCGGCCAGGGGCTTTTCGAGCAGCAACGGCAGTCCGGACTCGATCACCTGTGTCGCGATGCCGTGGTGAAACTGTGTGGGCGCCGCAACGATCACCGCGTCGACGTCGCTTAGGTCGGGTTCGGCCAACCACCGCGACCCGAATCGCGTTGCCAGGTGCTCGCCGCGAGCCTGATCCGGCTCGGCGACCCAACGCAGTTCAGTCGACGCGGACGTGGCGACGACGCGCGCGTGAAGCGACCCCATGGATCCTGCACCGACGAGCCCGATTCGCAGTGGGGCCTCACGCGCCATGGATACTGCCTTCGAACAGACTGCGTACGGTGCGGATGATCCGGTCGAGATCGTCGGGGGAGAGATATGGGTGCACAGGAAGCGAGACGCACTGCTGGACCACAGTTGCGGCAACCGGTACATCGTCGATGATCACGCCCGGGTGGCGGCGATAACAGTCGTAGTCGAAGACGAGCTTCGGGTAGTAGATGCCGCATCCGATTCCTGCCGCGGTGAGGGCGTCGATCATGTCATCGCGCGACAGCGGCGCGTCGGGGCCGACCAGCACCGTGTACTGATGCCACACGTGCTCGCGGCCGGGAAGCTGCGCTGGCGTGCGTAGACCGACGAGGCCGGACAGGCCCTCGTTCAGCCGAGCGGCGTTGGCTCGACGACGATCGAGCTGTGCAGGATAGGTGGCGAGCTGGGGCACACACAAGGCTGCATGGATGTCGGTGAGGCGGTAGTTGTTGCCCGCCATCTCGTACTGGTAGCGCTGGCGCATGCCCTGATTGCGCAGCACACGCAGCCGATCGGCGATGGCGTCGTCGTTCGTGGAGATCAGTCCACCCTCGCTGGAGGTGAGGTTCTTCGTTGCGTAGAGCGAAAAACACCCCGTGCCCCACGAGCCGGCCGAGCGTCCGGCATCGGTGGCGCCGTGCGCCTGCGCTGCGTCCTCGATGACGTGCAGTCCGTGTGCCCTGGCCAAAGCATCGATGTCCGTCATCGCGGCGCTCTGCCCGTACAGGTGCACGGGCATGAGCACCTTGGTGCGGTCAGAGAGACGGGTTGCGAGGGACTCTGCGGTGACATTGAAATCGTCGGAGGATATATCGGCAAACCGCGCGGTGGCGCCCGCTTCGAGAATCGCGTTGAGAGTTGCGACAAACGTGAACGGACTCGTGATCACTTCGTCGCCCGGCTGCAGATCGAGTACCTGCATGGCTGCGATGAGCGCCGTGGTGCCGTTGTTGACGGCGACGACGTGCTTCACCCCGATCATCTCTGCGAAGGTGTCCTCGAGCCGCTTCACGACCGGCCCTTGCGCGATGACGCCCGAGCGAACGACCTCGAGGAGCAGTTTCTCCACGTCGTCACCCAGGCGAACGACCGAGATGGGAATGGGATGCTCTTCCGACATAGCCATCAGACGCTAGCCTTCAACCCGATTCAGACCGGTATTTGGTCGCCGACGTAGGAAGATCCATGAACGTCTGTGTTGTTGCACTCGGGAAAATAGGCCTGCCGTTGGCGGTGCAGTTCGCCAACAGCGGTATGTCGGTGGTCGGGGCCGATATCAACCCTGTTGCGGTACAGCAGATCAACGACGGCGTAGCTCCGTTCCCCGGCGAGGCCGACCTCGACGAGTTCCTCCATCAGGCCCTTGCGTCGGGTCGGCTGCGCGCCACCACCGACACCTCGCAGGCTGTCTCCACAGCGGACGTGGTCATCGTGGTCGTTCCCCTCATTGTCGACAACGACAAACGACCCGACTTCCGTGCCCTCGATGCGGCAACGCGGGCGATTGCTGCCGGATTGAAGCCAGGTGCCCTGGTGATCTACGAAACCACGCTGCCCGTGGGCACCACCCGCACCCGCTTCGCGACGATGTTGGCCGATGGTTCTGCGCTCGCACTAGGCAGCCAGCTCTTCGTTGCGTTCAGCCCCGAGCGGGTCTATTCGGGTCGCATCTTCGCCGATCTGCGCAGATATCCGAAGCTCGTCGGCGGTATCGACGCGACCAGCACCAAGCTGGCGATCCAGTTCTACGAGCAGGCCTTGCAGTTCGACGAGCGCGACGATCTTGCCCAGCCGAATGGCGTGTGGGACATTGGTACGGCCGAGGCCGCAGAACTGGCGAAGCTCGCCGAGACCACCTACCGCGACCTCAACATCGCATTCGCGAACGAACTCGCCAAGTTCTCCGATCAGCACGGCATCGACGTGATGCAGGTCATCGACGCCTGTAACAGTCAGCCGTTCAGCCACATTCATCAACCCGGCATCGCTGTGGGCGGCCACTGCATTCCGGTGTATCCGCGGTTCTATTTGGCGGGCGATCCTGGCGCCGCGCTGCCGGCAGCGGCCCGCGACGTGAACGACTCCATGCCCGACTATTCAATCGCCAAGTTGGTGAACGCGATCGGTCCTCTGCAGGGTCGGCGAATTGCCGTGCTCGGCGCCGCGTATCGCGGCGGGGTGATGGAAACGGCCTTCTCGGGTGTGTTCCCACTCGTTGCGTCACTGAGCGCGTGCGGAGCGATTCCGGTAGTGCACGATCCGCTGTACACCGACGACGAACTGGTCGCATTCGGTTTCGAGGTGTATCACTTCGGTCAGCCGTGCGATGCAGCGATCGTGCAGGCAGAGCATGTGCAATACCGCGCGCTCACGTCGGCCGACATCGGAGGCGCAACAGTCATCGTCGATGGCCGCCGCTGTGTGGCGCCGAACCCCGATCTTCACATCATCACCATCGGCGACGGCAGTCGTTGACCATGAGTTACAAGGAAACCCGTGCTCTCTGACGCATCCGTGTTCATCACCGGAGGGGCCGGGTTCATCGGCTCCACGCTCGCCGGCCAATTGGCCGACGCCAATACGCTCACGCTCTACGACAACTTCGCCCGCGACGCAATCTCGAACACCCCGTTGGCGCAGCACCCCAACGTGCGCATCGTTCGTGGCGACATTCTCGACCCGGCGGCGCTGGGGTCTGCGATGCCGGGCCACACGCATGTGGTGCACTGTGCGGCCATCGCCGGCATCGACACCGTGACCAAGAGTCCGGTCACGACGATGCGGGTCAACATGATGGGCTCGGCCAACGTTCTCGAGGCAGCGAAGCAGCTCGATGCCTGCCAGCGCGTGGTGTGCTTTTCCACGAGCGAGGTGTTCGGCCAGCGCGCCTTTCGAGTGAGCGAGACCGACAACACCGTGATGGGCGCCGTCGGCGAACCGCGTTGGACCTACGCGGTGAGCAAGCTCGCCGAGGAACATCTGGCTATCGCCTACCACAGCGAGTTCGGTCTTCCCACAACCGTGGTGCGTCCGTTCAACGTGTATGGCCCCGGCCAAGTTGGCGAAGGCGCGATGCGCATTTTCATCGAACGCGCCCTGCGCAACGACACCATCCAGATCCACGGCGACGGTTCGCAGATCCGTTCGTGGTGCTATGTCGACGACATGGTGCGCAGCGTGCTCATCGCGCTCGAGCACCCCAGTGCCATTGGCGAATCGTTCAATATCGGGAACCCGCGCGCCGTTGCCACGATGACGGGTCTCGCACAGGCGGTCGTGCGCGTCACGAACTCGTCGTCGGAGATCGTGTTCGTGCATCGTGGGGGAGTCGACGTGGAGCTGCGTGTCCCCGCAATCGACAAGGCGCGCGACGTCATTGGTTTCTCTGCCGAGGTAGACCTCGACGAGGGCATCGAGCGCACTGCGGCGTGGATCGGCCGAAAGGCCCAGGGCTGACGTGACCATCATCCCGCTCACGCGCCCGATTATCGGCGACGAAGAACAGGCTGCAGTTGCTGCAGTGTTGGCGTCGGGCTATCTCGTACAGGGTCCCCAGGTGGCCGAGTTCGAACGACTCGTCGCGACTCACATCGGTGCCGCACATGCCGTGGCGGTCACCAACTGCACCGCCGCGCTGCACCTCGCGCTGCTCGCGCTCGGCGTCGGCGAGGGCGACCTGGTCATCGTCACGCCGTACTCATGGGTCGCCACCGCGAACGTGATCGAGCTGTGCGGCGCCACTCCCGTCTTCATCGACATTGATCCCTCCACGTTCAACCTCGACGTGGCGCTGGTCGATCAGTACCTCACCGAGTCGCCCGAGGCCGACCGGGTGAAGGCGATCATGCCGGTGCACACGTTCGGCAATCCCGCCGGCATTTGCGAACTCATCGACGTTGCCCAGCACCATGGCATTGCGGTGGTCGAGGATGCAGCATGCGCGATCGGTGCGGTCGAGCGCGGACGCGCCGCCGGTTCGTTCGGTGCGATCGCCTGCTTCAGCTTCCACCCGCGCAAGATCATCACTACAGGCGAGGGTGGCATGCTCGTCACCGACGATCCCTGGGTCGCGGCCTTCGCGCGCGGCTACCGCAATCACGGCCAGGAGCCCGTCGACGGTACGGTCGAGTTCGTGATGCCCGGGGGCAATCTGCGCCTCACCGAGATGCAG
This sequence comes from Actinomycetota bacterium, assembly GCA_043753895.1. Lineage (GTDB taxonomy): Bacteria > Actinomycetota > Acidimicrobiia > Acidimicrobiales > Ilumatobacteraceae > WLMZ01. The sequence continues at coordinate 29,508 of JAYUWK010000070.1, forward strand.
GGTGCCATGGGTGTGGTTCAGATGCGGCGTCTCGCCGGTCTTGTCGAGAGCCGGGGCACGCTCAGCGCGCGCTACGACACGCTCGTGGCGCCTCTCGGTTACACCCCGCAGCATCGTTCGCCCGGTGCTGCAGTGCAGTCGTACGTAGTGCTCAGCCCGGCGAACCTGACCGCTGCCCCGGTGATCGCACACCTGCGTGCCAACGATGTCGAGGCCACGATCGGTACCAACGCCATTCCCTTCACGCGCTACTACCGCGAGCAATATCAGCTCACTGACCACGACCTGCCTGCAACGGCCATGGTGCGTGACCGGGCCATCACGTTGCCCCTGTTCCCCGGTATGACCGAGGCCGAGCAGGACCGTGTCGTCGAGGTACTCGCGACGGTGCCCCAATGAGTCGGAACCTGCGATGAGCCCGGCCGCCCCGCCAGATGTACCCGACTGGCATCACCTGCCAACCAATCCGTACAACCCGCACGCATGGTTCGTGGGCGAACCTGTCATCGGCGAGGGCTGCTGGATCGGTGCGTTCACCGTGATCGACGGTTCAGGCGGTCTGCGTATCGGCCGTGGGTGTGACATTTCCGCCGGCGCACAGATCTACAGCCACTCCACGGTCCGGCGCGTGGTGTCCGAACGTCAGGAGCCAATCGAGCGCGCCTCCACCACCATTGGCGATTTCGTGCATATCGGTGCGGGAGCGGTGGTGCTGATGGGCGCAACGCTCGGCGACCATTGCGTGGTCGGCGCCGGTGCCGTGGTGCCGCAGTTCATGCTGGTGCCGGCGTGGAGCGTGGTTGCCGGAGTGCCCGGCGTCATTCGACCCGATGCAGCTCGACGCTACGCAGCGCCGCCCAGGGGTCGCGATGTCTGAGGCGTCAGCCGTCGACAATCCGACGATCAGCGTCGTCATCCCGGCATACAACGAGGCGGAATCGCTCGTCGACACCGTCGCCGCAGTGGTTGCCGCGCTGCCCGAACCGCGCACGGCCCAGCTCGTGCTGGTTAACGACGGCAGCGACGACGCCACGATCGCGGTGATGCAGTCCATTGCTGCTGATTGCGCGTCGATGGTGGTCATCGTCGATCGTCCCGTGAACGGCGGCATGGGTCAGGCGCTTGCCAGTGGGTTCGAGCGCGCCACCGGCAATGTGCTCACGTGGATTCCCGGCGATGGCGAATACGACCTCTCCGAGGTGCTGGCCGGCATGTCGTTGCTCGCCGACGGCGCATCGCCTGCCGATGTCGTACTGGTGCGTCGCATTGCCCGCGGGCAACTCGGCCGCAACATCGTGTCAACCATCATGTACGGGCTGATCCGGCTCATGTTCGGCTTCGACGCGCGCGGCTACTGCGGCATCTTCGTGATCAGCCAGGAGCGTTGGCACGAACTCGCTGTGGCGTCGCGCGATGTCTTTTTCACGCTCGAGGTAGCGTTGCGTTCTCGCCATGCTCAATGGAACATTGCGTTTGTCGCGGCGGAGTGGCGTCCCAGGCGCGCGGGGCGCTCGAAGGTGTTCAACGTGCGCACCATCCTGCGCAATGTGGGCGAGCTGTTCAGCTTCCGCTGGCGCCTTTGGCGCGGGCACTGATCACAACGCAGCGGCGCAGGTATCGCACACCATCACCGCTGGCGGAGACTCTTCTCTGCTGATCACCGAGCCGCACCGGCAGACCCAGCCATGGTGGCGTGCCGGTGTACCGGCCACCAACTGATGGGGCGCCACGTCGCGCGTGACGGTGGCTCCTGCTGCGACCATGCAGAAACCGCCGAGCGTGGTGCCACATACGATGGTTGCATGTGCACCAATCGATGCACCTCTCTGCACGAAGGTCGAAGTAATAGACCACTCGGAATTGAACGCCCGAGGGACCAGATCGTTGGTGAACGTGGCCGAGGGACCGACGAAGACATCGTCCTCGATGACGACGCCGTGATACACGCTCACGTTGTTCTGGATCTTGCAGCGGTTGCCGACGCGAGCCTGGTTATCGATGTACACGTTCTTACCGAGCACACACTGCTCGCCGACGACAGCACCCGAACGAACATGGGCGTGGTGCCACACGCCGGTGCCGGCACCGATGTTGGCGCCCTGTTCCACGATGGCCGTCTCGTGAATGCGCACCGACTCGTGAATCACCCGCTCATCGTATCGGTGGGTGCCGGTGCGATCGATGCCGAGCTTGACGATCCTCCGAGCGTCACGTGTCGACGATCGCGTGCTCGGTGACAAAGAGTCGCGTGCGGCTGCGAACGTGGGCCATCGAGTCTGCGGCCACGCTCTTGCCCAATTCGGTGGTGTAGGCGGCCTCGAAATCGGCCTGGCTGTCGAACCACAACTCGGAGATGCCATCGGTGTCGTCGGTGTCGTCGGTCGCGTTGAACACGATTCGGCGTACTCCTGGCAGTTGTGCCGCCAGCGGAGCGTGCTCGTGCAGCCACCATGTGCGGAACTGTTCGGGGCTCATGTCCTCGCGTCGGGACAACAGGATGATCGCCTTGAACGTCATGCCGGCTTGCCGATTCGGTGCAGCGGCCTCCCGCCGACTCCCAGTGCCAGAACGGCGAGGATCTCGTCGGACCGTGGAGCGTCGTCGATGCTGAACGCAATGGCATCCATGTCGTCGAATACCCAGATGTCGGAGCAGTTGGTGATCGGGGCGACGATGCGTGTGCCCGGGCCTCCGAGCAGCTTGGTAGACGGGATGATCGCTGGCCCACGACCGAGCGCGGCACGAATCGGTGCGCCGAACTTGGGGTGGATCAGCGCGGCCGCGTGTTCGAGCTCGCCGTTGGTACCCACGATTGCGGCCTTGCCGTAGCCGCTGACCTCGTCGGCGGGACAGCCCAGCGCGGCGAGCGCCTCGTCGATGAGCACCTGTCCGAGTTCCGCGCCGAGATCGACCAGGTCGTCGAGGTTCTCCAGGTACTGTCCGGCAAGCGGATTGGTGAACACGACGCCGGTGGCCACCTTGCGGCGTAAGCCAAGCACGTTACGCGCCATCTCGCGCCGAGTTGTCTCGACGATCGAGACCACTTTTCGAATTTCCAGTGTCATCATCGTCCGTCCGTTTCTTCGAGGTCCGAACAGAACGTAGTCGCGCTGGCGGAGTCGCCCCCAACCTCTGTATTTCGCCTCTGCACCGCTGCCGGGACAGACCACTATCATCTCGTCGATGACGTCGACTTTGGTGGTGATCCCGGCGTTCCGGGAAGAGGCCTCGGTAGGTGACGTCGTGAAGCGCGTGCGGGCGTTGGGCTTCGACTGCGTCGTCGTCGACGACGGCTCCCCCGATCACACTGCAGCGCGAGCGCGCGAGGCAGGCGCTGTCGTGCTGCAGTTGCCCATGAACATGGGCATCGGTGCCGCCCTCCGCTGTGGTTTCCGGTACGCACTTGCCAACGGCTACACGGGCGTCGTGCAGTGCGACGGCGATGGCCAACACTCGCCGGAGGAGATTCCCCGCCTCGTTCACGAGGCAGAGGCCCGCGGCGCGCACCTGTTGATTGCGTCGCGTTTCGTCGACGGATCCGGTGACTACGAATTGCATCGCGCGCGCCGGTTCGCGATGAAGATGCTGTCTCGCCTTGCCTACCGACAGGGTGGCGTGAAAGTGCACGACACATCGTCCGGCTTCCGGGTGATCAACGAACCCCTGCTCAGTGAGTTTGCCCGCGACTACCCGGCGCACTACTTGGGGGACACCTTCGAGGTGCTCGTAGCGTCCGGCAAGGCCGGCTATCGAGTGGAAGAGGTACCAGCCGACTTCATGCCGCGCTCTACCGGGGAATCGTCGAGCGGCAGGTTCGATTCGGTCTTGAAGATCTTGCGCGTGGGCGTGAGCGCCTTGGTGGGGCTCGGACCAAAATTTACCCCGCTCGACGGAGACGCAGATCAGCCCGCAGCATGATCGTTTTCTCCTTGGCGGCCGCAAGCCGCATGTGGAGCAGATCGTTGAACGACTGCAGCAAGAGGTGCGTGCGCACCATCCAGCGATGGTGCGCAGTGCCTGCGCTGTGGTGCCAGCCGATCGCTGTGGCAGCGGCACTGACCTCACGATAGAGCGCGATCTCCTCGGTGAAGCGGGTCGCGTTCGCGGTGAGTAGCGAGGTCTGGTTCGATCGGTGTCGTCGATACTGGTAAAGCGGAGCTCGGATGCCGTACAGCGTGTGACCGTTCAGTAGCAGCCGAGTGATGTTGTCGAGATCGAGTACGAACGCCCAGCGCGCATCGAATGGCTGAGTCCCTACCAGTGCTGTCCGGTAACACAGCGTTGGGCAGAAGATGTAGTTGTTGGCGAGCACAGCGGCCAAGGCTTCGTCGCCAGCGACCCGATGGTTGCCGGGGGGACGGCGCGCGAATCGTTTGACGAAGTCGGGCAGTGATCGTGCCGGCTCGCCGTCGGCACCGATGATGGTGGTGCCCGTGAAGAACGCGGCCACATCCGGGTGACGTCTTGCGTTGTCGATGATTGCCGCGCCGTACGTGGGAAGCAGGCGATCATCGCTATGGAGCAGTGTGACGAGGGGTGCGGTGCTCTGGCGGATGCACTCGTTCCAGTTGCCGGCAAGGCCGAGGTTCACCATATTGTGCGTGCAGCGAATTCGTGGATCGCCGAGCTGCTCGACCAATTCGTCGGGTGGCTCGGGGCCGCAGTCGTCGACGATCAGCAGTTCCCAGTTATCGATGGTCTGCGCCTGCACGCTCGCGATCGCTTCGCGCAGGTAGTGGAGGTTGGTGAAGTAGGGGATGGCGAACGTGATCGCCGGCGCGAGAGCCATTGCCACGTGAGGATAACGCGGGCCTCGCGCCCGCCCCTCGTAAGATGATCCGGTGCCGCCCCGATCTCCGAGCTCCACCCAGGATCCTGCGTACGCGCAGCGTCTTCAGCGGCTGTCAGCGCGCGGTGGCAGCCTGCGACGTCTCGTCGACCCGCAACGGCCCTACCGCTGGAACATGCGCCACCTCCAACCCGGCTTTGTGCTTGACATCGGTTGCGGCATCGGCCGCAACTTGGAGCATCTTCTTGGCCTCGGTGTCGGCGTCGACCACAATGCCGATTGCGTTGCGGCCTGTCGGGTCGCAGGGCTGAGCGCATTTCAACCGGCAGAGTTTGCTGCGAGCGAGTTCGCGGTTGCCGATCGCTTCGACACACTCCTGCTTGCACATGTCGTGGAGCACATGACCGAACGGGAGGCCGACGATCTCGTTGCCGAATATCTTCCGTACATCCGACCCGAGGGACGGGTGATCCTGATCACCCCACAAGAACGTGGTCAGGCGAGCGACGCAACGCATGTGCGCTTCGTCGACGAACTCGAGGTCTGCCGCACGGCCACACGGTTGAACCTGCGCGTGCTGTCGATCAAGTCGTTTCCATTTCCGCGATCCGCTGGCCGGGTGTTCACCTACAACGAGACCATTTCGATCCTTTCGTCTCGCGGGGTTGGCTGAGCAATGTCGCACGATTCAGATGAGCTCGATTCGCTCCGAGCCGAGAACGAGGCGCTCAGGGCGCGCGTTGAGTCAGCCGAGGCGGCAATCGCCGCGTTACGCGCCGAGGCGTTGGAGCGCCGCGCCCAGGTCCGAGCGCTCGTGGCCGATCTCCCCGTCGCGATGAGTCGCAAGACGCTGTTGCGTCAGGTGCTTCGCGATGCTGTGCAGCACCCTGACAAGCGAGGCGTCGTCAGCCGGGTTGCGAACAAGGCGCGCCGGGACACCAGCGACACCCTGCGACGCGGATGAAACCGGTAGTAGCTCGCGAACCGGACTCTGTTCCCGTTCCGGCGCCTGTGAAGGTGTTCGTTGCGAGGCGCGGTAACGAGTTCATGCGCGACATCGCCATGGCATTCGTCGAGGCGGCGCAGAGCTTGGGACGCGTTGCAATACTGGTCACTGACGATCTGCCCTGCGTCGATGGCAGTATCAACCTCGTCGTTGCACCGCACGAGTTCTTCGTACTCAACGACGCAACCACCGAGGACCTGCAGCGCGCCGCTGCAGCGTGTGTCTGTGTCTGCACCGAGCAACCCGGCACGCCGTGGTTCCGGCTGTCCACCGAAGCGGCGCGCCGCGGTCTGCTCGCATTCGATATCAACGAACACGGTGCGCAGGCAATGCGCCGGGCCGGAGTCGACGCACACCGGTTGCCGTTCGGTGCCGTTACGTCGATGAGCGCGGGCCCGTCGCCAGAGCGCGACATCGACGTGTTGTTCATGGGCAGCCTCGATCCGCGCCGTGGGGCAGCCTTGGCCTCGCTTGCGCCGACGCTGTGGAGTCGACACAGCGAGTTCCGACTGTTCCCGTTCGACAGACCCGTGAGCGCCACGTCGCCGGGTGTCGTGTTTGGTGAGGCCAAGCATCAGTTGTTGCGTCGTGCACGTGTGCTTGTCAACATCCATCGCGACCGTTCCAACGAGGTTGCGCCGGGCAGTGAGCCGGCCGCGTACTTCGAATGGGTTCGTATGGTCGAGGCGATGGCGAACGGCTGTGTCGTGGTAACCGAACCATCGCAAGACCATCAGCCGTTGGTTGCCGGAGTTCACTTTGTCAGCGCGACGCTCGATTCCCTTTCCGACGCCGTCGCAGATCTGCTGAGGAATGAGCCGGCGCGCCATAAGATCGCGATCGCAGCACAGCAGGCAGTCACGGTGGATCTTGCGTTGCCGCGCGCGCTCGAGCCAGCGCTCGCTCTGATCGAGTCGACCGTGCTGCCGGCGCTGTCGGCGCACGTACAGAGTCGCGCGTATCGGAAGGGCTCCTGGCGGCTGCAAGAGGGGCGACCGGGTGGGCCGAAACGACTCGATGTCTTCCGGCCGTACGCGTCGATTCTCAGTCGAGCCAAGCACATCGCCCTCGCCGAGGGCGACGCGCTGCGCCGGCTGGAGGCCGCGCAATCACTGCTCCATCACAACGCTGCACAGTCCATTGAACGAACGGAGACAGTGGCATACATTGCCAGCGTTGCCGCTGGCGCGGCGCCGGAGGTCTCGGTTCTGGTCACGTTGTACGACTACGAGTCGTTGGTGACCGAGACCCTCGACAGCGTCCTCGCCAGTATCGACACCGACTTCGAGGTGGTGATCGTCGAGGATCACGCCACCGATAACAGTCGGGCTGTCGCTCGCGAGTACCTCGCTCGACACCCGGATGTTGCGATGGTGCTCTTGGCCAAGAACGCAAACGAGGGACTCGCGGCGGCGCGCAATACCGGAGTCGATGCGTGCCGCGGCGCGTTCGTGATGGTGATGGACGCGGACAACATGGTGTATCCAACATGCCTGCGTCGCCTCGCCGATGCACTGCGCCTCGATCCGGGTGCCGCATTCGCCTATTCCGCACTCGAGGATTTCGGTGCGAGCCGCAATGTGCGCAGCGCATACGCGTGGAGTCCGGAGTGGCTGTGTGCAGCCAACTACATCGACGCGCAGGCGATGATCCGCCGCGAGGTCCTTCACGAGGTGGGCGGTTACCGGACCGACGACCCGCTCGTCTTTGGTTGGGAGGACTGGGAATTGTGGCTGCGGGTGGCGAGCCACGGTGATCGGGGTCGTCTCGTGCCCCAGATGCTCGGCAGGTATCGCGTGCAGGCCGGGTCGATGATTGGACTCACCAACCTTTGGATCGATGAGTCGCTCGCGCATCTGCGCGGGCTGTATCCATCGTTGCCCTGGCCGGTGGACCTGACGCAGTAAGCCAGATGGCCCGCCTTCGTCAAGCGAGCCTCAAGATGCGCACTACACGTCGAAAAGAAGCTCAAGTTGCCCCCGCATTCCGTCGAAACAACAACAGGTTGTGAATCGGGATTGAGGGTGGACAATGAGGCGGACATCTCGCAAGTGGGCGCAGTATCTCGCACTGGTCGTCGTCGCGGCCCTGTGCGGTTCTCTCACGACCACGCTTGCCAACGCCGGTGCCGCCTACCCGCCCTTCATTCCTCCCGATGCCGATTGGCTGAGCACGGTCAACTACTACCGGGCGATATCGAACCTGCCTCCCGTGGCCGAGGACCCCTATCTCTCGGCCGGTTCGTACAACCACTCCTGCTACATGCTGCAGAACGGCATCTCCCACGACGAGATCCCGGGCCTGCCCGGTTATACGCCAGAGGGTGACCTTGCGGGTAACAACGGCAATGTTGCGGTGTCCAGCGTGTACGGCATCGAGGCACGGCAGCACATCGAACTCTGGATGACAGGACCGTTTCACGCGATCGGTGTCCTTCGGCCAAACCTGACCACTGTTGGATTCGGCAAGTGCGACAACACCGCGACGGCACCGTGGCGTTCGGGCGCGACACTCGACGTACTCCGCGGTCTCGGCGGCACCGGCGTACAGACCGCGCCGATTCTCTTCCCCGGTGACGGCACCACCACCAACCTCGATAAGTTCGTCACCGAGAGCCCCAACCCGATGACCTATTGCGGATGGACCGGCACGGCAGGGCTTCCGATCCTGGCACTGATGCCTGAGGCGCTCGGCGGCAATGCCATCGCATCCGTCACCGGGTCTTCGGGCGCGCTTGATGTGTGCGTGCTCACGCAGTACAACACGAGCGGTGTTGCCTCGCAGATACTCGCTGGCAACAACGCCGTCGTTATCCTCCCTCGCAATCAGTTGGCCTCGGATACGTACTCCGTCAGTGTGGGTACTCCTTTCCGTAACGTGAATTGGAGCTTCACCGTCGATCCGGCGGCTGCCACCGGCGTGCTCCCGGTGCCCACCACCACTGCGCTCGGGAGTGGCGGCGCTTTGCAGCCCATCACACCGACCCGGCTCGTGGACACCCGGGTCAATCTCGGTGCCTCCCGCCTTTACGCGGGCTACCTGCGCCGCATCCAGATCACCGGCCGCGGTGGCATCCCTGCTGGAGCCCAGGCGATCAGCGCCAACTTCACGGTCGCCGGAAGCGACACGGCTGGTTACCTCAGCGTGTGGAACTGCTCAACGGACCGCCCGACCGTCTCGACGCTGAACTTCGCCGCTGGTGAGGTCGCGCCCAACGGTGCCAGCGTGCCTCTCGACGCAAACGGGGGCATCTGCGTCTTCTCATCTGCCAGCACGGACCTCATCGTCGATGTCAACGGCTACTACGTTTCAACGGCGTCAGGCCGACTCGCCTCGGTGACGCCGACGCGTTTGATCGACACGCGAATTCCACTCGGCGCACCCGGGCGCCTCACTGCCGGGTCAACGACGGCGCTGCGGGTCACGGGCGTCGCCGGAATACCGACTGGTGCAAGCGCGGTGATGCTCAACGTCACGAGCATCTGGCCCACCGATCCGGGCTATGTGACGGTGTACCCGTGCGATGCGGGGCGACCATTTGTCTCGAGCCTGAATCCGGTTCCGTACTCGGTCAAGCCGAATAACGTCGTGGCCCCGGTGGCCAAGGACGGAACGGTGTGCGTCTACGTGTCGACCGACGTCGACCTCGTCGTCGATGTCACGGGCTATGTCAAGTCGTCGGCATCGCTGCAGTACACCCCAAGCGCACCATTCCGCCTCATCGACACTCGTGACCGGTTCCGTACCGAGATGAACAACCGACTCGGTGGCCAGCCACTCGCGGGTGGCCAGACGATGGTGATCCAGGTTGGCGGAACTCGCGGCATTGCCACCAACGCGAAGGCGGTGTCGGCGAACTTCACCGTGGTCGGTGCTGCTGTCCCCGGGTTCTTGACCGTATGGCAATGTGGTGCCCGTCCGACGACGTCGAATGTGAACTTCGAAGTCGGTGCAGCCATCGCCAACGGCGCACAGATGCCACTGTCAACATCGGGTCAGCTGTGCGTATTCGCTTCGGCGTCAGTGCATGTGATCATCGACGTGAACGGTTGGTGGAGCTAGCTCCACCGTCGGCATTGCCTTGCTCCAACTCGGCCCGCAGTAATGCGTTTGCCTCGGCCAGGTCTTGTAATCCCTTTTGCAGACCGGAAACACTGATCGACAACTGCACACAGATCGCGACCAGCAAGACGACGGCAACCAACAGGAATACGGCCGTACCGGTCATCGAGAATTGCCGCGCGATGGGATTCACGATGGGTGTGAGAAGCGACGATGCGATGACGGCCATGGAAATAGCGATCCAGCCCGTGCCGAAACCAAATGACAGCCGACGCCGATGCACGAGGGCAATGACCGCACCGAGCATGCCCACTCCGAAGATCGCGATGACGATGCCCTGTTTCACGGTTGCGCTCATCTGGCCGATGGTAGTGCCACCCCGAACGGTGCTGCGGCTGCGATGGGTTACAGCACTGACGGATCTGGTGCCTCGGGGTTGATGTCATAGCGATGGATCGCCCCGGCCACGGTGTCGGGCGACACTGTGCCGGTGGCCGCCAAGGCGGCAAGTGTTGCGACCACCACGTGACCCGCATCGACCTCGAAATGATGGCGGAGGGCCTCGCGGGTATCGGAGCGACCCATGCCATCGGTGCCCAGCGACACGAACTGGCGATCGGGGACGAACCGCGCTACTTGCTCGGGCACGATCTTCATGAAGTCGGTGGTGGCCACGATGGGCCCGCTGGATTGTGCGAGCAGTGACGTCACCAGCGGAACGCGGTTGGCATCGTTGGGGTGCAGGCGATTCCACCGTTCGGTGGCCAGTGCCTCTTCGCGTAGCGACTTGTACGACGTGGCCGACCACAGCTCTGCGCCGACGCCGTAGTACGTGAGCAAGTCGGCCGCCGCTTGGCGAACGGCGCCCTGTGCCGAGCCGGAGAAGAGCAATGTGGCACGCAGTGGTGCCGGCGGGGCCTCTGCAAATCGGTAAAGCCCGCGAACGATTTCCTCGTCGACGCCCTCGCGGGCAGGCGTTGCGGGCATCGGGTAGTTCTCGTTGTAGAGAGTGAGGTAATAAAAGACGTCGTCCGGCTGGGCGCCGTACATGCGGTGTATTCCGGCGCGCACGATGGCGGCCACCTCGTAGGCGAACGCAGGGTCGAATGCTTGGCAGGCGGGCACCGTACTGGCCAGCACCAGACTGTGTCCGTCCTGATGCTGCAGGCCCTCACCCATCAGTGTGGTGCGTCCGGCAGTTGCACCGAGTAGGAAGCCCTTCGTGCGAGCGTCGGCGGCCTGCCAGATGAGGTCGCCCACGCGCTGGAACCCGAACATCGAATAGAACGTGTAGAACGGCACCATCGGTACGCCGCGAGTGGCGTAGGCCGTGCCCGCTGCGATGAAGCTGGCCAGTGAACCGGCCTCGGTGATGCCCTCTTCCAAGATCTGGCCGTCGCTGGACTCGGCATAGGACATCAGCAGATCGTGATCGACCGGCTGATACTTCTGGCCCTGTGAGGCATAAATCTTGAATTCGCGGAACAGGCCGTCCATGCCGAAGGTACGCGCCTCGTCGGGCACGATAGGCACGATGCGCTCGCCGATCTTGGGGTCACGCGCCAACGTGCGCAGCAGCCTGGTGAATCCCATCGTGGTACTCACCGCTTGATCGCCCGACCCGGAACGGAGTTCGGCGAAGACTTCGTCGTCGGGCATCTCGATGGGACGGCGGCTCTTGGTGACGCGCTTGGGAATGCTGCCTCCAAGGGCACGGCGACGTTCCATCATGTACTGGTATTCGATGCTGTCCTCTGCTGGGCGGTAGTACGGCAACCCGTCATTGTCGAAGGCGCTGTCGGGGATCTCGTCATGCAGGAACAACCGGTCGCGCAGGTCGATCAGCTGCGCCTTGGTGAGCTTTTTGATCTGGTGTGTGGCGTTGCGACCTTCGACGCCAGGCCCGAGCGTCCAACCCTTGATGGTCTTGCACAGAATGACCGTGGGTGCTCCGGAACCGAGGTTGTCGACTGCGGCCTTGTAGGCGGCATAGAGCTTGCGGTAATCGTGGCCACCACGGGGCAGATTGAGCAGCTCGTCGTCAGAGAGATGCGAGACCATCTGGCGCAGGCGCGGGTCGGGCCCGAAGAAGTTCTCACGGATGTAGTTGCCGTCCTCGACCGAGTAGCGCTGGAACTCACCGTCGACGGTGTTGTTCATCTGATCGAGCAGTACGCCATCGGTGTCGCGCGCAAGCAGGTCGTCCCACTTCGAGCCCCAGATGACCTTGATCACGTTCCAGCCGGCACCACGGAATGTTGCCTCGAGTTCCTGGATGACCTTGCCGTTGCCGCGCACCGGCCCATCGAGGCGCTGCAGGTTGCAGTTGACCACGAAGATGAGGTTGTCGAGCTTCTCGCGACTGGCCAACGAGATGGATCCGAGGGTCTCGGGCTCGTCGCATTCGCCGTCGCCGAGGAAGGCCCATACGCGGCTCTGGCTCGTGTCGTCGAGACGACGGTTGTGGAGATAGCGGTTGAAGCGCGCCTGGTACAGCGCGGTGAGCGGGCCGAGTCCCATACTGACCGTTGGGTATTCCCAGAACTCGGGCATGAGGCGGGGATGGGGATAGCTGCTGAGGCCGCGACCGTCACGACCGATCTCGCGACGGAAGTGATCGAGGTCGTCCTCGGTGAAGCGACCCTCGAGGAAGCCGCGTGCGTACACACCGGGCGCAGCATGACCCTGGAAGTACACATGGTCGCCGGCGTTGCCGTCGTCCTTACCGCGGAAGAAGTGGTTGAAGCCGATCTCGTACAGGCTGGCGCTGCTCGCGAACGTGGACAGGTGCCCGCCCACGCCTTCGGCGAATGTGTTCGCGCGAACCACCATCATCGCTGCGTTCCAGCGGATGAACGCGCGAACTCGCTGCTCGAGATAGCTGTCGCCGGGGAACCATGGTTCGCTTTCACGGGGAATGGTGTTCACGTAGGGCGTGCTGACCGTTGCGGGGAAACTCACCTGTGTGGCATTGGCGCGCTCGAGCAGTTTGCTGAGCAGGAATCGGGCTCTGGTCTTGCCACGGATGTCGATGACAGCGTCGAGGCTGGCGAGCCATTCGTCAGTTTCGCCGGGGTCGCTGTCGGGGAGTTGGTTGACGAAGCCGTCAAAGATCATGGGACACAGTGTGGCAGGGTTACCAGCCGGTAGGCGTCGGTGATGACAAACTCCAGCTGTGATTGAAGTCAAGTATGAGTCGCCAACATCGATCGAGTGCCGTCGCGCTCGAGCACATTCGTGATCGAGTGCTTTCGTGATCGAGTGCTTTCGTGATTGAGGTGTACACCGACGGTGCGTGCGCCGGGAATCCGGGTCCGGGTGGATGGGCCTGGGCTGTTGCGCCAGAGGGATCGCCGTGTGGCTCTGGGGGCGCGGCGCACTCGACCAACCAGCGCATGGAGGTACAGGCCGTGCTCGAAGCGTTACGTGTGCTCGACGGTGAGATCACTATCGTGTCCGACTCGACCTATGTCGTGAACTGTTTCCGCGATCGTTGGTGGGCGAAGTGGGAGCGCAACGGTTGGCGCAACTCGCAAAAGCAGCCCGTCGCGAACACCGACTTGTGGATTCCCCTGATCGAGCTCGTGAAGGTGCGCCAACCCGTGTTTCGTTGGGTGAAGGGCCACAGCGGCAACCGCATGAACGACCTCGTCGATCAACTGGCCGTCGCCGCCAGTAAGGGCCCTTTCGCTGTTGATGCCGTCGACGCCCCGGGAGCCGGTGGCCCGCTGACGCTGTTCTAGGTTCGCCAGCACGATGAAACGAATCGTGTCTTGCTCACACGTCTCGGCTGTCGTTGCTGACGTCGTTGCCCGTGTCCCGAATCGTCTGCGGCCGTAGCGGTTGCCTAGCCTGACGCGATGGATCTGAATGGTGTCAGTGCAATTGTCACGGGTGGAGCTTCGGGTATCGGGGCCGCCACCGCACGTCTTCTCGCCTCGAAGGGGGCCAAGGTCGTCGTCGCCGACCTGCAGGAAGATCGCGGCTCCGAACTCGCCACCGAGATCGGGGGTGCGTTCTGCAAGGTCGATGTCACCAAGACCGACGACATCATCAATGCGATCGAGATGGCCAAGAGTATGGGCCCGCTGCGCGTGCTGGTGAACTCGGCTGGTATTGGTTGGGCACAGCGCACCATCGGTAAAGATGGCACCTACGACTCAGCTGCAAATCTCGAGGCGTTCAAGAAGGTCATTGCGATCAACCTCGTCGGTAGCTTCGATTGCATCCGCCTTGCCGCCACGGCGATGAGCCAGACCGAGCCGCTCAAGTACGGCGAGCGCGGCGCCATTGTGAACATCGCTTCGGTCGCGGCGTTCGATGGTCAGATCGGACAAGCCAGCTACTCGGCATCCAAGGGCGGCGTGGTCGGGATGACCCTGCCAATCGCACGCGATCTGTCGGCGTCGGGTATCCGCGTCAACACCGTGGCTCCTGGGCTCATCGACACCCCGATCTATGGTCAGGGCGAGGGTAGCGAGGCATTCAAGGCCAACCTCGAAAAGGGTGTGCTGTTTCCCCATCGCCTCGGTGAGGGCGCCGAACTGGCCAGCATGGTGGTCGAATGCATCACGAACAGTTACATGAACGCCGAGACCATCCGCGTCGATGGCGGCATCCGGATGCCACCGAAGTGAAGGCCGTGTGACTACTCAGGTGGTGTAGTCGGCGTTGATGTGCACGTAGCCGTCGGTGAGGTCGCAGCCCCACACCGTTGCGGTGCCATCGGCAACGCCGAGGCTCACGTGGATGAGCACTTCGTCGCCCGTGAGATAGGCACTGAGCGCGACGAGACCTGTCTCGTCGACCTGCGTGGGGAAGCACTCTTGCGTGCCGAAACGAATGACCACGTTGGGCTCGTGCACATCGGTCTCGTCGCTGCACTTGCCAATGGCCATTGCGACGCGTCCCCAGTTGGGATCTGCGCCGTGCACTGCTGTTTTCACGAGGGGTGAGTTGACGATGGCCTTGGCGATGCGCTTGGCCTGCGCGTCGTCGCGAGCTCCGTCGACGAGTACCTCGATGAGCTTCTCGGCGCCTTCTCCGTCGCGGGCCACCTGCTTGGTGAGGGACAGCGCGACATCGTGCAGTGCAGCCTCGAATGCGACCAGATCCACCGCGCCGGCGACACCGCTGGACATCACGATCGCGGTGTCACTGGTGCTCGTATCAGTATCGATGGACACACAGTTGAACGTGCGGTCGATCACCCGACGAAAGATGGCGTCGAGCACATGCGCGTCGACCAGTGCGTCGGTGAACACGAGCGTGATCAGCGTGGCCATGTTCGGCTCGATCATGCCGACGCCCTTGGCGACACCCACCACGGTGGCCGCGGTGGCGGCCACGGCAGCCGAAGCGACCTTGGCAACGGTATCGGTGGTCATGATGCCGGTGGCCACCTCGGTCGCATCGTGCCCGCTGAATGGCATGGCGATCGCGGCGAGTCCGGCGCGGACACGATCCATGGGGTACTGGCGTCCGATGACGCCGGTGGATGCAATCAACACCTCGTCGGGCTCACACCCGAGGGCTCGGGCAACTCCGGCAACCACTTCGTTCGCGTTGTCGAGTCCCTGCGCGCCCGTGGCGACGTTCGCGTTTTTGGAGATGACCACGACGGCGCGGGCAGCGCGGTTGGCGATGTTGTGGCGGCTCACCACCACGCTCGGGCCGGAGAAGCGGCTTTGGGTGAACACGCCTGCCGCAGCGCAGACGGTGTCGGTGGCGACGACGACGAAGTCGGTGGTGTCGTCCTTGATGCCGATGTTGGCCACGTGTGAGCTGAACCCTTGGGGGAGTGAGAGTGACATGGTGGCCGCCATGCTAGGGGCAGCACAGCATGACGGCGCAGCGTGCTGACGAGAGCGCAGTCTCAGGGGGCGGTGCTGGGCTGGCGGCCGAGAACGCTGCCCACCGTGATGAAGATGTCGCCCAGGGTCACGATCTGCTCGGGTGTGAGTTGGTCGATGAGGTGGCGGCGAACGCTGAGCACGTGATCGCTGACGGCGGACTCGAGCGCTTCGAGTCCCGTAGGGGTAATGGACGCGAACATCACCCGGCGGTCACTGGAGCACTGCGACCGGAGCACGTAACCGAGCTCGACCAGGCCGTCGAGGCGTCGTGTCAGGCCGCTCGGGGATAAGCCGAGCTTCTCGGACAGGTCGCACATGCGCAGTGCGCCATCGGTGGCCTCGCTCAGAATCACCAGGACTTGGTAATCGCCGAGTGAGAGCCCGTGCGGGGTGAGGTCGGCTTCAAGCGCCGCACGCAGGTGGTCGGTGGTCTCGGCATAGGCGCGCCACGCGCGCATCTCGCTTGCCGTGAGCCGTTTCGAATTCATGTGAACAGGGTACAGGACATTGCGCGAAGCAATAGTTGTGATTATAAATAGTTGTGAGTACAATCATTGTGACCTCAACAAAACCGAGCCCCCGCTCGACCACTCAAGGAGTTTCGATGTCTGCAGTAGCAACACCCGTCCCAACCCTCACCGCCGGCAACTGGGCCGTCGATCCGTCGCATTCCAGCGTGAGCTTCTCCGTGCGTCACCTCATGGTGTCGAAGGTGCGCGGGCGCTTCGGCGCATTCACCGGAACGATCGTCGTTGGTGAAGACCAGCTGGCATCCAGTCTCCAGGCGAGTGCGGAGATGGCGTCGGTGAACACCGACGACGAAGGTCGCGATGCGCATTTGCGAGGTGCCGACTTCTTCGATGTCGAGCAGTTCCCCACGATGTCGTTCGTCAGCACATCCTTGACCACCGACAGCGATGGCTATGCCCTCGCTGGTGACCTCACCATCAAGGGTGTCTCACGGCCGGTCACGTTCGCCCTCGAGTTCGAAGGCGTCAGCACCGATCCGTGGGGCAACACCAAGGCGGGCTTCTCTGCCGAGACGGAGATCAACCGTAAGGATTGGGGCCTCGAGTGGAACGTAGCGCTCGAGACCGGCGGCCTCCTTGTTGGTGAGAAGGTCAAGATTCAGCTCGACATCGAAGCTGCCAGAGCCTGAGTAGCGTGTGCGGATGGGCTCCCTCCAGCCCATCCGCACCGACTCGTTCGAATCAACACACATCGACCTACCGAAAGGCCTGCCATGGCCACTGTGCAACGTCTGAACCACGCCGTGCTCTGGGTACGTGACGCAACCAGCTCCGCGCAGTTCTACTGCGACATCTTGGGGTTCGAGATCGACAGTGACCTCGGCCCCGGGCAGGCTATTTTCTTACACGCGCCGGGCTCAGGCAATCACCACGACCTGGGTCTGTTCAGTCGAGGAGCCACCGCCCAACAACCGCAGCGGGGCTCGCTCGGTCTGTACCACCTCGCTTGGCAGGTGGACACCATCGACGAACTCGTCGTGATCCAAGAACGGCTGCGGGCGCACGATGCGCTGGTTGGTGCGTCAGATCACGGCATGTCGAAGAGCCTGTACGCACACGATCCCGATGGCATCGAATTCGAAGTGGTGTGGATGGTGCCGCGGGCGAGTTGGGAAGAGAACAAAACCGCACCACTCGATCTCGCCGGCGAGGTGCGCAGATGGTCGGGTACCGCAACCGCTGCCGAGTCGTCGCAACGCCTCACTACGTAGATCCTCTTGCTCGGCTCGCCCGGCAAGTCCGTGAGGTCGACCAGATGTGAACTTGGTGGGGATGGTTTGCAACATGTGTGGGGGCGGATTGACAAGACCCCGTGACGCAGACGCTCCGTCGAGGTGTGTCGTTGCCCCACAGCGCAAGTTGCGTGCGAGACCTCGCATGCCCGGTGACCCATGCGCCGTAGCAGTGGTGCTCCGAGACCGCAGACTGCACTGACCAATCGGCGTGGCCCACGTAGGGATGGTGATATTCATGGGAGATGCTCAGCAGCTGAACGCCATCACGTGTCAACCACGTTCGTGGTTTCAACAAGATGGTGTCCGCGTCGAGCACGAGCCACGCTGTGCTGGAGCTCGATGATGCTGCAACGGTCTTGATGAGTTGTTGAGTGACCCAGGCGCGTCGCTGCTCGGGTACGCAGCGCTTGACCCTCTCCAAGAGTTCGGGTCGTACGACGTCCTGCTCCGAGCGCACGGTTACGTCGGGGAAGTCGGCGCGAAGGTCCGCCACGGCGTATGCGGGTGCGATGAGGTGAATCTGGCTGATCGGATTTCGTGAGGATGTCGTCGCTGCGGTGATTGCGATCGAGAGTGTGCGCGCATCTTTGGGATGACAAGGAATGATGATGTCGATAGCGGGCAGGTCGCGCGCTGCTCTTACTGCTGATCGATGAGGTGATCGAGCACGGCTTCGGCGCAGCGGCGACCCGAGAACAATGCACCTTGGGTCGAGCCGGTATCGCGATGATCGCCGCAGACGAACATGCCGTCGCCGAGCGACACTCGTTGCTTGGGCGAAAACGGGGGCGTCTGATCGGGCTGGCCATGCGGGATTCGGTAGGTGCGCAGATGCGTCCACGAGTCCACCTGCTCGCCCCACCATGCGCGCAACTGCGCGCGCACCATCGATTCGAGATCACCCTCGATCACACCAGGGAGCGCCGCGGCGATGAGGTGTTTGCCGGCTGGAGCGTATGTGGGCGCGACGTTGCTCATCACAGCGACATTGAGCGCGGGTCCGGAGTTTGCGCCGTCGAGCACGATCAACCGTTTGTCTGTCGGCGCCGAGTCGGCAGCGAAATACACGCAACCAGCCGATCGTGAACCGACGTGGGGGAGCCCCAGGAGCGCGCTTGCGGCGGGCCCCTCGGTGGCGACGACCACCGCCTTGGCCCGGGCGACGGTGCCGTCGAGCAGGGTGACGAACCCCGAGGCGACGTTGCTCACGGGAGCGTTCAACCGAATCACTCCAGCAGGTAGCGCAGCGGCGAGTTGTTCGGGTATGGCACCCATGCCGAGTGCGGGCACGGCGGAATCGCCCTCGGAGAGCGAGCGGAAGATGATCTCGAACATGCGGTTCGAGGTGCTCAACGACGGATCGAGTTGGATACCGCCCACGAGTGGGCGGAAGAACCGGCTGATCATCTTCGTCGAGAACCCCCGAGCGCGCAGTGAGGCGCCGGTCGCCACGTCGGGTCCACGAAGGAGAAGTGCAGCTGCGCCCTTGCGTACGCGGCGTCGGAGCACCGCGATACGCACTTTGTCGGCGAGTGAGCCAATGGGTGCGAACGCGGTGCTGAACAGCTGTGTCGGCCGTCGGAACGGATCGCTGACCACGTGGCCTTTGGTGCCGAGCCAGACGAGGGCTCCCGGTTCGAAGGAGCGTAGGTCGAGCGCGTCGACATCGAGCTGATGCTGCAACTCGGGGTACGCCGTGAGCAACACCTGAAAGCCGCGATCGAGCCGGAAGCCATCGACAATGTCGGTACGCACGCGTCCCCCGACTCCATCGGATGCCTCGAAGACGAGCACAGACTTGCCGGCGCGGGTGAGCGTGCGAGCGGCGGCAAGTCCGGCCAGACCGGCACCGACGATGATCACATCGACCGATGTGTCAGCGTCGGCCGATGCCTCGGTCATGCTGCAGGTCGACCGAGCAGACTGCGCAGCGCGTGCTCGAGCGTTTCGTGATGGAAGGTGTAGCCGGCGGCGGTGAGCACAGTGGGGTGCACCTTTTGACCGGTGAACAGCAACGCATCGGCAAGCTCGCCGCCGAGCACCAGCTTGGGCCCAAAGCTGGGTATCGGCATGAACGTCGGCCGATGCAGTACATGCCCGAGCATTTTGGTGAATTCGGCCTGAGTCACTGGATTCGGAGCGGTGAGATTCACCGGACCATGCACGTCGGCGGTGAGCAGATGGATGATCGCGGCGACCTGGTCATCGAGGGCGATCCAACTCTGCCATTGCCGACCATTGCCGAACTTGCCACCGAGCCCAAACCGGAACAGGGGTAGCTGCTTGGCGAGCGCTCCGCCCGTTGGCGACAGCACGATGCCGGTGCGTAGGAACGCAACACGAATGCCGGCTCCGCTGGCTGCAACCGCCGCGGCCTCCCACTCGATACACAGGTCGGCGAGGAATCCGGTGCCATGGCTGCTGGTCTCGTCGAGATCTTCGTCGCCCCGAGCGCCGTAGAAACCAATCGCCGAACCCGACAACAGCACTGCCGGCTTGCGGTCCAGCGAGGCCAGCGTCGCCGCCAGTAACTCAGTGCCGCGCACGCGGCTCTCGGTCAACTCACGCTTGTATTCGGGCGTCCACCGGTGGTCGCCGATGCCAGCACCGGCAAGGTGCACAACGGCGTTGGCACCTTCGATCGCGTGCGCCTCGATAGTTCCATCGTCAGGGTTCCAGCGGGCCTCGCCGGGGCGCGGAGTTCGCCGAACGAGACGGGTGACCTGATGTCCGTCGGCGCTCAACTTCTTGATGAGCGCCGTTCCGATGAGTCCACTCGAACCAGTCACCACTACATGCATGGCACTGACACTACGCCCGCTTCGCGGACCGTGCACCGTCGCGTTCGAGACCCATCTGAACGCAGCCCTGATGGCCTCAGTCGACGATGATGGGCACCGAGGTGACCACCGTGTTCGGCCGGTACAGCAGCTTGGCCTTGATGGCCAAAGCCGACTGGTTGTGCAACCACTGGCTGCTGAACTTGGTGACGAATTCGGGGATGACCACGGTGATGATCTCGTCGGCGGACTCGCGATCGAGTTCGTCGATGTAGGCCAGGATCGGCCCGGTGAGATCACGATACGGCGACGAGATGGTGTGCAATTCGATGGAGATGTCGAACAGGTCCCATTGCTCGCGCAAATGGCGTTCTTCGTCTGGATCCGAGACCACTGACACAGCAATGAGTCGGTCGGGCGTGAGGCTCTTCGCGTACTGCAGCGCGTGCAGAACACCCTTGTTGATGTTGCCGACCAAGACCACCACAAGATGCTGCTGTCGCTGCACCCTGTAGCCCGGCTCCACCGAGACGGCCTTCGAGACCCCCGCGTAGTGTCGCTTGATCGACTTGAACGTGACCGACAGCAGCAAGATGACGAATACGCTGATCCATGCCCCCGACACGAACTTGGTAATGATCACGATGGCGGCCACGATGCCGGTGGTGAGGGCGCCGACGGCGTTGATCGCCAGGTTGCGTTTCCAACCCGGTTCTTTGATCTTGACGTGGTGCACGCACATACCGGTCTGGCTGAGCGTGAAGCCCGTGAACACGCCCACTGCGTAGAGCGGGATGAGTGCGTCGATCTTGCCCTTGAACGTGACGATGAGTGCTATTGCCGCCAAGGCGAGAAAGATGATGCCGTTTGAGAACACCAGGCGATCGCCACGATTGGAGAACTGACGAGGCAGGTAGCCATCTTTGGCGATGATCGACGACAGACGGGGATAGTCG
The DNA here is from genome assembly GCA_043753895.1 of Actinomycetota bacterium. Taxonomy (GTDB): domain Bacteria; phylum Actinomycetota; class Acidimicrobiia; order Acidimicrobiales; family Ilumatobacteraceae; genus WLMZ01. The sequence continues at coordinate 50,721 of JAYUWK010000070.1, forward strand.
GCGTAGGCAGTGTTGGCCGCGAGAATGAGGACCGCAAAAGTCGCGAACTGGGTGATGAAGAAGAGCGCGTTGCGACCGCCATAGATGTGTTGCGCAAGTTGGGCGAGCACTGTGCCGCCATCGCCCGGAACGGGCTGCAGGTGCATGGCCACGAGCGACAGGCCGAAGAAGCAACTGCCGAGGATGACCGCCATCCAGATGAGGGTGGTGGAGGCGTTCTTCGATTCAGGCTTCTTGAACGCCGGTACGCCATTGGACACAGCCTCGACTCCGCTGAGCGCCACGGCACCCGATGCGAATGCCTTCAGGAACAAGAAGATACCGATGCTCTGCAACCCGGCGAGTTCTTCGGCAGGCTTACCGGTGTGGGCGATAGGTCCGAGGTGCTGCACATACACCCGGTACAAGCCAACGACGATGAGCGTGACGAGCGAGAGCACGTAGATATAAGTGGGTGGTGCGAACAGCGCGCCCGATTCCTTCAGGCCGCGAAGGTTGGCCACCGTCATCAACACGATGAAACCCACACACAGCTCCACGCGGTACGGCAAGAGACTGGGAAACGCTGCAACGATGGCCGCAACGCCACCGGCGACCGAGACGGCAACGGTGAGGATGTAGTCGGTGAGCAGCGAACTGCCAGCCACCAGCGATGGGACCTCACCGAGGTTCTCGCGGCTGACAACATATGATCCGCCGCCACTGGGGTAGGCAAAGATGGTCTGGCGATAGCTGATGACCACAACCGCCAAGAGCACGACCACCATGATCGAGATGGGCACCAGCTTGGTGTAGGCGGCCGCACCCACGCCGGCAATCAGGAAGACGTGAAGAATCTCCTCGGTGGCGTACGCAGTGGAGGAGATGGCGTCGCTGGAGAAGACAGGAAGAGCGATCTTCTTCGACAGTCGTTGATGATGCTCGTCGGCCGAAGCGAGTGGCTTGCCGATGAGGATTCGCTTCAGAGAAGTGGCCATGTAGTCGTGAAGTTTCGTCGGTTTGGGCCACGTTTGACAACACCGTGGACGAAATGTTGTTGCCATTGGATAAATGAGGCGGCAACTGCCTACCATTCGGGCGACTTCTCTGGAGGAAATGCCATGCACGTGGTGATTGTTGGTTGTGGCCGTGTCGGGTCGGCGTTGGCGCGCGACCTTCTGGAAGGCGGCCATTCGGTGGCGATCATCGACCGCAAAGCCGAGGCCTTCGCCCGCTTGGGCGCAGACTTCGCCGGGCAGACGCTCACGGGCATCGGGTTCGATCGCGATGTGCTCATCGCCGCCGGCATCGAGCGTGCTTCCGCGGTTGCGGCCGTCACCAGCGGCGACAACTCCAATATCCTCGTCGCCCGAGTCGCCCGCGAGAACTTCGCCGTCGAGCGAGTCGTCGCCCGCATCTACGATCCCCAGCGCGCCGCGGTGTACCAGCGCCTCGGCATCTCCACGGTGGCCACGGTTTCATGGACCACCGAGCGTGTCCTGCGCCGCATCTTGCCCGCCGAGACCGCTGTCGAATGGGTCGATGCCAGTGCGAAGATCTCGCTCGTCGAACGTCCCATCGTGGGTTCGTTGGCCGGCCGCAAGTACGGCGACATCGAAGCCAGCGCCAATGTTCGGGTCGTGGCTGTCAGCCGGCTCGGGGTGGCGATGCTGATGACCCCCGGCCTCGTTGCCCAAGAGGGCGACTTGGTCTACTTCGCCATTGCCTCGCACGAGGTCGATGGCCTGCATGATCTGCTCACCAACCCATCTGCGCACTAGGAACAGGAACTCGACATGAAAGCAGTGATCGTCGGCGGCGGCAGCGTTGGCCGGTTCATCGCCGAACAACTCGGCAGCTCTGGGCACAGTGTGGTCATTCTCGACAACGATGCCTCGGTGTTCAAGCAGTATCAGAAGTCTGCTCAGGTCCACGGAGTCACGTGGGTGCAGGGCGACGGTTGCGATCTCGGCGCGCTGAAGGCGGTGGGCCTCGCCGACTGCGACGTCGTTGCCGCAGTCACCGGTGACGACGAGGACAACCTAGTGGTGTCGTTGCTGTCCAAGCAGGAGTTCGGCGTGCCCCGCGTTGTGGCTCGCGTGAACAACCCCAACAACGAGTGGATGTTCAACGAGATGTGGGGTGTCGACGTGTCGGTGTCGACGCCGCACCTCATCACCGGTCTCGTGCAGGAGGCGGTTGCCGTTGGTTCGTTCGTACGGCTGCTCTCGTTCGAAGGTGGCAAAGCCAAGCTGGCCGAGGTCACCCTGGCCGAGGGATCACCCGCGGCCGACAGGGAAATCGTCGAGTTGGGCTTTCCCCGCGATGCCACAGTGGTGGCCGTGCTCCGCAAGGATCACATGGTCGTGCCACGTGGTGACACGGTGCTGCGCACGGGTGACGAGGTCATCGTGTTGGTCACCGGAGACAGCGAAGCCGATGTTCGCCGTATCCTGATCGCAGAGTGACGACGGCTCACCGAGCGGGAGTCGTTCCGCTGGAATCGGTAGCCGTATCTAGGTGGAAATCAGGGTGTACGCGGGGTTGAGCATGATGCGCCGACCATGTTCTTCGCGGGCGATGCCTTCGATGACCACGGCTCGGCCGTGTTCGATGCCCTCGATGTGACGCCGTCCGGTGAAGACCGCAACGACGTCGGCAGTGCCATCGGACAGCACGATCTCGAGCGCCGGAGTGCCATGTCGAGGGGCAACGCGCATGCGCTTCACCTCGCCGCCGATTCGCGAGGAGGTACGACACTGCAAGGAGGAGATCGGTGTGAGGTCGAACGTTGCAAAGCGGGCCTTCAAGCGTTCGGTGTCGAGGTCTTCGGGCTTGGACTTCAAGCGGCTGGCGATATCGCGCAGTCCCATCAGTTGTTCGTCAACGTGTCGGTGAGTGCCTTGTCGAGCACTGCAGGTTCCATGGCCCCAAGATACGTCTTGGCCGTGCCGTTCGGCGAGACAAACACCCATGCAGGTTGGGCAGGAACGCCGAAATGCGAAAAGAGGTTGCCGGTGCTGTCGTTCATGGTTGCAAAGGTAATCCCGTGCCGATCGATGAACGCCTGCATCGAGGCCTCACTTCCATTCCATGCCACACCGACGACGGTGACCTTGCCGGCCCATTTCTTGTGCATCGCCTCGACCGAGGGAGCTTCACGATTACAAACACTTCAAGTGGGTGCCCAGAACCAGAAGGCAACCGGTTTGCCGGCAAATGACGCCGCATTGAGTTCGGAGCCGCCCACGAGTGGTGAACTGACCTGCAGGATGGCAGGAACCACTGCGGGTTTGCCAGCCGTGTCGGGGATGGCATTGGATCCCGTTGACGAGACTGTGCCCGTGGTCGCCGTTGAGACGGTGTTTGCCGAGGCAACGGTTGCCGGCGCTGCGGAGACGATGGCGGCGGCCGGCGACCCGACTGCGGCAGATGACCCGCACGATGCCACGGCCAGCGCAGCGACGATCACGAGGCCGACACGCACGCGAAGCGCTGTGGGGGAGGACAGCTTCACGGGTTCTGACGCTAGCGGGGATCTCAGGTGGGTGTGTGGGCACCGCCTTCGTAGCCTGTTGCCGTGAAGACTCGAACCCTGCTCCTGCTGGCGGTTTCCTGCGGGCTGGTGATCCTGGTTGCAGGCAGCGTCAAGTTGTTCCTCATCAGCGACGCGAAGTCGCCAGCGCACTTGACCATCGGTGAGAGCACCACGGTTGGCGACATGCGCGTCACCGTGGTTTCGGCCGAGCGCCGGAGCGGCATGACACTCATCGCTGTGGAACTCGTGGGCGTCGATGACGTCGACGGAGCGACGTCGTGGGTATTTGGCGCCGGTGGCGATGCGCAGCTTCGTCCGCTCGCGCCACCACCTGATGTCGGCAAGAAGTGCTCAGCGACCTCGGCGACAACGCCGACGCGTTGTGTGCTCGCCTTCGCGACCGATGCTCCTCGTGGCGTGTTGAGCTACGACCGCGCCGGCGAGAAGCGGCTCTGGGACATCGTCGGCACGTAACCGCAGGCACCAGTGGGGTTGCCCGCGGTACCCCCTCGCCCTCTCCACCGCCTCACCCACACGCTCGCCCGGGCAGTGTGGTGGCGGCTGATGAGCCGCCCGCTACCGTGAAGGCGGAAATCTCGCCCGTGGCGAGCAAGCGTTGGAGGTGGTCCGTCTGGCCGAGCAGTTCGATCTCGTGATCATTGGTGGTGGTCCGGGCGGCTATGGCGCGGCCCTGTACGCCGCTTCTGCCGGCCTCACTGTGGCACTCGTCGAGAAAGACATCGTCGGTGGTACGTGTCTCAATCGAGGGTGTATTCCGGCTAAGGCGTTTCTGGAGACTGCGGCAGTGCACCGCCATGTGGCCCACGCCGGCGAGTTCGGCATCGACTCGAGCGCTCCGACGGTGAACTTTGGTGTCACCCAGGCGCGCAAGCAGAAGATCGTCGATGGTCTTGTGAAGGGCATCAGCGGCCTCATCAAAAGTCGCAAGGTCACGTATTACCTCGGGGTCGGCTCGCTCGGCCCCGATCGTACGGTCACGGTGGCGCTCGCCGACGGTGGCACCGTGCAGGCGCAGGGTCGCGGTGTGGTGTTGGCTACCGGTTCAGTACCGCGCACGATCCCCGGATTTGATCGCGGCGGCCCGATCATGACCAGCGACGAAGTGCTCATGCTCGACTACGTGCCGGCGCGCATCGCCGTCATCGGCGGCGGTGCCATCGGCTGCGAGTTCGCGTCCACGTTTGCCGACCTCGGCGCCACGGTCACCATTCTCGAGGGTCTGCCCAAGGTGTTGCCAGGTCTCGACGCCGATCTCGCCAACGTCGTGGTGCGCAGCTTCAAGAAGAAGAACATCGACATTCGTACCGGCGTCACCGTGAACGGTCACACCCCGCAGGCCTCCGACGACGGACGCGGTAGCACGGTCGTGCACCTCGGTGAGGACGAGCATCTTGAAGTCGACGCGGTCATCGTGTCCGTCGGTCGGCGGCCCTTCGCCGATCAACTCGGTCTGGCCGGAACTGCGGTGCGCGTGAGCGAACGCGGTTTCGTCGAGGTCGACGAATACTGCCGCACCGGTGAGCCCGGCGTATACGCGATCGGCGACCTCATCAACACGCCCCAACTCGCCCATGTGGGCTACGCGGAAGCCATCTTGGTGGTCAAGCATCTGCTCGGCGAGGCCCCGATGCCCATTCACTACGACCGCGTGCCGTGGGCCATCTATTGCCATCCCGAAGTCGCGTGGGCCGGCCTCAGCGAGGAAGCGGCGCGCGCCGCCGGATTCGATGTGGTGGTCGGCAAGCATCAGTTCCGCGCCAACAGTCGTGCGCAGATCATCGGCGACATCGACGGTCTGGTGAAGGTGGTGGCCAAGAAGAACTCAGACGGAACTGCCGGGCAGGTGCTCGGGGTTCACATGGTGGGTCCGTGGGTCACCGAGCAACTCAGCGGCGGCTACCTCGCGGTGAACTGGGAAGCCACGGTGGACGAAGTTGCTGAGTTCATCCAACCCCACCCGAGCCTGAGCGAACTGTTCGGTGAGACGATGTTGTCGCTCACCGGGCGTAGCCTCAATAGCTGAGCCGCCCAACCCCCTGCACGTTCTGATCTGTATGATCTGGAGAGAGAATCATGGCTGATATCACATTGCCGCAACTCGGTGAAACGGTCACCGAGGGAACCATCACGCGTTGGTTCAAGAAGGTTGGCGACACCGTTGCTGCCGACGAACCGCTCTTCGAGGTGTCCACCGACAAGGTCGACACCGAGGTGCCCGCCCCGACCGCGGGCGTGCTGCTCGAGATTCGCGCCCAAGAAGGTGACACCGTGCCGGTCGGCGCGATCATCGCAGTCGTGGGCTCGGCCGATGCCGCGGCTTCGCCGGAGCCCGAACCGGCACCCGCATCCGTCGCCGTGCCGGCACCAGAGCCCGCGCCAGCGCCCGTAGCCGTTGTGGCGCCTGCACCAGAGCCCGCACCGGGTTCTGCCCCGGCACCCGCACCCGTCGCCGTCTCGGCACCAGAGCCCGCGCCAGCACCCGAACCGGTTCAGGCAACGGTGCCAGTTGCTGCGCCGCCCGCGCCGCCACAAGCGACCGAGGGCGACAACCGCTTGTTGTCGCCTGTGGTGCGCCGCCTCGTCAGCGAGCACGGTATCGACCCAGCGTCACTCACCGGTACTGGCCCCGGCGGACGGATCACTCGTGAGGACGTGCTTGATCACATCGACACCGTGGCGTCGAAGGCGCCCGTGCCGGCACCCAGCGTCGCCGAGGTTGTGTCTGCGCCACCAGCACCCGTTCCGGCGCCTGCACCAGCACCTCCTGCCGCAGCACCGTCACCAGCCGCTCCCGCATCCACCCCAGTACCTGCCTCTGCTCCCGCACCGGCGGTTGCCGCGGTGGGCGAGCGTGACGGCGTCGTGAAGCTCAGCAAGATCCGCAAGCTCACCGGCGCACACATGGTGATGAGCAAGTCAGTGAGCCCGCACGCGTTCAGCGTTGTCGAGGTCGACTTCGCCAACGTCGATGCCACCCGCAACCGTGTGAAGATCGAGTGGAAGGCCGACGAGGGTTTTGGTCTCACGTACCTCAGCTTCATCAGCCGAGCCGTGGTCGACGCGTTGCGCGAGTTCCCGCATCTCAACGCCACCGTCGATGGCGACAATCTTGTCGTGCACAACTTCGTCGATCTCGGTATTGCTGTTGACCTCGACTACACCGGTCTGCTCGTGCCACTCATCCGCAGTGCCGAGACCAAGCGACTGCGTGCCATCGCCCGAGAGATCAACGACCTCGGTACTCGTGCGCGGGACCGCAAACTCGGTCCCGACGAAATCTCCGGTGGCACCTTCACGATCAGTAACAACGGTTCCGCGGGCAGTGTGCTGACGATGGCCATCATCAATCAGCCGCAAGTGGCGATCCTCTCTACCGACGCCATCGTGCGCAAGCCGGTGGTGGTTCGCGGCGCCGATGGTGGCGAGAGCATCGGCGTCCATCCCGTGGGCAACCTGGCGATGAGCTGGGACCATCGTGCGTTCGACGGCGCGTATGCCGCCGGCTTCCTGGTGATGGTCAAAGAACTGCTCGAGACCCGCGATTGGGGTGCAGAGCTCTGATGAGCTCATCTGCCGACCCGCTTCACGTGCGTTGGCTCGGTCGCGTGCCATACGGTGAGGCCCTCTCGGTCCAGGACGCTCTCTTTCGCTACGGAACGCGCAACCATCTGCTGCTGCTCGAACATCGTCATGTGTTCACCCACGGCTCGCGCGCCGATATTGCGTCGAATGTGCTCGTCGATCCCGCCAGCGTGGGCGCTGAACTCATCGCCGTGAACCGTGGCGGCGATGTCACATATCACGGTCCCGGCCAACTCGTCGGCTACCCGGTTCTCTCACTCGCAGCGAAGCGCGGTGGCCAGTCGGGGCCGGCCGACACGGTGGCGCATGTTCGCAATGTCGAGCAACTCATCATCGACGCGCTCGGCGAATTGGGCCTTGCGACTGCCGGCCGACTGCCCGATTACCCGGGTGTGTGGATCGACCCAACAGGTACGAACCCGCGCAAGATCTGTGCAATCGGTATCCGGGTGTCGCGTGGGCGAAGCATGCACGGATTCGGCCTGAACGTGAACACCGACATGCGCTACCTCCGCGAGTACATCGTGCCGTGCGGCATCGCCGACCGTGCCGTCACGTCGTTGGCTGAAGAAGGCGTCGACGCAACCATGTCCGAGGTCGTCGATGTCATTGCCCGCCTCGCCGCAGCGCGCTGGGGGAATGGACTGATGGAGCGCCAAGACGTCGCCTGGCGCGAACGGCCCGACGATCTGTCTGCGTTCTCGCGAGGCGAAGGCCCCGGTGCTCCCGTTCGATCTGCGGCCGATCACGGTGTGCTGACACCCGCACCCGTGCGCCGCGAGCCGGTGCGGCTGCTCGGCCGCTTGGCCCAAGCCGGCGTCACCGATGCGGTGGCGCTGTCGGCACGCAAGCCCGAGTGGTTGCGGCCAAAGGTGCAGCATGGGCCCGAGGTGTTGTCGCTGAAGCGCACGGTGCGCGACCTCAATCTGGTCACCGTGTGCGAGGAGGCCGGGTGCCCCAATCTCAGCGATTGTTGGGCCGACGGCACGGCAACGTTCATGGTGCTGGGCGAGCGGTGCACGCGTGCATGCGGGTTCTGTCTGGTCGATACGCAGAAACCGTTGCCGCCATCTGCTGATGAGCCGCAACGCGTCGCCGAGGCGGTGGTACGAATGGGTCTTGCCCACGCAGTGCTCACGATGGTGGCGCGAGACGACCTCGACGACGGCGGCATGAGCCACGTGGCATCGTGCGTCGAAGCCATCCGTGTCGCCCGACCGGAAACGCGCATCGAGACACTCATCTCGGACGGAAAAGGCGATACGGCGTCGTTGGCGATGCTGTTCGAGTCCCGCCCCGACGTGATGAATCACAACATGGAGACCGTGGCGCGCCTACAGCGTGCCGTTCGCCCGTCGGCCGGATACGCGCGGAGCCTCAGTGTGCTCACCAGGGCCAAGGCGGCTGGGCTCACCGTAAAGTCCGGTCTCGTGGTCGGCATGGGTGAGACCTCGTTTGAGGTGGATGGGGTGTTGGTCGATCTTGCCTCGATCGGCGTCGACATCGTGACCATCGGCCAGTACCTGCGGCCGACATCGCATCATCTCCCTGTTGAGCGCTGGGTCGAACCGTACGAGTTCGATCGCTGGAAGGCGGTCGGCGAGTCGCTGGGCATCGGCCATGTCGAGGCCAGTCCGCTCACACGCAGCAGTTATCACGCGCGGCAATCGGCAGAAGCTGTTTACATCCGCGTCGGCTGATTTGTCGGGCAGAATGGGTCACTATGCAAAACCCCGGTGCCAGCGAGCCTCCTGCCACGTCCGTGTACGCCGATCGTCTCGCACGCGCGCGGGCGCAGATGCGCGACAAGGACATCGACGTGTTGCTGCTGTCCCTGGGGCTCGACCTTCCCTACATCACCGGCTACTACGCCATGCCGCTCGAGCGGCTCACGATGCTGGTGGTGCCGCGCGACTGTGAGGCGCGCATGGTAATTCCGCGCATGGAGGCCGCACGCGTCACGGCGCAACCCGGCGTGTTCGAGGTACTGCCATGGGGTGAGACCGAGAACCCGGTCGACATCGTCGCCCGGCTTGCACGCGAGTCCGGCGCGGCGCACACCATCGCTGTCGGTGATCAGATGTGGGCGCGCTTCTTGGTGGAGTTGCTGCCTCTGCTACCCGGTGCCACGTATCAGCGCGCCGATGTGGTCACCTCCATGCGCATGGCCAAAGACGCTGCCGAGATCGCCGCGCTCGCTGCGGCAGGAGCAGCAGTCGACCGCATCGCCAACGACCTGCAGGCCGGCAACATCGAACTCGTCGGACGCACTGAGGCCGCAGTGTCTGCCGATCTCGGCGAACGTATCCTCGCCGAGGGGCACCAGGTCGTGAACTTCGCCATCGTTGCGGCAGGCGAAAATGCGGCGTCGCCGCACCACAGCCCTGGCGAGCGCGTGATCCGTAGGAACGAGATCTTGCTCTGCGATTTCGGTGGCACCATGAACGGTTACTGCAGCGACATCACCCGTTGCGTGTACCTGGGCACGCCGCCCTCCGAGATTGCCGAGGCGTACGCCGTACTGCACGAAGCGCAGCAGGCTGCGGTCGCCGCCGGCACCGTTGGCACGCCGTGCGAGGAGGTCGACCGAGTCGCACGGCGCATCATCAGCGACGCAGGTTTTGGCGAGTTCTTCTTCCATCGCACGGGCCACGGCATCGGCATGGAAGCACACGAGGACCCATACATCGTGGAGGGCAATTCGTTGCCGCTCGCCGCGGGCCATGCCTTCAGTGTCGAGCCGGGCATCTACATGGAGGGGCGCTGGGGCATGCGTCTGGAGGACATCGTGATCGCAACCGCCGACGGCCCGCTCTCGGTGAACAACGCACGGCACGAACTGGTCTCCATCGACGTCTGATTCGGTTCGGACGCGCGCCTGCATGACACGTCGTCGTCCATGACGAGGTGCAAGACTTCGCCCATGACAGTGCTCGACGAACCCTCCGCCCGTGAAGCCCGCCTGCCCTGGCACATGCGTGGAAACTATGCCCCGGTCATGGACGAGGTCGAGGCTGTCGATCTCGCCGTCGTGGGTGCGTTGCCCGCAGAATTGAACGGCCGATATTTCCGCAATGGGGCGAACCCGATGAACGGGCCCACGATGCACTGGTTTGCGGGCGACGGCATGATCCACGGCATTCGCCTTCGCGAGGGCAAGGCCGAGTGGTATCGCAACCGAATGGTGCGTACCAAGGCGCTCGCCGGTGCCGATCGCATGGACATGTCCACCGGCACGATGGATCTCACCGTCGGTTTGGCCAATACGCACATTGTGCGCCACGCCAACCGGATACTCGCCCTCGAGGAAGGCAGCCTGCCGAACGAGTTGACGCCAGATCTCGAAACCGTTGGCCCCTACGATTTCGATGGCCGGCTGCACACGCCGATGACCGCCCACCCGCACACGTGCGCCGAGACCGGCGAAATGCACTTCTTCGGCTATGGCTTCATGCCGCCCTACGTCACCTATCACGTGGCCGATGCCGCTGGTCAACTCGTGCACACGCAGGAAATCGACGTGCCCGGACCGACGATGATCCACGACTTCGCGATCAGCCGTAACTATGCGATCTTCCTCGACCTACCGGTGGTGTTCAACATCGAAGACGCGATGAAGGGTGGCATGCCCTTTGGTTGGGATGCCGGCTATGGCGCGCGCATTGGCCTACTGAACCGCGACGCGGCTCGGCGTGGCGAACAGCCACGTTGGTTCGAGATCGACCTGTGCTACATCTTCCACATCATGAACGCGTGGGACGACGGTCCCGATGGCAACACGGTGTGGCTCGATGCCGGTCGCCACGCCAGCATGTGGCAAGGCAGCGCCGACAGCATCGACCCGTGCTTCCTCTGGCGGTGGCGCTTCGACCTCGCCACCGGCACCGTGCACGAGGAACAACTCGATGACCGTGAGCACGGTTTCCCGCGCATCGACGATCGCCGTTGCGGCCTGTCCAACACCATTGGTTGGGCCGTCACCGGGCGCGATCCGGGTACCCGCGACATGGACGCAGCGAGCGGCATCATCAAGTACAACCTCGCTGATGGATCGAGCACGTTCCACGACTTCGGCGCCACGGTGTCATCGGGCGAGCCCGTGTTCGTGCCCGCGGCCGGGGCCACCGCCGAAGACGACGGCTACGTGATCACGTACCTGTACGACCGCGTGACAGCGGGATCGTCGTTCGTGGTGCTCGATGCGCAAGACATGAGCGCTGCGCCGATTGCGTTGGTGCCGTTGCCGCAGCGTGTGCCCAACGGTTTTCACGGCAGCTGGATCGCCGACTGATCTCTTCGTGAATGCTCAGCGCACCGTACACGTGCGCTGAGCATTCACGCAGCGACATTGGCGTCGGGGAGACGCCGGGAGTGGGTTTACAGACCCGACTTCTCGAGGATGTGGATGCCACATGCCGAGCCGAGGCCGATGACGTGGGCCAGGCCCACCTTGGCACCCTGGATCTGGCGATCGCCGGCCTCGTTGCGCAGGTGATGACATACTTCCCACACGTTGGCGATGCCGGTGGCGGCGATGGGATGTCCCTTTGATTCGAGGCCGCCCGACACGTTCACGGGCATCGAACCGTCACGCCACGTGGCGCCACTCTTGAAGAAGTCGGCCGCCCCGCCGGGCTCGCACAGCATGAGGTTGTCGTAGTGCACCAGCTCTGCTGTGGCGAAGCAGTCGTGCAGCTCGACCAGGTCGAGATCTTCGGGGCCGATGCCGGCCTTGGCGTAGGCCTGCTCTGCGGCACGGCGGGTGAGCGTGTTGACGTCGGGAAGCACCTGACATGCCTCTTGGTAGGGATCGGAGGTGAGGATCGAGGCCGATATCTTCACGGCACGGCGCTGCTGCTCGAGCGAGAGCGTCTTGAGTTTGGCGTCGCTGACCAACACTGCGGCAGCGCCGCCGTCGCAGTTGGCCGAGCACATCGCGCGGGTGTTGGGGTACGCGATCATCATGTCGTTCATGATCTCGTCGAGCGTGAAGCGCTTCTGGTACGCGGCCAACGGGTTGAGCGTGGAGTGGGCGTGGTTCTTCTCGCTGATTCCGGCGAACAGCGCGAAGTCGGCGCCGCCGTACTTGTGCGCGTACTCCATACCGACCTGCGCGAATACGCCCGGCATGGTGTCGGTGCCGATGCGGCCGTCGGTGGCGGCAACGGCGCCGTAACGGCCGGCACGATTCCACGTCTTGCCGTCGTCCTTGCGGCTGCCGCCCGACAACAGGCCGACACCGCTGAGCTTCTCGACGCCCACGGCGAGGCCGAAGTCGCACTCGCCCGACTTGATCGACATGTAGGCCACGCGCAACGCAGTGGCGCCGGTGGCGCAGGCATTCGACACGTTGTATGCCGGGATGCCGGTCTGGCCGATCTGCTTCTGGATCATCTGCGCGATACCTCCGCTGCCCATCAGGCAGCCCGCGGCGAGCACGCCCATATCCGACATGGTGACGCCGCCGTCGGCGAGCGCGGCCATAGCGGCCTGCGATGCGAGGTCGACGGTGTCTTTGTCGGTGTGCTTACCGAACTTGGTCATGTTGATCCCGAGGATCCAAACGTCATCGTTGGCCATAGCAGGTCCTTTTCAGTGAGTGTGGTGAGTTCGTGAGTGTGGTGAGTTCGTGAGTGTGGTGAGTTCGTGAGTGTGGTGAGTTCGTGAGTGTGGTGAAACGGGGGCTGTCAGGCAGCGGGCTCGAAGGCGAAGCCAATGGCTTCGGTGCCGGCTTCGTCGGCACCGACGGTGTAGGTGGTGAGGCGCACCTTCATGCCGAGCGACACGTGCTCGGGGTCGGCCGACACGTTGGTGAGGTTGCCACGCACGCTGGTGCCATCGCAATCGATGATGGCCGACACGAACGGCACGGGGATGCCCGGGGCAGCGAACGACACGATGGTGAACGACCGCACGGTGCCCTCGGTGGCGATGCTTGCGTCTTCGAACGAGGTGCCAAAGCACGAGGCGCACGCGTTGCGCCGATCGAAGAAGCGGGCACCGCACGAGGTGCACTGATGCGCGACGAGGTGGGGTGTGGGAGCGAGTTGGAGATACTCGACGAAGGGGATCTGTTCAGGCACGTGAGCAGTATTCAAGATCGGGTGCCTGTAAGGCAAAGTGAACGAGCGACAAGTCCGCCGAACGCCACAGTCGTGCTTCGAACGGTTGGTTTCTTGAGTCCCGTCAGGGCCGGTGGCGGCTCAAACAAAATCGGAGGGGCATGTCCCTGCTGATCACAGGCCGCCTCGGTCCGGCTACGTTTACACGAGCGCCTGAAGCTGACTCTCGGCAGTACGGTTTGCACATCGGAGGTCACGTTGGAACGATGCAAGCCGTCAGGACTGGTGGCCGTTCTGCTGGGTGTGGCCCTCTCGATTGGATTACAAGGATGCGGCGCCGATCCCCCCGACGGGCCATCGGTCGCCAAGCTGGTCGAATTCACAGTGGAACTGAGCTCGGCGCCCGTTCGCTTGGGCACAAACACGTTCGTGGTCAGCAACGACGGGCAGCAAGAGCATGAGTTCATCGGTTTCAAGATTGATCGGCCGGTTGCCGAGCTGGCGCTGACTGCGGACGGGGATCTGAACGAGGAGGTGTTGACGAGCGTCACCGACGGCCCCAACCTGGCTCCGGGCTCGAGCACGACGCGCGTCGTAGCGCTGAAGTTGCCCGGCACCTATCTCTTGCTCTGTAACCTTCCCGGTCATTTCAAGAAAGGGATGTACACGATCGTCACGCTGCCGTAGCGGCATGCCGTACTGCCCAGCCCTGCGACAGAGCGCTCGTTGGGAGCGGCCATATGAGTTGGCCCTGCGACGGTGACGCAGGCTCGCGAATGCGAAATCGGACCACTTCGAGAAGGCGCCTTCAACGAATCGCTCTGGAGTTGATGACTGGACGGATGTGTCGCCGAGCGCGATCGCCGCCCGATGCATCGTTGCATTTGAGACTGCGCCAACAACGCTCAAGTCGTCCCAGACACGCCCCGTTGCCCGACGATGCAATAACGTCACGTGGAGATTCGCTGAGAGGAGTCCTCATGTTGGATGTAGTGGTCACCGGGGGAACGGTCATCGATGGCACGGGCGCGGCCGGAGTAGCGGCCGACATCGGCATTCGTCACGGCGTGATCGTGGAGATCGGGCAGATCACCGAATCGGCCCGACAGACCATCGACGCCACCGATCAGGTGGTGACGCCCGGCTTCATCGACATCCACACTCATTACGACGCGCAGGCGTTCTGGGACACCACGCTCAGCCCATCGCCGCTGCACGGCGTGACCACCGTGATGGGTGGCAACTGCGGCTTCACCATCGCGCCGTTGGCTCCCGAGGACGGCGACTACCTGATGCGCATGTTGGCCCGGGTCGAGGGCATGCCGCTGGAGTCGTTGCAGCAGGGCGTGCCATGGGACTGGCGCACCACAGGCGAGTACCTCGATCGGCTCGACGGCACGCTGATGCCCAATGCTGGCTTCCTCGTCGGTCACTCCGCAATCCGTCGGAGCGTGTTGAAGGACCAGGCCACCGAGCGCGCTGCGACACCCGAAGAAATAGTGCAGATGCAACAACTTCTGCGTGATGGGCTTGCGGCCGGCGGCATGGGCTTCTCATCCACATGGTCCACGTCGCACAACGACCACACAGGAACCCCGGTGCCGTCACGACATGGCACACGCGAGGAAATGGTTGCCCTCTGCAGCGTGGTGCGCGAGTTCCCGGGCACCACGCTCGAGTTCATCCCGCAGGTGGGCGCATTCACGCAGGAGTCGTTCGATCTGATGGCGGCGATGAGCGTGGCCGCAAACCGTCCGCTGAACTGGAACCTGCTGCAGGTGCAGGCCCAGAACTGGGAGCAGGTGCAGCATCAACTCACCGGCGGCGACATTGCTGCGGCGCAGGGCGGGCGGGTCCTGGCGCTCACGTTGCCCGACACGTTTCGGCTGCGGCTCAACCTGCGCAGTGGTTTCGTGCTCGACATCATGCCGGGCTGGGACAAGCTGATGGCACTCGAGCCGTCAGTGAAGCTAGCGATGCTGCGCGATCCAGCGGGTCGGGCGGAGATGAACCGCCTGGCACAGTCGTCGCCGGGCACACTGCGGACCCTTGCGAACTGGGGTAACTACACCCTGCTCGAAACCTTCAGCGCGGCGTGGAAGCCATTCGAGGGCCGCACCATTGGAGCCATTGCCACCGAACTCGGCAAAGATCCGTGGGACGCGCTGGCCGACATCGTCATCGACGACGACCTGAACACCGTAATCGCCAGTATGGACACCGGCCAGACCGATGCCAGCTGGGAAAAGCGGGTGGAGGTGTGGCGCGACCCGCGCGCGATCGTGGGCGCCTCCGACGCCGGCGCGCATCTCGACATGATCGACAGCTTCAGCTACGCCACCACGCTGATCGCACGCACCACTGTCGATCGCTCACTGCTGCCGCTCGAAGAGGCGGTGCACTACCTCACAGGGGCGCCGGCCGCGCTGTACGGCATCAATGGCCGGGGCACGTTGGCTGTTGGCAACGCTGCCGACATCGTGGTGTTCGACCGCTTCGGCATCGGCCCTGGCGAGGTGTACACCAAATTCGATCTCCCCGGTGGAGCCGGTCGTGTCTACGGTGAGGCCAACGGCATCAGCCACGTGATGGTGAACGGTGTGCCGTGTGTGCAGCACGGTGAACTACTCGATGCTCGTCCCGGCACGCTGCTGCGTAGCGGCCGCGACACTCACACCGTCACGGCGCACTGACCGCGAAGTATGTCTCGTCGGGAGCGCCGGCAACGGTGAGCAATGTGATCGCAAGATCGGGTGTGTCCTGAAAGGCCAGTATTCCGTTGTCGAGTGCGCAATAGATCTTCTTGTTGCCACCGGTGAACGGCACCTCGACGCAGGTGGCCGTCTGTCCCGCGATCTCGCGAGTGGATGCGAGGCCCACGCCCGCCATCATGGCAGCGTCCTGGCGCAGGCGCGCCGCCACTGAGACCTGGTAGAAGTCGTGGGTGAGCGACTTGTCGCTGACCAGCGCGTCGTCGATGGTGTTGGTGCATTGGCCACTCGCGAGTCGACAGGTCTGCGAACCAGAAGAACTGAGGATGAAGCGCACGTCTCCGATCGTGACCGAGCGCTTTGTCGGGGCGGCGATGGCCACGGCGGCAGACGCGGTGGTGTTCCCGAACTTGGTGAGCAGCGAATAGGTGGCGGTGAGGGGATCGATCGTCGTTGCCTCGAGCTTGCTGAGCACCGCTTTGACCCCCGGATCGGTCACCTCGGTGGGAACAGTACCGAGCGTCGGCCGCGGGCCTGTCTGACACGCGCCCAGCAGCGCCGAACCCAACAGGATCGACACGAGCAGACGGGGAATCGACCGGGTGAGGCGCATATGGGTGCGAGCGTACGTGCTGGTATCAGCGAAACGGTGGCGACTGAGAGTTGTGCGCGTATCGTCGTGGTTCGTGATCCGTCTCGATGCCGCCACCGTGTTGTTGCAGTGGGCGACAGGAGGATTGTTCTTCTGCTGGTTCACCACCCGGCGGCGCATGGTGGGCATCGGCTATGGCTGGCTGCTTCGCGGCACGTACCTGCTGATGGCCATCGGGGCCTTCGCGTGCGGGGTGGCATTCGGCGTGAAGCCGGTACGAGAGGCAGCGGCGCTCGGTGTCGCTGCCGCGGCGCTGTTTGCACTGGTCGTGTCGGTGATCCGCCGCAAGGCCGGAGTGAGCGGCCAGCAGGCCGAACACGATCGCCGCACCGAGCGGGTCGCTGAGATGACCGGTATCGATCGCGAGGCCCCCGTGCGTCTGACCGGTGGGCCAGAGTTCCCGCCGGTGCTCGATCTCGTGGCCCCGATCATCGGACTCGTGGGTCTCGTCGCGGCAGGAATTGACTCGGGTGGCAACGATCTCGTCGCGATCATCCGTACGGTGGTGGGTGCACTGTTCTTGGGGGCGATCACCGACGCGATGCTGCTCGGACACTGGTACCTGGTGCAGCCGGGCCTCCCGCGCGGCCTGCTCAACGAATTGGTGCAGGTCACGATGTATGTGCTGCCGCTCGAGGTGATCGCGCTGCTGCTCCCCATCGGCATGCTCAGTGTGCTCAGCGGGCGGATCTCCGATGGCTGGAACGGCACGCTCGGCTACTTCTGGGTTGCCTGCGTGGTGACCACGGGCGTGCTGTGTTGGGTGACTCAACGCGCCCTGCGCGAGAAGTATTACTCGGCGGTGATGGCCGCCACGGGACTGCTGTACTTGGCGATTCTCACCGCGTTCGGCACCGACCTGGTGGCCCGTGCGGTGCTTGCCGGCTGAGCCGCCTGAGCATCAGCGGTCATTCGGCGCCGAGCGCGGGCGCCGAGCGCGGGCGCCGAGCGCGGGGTTTGCCGGGTTTGCCACGTGTGACGTGGTTACTTCACCACACCCCCGCTGCCCACGTGGCCGGCGATCGCTGACGCGGGCGGCGCGGCGAGTTGGTGGTGTCAGGCGATGATGCCGGCGGCGCGCAACGCGGCAGCGTCGAGGCCCAACTCGGTGACGATTGCGTCGCTGTGCTGGCCGTAGCGCGGCGCATGATCGCCCATCGAAGCGGGTGTTGCGCTGAAGCGAGCCGCTGGCCGGGGCTCACGCACCGTGCCGGCAGTGGGGTGCTGACGAACCGTGAACACGTCGTTGTGTACGACCTGCGCATCGTGGGGAAGCTCGGCGAGCGAGGTGATCGCGGCGGCCGGCACATCGAACTCGGCAGCGCCAGCGAGAAAGTCACCGAGGGATGTGATGCGTGTGTTTTCGCGTAGCAACGGGAGCAACGTGTCGAGGTTGCCCATGCGCGCACCCATCGTGGCGTATCGCTCGTCGTCGCACAGATGGCCGAGTCCGACCGCGCGGAAGTAGCCGTGGAACTCGCTGTCGGTGACGGCCGTGACGGCGGCGTACCCGTCGGCGAAGTCGGCCACCGCGTAGTTGGCGCCAATGGTGGTGGTGCGCGTGGCATCGTCGTCGAGCAGCATCGCGTCCATTGCGGAGTCGGGCCATACGAACGAAATCGCCGCGTCGAGCATCGCCAACTCGATGTGTTGTCCGCTCGCTGTGCCGCGCTCGCGCGCGAACAGCGCGGCGCTGATGGCCTGCGCTGCGGTGAGCGAGGTGACTTTGTCGCACACGAGCGTGCGGAACAACGCCGGTTTGCCGGTGGCGGGATCGGTCTGCACGGAGGCCAGCCCCGAGGATGCCTGGATCACGTTGTCGTAGACGCGCTGGTTGCTCTTGGGGCCATCGGGACCAAAGCCACTGATGGACACATAGATCAGGCGAGGGTTGATAGCGGCGACATCGTCGTAACCCAGACCGAGGCGGTGCATCGCGCCGGGCCGGAAGTTCTGGATGAGTACATCGGCATCGGCGATGAGCCGCTTCACGATGTCGAGTCCCCCGGGCTGTTTGACATCGACGACGAGGCTGCGCTTGCCGCGATTGTTCGTCGCGAAGATGCCGGTCATGCCACCCTTGCTGCTGCCGAGGTAGCGCATCATGTCGCCGAGTCCTGGCGACTCGACCTTGATCACCTCGGCACCTTGATCGGCCAGCATCATCGCGGCCAGCGGCCCCGAGATCATCACCGACATGTCCACGACCTTCACACCATGCATTGGCCCCATGCGGGCATCGTTGCATGTCAGGTTCGCGATCGCACACCCCTGCTGGCGACCAAACCCAACAGCGCGCAGCCGGCCGCGATTGCGAAGTTGATCGCGATGGCACCCTGCAGGGTGAACGATGTGCGGTCGGCAAAAGCCACCGTTGCCCCGCCGACCACGCCCATCATCCCGAAGCCCAGTGAGTCGGCCAGATGGATCTGACTGCTGATCTCGCCCTCGCGCCCGTCGTCGGCATAGGTCATCGAGGCAACGGTGGTGGGATTGAACAAGATGCCCATGCCGAAACCGCCGATGCACCAGGCCACGAACACGAGCGGTAGCGGCCAGTTGGACCACAGCACAGGAGCAACCGTGGCGATGCCGAGGAGCAGGAACCCGAACCCGAGCATGGCCGACGGGCCGGGTTGGATACGGTTCGACCGACGTGCTGTCACGGCCTGACCGATGGTCCACGTGATCGCGGCGCCCGAGATCACCAGGCCCTGCACGATGGGCCGTGCGCCGTGGAGCCGGTCGGCAGCCAGCGGCACGAAACTGTCGACGCCCAAGAAAGTGGCCGTTGCGAGGAAGCGAACCGCCACGATCGCACCCAGCCCGCGACGTGCGCTGAACACCCCGGGAGGGAGCATGAACCGCAGTGGTGGAACGGCGATGGCGATACCAGCGATCGATAAGGCGATGGCAACCAGGAGGAGATGATTCTGCAAACCAACGGCGAGTACGCCGACGCCGATCGCTGCCTGAAATGCCTTGGGTAGCCGGCTCGGCCGGCGTTCGATCACGGCGTCCGATGGTGCGAGGTGGGACATTGCCCGTGCTGTGAGCAGCGCCACGAAGACGGCGATCGGGATGATGCCGATGAACACCCACCGCCAACCGGCGCGATCCACGACGACACCGGCGATCACGGGCGCGAGCAGACTCGGGATCACCCAGCCGGCGCTGAGGTACGCGTACATCGTGGGCTGGCGATCGACGGGAAAAGCGCGCCGCACGGCAACGAAGGACAGGGGAGCGAAGCCACCGCTGCCGGCCCCCTGCAGTAATCGACCGATCAGCACCAGGGCCATCGTCTGTGCTGTTGCGGCCACGATGAGACCCACAACGAAGATGCCGATGCATGCCAGAAATGGTCGCCGAACGCCGTGCAGGTCGGCCTGTTCGCCAGCCCAGACGAGGGCAACGAGGTCGGCCAGCATGTAGGCGGCGAGCGTTGCGCCATAGAGCGAATCACCGTGGAGCGCATCGGTGATGGTGGGTAGGGCGGTGATCACGGCGGTGGTCTCGAAGGCCACCAACGTGACACTGAGCACCAGACCTACGGCGAGGGTGCGCTGGCTCGCATCGAGCGGCGTGCGCGTCATGACGCCAAATTCATGTGGACCATTACGCGTGAGTCGTTGCTGCTATCTGGCCCCGACACCCGGCGCCACGAGCGGCCACGGTTGCGTGCGCTCCATCACGTGCGAGGCGTCGAGCAGCAGTTGCTCGGAGTAGTGGCGACCCACGACCTGTAGGCCAACGGGCAAGCCATCGACCGCGCCTGCCGGGATGCTGACGGCCGGATTGCCGTGCAGGTTTGCGGGGAACGTGAGCCTGCCGTTGTTGCCGGCGCCCGCAACAACGCCTCCGAATGTGTCGGGCAATGGTCCCTCGGCATCAAACGCGATGTCCGGGTTGCTTGCCGTCATCACGAGATCGACCTCACCGAAGATCGCGGCCATGCGCTCGTTGAGTTCCATCCGCCGTTCTTCGATCTTGGCCCGCGCCTGCGCCCCGTAGCGACCGATGGTGTGGTGAACACCGGCGCGGATCTCGGGGGTGAGCACATCGGCGCACTCGGGCCAACGATCGCCGAGCTGCGCATGGATCTCGATCATGCCGCTGATCGACCATGCAGCACCCATGCTCGGCAGCGAGGTGTCGATGCCATCGACGCGCACCATGCCGGTGGCGGCGATCAGATCGTCTGCAGCATTTTCGAGTACGGCCCACATCGCCGGCGACACCACGGCACCACCCCAATCGGGCACTACTGCGACCCGAAGGCCCCGCAGCGAATCGGTGTGTGTGCCCAGTTCGTTCTCCCAACCTTGCGTACGCGGGAGGCTGAACTGATCGCGCGCGTCGTAGCCGTTGCACACGTCGAACCATCGAGCCGTGTCTCGCACCGACCTGCTGAGACAACCGATGGTCACGGTCATGTTGCCGATGGTGGTGCGTGGTGCGCGCGGGATACGCCCGAACGTTGCCTTGAGCCCGAACAGCCCCGTGAACCCTGCCGGAATGCGGATGGAACCACCGCCATCGCCACCGGTTGCGATGGTGACCAACCCGCCAGTGACTGCTGATGCGGTGCCGCCGCTGGAACCGCCGGGCGTGTGCGCGGTGTTCCACGGATTGAGGGTTGCGCCATGCAAAACGGTACGGGTGAGGTTGACCCCACCGAACTCACTGCTCGTGGTCTGACCGGCGAGCACCGCGCCGCCGATGCGGCTGATGCGATCGACCATGACCGAGGTGTGCGTGGACACCTCGTCGGCGAACACAACGCACGCCTCGGTGGCCGGCCAGCCGGTGACAGAGTCGAGCTCCTTCACGCCGATCGGAACGCCGCCGAACGGCAACGAGACATCGGCCTTGTGCGCGGCTTCCATCGCCCGCTCGCGCGGCGTGTAGCAGAATGCATTGAGATCGCTTGCGTCGATGGCGTCATATGTGGCCTGCAATTCCTCGGCAGGCGAACGCTCGCCAGTCCGGAAAGCCTCGACCAATGAACAACTGTCACCCAACCACGGCGTGTTTCCCATGCGGGCGACGTTAGCTCGTTGCTGATGGTGCGGGCTTCCGGATGGGCGACGCGGCCCGTAGAGTCGGGGCGTCATGGACAGCCGCGCCTTTCTGGATCTTCGTTCGAGCCACAATCCCTATCGATGGAGCCTGCCGGTGACGACCGGTTTGTCCACATGGGGCAGGTTCCTATTCGGCGGTTGTGGCTTGGGTGCGGCTATCTCGGCGCTCGAGCTCACGTCGGGTCGCGACTGCGTGTGGGCCACGGGGCAGTACCTGTCGTATGCCAAGCCCGGTGAAGTGATGGACATCGACGTCACGATCGCGGTCGATGGTCATCAGATCACCCAGGCGCGGGCGGTGTGCCACGTCGGCAACCGCGAAATCCTCACGGTGAACGCGGCGCTCGGCCATCGCGACATGGACTTGGCGGGGCAATGGGAACAGATGCCCGATGTGCCCCCGCCATCAGAGTGCTTGGCCCGCGACTACCGCATGCCTGCCGACGGCACCATTAACGAACGGCTCGAGCAGCGCATCGTGAAAGGGCGCGATCTCGCCTCGCTCGACGGCACCTCGGGCGATGGGCAGGTGCAGCTCTGGGCGCGTATCCCCGATGTGATCGATGGCGTCGATGCAACCACACTTGCGATCCTCGGTGACTTCGTGCCAATGGGCGTGGGCCAGGCGCTCGGCGTTCGCGGTGGCGGCAACAGCCTCGACAACACCCTGCGCGTGGCACGACTTGTGCCCACCGAGTGGGTGCTGCTCGACATCCGCGTGCACGCGGTGAGCCGTGGTTTCGGCCACGGGTTGGTGCACATGTTTGCCGAGGACGGCACGCTGATGGCCACGGCCAGTCAGAGCTGCATCGTTCGTTTCTGGAAAGGTGAGATCGAAGAGCCGCAGCGCCGGCTGGTCGAAGGGGAAAACAAATGAGTGACGCAACACCGACACCGTCCACATCGACATCGACATCGACATCAACATCAACATCGACATCATCCGCACTGGCAAAGCGTCCGGGCATGACGGTGCCGTTGCCGGGTCCATTGCACAGCCACCGCGAGAAGCTGATGGAGTTGGCCGATCTGGGCTACACCGATATCTGGTCGGCCGAGAGCGATGGCGCCGATGCCTTCACGCCGCTGGCGATGGCTGCTGCGTGGGAACCCCGCCTTCGCCTGGGCACCGCCATCGTGCCCGCCTATACGCGTTCGCCGGCGTGCTTCGCGCAGAGCGTTGCCAGCATGGCCGATGCCGCGCCGGGCCGCTTTGCCATCGGCATTGGTTCGAGCAGCAATGTGATCGTCGAACGCTGGAATGGCGTTCCGTTCGTGGAGCCGTACAAGAAGGTGCGCGATGTCGTGCGCTTCCTGAAGGACGCGCTGAGCGGTGAGAAGGTGAGCAAGCAATACGACACGTTCACGGTCGATGGTTTCCGCTTGGGTGTGCGACCCGAGGTGCAGCCGCAGATTCTGGTGGCGGCACTGCGTGAGGGCATGCTGCGCCTCGCTGCGCGTGAGGCCGATGGCGCCATCATCAACTGGTTGTCGGCCAGCGACGTGACCAAGGTGGTCGCTGTGGTGAACGACGCATCGGGTGGCGTGCCCAAGGAGATCGTGTGTCGCATCTTCGTGTGTCCGAGCGAGAACGCGGAGGTTGTGCGCGCCGCGGGCAAGTTCGCGATTGCTGCGTACCTGAACGTGCCCGTGTACGCCGCGTTCCATGCGTGGCTTGGCCGCGGCGAGATGCTGCAGCCGATGTGGGACGCGTGGAAGGCGGGCGATCGCAAGGCTGCCTTGGCCGCCATTCCTGATGCGCTGGTGGACGACATCATCGTGCATGGTTCGCCGGCCCAATGCCGGGCCAAGATCCAGTCGTATTTCGACAACGGTGTGACCACTACATCGCTGGCGATCCTGGGTCTTGATCCGGAGTTGAAGCACTGGCAGGCCGTGAAGGATCTGGCGCCCAGCGCAGGCTGAGCTGACACGGTGCGATCAGGCCGCAGCTTGGCGGCCACTGCGTTGGTGCACCGGAGCCTCGCGTCGGGTTGCAGCTTGAGCGGCAAGCTGAGCCCGAAGGGCAGCCACGTGGGCGAGCCCGGAAAGGCGCATGCGCTCGTTGAGGCGGAACTGCAAAGGCACTGCGGCCGAAACGTTGAGCAAGGACAGTTGCTCGGGAGCGCCGGTTGCGCTGGTCTGTTCTGTTGGGTTGCCGATCTGACTCATGCCACGAGTATGACGAAGGGGTGTTACAGCCCAAGCCAGCCGTGCCGCTCCCAATCAGCCAGGGGTCAGCGTGACGACCTCGGTGGTGCCACGGCAACCGCCGTCGGTGACGCAACCGTGGCTGTTTCCAGTGAGCGTGAGCGGCCCGCCGTCCTCGCCGGTGATCGTGTACGTGCCGTTACCGGAGAACTGCACGCCGCTGCCCGAGCCCATGTACGTGTGCGCGCCGCCGTGCTCGTCGGTTGGGAAGTATGCGAACTGCTCCGTGGCCCCAGGGAATGAACCGTTGAGGGTGAACGGTTTGGTGAGATCCTCCACGATGCCGCTGAGCGTCAAGCCATCGCCGCCACCGGTTGCGGTGTAGACGGGCTTGCATGTCTTCTTCGCCTTCTCCTCGTCGATCTGCACCAAGGCGGCACCGCCGAGCAACTGTGCCTGCCGGTTGAAGCCGGCCCACAGGGTGATGAGGATGCTCGGGTCCTTGGCAGCGATGCACTTCGTGATGGCCTCTTCCTCGCAGACGGGGAAGGGCTGCACGAGCAAGTTGTAGAGGTCGCCGGCCGTGAACTCCGAGCTGAGCCCGAGCAGTTGGCGTTGACGTTCAAAACCGGTGACCGTGGCGATCGCCAATTGGCCAGTCGCGCACGATGACTTCGCAGCGTCGAGGCGTGGCTTGATCACCTGGTCCTGCCAGTGCTTGGAGTACTTGTCAAAGGTCTCGAGCAGGCTCGAATTCTCGGATTGGCCGAGCAACTGTTGTTGGCGTTCCTCTGAGAAGATCGCGCCCACCTCGCCAGTGATGCGGTCCGCCGCCGCCGCCGACGCCTGCCGCTGCAGGAACTGTGCCTTGCTCGGCAACGAGACATCACCGAAGGCGTAGCCCGAGAAGTGCTGCACCATGAGACGATCTTCTTGGTATCGAGCTGCGGCTCTGCGGCGCCGAACTGGGTGCCATCGTCGCTGAACGAGAACATCAGCTGACGCGCGACAGGAACGTCCTTCTTCGCCGTGATCGTGAGCTTCGCAGTGTGCAGGAAGTTCAGACCCGATGGGCCGAACACGACGCCATGTGCATCGAAGCCGAGATTGCCGAACGTGGCCACTGGGGTCGCTGTGACGTTGATGTCGTTGAACAGTGCGTCAGCCGGGATGTCGAGAGTGAACTTGGTTCCGTCCTTGCTCGTGACGTCGATCGAACCGCCTTTGCTGCCGACCGTTGCCTTCGACCCCGAGGCCTCCAGTCCGATCACGAGCGGCCCCGAGAGCGCCGGCCCTGCTGCAGCGTCCGATCCGCCAGCGGCAGAATCCGCCGGTGCACCGGTAGACCCTGACGAGCTGCACGAGGCCATCACAAGGGCGAATGTTGCGACCGCGATTGCGCGATGGGCTGACGTGAGCGGACGATAGCAGTGCCGCGCCGAGCGACAGTGTCTCGCCGTGCTCGCAGCCGCTGAGGCGCGTAGGGTGAAGCCATGGTCAGTCCCGTCCGGCGAATTCACGCGGCGCATTACGACGCCGAGGTGCGTGATGCGTGGAGCAGTTACGGCGACCGGCGGGCGATCACCTCGATCATCGAGGTGAGCGCGAAGGTCTCCACGAATCACGTGTATCGACTCCATCTCGACGACGGCGGAAGTGTCATCGCGAAGGTGTCATCGTACGGGTCGTACTTCTTGTTCCGAGAGGATCACGATCGCATTCATCGCACGCGCGGGCTGTTGCAGCCCACGCGGTGGGCCGACCTGCTCGCGGATGTGTACGTGGAACAGGGGGAGCCCCCGCACGGCCAGGCGCCGCGGGTGTTCACCCACTACAACGGGCAACTGTGGACCGCGTTCTATCAGGACGTCGAGGTGGCACATAGCTTGCCGCGGGTGCTCACTGACCAGCAGGTGGGCGAACTCGGCGAGGAGATGGCGCTGCTGCACCGCGACTGCGCCGACGTTGCGCGCCGTATCCCGTTGTCGTCGAAGTCGATCAAGTCCGACGCGATCCATCTGCTCGACCTGCTGTCGGATCGGCATTCGTCGCTCAAGTTCCAGTACGACGCCCCGCAGAAGCAGTACCTGCGCTCACAGTGTCATGAGTTCCTCGAGCAACTCGATCGATTCGGTTACGACGACTGGACCAAGATTCCTGTGCTCATCGACTGGAACCTCGGCAACTTCTCGGTGTCGATGGCCAAACACCAGATCCGCCTGTTCAGCCGCTGGGATTACGACTGGTTCCGCATCGAGCCGCGCCTGCTCGACTTCTACTTCCTCTCTCGCGTCTCGAGCGCAACTGGCGATCGCACCGTGTTCTCGTATTCGCCGCATACGTTGCTCGAGCCCCGATTCAGAAGGTTCCTCGCCGCCTATCACCGCATCTATCCGCTGAACGAGAACGAGTTGCTGTTCCTGCGTGAGGTGTACCGGTTCTTTATTCTCAACTATGTGGTGCGCGAGGGCGACAACTTCTTCCAGCCCGAATACTGGCGGCGGCTCCAGCACGAGGCAGTCTCGCTGTGCCTACCCGCCGCCGAGCGACTCGATCTGCGCCCATTGCTCGACATCCTCGAATGATGGAGCCGACGTGCTGCGCCTGACCACCCGGCTTGGCCATCCCACGTTCGTGGATCTGCCTTGGGAGACGCCGCTCAGTGAGTGGCACGACGTTCGCATCGTCACGCCCGTGCAAGGCATCCACCGCCATGTCGTGAACTTCATCGCATACGGCGGCGCGCTCTACGCGATGAAGGAACTGCCTGGCGATCTTGCTACGCGAGAGTACGGTCTGCTGCGCGAACTCGATGCTCGCGGCGTGTCGGTGGTGGAGGCCGTCGGTACCGTCACCGGCCGGACCGACGCGCACGAAGACCTGTTGGATTCGGTGCTCATCACCCGCCATCTCGACTACTCCCTGCCGTATCGCGCCCTGTTCCAGAACGGCAAGCGTCAGGAACTGTGGCTACCGCTGCTCGATTCCCTTGCGCTCTTGCTGGTGCGTATTCACATTGCGGGGTTCTATTGGGGTGACTGTTCGTTGTCGAACGCACTGTTCCGTCGTGACGCGGGCTCGTTGGCCGCCACCGTGGTGGATGCCGAGACCGGCGAGGTGCATCCGTACCTGTCCGATGGCCATCGCTTGCAGGATCTGATGATCGCCGAGGTGAATGTGGCCGGCGAGCTACTCGACATCGCGATGGGCGGCGGCTGGGCCGACGACATCGACCCCGCGCAGATCGGTGAGGACCTCGTGCGCCGTTACGAGGGCCTCTGGGCAGAGCTGACTCGTGAGCAGATCATCTCCGCCGACACCAGCCACGAGATCGATGCGCGCGTTCGTCGCCTGAACCAGCTCGGCTTCGATGTAAGTGAGGTCGTGATCGAGGGTGTCGAGGGTGTCGAGGGCGGGGCCAAGCTCCGGTTCCGTACGGCGGTGGTGGAAGCGGGTCACCATCATCGTGAACTGCTCGCGCTCACTGCACTCGATGCACACGAGAATCAGGCTCGGCGCCTACTCAACGACATCCGTAGCTACCGCGCCGTGCTCGAACGACGATCCTCCGATGACACCGGTACGGCGGTGGTGCTCACCGATCAGCTTGCGGCGATGCGTTGGTTGGCCGAGGTGTTCACACCGACGATCGAATGTATCCCGCTGCAGGCACGTGGCAAGCTGGAGCCCGCTGAGCTGTTCCATCAGATTCTCGAACACCGCTGGTTCATGTCCGAGGACGCTGGCCGCGATATCGGAACGGCAGCGGCATGCGCTGATTACGTGGCCACGGTCTTGAGCCAACTGCCCGACGAACGGCATGTTGTGCTCGACTCGGTGCCGGTCGACCCGATGCCCGTTGACTCGGAGTCCATTGACTCGGAATCCGTCGATCCATGACGATGCTCGCCATGTGCCTACGCTGGCGCGATGGGGATCAACGTTGCTGTCATCGGTGCTGGGTCGTGGGGCACCACGGTTGCGGCGCTCGCGGCCGAGAATACCGAGACGGTGCTGTGGGCTCGGCGTCACGATCTGGCCGTGGCCATCAACGACCTACACATGAATTCAGACTACCTTCCTGGCTTCGCACTGCCCGAGGACTTGCGTGCCACGAACAGCCTGAAAGACGCCGTCAGCTGTGCCGATGTGCTGGTGATGGCTGTGCCCTCGCACGGCTACCGAGACGTCGCCGCCGAGGCTGCCCAGTACCTGCGTCCGTGGGTGCCGATCGTGAGCTTGGCCAAAGGCATCGAGCGCAGTTCGTTGAAGCGCATGAGCGAGGTCACCGCAGAAGAGATGCCGGGACATCCGGTAGCAGTGCTCACTGGACCCAACTTGGCCAAGGAGATCCTTGCCGGGCAACCCGCGGCCAGCGTGGTGGCCATTGACGACGACACGATCGCGCGCGAGCTGCAACGCATCTTCAGCCGCCCGAGTCTGCGCATCTACACCAATCCCGACGTGGTCGGTTGTGAGGTCAGTGGGGTCGTGAAGAACATCATCGCGATCGCCGCGGGCATGGCCGAGGGCATGGGTTTCGGCGAGAACACCAGGGCCACCATCATCACTCGCGGTCTGGCCGAGATGACCCGTCTCGGGCTGGCGCTCGGTGGCAATGCGAGCACGTTCGCGGGTCTGGCGGGCATCGGCGACCTCATCGCCACGTGTTCGTCGAAGCAGAGTCGCAACAACACCGTTGGTCTGCAACTCGGTGAGGGCCGCAAGATCAAAGAGATCCTCGCGAGCATGAACATGGTGGCCGAAGGCGTGAAGAGCTCGCCCCCTGTGCTGGACCTTGCCCGCCGCTACGGTGTGGAGATGCCCATCACCGAACAGGTCGTCGCGGTGTGCCACAGGGGCCGCCCGGCGCGCGAGGTGTTATCGGTGTTGATGCAGCGCAGCACGAAGTCCGAACTCGGTTAGGAAATGATGAACACGATCGGTGTACTGGGTGGGCGTTGGCGCGCCACGGTGAGCGAGGCCGGAACCATCGAGCCATGGGGCAATGGTGACGAAACACCGCTCGAGTGGTTCATCGCGGCCGACGATCGTTGGCACGTCCCATCGCAGGAGGCCGCAGTGCGCCAGCGTCGACTCGACGGCGCGCCCGTGTTCGAAACCCGTGTCCGTGTTCCCTCTGGTGATGCCGTGCACCGCGTGTGGTGCGTCGCCGATGGCGGCGGCTTCACCGTGATCGAGGTGGAGAACGAGTCGACGTTGCCGTTCGCCGTGGTGTTCAGCCGGGGTGACGTGTTGTCGGCTCGTCCGCCCACCGACGTACCGATCGAGGGCATCACCCTGCCGCCCGGTTCCGTGGTCTTCCCGGTGGGTCATCAGTCCACCATTCGGGTCGCGCTCGCGCACACGTCGGGCAGCCATCGTTTGCTCGATGGTCTTGCGTCTGCCGCGCAGGTGGCTCGTGGCTGGGCCGGCATCTTTGAACGTGCCGGCCGCATCGACATCCCCGAGGAAGCGGTACTCGCCGAGATAGCCCGCCTGCGCGCCGAATTGGCGCTCAACGGGCCAGTCGATCCTGGTGAGGATCCAGTCGCTTTTCTGCTCGACGTTGGCCAACTGGTGCGCCTCGGCGAACGAGCCGATCCGTGGGTGCCCGATGTCGCAGACGCGATCGCTGCGGTGGCCCGCCGTGATCCGGCGTGGGACGTAGCGGCGGCGCTCGATGCTGCGGCCGTTCTCCTGGCCACTGCCGACGAACCCCGGGCAGTGCGCGACGTGGCGCGCATGCGCTCATCGGTGCCCACCGATCTCCCGGTCTCCGCCCCTGTCGCCCTCGGCGATGCGCGACTTCTCGCCTGGTACGAGCAGCGCCTTGCGCGGGCCACGGGTGCGGGCGAAGCTGATCTCTTGAGCGGAGGCATGCCGGCCGCGTGGTTGGGCGCGAACTTCGAGGTGCACGGACTTCCCATCGGACCGTCCTCGACGGTGTCGTTCGCAGTGCGTTGGCACGGTGAGCGGCCGGCGATCCTGTGGGAGGTCCACGGAGCGCCGGTACGGCTGTCTGCCGCCGCCATCGCGCCCGATTGGTCGAGCACCGAAACCAATGGCGAGGCGTTGTGGCCCGCGCCACCTGGTGCCCTTCCCGCCGTCGCCGCCGTCGCCGCCGCAGCTGCTCCGTCTGTCGTCGACACCGGTGGCGCTGCCGACGTGTCATTCAACTGATCATGTGTGATTCGCTGATCGCGCTCGGTGAGGCAGCCGAAGGCGGCATCACCCTATTTGCCAAGAACAGCGATCGCCCGCCGCAGGAACCCCAGGTGATCGAGTGGTCGATGCCCCGCAATGAGGTACGCACCGTGGCCACGCACATCACCATCGGCGGTCTGCATGGACCCACGCTGCGCTGCCTGCAGTCGCGCCCCAGCTGGTGCTGGGGTGCTGAGCACGGCGTCAACGAAGCGGGTGTCGCGATCGGTAACGAGAGCATTTACACGCGGCTCGATCCACGCGGCCTGCCGCCGGCGTTGATCGGCATGGATCTTGTCCGTCTCGGATTGGAACGCGCTGGTAGCGCGCGCGACGCAGTCGATGTGATGACCGATTTGCTCGAGCTCTACGGCCAGGGTGGTTCGGGCCACGACGTGGCTCTCATCGGTCACGAGCGACCGTATTGGTCGAGCTTCCTGATCGCCGACCCCACCGACGCGTGGATCCTCGAGACCAGTGGCCGTGAGTGGGACGCGCTGCAGGTGACCGATGTTGCCGCCATCTCGAACCGCACCTGTATTCCATCGTTCGATGCAACGCATCGTCACCCGGCGCAGCCGGTCGAGCGATTGATCGACCCGCGCCTCGCCGCGTCTCGGGCCGTGTTGGCCGATCGACCCGTCACTCGCGCCGCAATCGAGGCGCATCTGCGCTCGCACGACTCGTGTCTCGAACCGGGTTGGAGTGTTTGCATGCACGTGCCCGACGTGGAGGAGACCACGGCATCGATGATTGCGGCGTTGCCGGTGGGCGCAACTCCCACCGCATGGATGCTGCTCGGTTCGCCGTGCGAGAACAGCTATTCTGCGTACACGTTCTGACCCGTATGGCGGCCCCGGATCGCTGTGTTGTAGCGATCGTCAGGGCTCGAGCGTGATCACGTCGTCAGTGGTGATGTGGCCAGGTTCGCGCACGGTCGCGTACACCCGGCTCACGGATCCACGATCGATACTCATCCGGTTGAAGTCGCCGTCGCTGAACCACTGCGCGTTGTGCCGGCACGGCGTGGCGTAGGCCTGCACGTCGGCGACGACGGTGCCGATGCGTAACCGGACGCCGGGCCGCACGTCGGCCCAGGGTAGGCCCGACACGGTGATGTTCTCGCCCGCCGAACCGCGGCTGATGGTATGGCCCCGCGCTCGAAAGTCGTTGATGACCTCGTCCGAGTACAGGCACAGCGCCTGCCACGGTCGACCGTGATGGTTGCGGGTGCCCTGCACGTCGCCCACGACACCGGTGAAGTCGACCTCGACCGAATCGAGCGCCAACTTCGGTACGCCACCCTTAGATGAACTCAGTTGCGTAACGGTGCCCCGAGCGGTGATGGGCAGTTGGCCATCGGCGCGCAATGCATCGCTGGCGGCTGCGAGGCTGTGCCACACCGCGCCAAGCGCCGCCGCAAGCTGCTCGGGCGTGTTCAAGGCCGTCGCCGACAGTGTGCTCAGTTCGGCCAACGACGCCCCGGGCGCGGCGTGCATGATCGTCGCGATCTGCGCGGCGAGATCCGCACCGATGGCGTCGGCGGCGCTGCTCTGTCGAGCCTGCATCATCACCCGCCACAGGACGTCGATGCTGCCCAGCGTGCGCTGCGCATCGGTGGTCGTGAACTCGTAGGGGCCGAGGGTGATCATGGCTCCCACCGTAGGCTGTGCGGCGTGACAGACCTCGACAGTATGCGACTCACCGAGTGGACCTCGTGCGGTGGTTGCGCCGCCAAATGGGGGGCGTCGCTACTTTCCAGCCTGGTACGCGACTTCCCGGCGGCCAGCGACCCGGCGCTCATTGTGGGGCTCGCCCCGTTCGACGACGCTGCGGTCTACAAGATCAGCGACGATATTGCGATGGTGAGCACCACCGACTTCTTCCCGCCGCTCGTGGATCACCCGTCCGACTTCGGAGCCATCGCGGCGGCAAACGCATGCAGCGACGTGTTCGCGATGGGTGGTCGAGTCGTGGTTGCCGTGAACGTGGCCGCGTTTCCCGAGCACTTCCCACGCGAGGCGATCGTCGCGATCTTCGACGCCGCTGCGGCAGTGGTTGCCGAGGCTGGTGGCGCTATTGCAGGCGGGCACACCATCCGTAACCCTGAGCCTATTTTCGGATTGGCCGTGCAAGGTCTGGTGCATCCCGATCGAATCTTCCGCAAGGAGGGCGCGATCGACGGAGATGTGCTGATGATCTCCAAGCCGCTCGGCACCGCCATTGCACTCGCAGGCGGCAGTGATGCCGACAAGGCCGAGGCCATTGCTGGAATGCGCCGCCTCAACCGTGCTGCTTCTGAAGCACTCCAATCGCATGGAGCGACTGTGCACGCGGTTACCGATGTCACCGGCTTCGGCCTGTTCGGACATTCGTGGGAAATGGCCGAGCGGGCCAACGCCGCGTTCGTTTTCGATTACGCCGATCTACCGCTCTACAGCGGCGTGGCCGACGCGTTGCAGCGCGGTGTTCGCACTGGTGGCGATCCGCGCAATCGCGAGCACGTTCAACAACATGTGAGCGTCGGCGTCGGTCTGACCGACGCGCAGGTGGCCATCGGATATGACCCACAGACCTCCGGCGGATTGCTCGCCGCAGTGCATCCGTCGGTACAGGCCGAACTGGCCGCGGCGGGCTTCACGACCATTGGCCATGTGGTTGCGGGCGACGCGCAGATCGTGCTGCGGTAGGGCTCGATGGCGTCTCGTCGGAGCAAGGCGCCCACCCGCGCGCTCGAGCGCGAGTTGTGGGACAACGGTCACGACATCGTCGTTGGTATCGACGAGGTCGGTCGCGGTTCATGGGCGGGCCCGCTGATGGTGGGAGTGGCCGTGTTGCCCCGCGATCGTCGGGTCAACGGCGTGCGCGACTCGAAGATGCTCACCGAGTCCGGCCGCGAGGATCTCTTCGATCGGGTGGCCGCATGGTGCGACGCGTGGTCGGTGGGTGGCGCGAGCCATCAGGAGTGCGACGAGTTGGGGATGGCCGATGCGCAACGACTCGCGACTCGGCGCGCGCTGAATGCTTTGGGTCTCACGCCCGATGCAGCGGTGGTCGACGGCAAGTGGAACTTCGTCTCGCCCTGTGTTTCGCACGTGGAGATGCGCGTGAAGGCCGACGCAATCTGCCTCTCCGTGGCGGCGGCATCGATTCTTGCCAAGGTCACCCGCGACCGCATCATGCGCGAGCAGGCCGAGAGCTATCCGCATTGGCACTTCGATACCAACAAGGGATACCCGTGCCCCCAGCACCGGACCGCATTGGCCGGTTATGGCCCCTCGGCGATCCACCGTCGTTCGTGGGTGTTCATGGATCACTTCGTGCCGTGGCCCGGCATGCGTGTGATCCGCCCCGAACAACCGACCCTGTTCTGAGAGCGAACTGAATCGATGAACAGCACACAGGTCGATGTACTCGTGATCGGCGCGGGCCTGGCGGGTCTGCGCGCCGCAGTCGATCTCGCCGAGGCGGGTCGCGACGTGATGGTGGTGGATGCACGCGACCGCGTCGGCGGCCGTGTGTGGAGCCATACCTTCGCAAACGGCCAGTGGTGCGAACGCGGCGCCGAGTTCATCGACACCAGCCACGTCACCGTGCTCGCGCTCGCCGAAGAACTCGGTCTCTCACTCACGACGGTGCGCAGCGGCCACGATGACACGCAGCGGTGGCTCGACGTCGGTGGACGCACCGCACCGTTTGTCTTCCATCATTCGCTCACCGGCGAATTGGCGCGTTGGAATGAGGCACTGTTCGCGCTCGCCGCAGCGGTCGACCCTGACGACCCATCAGACGGTGCATTGGCGGCGCGCCTGGACACTGCCCGGCTCTCCGATCTGATCAGCGACCTGCAATTGAGCGTGATGGCGCGAGTAGTGATCGGGCGCGAGGTGCGCAGCGAATACATGCTCGGGCCCGATGAGATATCCGAACTGATGGCCGGATGGATGACCGCTCGGCATCTGCAGGCGGGCGAGGGGCGCGAGGCGTATCGCATCGCCGGCGGCAACGATCTGCTCGCACATGGCCTGTTGTCCCGCCTCGGTGACCGGGTTCGCCTGAACGCGGCGGTGGATGTGTTCGATGCGGACACCGGTGTCGTGGTGTTCGCAAACGGCGACATGGTGACGGCCCAGCGTCTCATCGTCACTGTGCCCTTGCCGGTGCTCGGACGAATGTGGCCCGACATGCCGCGCGAACTTGCTGCTGTTGGCTACGGCATCGGCGGAAAGGTCAGCGTGCAGGTGGGTCGACGCGTCTGGAACGATCACGGATGCGATGGTTCAGTCGTCACCGAGCGTGCGTGGGGACAGATGTGGGAGACCAGCGAGGACCAGCCCGGTGACACCGGAGTGCTCACGATTCTGCTTACGTCGCACGATGGCGCGGCGTTGGCGGCACTGCCCGACACTGCGGGTCGTGTGATCGACGAAGCCGATCGGCTCTTCCCCGGGCTGAAGGGTCTCGCCGGCGAGCGGGTGCAGACCGATTGGACCAACGACCGGTACAGCCTCGGCTGCTATGCCACATTCGGCCCCGGTGAGTTGCTGCCGGCATGGCCCCAGTTGCAGCGCACCTACGGGCGCGTGGTGCTCGCCGGCGAGCACACCGACGCGTTCGCGGGCTTCATGGAGGGTGCGCTGCGCAGCGGTAGCCGCGCTGCTGCTCAGGTCTGACGCCAGCCGCTCGCGTTCGACGTGTTACACGTGATCCAGCGCTTGGGCCAGATCGGCCACTAGGTCGGCGCTCGATTCGATACCGACCGAGAGGCGCACCAGCGAGGCCGGCACCTGCAATGGCGACCCCGCGGCTGACGCATGTGTCATCAGGCCAGGATGCTCGATCAGGCTCTCTACCGCGCCGAGCGATTCGGCGAGCGTGAAGATCGTGGTGTGCTTCACGACTTCGAGCGCGGCGGCCTCGCCACCACGGCAGGTAAAGCTGACCATGCCTCCGAAGTCGCGCATCTGACGCGACGCGGCAGCATGACCGGGGTGACCGGGGAGCTGTGGATACAGCACCCGCTCGACCTTCGGATGACCCACCAGAAGATCGACGATTGCTCTCGCGTTGCTGCAGTGTCGATCCATTCGTACCGCCAGAGTCTTCACGCCGCGTAGTACGAGGTAGCAATCGAACGGCGCAGGAATGGCCCCCGCGGCGTTCTGGGTGAAGCGAATGCGGTCGGCCAATGTGGCATCGTTCAACGCGACGAAACCGCCGACCACGTCGCTGTGCCCGCCGAGGTACTTGGTGGCTGAGTGCACCACGATGTCGGCGCCCAGCGACAGCGGTTGTTGCAGATAGGGCGTGGCAAAGGTGTTGTCGACCACCACCAGCGCGCCGTGCGAATGTGCCAGGGTGGCGATCGCCTCGATGTCGATGCACGTGAGTAGCGGATTCGTGGGCGTCTCGAGCCAGACCATGCGCGTGTCGGCCGGCCAGTTTGTTGCAAGTGCATCAATGTCAGTGAGATCGACCGCGCTCCACGGGAAGCCCAGCGGCGACCACACCTTGCTGATCAGTCGGAACGTGCCGCCGTAGGCATCGTTACCGAGCAGGATGCGGTCGCCCTGTTTGAGGAGTCGGATGATGTTGTCCTCGGCAGCGAGGCCGCTGGCAAACGCAAATCCAAACGCCGCGTTCTCGAGCGACGCAACGCAGGACTCGAGCGCGGCACGGGTGGGGTTGCCGCTACGCGAATACTCGAAACCCTTGTGGATACCCACGCCCTCTTGAGCGAACGTGGTGCTGAGCGTGATCGGTGTGACCACGGCACCGCTGGCGGCATCGGGCTCCTGTCCGGTGTGCACTGCTCGCGTCTCGAATCTCCAGCCGGTTACTGCGGTGCCGTCGTTCATCTCATCGTCCATGTTACCCATGGTCTACTACCGCTTGGAGATACGCCAACACGTCGGTTCGGGTCATCACGCTGAGCGGCCGCCCACCCGAGAGCACCAGCAGCGCGGGAGCCGAATCGAGCATCGCGACAGCCAGTTCTACCTTCTGACCGATGCCGATGGTGGGCAATTTCGAGCCCATCACGCGCTCGACCGGTGTATCGAGCACATCGGCATCGCGAAAGATCGCGTCCATCAGATCGAGCTCGTCGACCGCGCCCGACACCTCGGCATTCGCAAACGGTGGTGTGTTCTTGCAGACCACCAGTTGACTCACGCCGTGGGTGCGCATGAGGTCGATGGCTTGGCGCACGGTCTGTGACGGGTTCACGTACAGCAACTCGGGGGTCTCGCCCCGACTCGCGAGCATGGCCCCGACGCACTGCTCGCATTCGCGCAGGAATCCGAAGTTGGCCATCCATCCGTCGTCGAACACCTTCGAGAGGTAGCCACGGCCGGAGTCAGGGTTGAACACGACCACGATGTCGTCGGGTGCTGCGTTCTTCGCGACCTGGATCGCGGCTGCGACCGCCATTCCGCCGCTGCCGCCGATGAGGATGCCCTCCTCGCGACTGACGCGACGCGCGGTGAGGAAACTCTCCTCGTCGCTGATTGCGATGATCTCGTCGTACAGGCTGGCATCCCACGCTGCGGGGAAGAAGTCCTCGCCCACGCCTTCGACCAGGTAGGGACGCCCGGAACCACCGCTGAATACCGAACCCACAGGATCGGCCGCGATGATCCTGATGTTCGGGTTCATCTCGCGCAGATAACGGGCGGTGCCGGTGATGGACCCGCACGTGCCTGCCCCCGCAACGAAATGCGTGATGCGTCCAGCGGTCTGAAGCCACAGCTCGGGACCGGTGGTGTTGTAGTGCGACTGTGGATTGGCCGGGTTGGCGTACTGATTGGGACGGAACGCCTGGCGCTCATGGGTGAGGCGCTCGGCAACCTTGTAGTAGCTGGTCGGGTCATCGGGCGCCACGGCAACGGGGCAAACCACGACCTCGGCACCGTAGGCCCGCAGCAGCGACACCTTTTCGGGCGCAACCTTGTCGGTCATCACGAACAGACAGGTGTAGCCACGCTGCGCAGCCACGATGGCCAACCCCACTCCGGTGTTGCCGCTGGTCGGTTCAACGATGGTGCCACCGGGCGGTAACAAACCATCGCGTTCGGCAGCCAAGATCATCTCGAGCGCCGGACGATCCTTTGCGGAGCCACCGGGATTGGTGGTCTCCATCTTCATCGTCAACAGGCTGGTGATTCCTTCAAGTTCGCTGATGCGCTTCAGGCGCACCAGGGGCGTATTGCCGATGAGATCGATGACCGAATCGGCGATCGCGGTGCCGTGCAACCGGGTGTCTGCTGACTCGCTGCCCCATGCCATGTCCGCAGGGTACTGGCTGACGCTCCGGCTGTATATGGCGTCGCTGTATATGGGCGTCGCTGTATATGGGCGTCGCTGTATACGGTGTCTGGCGATGACTGTCCGTCCCACTCCCGAACAGGTGCTGTCATTGGCGCCCAACCCGAGTGCGGCCAGTGCGGCCTTGGCGTTGGCCAACCCGGCGTCGTGGTCAGCCGCCGGTTGCGATGACGGCGCGGTCTGGGGTCACTACGTGGCCGCGTCGGCCGAGCCCTACATGGTCGCCGTCGACCTGTCCGACGACGTTGCCGGCCCGGCATGCCGGTGCAACTGCCCGAGCCGCAAGATCCCCTGTAAACACGCGCTCGGGTTGCTGTTGCTCTATGCGAACGACGGCGTCGTGCGCGCTCAACGGCTGCCGTTTGCCGCCGTGTGGTTGCAACGCCGCAGCGAGCGCGCACTCGCCGACCCTCAGCCCGACGCCGACACAATCGCGGTTGCGTCGCACGACGGGGGAGCTTCAACCGCAGTTGGCGGCCGTGTGGTGGGTGGCGGTGTACGTGCACCGCGGCCCGAACTTGGTGCGGTCGATCCCGCGCGGCTCAAGCGCCAACTCGAAAGGGCCGAGCGCATGCGCGCCGGATTGCAAGAACTCGATCGGTGGTTGGCTGATCGCGTGCGCGCCGGCCTTGCTGCCACCGAACTCGCCGACACGGCCACCTGGGAGCGTCTGTCGGCGCGCTTGGTCGATGCGCAGTGTGGTGGTCTGGCAAACCGCGTGCGGCGCGTCGCCACCAAGGTGGGCCAGGATGCGCGCTGGCACGAAGACGTGCTCGAGGAACTCGCGATTCTGCATGCGCTCGCCGTTGGAGCTCAACGCAGCTCGCACCTGCCCGTGGAACTCGGCGATGGCGTGCACGCCGCCACGGGTCTGACGGCATCGAAGGACCACGTGCTCGAAGGCGTACCGTCAACGGCGCGCTGGATCGTTGCCGGTGAAAGCCGCACGCGTGAGGATCGCATCACAGTGCAACGCACCTGGCTCTGCGACACCGCGATGCCGAGCACAGGTTCCACGGGGCGCACCACCTGGGCGATGGTGCTGGGATTCGGCGCGTTCGGTAACGAGGTCACTTCGCCGTATCCCATTGGCTGTGCGCTCGATGCCGATGTGCACTGGTATCCCGGCGGCATCGCGCTGCGCGCGCTGGTGGGTCGTGAGCATTCCGAGCCGACGATGTACGTGCCGGGTCCCCCTCATACATCGCTCGCAGAAGGGTTGCGCGCCTGTGGCTGGGCCATTGCAGCCGAGCCATGGCTCGAGCGTTATCCGCTGTGTATCTCTGCCGTTCCGACGCCGGTGGGCAATGGCCGTTGGGTCGTTGCCGACGACACCGGCTCGGTGCCAATCGTCGATGGCTTCTGGCGTATGGCCGAGCTGGTCTGCCTGTCTGCCGGAGCGCCCGTGCGCATCATGGGCGAGTGGAGCACCGATGGTCTCCGGCCGCTCACTGTGTGGGCCGACGGTCAGGTTGTGGTGCTGTGACTGCGACCCCAGCCGACGACGGTTGCAACATGGTTGGCGCACGCGACCTCGGCGAATCGGCGGCCGCTGAGTGGGCGCAGCTCGTCACCACGGCGGTGCTCGGCACCGACCGTCGTCCACTTCCACTCGCCACGCCGGGTTGGGAACCACTGGCGACGGCGGCGACGGCGGCGGCGGCCGATCCCGGTGTGGAGTTACTCGATCGGGCGGCATCGGTTGCCACTGCCCGCCGTGCCGGCGTTCAGCCCAACCCTGCGCCTCCCCGCATCGAACCCGCGCCTGCAGATGTTCGCGCTCGGTGCCCAGCGGAAGCAACGTCGCTGCTTGGCCGGCTGCTGCGCGGCGAGCACGACGTGTTGCTCCCTGAGTGGTTTGCGTTGTGCGAACTCGCCGGCGTGCAGGTGCCGTCCCACCTCATTCCGGCGCTGCTCCTGCGCGGCCGCCGCAACCCTGCGTTCAACGTGGTGGTGCGGCGGGTCATCGGTGCCAGAGCCGCCTGGCTGGCCGACGCGATGCCCGAGCTCGGCATCAAGAAGTTGCCGGGGCCGGTGCCCGACGGTGCGCCGCCGTTCCTCCCGCCATCACCACCGCCTGACAGTGGCGCTGTCGTCACCGCCATCAGCTCTGCGTTTCACGATCGCGCCGCCACGTGGGCGGCCGCAGCCCAACTTCGCACTGCGGTCGCTTCTCTCGACGCGGTGTGGTTGCCGGCGTTGATCCTCGAACTACAGCGAGCGCCGT
This sequence comes from Actinomycetota bacterium, assembly GCA_043753895.1. Lineage (GTDB taxonomy): Bacteria > Actinomycetota > Acidimicrobiia > Acidimicrobiales > Ilumatobacteraceae > WLMZ01. Next base: position 90,261 of record JAYUWK010000070.1, read on the forward strand.
TCTCGTCGGTCACCGAGCGCACGAGGGTCGATGTGCTGGGCCTGGCCCAGGCTCGCCAACACCTCGTCGCCTGTCTGCAACCGGCGGGAACGCGTGTACGGTTGGCGCCGTGAGTCCCCCCGTGCCGCCGTTCGCCAGTGCCGATGTACTCCGGCCCCATGCAGAGCACGAATTCGCCCACGAATTGGCCGCGCTCGCAGCGTGTGACACACGCGAGCGGCCACCGCGCTGGCATCTCTCGCCATGGTCGGTGGTCGAGTACCTCATGGGAGCCACACTGCCCGACGGCACCGTTATTTCTGCAAAGTACATCGGCCCGCGTCGGCTGATGGAGGTTGCGGTGGCCACATTGGCCACCGATAGAGCCCTGTTACTGCTCGGTCTCCCCGGCACCGCGAAGACTTGGGTCAGCGAGCATCTCGCAGCGGCCATCAGCGGCGACTCCACGCTGTTGGTGCAGGGCACCGCGGGTACCGCCGAGGAAGCAGTGCGGTACGGATGGAACTACGCGCGTCTGTTGGCTGAAGGGCCGAGTTCAGCGGCACTCGTTCCGTCGCCGGTGTATCGGGCGATGGAGCACGGTTCCATCGTGCGTATCGAAGAACTCACGCGCATGCCGAGCGATGTGCAGGACGCGCTCATCACGGTACTCAGCGAGAAGGTATTGCCCATCCCCGAACTCGGTGGCGAGATGCAGGCGCGGCCCGGCTTCAACCTCATCGCCACGGCGAACAACCGAGACCGGGGCGTGAACGAACTGTCCAGCGCGCTGCGTCGACGCTTCAACACCGTGGTCTTGCCAACCCCGGCAAGCGTGGAAGAAGAAGTACTCATCGTCACCCAGCGCGTCGCTGCGCTGTCCAACATGTTGACCCTCCCGGAGGTGACGGCATCGGCCGACGAGATTCGGCGCGTCGTCACCGTATTTCGCGAGTTGCGCAGCGGCCAGAGCGAGGACGGCCGCATCAAGTTCAAGACCCCATCCGGAACGATGAGTACGGCAGAAGCAATCTCGGTGATGGTGCAGGGCATTTCGATGGCGGCACATCTCGGCGACGGCAATCTGCGCTTCGACGCACTGCTGAGCGGTATCGAATCCACCGTGATCAAGGATCCCGTACACGACACCGTCGTGTGGCGCGAGTACCTCGATTCGCTATCGATCCGCTGACGCCGTGCAGGTTGCGTCACAGCCCCCAGCCGCCGAGGCAGCCGTGCGGTTGCACGGCATCCGCCACCATGGCCCTGGTTCGGCGCTGGCACTACGCCGGGCCCTGAACCTCGAGCAGCCCGACATCGTGCTCATCGAAGGCCCGCGCGAGGCTGATGCCATTGCTGCGCTGGCTGGGGATCCCACCATGCGCCCGCCCGTCACCATGCTCGGTTATGCGGTCGATCATCCGGACAACGCGGTGTTTCACCCCTATGCGTCGTTCAGTCCGGAGTGGGTGGCGTTGCGCTGGGCCTTCGACGCCGATGTGCCGGTGCGCTTCATCGATCTCGCCCTCGCGAACACGCTCGCAGCATGGCCATCCGAGGTGCAGGCCAGTTTGTCCGACCGCGAGCAACGACCGCTCGATCCACTCGGTGAGTTGGCCGGTGCTGCAGGGTACGACGATGCCGAGCGATGGTGGGAAGACGTCGTCGAGCATCGCAACGGAACCTCGCTGTTCGAGGCCGTGGCCGAGGCGATGGCGGTACTGCGTGAGGCCTACGATCCCCACCTCGTACCGAGCGACCCAATGGAGCGTCGCCGCGAGGCGCAGATGCGTGCGGGCATCCGCGGTGCTCTCAAAGATGGCTACACCCGCGTGGCGGTGGTGTGCGGCGCGTGGCATGTCCCAGCGCTGGGCAACGCGTCCGATCCGAAACAGGCGCGCAGCGACACGGCACTGTTGCGAGGCATGCCAAAGACCAAAGTCGCGATCACATGGGTGCCGTGGACCCATCGCCGTCTCGCCTCGGCAACCGGATACGGAGCCGGGGTCACCTCGCCCGGTTGGTATCACCACCTATTTACTCACCCCGGCAACGACACGATTGCGCGCTGGTTCATCGAGGCCGCGCGAGTGTTGCGCGCTGCCGACTACGGAGCATCGGCGGCCGACGTGGTCGAGGCCACCCGTCTGGCTACCTCGCTCGCTGCCTTGCGCGGCCGACCACTGGCCGGGCTGGTCGAGGTCAACGACGCGGCACAGGCCGTGCTCGGTGATGGCACCGATATTCCCATGCGGTTGCTCAGCAACGAACTCATCGTCGGCACTCTCATCGGCCAGGTTCCCGCACACACGCCGATGGTTCCACTTGCAAGAAACCTGACGTTGGAGCAGAAGCGGGTCAGGCTCAAGCCCGAGGCCGCGCCGCGCTCGCTCGAGCTCGACCTGCGTAAGCCGCTCGATTTGGCGCGGTCGCGGCTGCTGCATCGGTTGACGGTGCTGCGCGTGCCCTGGGGACGCGAGGTCGATGGGCGACGGTCGGTGGGCACCTTCCGAGAAACATGGCAGCTCTGCTGGGAGCCCGAACTTGAGGTACGGCTGATCGAGTCATCGGCGTTGGGCACCACCGTCGAGGCCGCCGCCTTAGCGTCACTCGCTCAGCAAGCGGCCAACGCTGCCACCATTGCCGAACTCACCCACGCCGTCGAGCAATGTCTGCTCGCCGATCTCGGCGCCGCATTGCCCGGACTCGTGCAACTCGTGGGCGATCGTGCTGCGCTCGATCTCGACGTGGCGCGCCTGATGGCCGCTGTGCCAGCACTGGCCCGCACGGTTCGCTATGGCGACGTGCGTGGCACCGACGCGCAAGCCCTCGGCGATGTGCTCGCCAGCATGGTCATGCGTGTGTGCGCTGGTCTGGTGCCGGCGTGTCTGAGTCTCGACGACGACAGTGCCGTTTTGATGGCGATGCGCCTCAACGACCTGCAGTCGGCACTGTCGCTGTTGGTCGGCGGCGCCGATCTGGTGGGAGTCTTCCATGACGCATTAGTCGAAGTGATCGAGCGTGACCTCGTGCACGCATCGTTGCAGGGCCGCGCAACACGCGTGCTCTCCGATGCTGGTCGCCTGCCCGCCGAGAAGGTATCGGGCCGCGTCAGTCGTGCGCTGTCGCGCGGCACGTCTGCGTCCGATGGCGCAGCATTCATCGAGGGTTTCCTCGGCGACTCCGGCACGGTGCTGGTGCACGACGCCGATCTGCTCGGCCTGCTCGACGGATGGCTGGCCACCCTCGATGCGTCGTCGTTCGTCGAGACACTGCCACTGCTGCGCCGCACGTTCGGCACCTTCGATGTTGCCGAGCGCCGCCAGATCGGCGAGCGAGTGCGCTCGGGCGGCCCACCTGCTGTCGCGCTCGGTGCCAGCGCCCTCGACCCCGAACGCGTCGCGGCGGGTTTGCACACGATCGCCCAACTGCTCGGTGCCGCACAATGACCCACGACCTCTTTTCATCTGGCGACGATTCGTATCGCGTCCACGAGGGCGAACGTCTGCGTCGCTGGCGAATGGTGCTCGGTGCCGGCGATGCCGATGCCGATTCCGGTGACAGCACCGGTGTGCGCCTCGAAGGTGACGATCGGCAGATGGACGCAGCGTTGAGCGCGCTCTACGACGCTCCGCCGGCATCGGCTCCGCGCGGTCGCGGCGCCAAGCGCACGGGTGGTCTGGCCGCATCGGCGCCGAACGTGGCCCGCTGGTTGGGCGACATTCGTCGGTACTTCCCGTCTGGCGTGGTGCAGGTGATGCAACGCGATGCGATCGAGCGGCTCAACCTGCAGCGCATGTTGCTCGAACCCGAGATGCTCGAAGCCATCGAACCCGACATCCACCTCGTCGCCACGCTGCTAGCCCTGCAACACCTGCTCCCCGACACCACACGCGCGACCGCGCGGCTGGTGGTGTCCAACGTGGTCGACCAATTGCACGATCGTCTCGCCCAGCCCACGCTGCAGGCGGTGCGTGGCGCTCTCGCTCGTTCGGCGCGCACGCAACGACCGCGCCACAGTGACATCGATTGGGATCGCACCATCCGAGCCAACCTCGCCAACTATCAGCCCGCATTGAGAACCGTGATCCCCGAACGGCTCGTCGGCTACGCACGTCGAGAAACGGCGATGCGTCGCGAGATCATCATCGCCATCGATCAGAGCGGTTCGATGAGCGACAGTGTTGTCTACGCCAGTGTCTTCGGCGCGGCCCTCGCCTCGGTGCGGTCGCTACACACACGCCTCGTCGCGTTCGACACAACCGTGGTCAATCTCACCGAGCACTTGCACGACCCGGTCGATCTGTTGTTCGGCATCCAGCTCGGCGGTGGTACCGACATCAACCGGGCCATGGCATATTGCCAGTCGATCATCAGCCGCCCGGCTGACACCGTGCTCATCCTCATCAGCGATCTCCACGAGGGCACGCCTGGTGGCGACTTCGTTGCGCGCATCGCGTCGATGGCGCGCATTGGGGTCACCTGTGTCGCCCTGCTGGCACTCAGCGATCAGGGTGCACCGGCGTTCGATCGCGAGGCAGCCGGGGCGCTCGCGGAGCTCGGCGTGCCCGCCTTCGCGTGCACGCCGAGCGTGTTTCCAGATTTGCTTGCCGCCGCCATCAACCACCGCGATCTCGGTGCCTGGGCGGGCGAACACGGGTTGGTGACGCGGTCGTGACCGCGACTGTTTGCTCGGCCTGTTGCGGGCCTGTCTTTTGGGCCTGTTTCAGTCGCCCTGTGGGCGGCGCTTGTCGGACGAGGCCGGACCAGGCTTGTAGCCGCCGGGCTTGAAGCCGCCGCTGCGTGCGCCGGCCGACTTGTATCCGCCTGCCGGCTTGCCCGAGCTCCCGTACGCCGGCTTGCCTGAGCTGCCGTACGTCGGCTTGCCTGAGCTGCCGTACGCCGGCTTGCCCGAGCTGCCGTACGCCGGCTTATTGGAGCTGCTGTACGCCGGCTTATCGGAGCGACCCTTGTAGCCGCCGCCCGAGCCGGAACTGCCGCCGGGATAGCCTCCGGGTCGATCGGAGCGACCCTTGTAGCTGCCGCCCGTGCCGGCACCTGCGCCGTAGCTGGGTCGGCTCGGACGTGCATCACCACGCGGTGCTGCCGAACGGTCGTCGCCGTAGCGCGAGCGCTCGCCGGCAGCGTCGTCACGATTGCGCCACGGGCGATCGCTATTGCCGTCGCGCCCATAGGGGGGACGCTGGCCATCGCTGGCGAAGCCGGGACGGTCACCCGTTGCACGGTGGGCGCCGGGCCGATGCTCATCGGTGCGCTCGGGGCTGAAGCGAGGACGATCGTCGCGGTTCACTCGACCGCGCTCATTGGAGCGGTCGTCGTCGCGACGCGGACGTGGTGACGCATCGCTGCGAGGTGGGCGCGGTGACCAGTCGTTGCGGTCACGCGGAGGCCCGTCGGTGCGTGTTCCGCGGTAGCCGCCGCGGTCCGCACCGCGCTCGGCGCCGTAGGACGGCCGTTCGCGAGCCGCTGGGGCATCGCTGCGACCCGCAGAACCGCCTCGGTCGTTGTAAGAAGGACGGTCGTTGTAGTTCGGACGGTCGTTGTAGTTCGGCCGGTCGTTGTAGTTCGGCCGGTCGTTGTAGGCGGGCCGATCGTTACGGTCGCCATGCCCACCACGGTCGTTGCGGTCGGAGTACCCACCTCGGCTGCCGCGATCGCTGTAGCTGCCTCGGTCGGCGTTGCGGTCGCCGCGGCCCGAGTACCCGCCACGCTCACGCTCGCCGCGGTCGCGATTTCCGGTCTCGCGCTCGCTGGCCGGCACGCGCTCGACGGGCTTCTCGCCCTGCTCCCAGCTGACATCTGCGTCCACGTTGTCGCTCATCCGCTGCGCAATGCGCTGGCGGCTCGGCGGCACGAACGCGATGACCGCGCCAGCTGCACCGGCACGGCCGGTGCGACCCGAACGGTGGGTGTAGTCCTTGTCGTTGTCCGGCATGTCGTAGTGCAACACGAGGCTCACGTTGTCGACGTGGATGCCGCGTGCGGCGACGTCGGTGGCCACGAGCGCCTGAATCTTGCCGCGCTTGAAATCGTCGAGCGTGCGCTGGCGCACGGCCTGACTGCGCGCGCCGTGCAGCGCTCCGGCCTTCACCCCGGCACGGTTGAGGTCCTCGCTCACGTCGTCGACGCCGTAACGGGTCTTCACGAATACCACCGTGGGGCCGTACTCTTCGATCAGCGCAACAGCGGCGTCAAGGCGCTCGGATGGGCGGGTGACCACGAAGCGGTGATCCACGGGCGCCTGCTCCACGTCTTCCATGAGATCGTGACGCACGGGATCCTTCATGTAATCGCGAATGATCTCCTGCACGTCGCCGTCGAGCGTTGCCGACCACAACATGGTCTGACGGGTGGTGGGCGTCATGTCAAGGATCTTGCGCACGTCGGGCATGAATCCGAGATCGGCCATCCGGTCAGCCTCGTCAATGACGCAGACTTCGACCGCGCTCAGGTCGCAGTAGCCCTTGTCGATGATGTCGATCAGGCGCCCGGGTGTGGCCACGATCACGGAAGCGCCCTTACGCAACGAATGGATCTGCGGGCCGAACGAGGCGCCGCCGTAGATGGCCTGCACAAAACGCCACTGGGCGCGCCCCAGGGTCACGAACACTTTTTGCACCTGCTCGGCCAGTTCGCGGGTGGGTACCAGCACGAGACCGGTGGGCTTGTGCGGGGCGGCCTGGCTGATGCGCATCATCATCGGGATTCCGAAGCCGAGGGTCTTGCCCGACCCAGTGGGGGCTCGCCCACACAGGTCCTTGCCGGCGAGGGCATCGGGGAGGGTGATGGCCTGAACCGGGAACGGTTCGGTGATGCCATCAGCGGCGAGTGCGTCGACGAGGCGCGCGGGGACGCCAAGATCTGCAAATGATTGGGACACGTTGTAGCTCCTTATGGGCGGCACACGTTCGCAGCTACTTGCCTGCGCCCAAATATGGGATGCCCAGCTACTGACGTGTGATCTGTTCCGATGAACAGTGGACGGAGTGTATCGGAAACAAATCACAATCGCACGCATCCGTATGGCCGCTCGGGCGCGTGTCGCGCCAATTGGTGGCACATGTCGCGCCCAAGCGTCGAGTGTCCGGTCGAATCTGCGGCACCAGCAGAACGCGAATGGGCAACTCGCAGAGCACTGTTGACTTCCTGCGCCGCAAGCGCGAGTGGTTCGAGCGCTACGGACCATGGATTTCTACACCAAATGTTGTTTCGTCCTGACGTGCCAACAAGCGGGTGACCATGGCTGTGACACCTGGTTCGAACGCCGTATCGACGCAACCAACCCTCTCGTTCAGGCAGACTGATCCCATGCTTTACATGGTCATCGAGCAGTACACCAAAGGTGCGCAGGCCGTCTACGAACGCGCTGCGCGATGCGGGCGAATGCTCCCCGATGGTCTGCTGTACGTGAACAGCTGGGTCGACGGCTGCGACGTAGACCGCTGCTTCCAACTGATGGAGACCAACGACCCCACGCTGTTCGATGTCTGGACTTCCAACTGGAGCGATCTCGCCACCTTCGAGATTGTCGTGGTGGTCACCTCCGCCCAAGCGGCACGAGCGACGCTCGGTCGACAACCACCGGCGCCCCCGCCCGTCGCTCGGGTCGCGCACATCGATCACGTGCAGCTCGCCATGCCGGTGGACTGCGAAGCCCAGGCAATTGCGTTATACGAGGGTCTGCTCGGTATCCCGAACGTACCCAAACCTGGCGAACTTGCGGTTCGTGGTGGCTGTTGGTTCGAGGACGGCGGGTTGAGAATTGACCTTGGCGTCGAGGCCGATTTCCGCCCGGCGAAGAAGGCACATCCGGCGCTGAGGGTCGTGGGTTTGCGCGAGCTCGTTCAGCGACTGCGCTCGCACGGGCTCGATGTTCGTGACGATGAAATACTGCCGGGTCACCAGCGCGTCTACGTCGATGATCCATTCGGGAACCGCATCGAACTGCTCGAGCCGATCACATGAGTGTCACCGAGCGGATGCGACAGCTGCTGCTGGCTCGCCGGCCTGCGCATTCATTGCCGCGCGAGTTCTACACCGATCCCGAATTGTTCGAGCTCGATCTCGAACACATCTGGGAACGCGATTGGGTATTTGTCGGGCATGACATCCAGATACCGCGGTCCGGCGATTACATGACCTTGCCCATCGGCCGCTACAACATCGTCGTCCTGCGTGGCGACGATGGGGTCATTCGCGCGCTGCACAATGTCTGTCGGCACCGTGGCTCTGTGCTGTGTGACGCGGCGAGTGGATCGATTCGTGGACGAATCGTGTGTCCGTATCACCAATGGTCGTACGAGTTCGACGGCCGCCTGGCCAGAGCTCGCAAGACCGAGGTCGCTTTCGTGGCCGAGGATCACGGGCTTGGTCGGGCAGCGTGCGAGATCGCTGGTGGGATGATCTTCGTCTCGGTTGCAGATACCCCACCCGACTTTGCACCCGCCGCGGCGTTGTTCGATCGATACCTAGCTCCGTTCAACCTCGCCAACGCCTTGGTTGCCCACACGTCAACGGTGGTCGAGGACAGCAACTGGAAGCTCGTCATGGAGAACAACCGCGAGTGCTATCACTGCAAGGCGACGCACCCCGAACTGTGCACCACGTTCCCCGAAGCGCCGTTGCATTCAGGCGGTGGTTCTGGTGATGACCTGATCGCTCTGGAGCGCATGGTCGATTACTGTGAGTCCATCAACTTGCCCAGCCGATTCGAGGCATCAGCCGACCATCAGTTCCGGGCGATGCGCCTGCCCTTGCTCGCCAACGCGCGATCGATGACACACGATGGCGAGCCGGGCGTCGCAAAGCGGTTCGGGAACCTGCCCGCCGACAACATCGGCGACGTGCTGCTCTATCACTACCCGTCCACGTGGAACCACTTCATGGCCGACCACGCGATCACGTTCCGGATGCTGCCGCTCGGCCCTACCCAGACGCAGCTCACTACCACCTGGTTGGTGCCCGCCGGCGCCGAACAAAGTCGCGACTACGACGAAGGAGCACTCACCAGCGTGTGGCTTGCGACCAATGCGCAGGACAAGGCATTGGTGGAACGCACCCAGCGCGGCGTGAACTCGCCGGCCTACCGCCCCGGCCCGTATTCTTCGGAGGAAGAGGAGGGCGTGATCCAGTTCGTCGACTGGTACGCCGCGTCGATACAGCGCCGACTCGACGGTTAGGTTGGAGATATCGCAACCGGCACAGGGGCAGGCATGACGCAGTTCGATCTCATCGTCCGTGGTGGCACGGTACTCGACGGCTCCGGCGCGCCGGGCCAGACAGCCGACGTGGCGGTGCGCGATGGGTTGGTGGTCGCGGTCGGCAAAGTGGACGGCACGGCCACCCGAGTCGTCGACGCCGACGGTGCACTCGTCACGCCCGGCTTCGTCGACATCCACACGCATTACGACGGCCAGGCCACGTGGGACAGCCATCTTGCACCGTCGGCCTGTCATGGCGTCACGACGGTGGTGATGGGGAACTGCGGCGTGGGTTTTGCGCCCGTACGCGTGGGCGACCGCGATCGCCTGATCGAGTTGATGGAGGGTGTCGAGGACATTCCTGGCGCTGCGCTGCACGAGGGCCTCAGTTGGAACTGGGAGAGCTTCGCGGAGTACCTCGACGAGGTCGAGCGCCGCTCGCACGACGTCGATGTCGCTGCACAGGTGCCCCACGGCGCCTTGCGCCTATACGTGATGGGTGAGCGTGGCGCGAACCGCGAGACCGCAACGGCTGCGGAGATCCACGAGATGGGCCGCATCGCGGCCGATGCCATCCGTGCGGGTGCGCTGGGGTTCACCACCTCGCGCACATTGAACCATCGCACCAGCCGCGGCGAACCGACGCCAACGCTCACCGCAGCGCGCGAGGAACTCGTCGGTATCGCGGAAGCCATCGGCCACACGGGCGTCGGGGTGCTGCAGGTGGTGTCCGATCTGGTCGACTTCGACCACGAGCTCGAGACATTGCGGATGATGATGACCGTGTCGGGGCGTCCGTTATCGATTTCCATCGCCCAAGCCGGCCGCAACACGATGCAGTACCGCGCGCTGCTCGACGCGCTCACCCAGGCCAACGCCGATGGGTTGCAGATGCGCGCACAGGTGGCGGCGCGCGCCATCGGGGTGCTCGTCGGCCTGCAGGCCACCGTGAATCCGTTGCGTGGTTGTCCCACCTTCAAAGCGCTCGGTGCGCTACCGCTCAGCCAACTCGTCGAGCGTCTTCGCGAATCCGACGTCCGTGCTGCCATCATCGCCGAGTACCCGCAGAGTTGTCTGCCCATTGTCGGTGATGCGTCGCGCATGTTCGTGCTCGGCGACCGACCCGACTACGAACCAGAAGCCGATGCAAGTGTGGCTGCGATGGCCGTGCGCGCGGGGCACACGCCCACCGAGCAGCTGTATGAACTGCTTCTCGATTCGGGTGGAACAGCGCTGCTGTACGTGCCGATCCTCAACTATGCAGACGGCAACCTCGATGCGGTCGCCGAGATGCTCACCCACCCCTTTGCGGTGCCCGGCCTCAGCGATGGTGGCGCACATGTGGGCACCATCTGCGACGGCAGCTTCCCCACCACGCTGCTCACGCACTGGGGGAGGGATCGCACTCGTGGCCCGCGCTTTGAGTTGCCGTGGTTGGTCAGTCGTCAGACTCGCGCCACTGCAGAGACCGTCGGCCTGTTTGATCGCGGCGTGCTGACCCCAGGCCATCGCGCCGATATCAACGTGATCGATTTCGATCATCTGCAACTGCATGCGCCGCGGCTCTCGTTCGATCTACCGGCGGGCGGGAAGCGGTTTCTGCAGGATGTCGACGGCTATCGCCACACGTTCGTCGCGGGGGTCGAGACCTATGCCGACGGACACCCCACCGGTGCCCTGCCCGGGCGCCTCGTTCGAGGAAGTACATCATGAACACCCTAGGACTCTCCGAACCGATCATCTCCGCTGACTCGCACATCACCGAGCCACCCGGCACCTATGTCGATTTCATCGATCCCGCCTTTCGCGATCGTGCGCCGCGCCTCGTCGACGGTGGCGAGAAGTTGGGCGAAGTGTTCGTGGTCGATGGCATGCCGCGCCCGTTGTCATTGTCCACGGCGGCGGCGGCAGGCAAGCGTCCCGATGAGATCAAGGCCATGGGCGCGCGCTTCGACGATCTGCACCGCGGCGGCTGGGACCCTGTGGCGCGTATGGCCGATCAGGACCGCGATGGTGTCGCTGCCGAGGTCATCTACCCAAGCATCGGCATGGTGTTGTGCAACCACCCCGATGTCGACTACAAGAACGCGTGCTTTCAGGCATACAACCGTTGGCTCGCCGAGTTCTGCGGCGCGCGGCCAAAGCGCCTGCTCGGCCTCGGCCAGACCGCAATGCGGTCACCCGAGGAAGCCATTGCCGATTTACACGCGATCAAGGACCTCGGCCTGCGAGGAGTCATGCTCCCCGGGGTGCCGGCCATGGAGGATTACGACTCCACCATCTACGACGAGTTCTGGGAAGCGGCCATCGAACTGGGCCTACCATTGTCGTTCCATATCCTCACGATGTCATCAGGTAAAACTCGCGGGCCGAAGATGGCCGGGTTCCTCAGCATCGTGCGTGGTTGTCAGGACGTGATGGCAATGCTCGTGATGGGTGGCGTCTTCGAGCGTCATCCGAACCTGCGCATCGTGTGTGCCGAGGCCGATGCCGGCTGGGTGCCGCACTTCATGTACCGCATGGATCACGCTTACAAGCGCCACCGTTACTGGCTTCCTCCGGGACAGGATTTGTCGAAGCTGCCGAGCGAGTACTTCGCGGAGAACATCTACGTCACCTTCCAAGATGATTGGTCGGCGTTCAAGCAGGCCGACGACATGAACTGGAAGCATCTGCTGTGGGCGAACGACTTCCCGCATTCCGACTCCACATGGCCGTGGAGTCAGGAGATGCTCGCCGAACATACGCAGCAGTTGAGCCACGAGCAGAAGGTGGCCATCCTGTCGGGCAACGTCGCCGATCTGTACGGCATCGACCGCTCTGTGCTTGTCTGAGTCCTCGACACGCTCGGCACCGAGAAAATCGAGTTGCCGAGGGCGCATCAGCCGTCGTAGAAATACGCCCCATGCAGGCCCACCAGAGTCCTGTCGCGTGGTGTGGCGGCGCGTTCGATCGCTGCGGCTGAGAGGTGGTTCACCTCGGCCGTGGTGAGAATGCGCTGAGCGATGTCGCGTCGGCCGTAATGCACCTGCAGGAACAGTCGCCCCCTTCCGCCATCGGCCAGCGTACCGCGGTGCCATACGTCAGAGACAAACAGGGCGACGTCGCCTGCTGCTGCTTCGAGCAACACGGCGGGGCGACCTTCGTACGTGAGCTCCGGATCACGCAGCTGGTCCATGGGTGCGAGTCGACCCGACCGATGGCTCGCAGCGAGCACGGCTGTCGGACCATCGGCACGGGTGCAGTGGCGCAGCATGATGTGCGCGCCGATGGCGAACACCGGATATGGAATGCGGTCGTCCCATGGCACGTCGGGGGGCCGGGGAATGTGTGGTCCGGCATCGCAATGCCATGCGCCGCCACCGAACTCAGGAGGGTTCCACCACGCGGTATTGGCGATCACGTGACAATCGTTGCCGAGCAACGGTTCGATCACCTCGAGGATGCGTGGATGGCCGATGGCAGCCTGCGACGCTGCGCCGAAGTTGACCATCGCATATCGGAACTCATCGGTATCGGTGCGATTCCGGCCTGGAGGTAACTCGCGAAAGGCGCGCTCGATTTCCTCGGCCAATGCTGCGATCTCGTCGGTCGTCAGCACGCCGCGCAACACCGCGAATCCATCCCGTTCCAACTGCGCACTCTCGGCGGGCGCTTCGCCGGTGTGGAGTGCCAAATTGCCACCGACGCGCCGGATCATGTCGACCCACCCGGAGTGTGCCTCGATGCAAGGGTGCCCACTGTGATCTCCTTCGACGATGGATGACGATCTCACGAATGTAATTGCCGCTGCCTCGCCCATTCGACTGCAAGCACCACGAATCTGCTCTACGTTCTGTGTCGGCGAATGGAGCGAGGAGGTAGTCGGCGGCCACAGGACGATGTGAATGCGGAGGGGTCCACTGCGAAGTGCACGGACCTCTGCGGTCGGTGTACAACTGCCATTGCGGCCGCTGCCGCCGCTTCACCGGCCATCACAAGGCGGTCACAGCGGCACATCTGGATCGCTCGATCACCCCACGGGCCTCACGACGACCAAGGCATGGTGGATCGCGGAGGCGGGCGACTACCACGTGCGCTCGCCCGGTGTCGACGAGCATCAGTTCGAGGATTGATTGCCTCCCGGCGCGGCGCCGGGGAGCCCAGGCGAATTCAAGGCAAGACCCAACACTTCGGCAAAACGCGGCCAGAGCAGCCGGATCCATTCGGGGTTGTCGTCGGCGAATGCTGCGCGGACCTGCGCACGAATGACCGCCGCCTGTGGGCCGGCAGGGTCGCCGTAGCCGTGCAGCCAGGCATCGGCACGCAATGCGAGCAATACCGAAATCGGATCGAGCGTGCCGTACTCGAGCGCCATCGCGGTTCGCTCGGCGCCCGGCGCGAGTTCCTGAGCGATGGCCAACCAATCGCCGGTGAGAGCCGCCGATACGCTGTCGCCGCCGAGCATCGACCGCACGTCGCCCCACAACGCCGCAGCGCGTTGATGGGCCGGGTCATCGGGCGTCTCGCTACCGATCAGTTCGCCGTGGCCCCACTCACCGAGGCCTGTGTGGAGATCGATGATCGTCAGCCGCTTGGCTTCGCACAGTGCGTCGGTTGCCCACGCGCGCAACCACTGGTGCGACCACACCGGGCCGGCCCCGCCGTAGAACACTCCCTTGGGGTTGCTGTACTGTCCACTGCTCACGATCGATTGCATGCGATCGAGCCCGATGTCGTTCGCAAGCGCTAGCAGCGCCGCGACGGTGCTTGCCTGCGAGGCCTCGCTGAAGTCGGCGGGCACGATGAGATCGGCGATGCGGTCGTACTCGTCGTTGGCCGGCGCGGGTTGAGTCCAATCGATGAAGTTGCGATTGAGGTCCACGTTGTCCTCGTTCACTCGACGCACCCACGCGAACCCGAACGGGTTCAGCGCGTGAATCATCACCAACCTCACCGAAGACGGCCGTTCCGACACATGGTGCTCGAGCCAGTGGCGCTGCAGCGCGGAGCCGCAGAAACCCTCGACGCCGTGGGTTGCAGACACCACGAGCACAACGTTGGTTGCGTCGAGTGGTCCGAACTCGGCAACGTCGACGGCGAGGTCTTCACCGTCGGGACCTTTCAGCGGATGGTCAAACGTCTGCAGGCGTGCTCGCGCAGCCGTTGCCGCGGCGAGAAACGCGTCTCTGGCGACGGCGTAGGTGGGACTGAGATGTGCGATGGTGGTCACGCTGCCCATTATGCGTGACATGAGAACATTGACGGAACACCAACTAGCGTTTCACGGGTGAACTCAGGGATGTGCGTGCTCGGCGACTTCGCGTGGGATGTGCTCATCCGTACGAACAGCGAACTCAAGCGGGGCGGCGACACCTTCGGCGAGGTCATGCTCACCCCTGGCGGCAGTGCAGCCAACGTTGCCGTGTGGGCCAGCCGCAGTGGTATGGAGACTCACTTCATCGGCAAGATCGGTCGCGACCGCTTCGGTCAACTCGCCCAGGAGAATCTCGATGAGGAGGGTGTCGTTGGCTATCTGGTCGAGACCGATGCCCACCTCACCGGCTCGGTGGCCGTGTTCGTGGACCACACCGGCGAACGATCGATGGTGTCAGGTCGCGGCGCCGACTTCTACCTCCTCGCCTCGGAACTGCCCAAGTCCGTGATCAGCAGCGCCCGCCATCTTCATCTCACAGCGTGGTCGTTTTTCACCGATCCACCGAGGTCGGCGGCCCGCACCGCGGCACAGATCGCCAAGGCCGCTGGCGCGACGTTGTCGTTCGACCCGGGTTCATTTCAGATGATCGAGCAGATGGGCGCCACCCACTTCCTCGAGTCCACGCAGGACCTCGGCGTCGACATCTTCTTACCGAACTTCGAGGAGGGCTCCATCCTCACGGGGCTCACTGAACCAGCCGAGATCGCGCAACGGCTCACGGTGCTGTACCCCGGTTCGCTCGTTGTGCTGAAGCTCGATGCCGACGGCTCCTACGTGCACCAGCACGGCGTTGGCACCCACATCCCACCCGCAACAAACAATCTCGTCGATGCCACGGGCGCCGGCGACTCGTTCGCTGGTTCGTTCCTTGCTCACTTCCTCGAGCACGGTTCGGCGGTAGACGCTGCCCGTTTTGCCACGCAGATCTCGGCATGGGTGATCGAACGCATTGGTGCCCGCCCCGAGCCCGACGCACGACTGAAGGCCCTGCTCGCGCAAACGCTCTGACACGTTGACGCTACGGACTCGACCAGGCATCCACCATGAGGCCGGGACACTGATTGCGGAGCACGGTAGAGATTCGACTCGCCTCGGCTGCATCGACGGCGAGCCCCCATCGCGCCTTGATCGAGAGCCAGTCGGCGATGTAGCGGCATACCTGCCCCCCCGACGGCGGGAGCCAACCAGCTGGGTCACGGTCGCCGCGAGATTGGTTCACGCTGTCAGCGACAACAACTAACGAGCGCTGGTCACTCGTGTCGTTGACGAATGCATCACGGCGCTGCTTCGACCATGCCCACGCGCCCGATTGCCATGCCTCTTTGAGGGGCACCAACTGCACGACGACCAGTGGTGTGGGATCTGTCCAAATGGATTGATCCCACACGCTCACCCAGCGCCCGGACCTCACGTTGCAGCTCTTCTTGTCGAGTTTCGCGGGTGTGGTGGAGTCGCGAATCAGGACGCGCTGGCTTGTGTCGCAGCCCGATCCGTCGGTAGTCCAGCCTCCGAAGGAGTTGTTCGTGAAGCCCCCATGTGCCGCGCTGACGGGCAGTGCAGCGAGCAGATCGGTGGCAGGCCCCGGGTGAGGCGTGGGCACTGTCGTCGTCGGCGGCGGCGGCGGCGGCGGCACGATTGGCTTGGTGGTCGGTGGAGTCGTTGCCGGGGTTGTGGACTTGGTGGTCGTGGGTGGCGCACCCGGAGTCGTGGGTGCAGTGCTGGGTTGCGTGGTGGGCTGGGTGCCGGGTTGGGTGGTGGCGGATGGGGTGATCGTGGTGGGCGGTTTGATCGTCGGTGAAGTTGACGGCCGAGTCACGTTGGGGTTGGTGGTACCCGGCGACGAGACAGTGCTCGACAGCGACGACGTGGTCGAGCGCGGCACGGACGTTTCCGCGGCTGGCAGCGGTGCGAGGGTGAGGTCGCTGGCGATGCGCTTGTTCGAGCACGAGGGGGCGACCGCAAGAATCCCCATCGACGCGATGAGTCCAATCGTCACGACTCCACTACGGCGGTGACGATGCTCGACGCTGCTGTGGTTCATGAAACTCGCCTCTGCACGTCGTCAGTATTACCGATGACCTGCCCCTTGGCGAGGCAGTACGGCGGTTGGTGCCCTCGATCGGCCAACGCGGTACGCGGCGGCTCGCTCGGACTCACTGTCGGTAGAGTGCCGGTCGTGAGCCGAATCAAGCGCCTCGTCGTGGTGATCGCATTGAACGTGGCGATCATTGTCGTGCAGGTGGTGTTTGGCCTGCGCGCCCATTCGCTCGGGCTGATTGCCGATGCCGGCCACAATCTCGCCGATGTGGGCGCGCTGGGCCTGTCGCTGTGGGCGGTGCATCTCCTCCGCCGGGCCCCGAATTCGAAGCAGTCCTTCGGCTATCACCGTTCGGGCATCCTGGCGGCGCAGGCCAACTCGGCCCTGATTCTCATCGCAACGGCGTTCATCGTGGTCGAGGGTGTTCGCCGGTTCGTTCATCCCGTGGAGGTGCACGGGCTCGTGGTCGTGATCGTCGCGGCGATCGCTCTTGTCGCCAACGGAGCCGCCACATTGCTCCTCAATGACCACTCCGGCGACCTCAACATGCGCTCGGCATGGTTGCACATGGCAGGCGACGCCGCCGCGTCGGGCGGGGTGGTCGTGGCCGGCATCATCATGTTTGCCGTCGATGGCGCGTACTGGCTGGACCCGCTCGCATCCATCGGCATTGCGTTGCTCATCGCATGGCGAGCGGTGCACCTGCTGATGCACACCACCGACATCTTGATGGAGTCCACGCCGTCGTCCATCGATCTCGCCGGCATGGTGTCGGCCATTGGCCACGTGGAGGGTGCCGAGAGCGTGCACGATCTGCACGTCTGGAGCCTCTCGGGCGAAGTGAGAGCACTGTCTGCACACGTGGTGCTCGATGGCCACCCGACCCTCGAGCAAGCGCAAGTGGTCGGGGAGCGGATCAAGTTTGTGTTGGCGCACGAGTTCTCCATCGGCCACGCCACGCTGGAGTTGGAATGCGAGCCGTGCTCGGCTCACGAGGATGCCTGTCTGCCCGCCGGCGTAGCGACCGCGCCGCCCAATGGTCATCGCCACTGACTGAGGATCTCTACTGCTGGTAGTCTTTGTACTTGATGGTATTGACAGATAAGCGTTCCACTTCCCGCCGCAAGGCCACCCCCGCTCGGAGCGACATCGTTCAACCGATCAGCGAACTGAAAGCCGAGATGTTCCGGGCGCTATCGCATCCGGCGCGTATCCGTATCCTCGAAACGCTCTCCAGCGGCGAGCGTTCGGTCGGCGAGATGCAACCCGAGATCGGCATAGAGCTTTCGCACCTGTCCCAGCAACTCGGTGTGCTCCGTCGGGCCGGGCTGGTGACGAGCCGCAAGGAGGGTCAGTCGGTGTTCTATTCGGTGAAGGATCCCCTCATCACCGAACTGCTCAGCGTTGCCAAGCAATTGCTCATCAGCTCGCTCACGCAGACCCGCGACTTGCTCGCCGATCTCCACGATCAGTCCACCAGATGAACGCCGACAATCTGAACGACGACGAGCTCACGATCAGCGACGAAGAGTCCCGTGCGGCGATGCGCGCCTTCTTGCAACGCTGCGAGGTTCGTCTCTCCACCATTCATCGTGTGGCGCAGGCGCTTCTGGGTGGCTCCGCGTTGGTGTTGCTCTTGCCGTTGTTCCTGCGCGACGCATTTCCGAAGATGATGACCGTGATCATTGCCTCCTACGACGCTCACCAGAACTGGATCCCGACGGTGGCTATCGGCCTCGCTGCGGCCTTGGTGATCTTGTTGCCGGTGCCTGCCGTGTTCCTTCTCGTGGGCGACCTGCTCGCGTTCTACTTCACGAGTAATACCTTCGGGGCTCATCCCACCGGCCCCGACAGCCCGAGACGCATGGTGTTCAACCCGCGATTCATCATTCCGGGCCTCGGCTTCAACAACGACGAACTCAGCCCGACGACCAAGCGACTACTCACCGACGGTCGCAACGATGAGTGGACCAAGGGTCTGCTCGTACCGCACAGTGTCGACGACGATGGTTGGCGCAACCGCTTCGACACGCGCTTGTATGAAGTATGGGGAGTCGTTGCCGACGAGGGTCTTGCCGGCGACGACGAACGAGTGCGCCAGGCGTTTCGCTTGGCTGGACTGAATCGCGATCGTACCTTGGCACGAGACGTGGCCCGCACCGAGGCACTGATGGCTCGACACGTGTTGGCCATTCGAACCATCGTGTTGCGCTACAGCAAGGCACTGCTGTTGTTGATCGCTACCACGGTGATCACGCTCGCCGCGTCGGGCCTGGTTGATCAAGCCGTTCGAGAAGACCCCACCGGCGGCAAGTTCGTTGGCGGGTTCCCGTATCGCTACGTCTTCCTGCTTGCGTTGGTGTACGCGTTTTGGGCGCCGTTGGCGGCACGCAGCGTCACTTCGCCGTTGCGCATGATCCAGCGTCATACCCCCGGCGTTGGTGAACTGCGAGATGTCTATCTCGACCGGCACACCACGCAGCTCGAATCGGCAACGATCCTGATCACCCTCGTCGTGCTTGCCGCGTCGAATACAGCCATGATCTTCGCCGGGGCGAAGGCGAACGGTGGTCTCGGTCTGGCGATCGGCATCGTGGTCGCGGTGCTCAGTATCGTGGCGTGGCTCGCTGCGCTCAACGACTTCGGGGCCAACCCGCGTCACGCCTTCAACGCAACTGTAGTGCTGCTGCACGGCTACGACGCTCCCGCACAGACCGATGCGCTCCGCCGCGCCCGACTGGCACGAGCAGCCACCAGAGTCGCACCCGCCGATACGGCTGATGGGTCTGTCGCCCCCGCCGACTGACCGCTGTTGTGATGTCGACGATCGACTGAATATTTCTTTCGGTTTGGGGTTGTGGTCGTACGTATGTTCTGTTATGTTTCGGGTACTGATCTTCCCCGATCGTGCTCGACAGATTCGTTCTGTCCCCTG
>JAYUWK010000071.1:0-5073 GCA_043753895.1 Actinomycetota bacterium
GTGGATCCGGGTCGATTTCAACATCGGGAAGCTCGTCGAGCCAGCGGGAGACTGAGCGGTGTCATTGCGCGTGCTGCATCTCGCGGGGTCGCCCGTCAGTGACTTCTTCTGTGACCTGTCCCGCCTCTACGCAGCTGACTGCCTCGAGGCCACGGCTGACCCGGAGCGATACACGGTGCATGTCGCGTACGTGACACCGGATGGCATGTGGCGATTCCCCACCGACCTGGGTCGCCGAGCACTCGACGCCGCTCCCCCGGTCTCTCCCGCTCAGGCAGTCGGACACCTGATCGGTTTGAACATTGACGTGGCGGTGCCACAGATGTTCTGCCCTCCGGGCATGACGCACTACCGGGCGCTGCTCGATGTGCTTCAGATCCCCTACCTCGGCAACGGGCCCGATGCCATGGCCTTGACGATGAACAAGGTGAGAGCACGGGCGGTGGTTGCCGCAGCGGGAGTCGCTGTGCCCGACGGGGAGCTACTCCGACCGGGTGATCGACCGGCGATCAATCCGCCGGCCGTGGTCAAGCCGGTCGATACGGACAACTCGGCGGGGGTGACATTCGTCGCCGATCGCGCTGGGTACGAAGCCGCGTTGAACGTGGCATTCGGGCAGGCCGACGAGGTGCTCGTCGAGCAGTACATCGAGCTCGGCCGGGAGGTCCGCTGCGGCATCGTCGTCCGCGATGGCGAGCTCGTCTGCCTGCCACTCGAGGAGTATGCGCTCGACCGGGAGTCGAAGCCGATTCGGGGCTACGAGGACAAGCTGGCCCGAGACATCGACGGCGAGCTGATCGCCGTCGCCAAAAACAACAACCGCTCGTGGATTGTCGACGTTGACGACCCGGCGACCGAGCAGGTGTGGCAGGCAGCCAGAGCCTGCCACGTCGCACTGGGATGTCGGCACTACAGCCTGTTCGACTTCCGCATCGACCCCGACGGTCGCCCATGGTTTCTGGAGGCAGGTCTCTACTGTTCCTTCGCCCGGCAGAGCGTCCTCTGCGCAATGGCGGCGGATTCAGGGATGGAACCACGAGAGCTGTTCGGTGAGATGTTGCGCAACGTTCTGGGGTAACGAGTCGCCGAGCGCCATCGTTGCTCACGCAGCCCACCACGAACAGGTCATGGCTCCACGTAGGCAGCGAGATGTTCGCCGGTCAGTGTGGAACGGGCGGCGACGAGGTCGGCGGGAGTGCCCTCGAAGACGATCGTGCCACCGTCGTGTCCGGCCCCCGGCCCGAGATCGATGATCCAGTCAGCGTGCGCCATGACCGCCTGATGATGCTCGATGACAATGACGGATCTGCCCGAGTCGACGAGGCGGTCGAGCAGCCCCAGCAGCCGCTCCACATCGGCCAGATGAAGCCCGCTGGTCGGCTCGTCGAGCACGTAGACATCGGCCTTTTCGGCCATCTGCGTAGCCAGCTTGAGCCGCTGGCGTTCACCGCCCGACAACGTCGGAAGCGGCTGGCCGAGGCTGATGTACCCGAGCCCGACATCGGCGAGCCGGTCGAGGATGGCGAGCGCTGCGGGCGTCTTCGCCTCGCCATCACCGAAGAACTTCCCGGCCTCGCTGACCGACATCGCGAGTACCTCGCTGATGTTCTTTCCGCCGAACGTGTACTCGAGCACAGCGGCCTGGAATCGCTTGCCATCGCATTCGTCGCAGATGGTGGCGACACCGGCCATCATCGCCAGGTCTGTGTAGATCACGCCAGCGCCGGCGCAGACGGGACAAGCTCCCTCGGAGTTGGCGCTGAACAACGCCGGCTTCACACCATTGGCCTTGGCGAACGCCTTGCGGATCGGGTCGAGCAGCCCGGTGTACGTCGCCGGGTTGCTCCGTCGCGATCCCTTGATCGCTCCCTGGTCAACCGACACCACTCCATCTCGGCCCGACACCGATCCGTTGATCAGTGAGCTCTTTCCTGAGCCGGCAACGCCCGTCAATACCACGAGCACGCCGAGCGGGATGTCGACGTCGACGTTCGTGAGGTTGTTGGTGCGCGCGCCCCGGACTTCCAGCATTCCCAACGGTGTGCGCAGGGAATCCTTGAGGACGGCTCGATCGTCGAGATGCCGGCCGGTGATGGTGTCGCTGGCGCGCAGCCCCTCGACGGTGCCCTCGAAGACCACCTCTCCGCCCGCAGTGCCAGCGCCGGGGCCGAGGTCGACAACATGATCGGCGATGGCGATCGCCTCCGGCTTGTGCTCGACGACGAGCACGGTGTTGCCCTTGTCGCGCAGCTGCAGCAACAGGTCGTTCATTCGCGCGATGTCGTGGGGGTGCAGCCCGATGGTCGGCTCGTCGAACACATAGGTGACGTCGGTGAGGGCTGACCCGAGGTGCCGGATCATCTTGGTGCGCTGTGCCTCGCCACCCGACAACGTGCCCGATGGCCGGTCGAGGCTGAGATAACCCAGCCCGATCTCCACGAACGAGTCGAGCGAATGCCGAAGTGTCGTCAGCAGCGGCGCGACTGACAGATCCTTCACGCCAGCCACCCACACGGCAAGGTCGCTGATCTGCATTGCGCACGCGTCAGCGATGTTGATCCCAGCGATCGTCGACGATCGCGCCGCCTCGTTGAGGCGGGTGCCGTGGCAGTCGGGGCACACGTCGAACGTGATCGCCCGCTCGACGAAGGCACGGATGTGCGGCTGCATCGCGTCGACATCCTTCGCCAGCATCGACTTCTGGATCTTCGGGATCAGCCCCTCGTATGTGAGGTTGATGCCGTCGACCTTGATCTTGGTGGCCTCCTTGTAGAGCAGGTCGTGCAACTCCTTCTTGGTGAACTTGCGGATCGGCTTGTCGGGATCGAAATAGCCGCAACCGCTGAAGATCCGACCGAACCAGCCATCCATGCTGTAGCCGGGGATCGTGAGTGCACCCTCGTTGAGCGACCTGGAATCGTCGTACAGCGCAGTCAGGTCAAAATCGTTGACCGAGCCCATGCCCTCGCAGCGCGGGCACATGCCTCCGGCGCGGGTGAACGTGCGCTTCTCGCGGGTCGTGCTCGCGCCCTTCTCGATGGTGATCGAACCCGATCCACTGACCGAAGCCGTATTGAACGAGAAGGCGTTGGGCCCGCCGATGTTGGGCGAGCCGAGTCGGCTGAACAGGATGCGCAGCATGGCGTTGGCATCGGTTGCGGTGCCGACCGTCGAACGGGTGTTGGCGCCCATTCGCTCCTGGTCAACGATGATTGCCGTGGTCAGCCCATCCATGACGTCGACGTCGGGGCGGGCGAGCGTCGGCATGAAACCCTGCACGAAGCTGCTGTAGGTCTCGTTGATCATCCGCTGGGACTCGGCCGCAATCGTGCTGAACACCAGCGAGCTCTTGCCCGAGCCGGAGACACCGGTGAACACCGTCAGCCGGCGCTTCGGGATCTCGACGTTGACATCTCTGAGGTTGTTCACGCGAGCGCCCTGAACACGGATCAGGTCGTGGCTGTCAGCCGGGTGCAGGGCCGCGTTTCGGGCGGTCGTCTTCGTCGCCTTGCTCATGCCTGCGCGAAGCGGACGAGGTTGCCCGAGGGGTTGCGGAACGCGCAATCCTCGATCTGCGAGCGCCCGCCGTGCGGCTGGGACAGAACGATGGCGACGTCTTGGCTCGGCGCGCCGAGGGTGACTGACATGAACTCACCATAGGGGTACCGACTCCGAGCCGCTCAGAGAGCGCGAGACACGCTGCGGCGAATCCCGCCAGTGCAATTGCCGATGTCCGTCGTGGGTCCGGTGTGACCCCGGGGGTGTAGACGTCGCCCAGGAGCGACCCAATGGCGCTGACGCTCATTGCTGTGCCAACCGATCCTGCACCGAGGTGAACTCCGAAGCGCACCATCGGGATGGGTCCGGACGTAGGCGAAACCAGCCGTCAACTTCCCCTTCATCCGTCCAGCGAGCGGCCGGGAGGCGAGCTCGCTTTGACCGCGCTCGACTGCCAGCACCAGGCCAAGCATCAGCCCGAGACCGTCGATCGATCCACCAGATGGTGGCGCGACCCGTGGCAACAACCGCTCCGAATGCCAGCGCAAGGGCACCCGAACTGACTGATGTGGCGATCAGTATGAGACGGTTGTCCGAACCGAGCAGGGCACAACGGAACGCCCGGCGCTCGCCTGACTCGCGGGCCAGTGATGCCATGGTATTTTGTCCCCATTTTGGTAGTCAGTTGGTACGCTGTCCGTATGAAGGTGACCATGGATCGAGCCGGGCGGGTGGTTCTCCCCAAGCTCCTCCGCGACCAACTTGGTCTGGAGCCCGATGAAGAGTTCGACATCGCCATCGAGGGAAGCGGCATACGGCTCCAGCCGCGGCCACGGGCCGAGCGTGAAATCACTCTCATCGGCGGCTGGCCCGTGATCAGTGCAGCTGGATCGCGAACGATCAGCGACGCTGACGTAAGGGCATTGCGCGATGGCGATCAGCGCTAGTCAGTGGTGCGTTGACACGAGCGTCGCAGTTGCAGCGCTCGATGCAACTCACGATGCACACGTCGCATGTCGGACTGCAGCGCAACTCCATCGGCCCGCACTTGCAGGTCATGCGGCATTCGAGACCTATTCGGTTTTGACACGGCTCCCCGGCCCCGCCCGCATCTCGCCGCTCGTCGCCGCAAGCGCAATCAGCTCAGCATTTCCTGATCGATGCTGGCTGACGGCCGCCCAGAACGAGCGGCTGATCAATCGGTTTGCCAAGCTCGGAATCGAGGGTGGCATGGTCTACGACGCCTTGGTGGGCGAAGCAGCCCGAACATCGGGGCGGCGCCTCCTCACTCGTGATGTTCGGGCACTTCGTGTCTACGACCTTCTTGAGGTCCACGTCGACTTCGTGAGCTGACCTCAGCCGACGCGGTTCAGGCCGCTGTCGCCGCGCCGAACCGGTAGCTCGACGATGTGATGAATCCGGCGAAATCGTTCTGGTAGTAGATGCGAACTCCAGATTCGTCCTCGGCGGCGCCGATCGCGACCATCAGCGGGATGAGGTGATCCTCCATTGGGTGCGCAGCGCGAGCGCTCGGCGCCTGGTCCCAATCACGAAGTGCCTGCGTTCTCAAAGCGG
>JAYUWK010000072.1:0-15121 GCA_043753895.1 Actinomycetota bacterium
GCTCGGAGCGGAAGGGGTGGGATTTGAACCCACGGAGACGCAGAACGCCTCAACGGTTTTCGAGACCGGCCCATTCGTCCGCTCTGGCACCCTTCCGCCCGACAGACTAGCGGCGAGCAACGTCTGCCGACACCCGGCATCGTGTGAGCGAATTGTCGGGAAACTGTCAATAGTCGGGTTCAAGATCGCGCCGGGAGTTGCCGATAGCACATCGTGGCCGACCTGACGACGATCAATACCGCATCGTTCGCCACGTTGCCATCTCTTGCGTCGCTGGTCCACGAGCGACTCGATCCGCAGGCCATCCTGAACTCGATCGTGCGATCCGTGGCCGGGGTGATCGGAACGGCCCTGGCGACTGCCGACGGGCGCAGCGTCGCACACTCCGATCATCTCTTGCACGACCCCAATCGGTCGGCGATGATCGCCGCAACGATGGGCCTCGCAGGTCAACTGATCGGCGTGGTGGGTGGTCGTGAACTCGAGGAGGTCATCGTGCGTTCAGAGACCGGCATCGTGATCGTGTATGCGGTCGGCCCGGAGGGTGTTCTCACCGTGCTCGCTCGCCCGAGCACCAACTTGCATCACATCAACACCGAAGTGCGCTCACGGCTCGACAGCCTGCGCATCGTCGTGAAGGGAGGTCGCTGAACCATGTCTGTCCTGAGCGATCACACGTTCAAGATTCTGGTCACCGGGCCCTTCGCCGCAGGGAAGACCTCGCTGATCCAGTCGATCTCGCAGAGCCCGGTGGTGACCACTGAAGTTGCCACCAGTGGCGACGAGGCCGACGTGAAGGCGAACACCACCGTCGCCATGGACTTTGGCACCTTTGCACTCGATGGCATCGAAGAGGGTGAGGAGACAATCAACTTGTTGATGTTCGGCACTCCCGGACAGGATCGATTCCGTTTCATGACCGACATCTTGAAAGCCGATGTCGATGTCGTCACGTTCGTGATTGACGCCCAGGCACCCGACACCTTCGGCGAGGCCAAAGAGATGTTGGTCCTGGTGATGAACAATCTCCACGCGCCACTCGTGATCGCGGTGAATCGCTGCAACGATCGCGACCGCGCCCGCGCCGTGGCCGATCGTCTCGGTGCTGCACCGAGCGTGCCGGTGATCCCCTGTCAACTGGTGGATCCGGCCTCGGGTCGCGAAGTCGTCGCTGAGGTGCTGGTGGCTCTTTTGCAATTCAATGATCTCGCACTTGTCAGCCAAGGAGGCTCACGATGACCGTGACGCAACGACCGGCCATGGACACCAGCGATGATTCAGCGTCAGGCGAGGGCGCGCCACGCACCCGCGCCGCGTGGGAAGTGATTGAAGACGCGCGCCGAGCTCGCGTCACGGGCGAACTCGCCTTGACCACTGCGTCACCGGCGAAGACACTGATCTACCTCAATTTCGGCTCGGTCTATTTCGCGGAGCGCGAAACCGACGAGTCGCTCGCCACCCGATTGGTGCTCGCCGGCGCGATCAACCCGGATCAATTGCATCGGGGCGCGCTGCGGCTCAATGGCGTCGAGCATCTCGGTCGGCTCTTTGATCGGGATACCACCGTGGAGCGAGACGAAGTGGAACTTGCGCTCGAACTGATGACCGAACAGGCACTGACCGAGATCGCCGAACAGGATGTGCTCTCGTCGCACATCACGATGTATCGGCATCATTCATCAGGCGTTGTCCGTTGGTTTGCGACGCCGACCGACGGGACACCCGCTCTCCGTGCCGACGCGACGGGCTCGCCTGATTCGTCTCCGGTCCCGGTCGTTGCTCCCGCCACTGTCGCGCCGGTGATGTCTCCGTGGGAGCCGCCAACGTCTGCCGCCGTGCCGGCGCCCACGATGAGTTCGCGCGAGAGCAACATCTTCGATGTCGACCCGGCGTTGTTGAACCAGCCGTTACCCACGCTCCCGGCCAAACCGGTGAGTAACAGGACTCCGGACACGACCCCGCTGGCGCGGCTGCAACCGCTGGCAACACTGGCTGCGGCGAAGTCGTTCGTGCCGATCACGGCGCCGGTCATTGCCGCTGTCAACGAGCCAGTCGAGGAGCCAGTCATGGTGCCCGTCGCGGAACCCGTCACCAGAGTCGAGCCGACATCAGGGCGCGTGCCGACGACATTGACATCGATGTCTCTGACGCCGATGATCTCCTCGCCCGTTCCGGTGACAGCGCTCGCGACCGGCCCAGTCGACGTGCCGATCAGCGCGTCGCCCCCACTGACTAGTTCTCCGTTGGCATTGCCCGCCGAGATCGGGCTCGACACCACGCCAGTACCAGAAGATGTCGCTGCCGCGGTTCGACGTGCGATCACCGCGATCGAGGCGGCAACGCAGACGCCCAATGGGATGACATCGCTCAGCTTCGGACCGCTACACGTGACTTCGCTGGGTCAGACGACTCTGCCCGCGATGGACACGGGGGAGCAGCCCATCCAGCCCGACACGGCACCGATCGAGCCATTGTCGCCGATCGTCGCGGCGGCCGGCTTCGGGGCGGTTCAACCCTCACCTGTTGGCCCTACGACCAGTGCGGGCAGCGAGGCCAAGCCACCCCTGACCGAGGAACGCAAGAGCGCTCTACGGCGCCTCATCGACGGGGTTCGCCGGCGCTGAGGCACGTTTGGCTTCTCGGCGCTGGCCGAAGAAGTCCTTCAACAGCTCGCCGCATTCCGAAGCCATCACTCCGTGTTCCACACTGCAGCGGTGATTGAGCCGAGGGTCATCAATCACGTTGTACACACTGCCTGCTGCACCGGCCTTGGGGTCGGTTGCGCCGAACACGACGCGCATCACGCGTGCGTTCACCAGAGCGCCTGCGCACATCGTGCACGGCTCGAGCGTGACGTATAGCGTGCAGTGCTCTAGCCGCCAATCGCCCACGAAATCGGCGGCGTCGCGAATGGCGAGAACCTCGGCGTGGGCGGTGGGGTCGCCAGTGAGTTCGCGTTCGTTGTGTCGGGCAGCGATGATCACACCGTCCCGAACGATCACCGCGCCCACCGGCACATCATCGTGCGTCAGCGCGAGCACGGCCTGTTGCACGGCACACGCCATCGCTGCAGAATCATCGGAGACCGGTTGGCCCAACATGGCGGAGGGTGTGGGATTTGAACCCACGGAGGGTTGCCCCTCACACGCTTTCCAGGCGTGCCGATTCGGCCGCTCTCGCAACCCTCCATCGCCGGCAAATACGCCGTACAAGTGTGAGAAGGGTAGCGCCGAGCTAGTCTGACCGCACCGTTGGATACCCGTTGGGTGAGGTGGCGGTCGGGTCCTGTGCAACAGCCGTCCGGGAACCAGGTCAGGACCGGAAGGTAGCAGCCTTCAACGGAACCGTCTGTGTGCCGCAGGCAGCCTGGCCGTCACCTCAGTCAACGGGTCTCGACGTTTTCCGGGCCAGTTTTCCGGGCCAGTCGTTCGGCTCGCTCGATCAGCTGCTCGGCACCGAGTTGTGCTGCAACGCTGGCGAAACCAGGCTGCGGGCCGCGCCATCGCCAGTCGTCGACGGCGCCCACGTCGATCTCGGTGACCACGGTCGCGATCCGACGGAACAACAACGCAAGGTCGCGCTGCTCGGCGAGCACTGCCGCGAGTTTGTCCGCACCGCGCAATCCGGTGATGCCCCAGTCGGCTGCTGCAGCGGGGATGGCCTCGATGTTGCCAAATCGGGCCAGGACCGCGCTGGTGCTCTTGGCGCCCCAACCGGCGAGACCCGGATATCCGTCGGCTGAGTCACCCACCAGCGCCAGATAGTCAGCGATAGACGACGGCGGAACACCGAACCGTTCGATGACGCCAGCTTCGTCGATGATTTCGTTGTTGCGGCGATCGAACTGTACGACCCGCGTGCCGCGCACGCACTGCCCGAGGTCTTTGTCGGGAGTGATGATGAGTACCTGCTCGACCCGTGAATCGTCGTCGGCCACGGCGGCGGCAGCCGCCAGGGCGTCGTCGGCCTCGTGTTCCACCATCGCCCACACCGTGATGCCCAGCGCCTGGAGAGCGGTCTCCATCAGCGGGATCTGCGTGAGCAACTCCTCGGCCATTCCATCGCTGCTCTTATACCCGGCCCACAGGTCGTTACGGAAGCTCTCGATCACATGATCACTGGCCACGCCCACGTGTGTCGCGCCCTGTGAGATCAGCTGGAGGGTCGATGTCAACACACCGATCGTGGCGGCGTTCGGCACGGCCTCACCGTGTCGCCCGAGTTGGCCGAAGTGCTGGCGGAACAGCTCGTAGGTGCCATCGATGAGGTGTACCTGCATGGGTCCACCCTATGACCAACGTCGTATGTCGCGGGACGACTCAGCGAACGACGCGAAGATGCCACGCGTGAACGGGCCGTGCGATCAGTCGAGCCCGAGCACACCAACTCCGAGTTGCATCAGGAGTTGCTCGAAGTACGCGTCGCAATTTTCGATCACGTTCGTGAAGTGCCCGAAACGAATGAAACTGATCGCTCCGAACAACGAGATCCAGCTCATCAACCCGACCGCGAAGAGTTGATCGTCGATGTCAATGACCAACCGCTCGCGCATCCCTGCGAGTTCGGTATGGGCTTCTGCGGAGATGGGCGCGTTGATAGAGGACGATCGCCCCATCTGCTGTATGTCGACCAGCAAGCCGAGCAATACCGTCGTGAACCGTGTGGCTGGCCCGATCGTGTCCACGGGAGCGGCGTAGCCCGGCACTGGCGTACCGAAGATCAGTCCGTACTCGCCGGGGTGATCAGCGGCCCACCGATAGGCCGAGCGCCCCACCGCGATCCACCGCGCCAGCGTGTCGCGATCGGTGATTTCGGCGTCGGCCTGCTCGGCTGCGCTGCCGATGGCGTCGTACGCATCGACGATGAGTGATGTGAGCAGCTCGTCACGGCTGGGGAAGTAGCGATAGATCGCCGAGCTCACCATGCCGAGCTCGCGTGCGATGGCGCGCAGCGAGACACCTCCGGCGCCTGCCGCGACCAATTGCTCGCGCGCCAGGCGTTTGATTTCGAAGACGTGCTCGGCTCGAGCACGTTCGCGAATACCAGCCATAGGCACAGCCTAGGGGTTGTTGACGAAGCGAGAGCAGTGCTCACCTGCCTTGTGCAGGTGACATTTCCCGGATTGCCAGGGTGCCCAATGGGGCCACCGAACTCCGTCGGTACTTATTCAAGATTGCGGCAAACTTGCCGATCCCTTATACGTGGTGAGGCAACAACACTCAGATGGATCGATGGATCCGAACCCCTTCGGGCGCGTCGACGCGCCGAGTGTGCCCTCGGGGGGCACGCCGGTCACGTCACTCACATCTGCACCGGTCGCTGGCAGCGATGCCACCGCGAACGCCATCCTGGCCGCTGTCGAGCACCAACTCACCCGCTACTTCGGTGCGATGGCGGCACGTGCGGACGCCGTTCAGCAAGCAGGTGAAACCGGACGCGCCGAGCTCGTCGCGCACTTCCAACAGCAGCTCGATCAGGTTCGCTCCGAGCTCGATCACACCCGGCAGGCAAACGAGCAATACGAGCGTGCCTTGCAGGCGGCGCTTGAGGAGCGGCTTACTGAGTTCGCCGCGAATCAACACTGGCGATTCAGCGAGGTCGAGGGCCGAGTTGAGCGAGTGACCGAAGACGTTGCTCTCGCAGTCCCGGCTCAGATCGAAGCCGCCACCTCACCCTTGCAGCAGCGCTTCGAACACAGTACAGAGCTGATGGCAAGCCGGATCGAAGAGTTGCAACGCGCGGCGCGACGCTTCGACGAACAATCGTCGGCGCTGGTCCAACACGTCAACGACACCACGTCCACGCTGAACCGACGTCTCGACGAAACGGGTCGCTCGCTTGGCGCGAACTTGGACGAGCGCACGATGGCGTTGAGTCAGCGCGCGGACGAGGCAATGGTCACGATGCGCCAGTACGTCGTGGAACAGGCGGTCAGCTTCGGTCGCCGCATCGAGGAAAACGACACGCGCGTCGTCGACCGGATGCTCTCGATGGAGGAACGGATCAACGAACACACGGGCACGCGCATGGCCGCCGTCGAAGCCACGATGGGTCGTATCAGTGGGGGCATCGACGAGGCGATCATCGCCCTGTCACAGCGCGTGATCGAACTCGAGAATCACAATCTCGACGTCATGCAACGGATCGACGAGATTGCCGAGGCAGTGGGCAAGGTCGACGAAGAAGCCATTTCTCAACTGCGCGACCAGATGTCGAGTGCGATCGGTGAGGCGATGCTCGTTCGCATCGAACTCGAACGCGTTGCCTCGAGCACGGGTGAGCAGTTCGACAAGGTGAACGTACGTATGGCTGAGGTCGAGGCCACGGTCGCCGAGACGGTGATGGACGTGAGCACCGCCATTCAGCTCGAACGCCTCGAGGAACTCGAGCGAGCCGTCACTGAACTCGACCCGACACAGTTCGTTCGTAAGGGCGATCTGTTGTCATCGGCGCCCACTGGCCCCGGTGCTGCGCAGCCGGCACCTGCTCAGGACTCGTCTGAGTCATCGATGTCGTCGTGGTAGCCAGACCGAATCATTCACCTCACGCTGACCGGATCGAAGAGAACCCCTGATGGCACTGTTCACCAAACCACCCAAAGAAGCGGGTGCTGCGCCGAGCCCCGATCCCGGCGCGCCAAAGGTCGTGGAGCCCGGCCCGAGTGCTGCGGAGTGTCTGCAGGTCGGACAGATTCTCGTCGAGAGCGGCCAGCTCACCGCTGAACAGCTCGCCAGCACGCTGCAGATGGCTAATGGCGACCTGCTGCAGTTCGGCGACATCGCGCTGGCTCGCTTCGCAGCAGGACGACAGGAGATCGCCCTCGCTGTCGGTCAGGTGCTCGGACTCCCGGCGGCTGATACCAAGGGCATCGAGCTCGATGTCGAGGTTGTCAACCTGCTTCCAGAAGTACTCATCCGGGCGCATCAGGTGATCCCTGTCGCGTTGGAGGGCGAGACGCTCATCGTGTTGTCGGCCGATCCGTCGCCGTATCGTC
The DNA here is from genome assembly GCA_043753895.1 of Actinomycetota bacterium. Lineage (GTDB taxonomy): Bacteria > Actinomycetota > Acidimicrobiia > Acidimicrobiales > Ilumatobacteraceae > WLMZ01. The sequence goes on from JAYUWK010000072.1 coordinate 6,995, forward strand.
GGGAAGCGATCGAGGCGGCCGCCGAGCGACCCGTACGTTGGTTCGTCGGCGATCCTGCGACGGTGCGCACCTTCATCGACAGCATCTTGCGCGCCGACGCCGACGTCGACCGCCTCGTCAAGTCGTTCGAGATTCCCGATGATCAGCAGCGCATGCTGCAACTCGCCGGCGAGGTCAACCTCGACGATCAGGCCCCAATCATCCAGCTTGTGAACCGCATCGTTGGTCAGGCCATGCGTGACCGAGCCAGCGACATTCATGTCGAGCCGCTCGACGATCGTCTGCGCATTCGGTTCCGAATCGACGGCAACCTGGTCGAGGTCTTCAACATCCCAATCGGTGTGCATGGCGCGCTCGTCAGCCGACTCAAGATCATGAGTGGCATGAACATCGTCGAACGTCGTCGCCCTCAGGACGGTCAGTTCTCCACGTCGATCGATGGCAAGGATGTCGACGTCCGCGTTGCCAGTGTTGCCACCGTGTTCGGCGAGAAGATCGTCATGCGAATCCTCGACAAGGGCCGTTCGATGATCGGCTTGCACGAGCTTGGCTTTCCGCGTGATACCTACATCCAGTACTCGAAGATGGTGCACGCGCCGTTCGGTATGGTGATCTGCGCGGGACCCACCGGGGCCGGCAAGACCACCACCCTGTACGCCACACTGCAGGAGATCAACTCGAGCGGCAAGAACGTCACCACCGTCGAGGATCCGGTGGAGTACGTATTTCCGGGCATCAACCAGATCCAGACCAACGACCAGGCCGGCCTCACCTTCGCCACCGGCCTCAAGGCCATTCTTCGTCAGGACCCTGATGTGATCCTTGTGGGTGAGATCCGCGATGCCGACACCGCGCGTATCGCGATCCAGAGCGCCCTCACCGGTCACTTCGTGCTCAGCTCTTTGCACGGCACCGACAGTGTTGCCGCGCTGCACCGCTTCCTCGACATGGGCATCGAGGCGTTCCTCATCGCGTCGTCGGTCGTGGGTGTCATCGGTCAGCGTCTGTTGCGTCGCATCTGCGACTCCTGTAAGGAGCCCTATACGCCTGGCGCCGACGAGATTGCAGTCTTTCGTCAGCACAGCGGAGGCAGCGACAAGACCCAGTTCTTTCACGGTGCGGGATGCAACTACTGCGCCGGCACCGGCTACCGCGACCGCATCGGCGTGTACGAATTGCTGCGCATCACCCCTGAGCTACGCCGTCTGATCGTCGGCTGGGCGACCACCGAGGAGTTGCGCCGTCTCGCAGTCGCACAAGGAATGCGCACCATGTTGCGCGAGGCGATGGCCCTCGTCGAGTCTGACGTGACCACCATCCCCGAAGTCGTTCGCACCCTGTTTGCCAACTAGGAGACACCACCATGCCCAAGTTTGCCTATGCCGCAATTGACACCGCCGGTAGTTCAGTCGAAGGAATCACCAAGGCTGACACGATCGGTGACGCGCGCCAGATCCTGCTCGGGCAGAATCTGTTCCCCACCAAGCTGGAGGAACACCGCGGCTCGATGAGCTTCGAGCTCACCAAGGAAAAGGTGAAGAAGAAAGAGCTGATGCACTTCACCCGTCAGCTCGCCGTCTTCGTGAAGGCTGGCATCCCAATCACCGAGGCGCTCGAGACCATCGGTGATGAGACCGAAGACGTCGCGCTCCGTCGCACGCTGAGCAACATGGTCGAGCGGCTTCGTAACGGCGGCACGTTGTCCGCTGCGGCCCGGCTCCACCCGGAGGCCTTCCCCAACTACTACCTCGGTATTCTCGAGTCCGCCGAATTGACAGGTCGCCTGGACGAGACGCTCGACAGCTTGGGTGGATATCTCGAGCGTGAGGTCGAGACTCGTTCCAAGGTGGTGTCGGCGCTGTCGTACCCCGCCGTCGTGATGGTGCTGGCCATCTTCACGGTCGCGATTCTTGCGGGCTATGTGCTGCCGAAGTTCAAGCCGTTGTTCGCAGAACTGCACGCCGAGTTGCCCTTCCCCACTCGGGCGCTGCTGTTCGTGGCATCACTGTTCACTGATCTCTGGTACATCCCGTTCAGCTTCTTGATGATCGTGATCGGGTCGATGCTCTGGCTCACGAGAACGGCCAAGGGTCGCCTCGCCAAGGACAAGCTGGTTCTGAAGATCCCCGTGGTCAAGGGCATTGTCGACTACGCGATCCTCGAGCGTTTCTGCCGCATTCTCGGCGCAATGATCCGCGCTGGTGTGCCTCTTCCCGAAGGACTCAAGACCACCACCGAGGCAACGAGCAACACCGTCTACCGCGCCCGACTCGAGGAGGCGCAGGAGATCATGCTCGAAGGGGGTGGTTTCGCTCGACCATTGGCCGACACCGGCCTGTTTCCTGGAGCGGCCAAGCAGATGTTCAAAGTCGGCGAAGAAACCGGAACACTTGATGACCAACTCGAAGTGGCGAGCCTGTATTTCGACCGCGAGTTGGAGAGCCGCATCAAGAAGTTCACCACGATGTTCGAACCGATCATGATCATCTTTGTCGGTGTGCTCGTGGGCTTCGTTGCCGTTGCTCTCGTGTCAGCAATGTACGGCGTGCTCAACAGCGTGAAGTCAACGACGTAGGCGGCGGTGATCAGCGATGAAGAATGAGATCGATCCCCGGTTGACCGACCCAGATCGCTGTCATCGTTCCGGCGGCCAGAAATGGCCCGAACGGGACGGCGGTCTTGCGGCCGGCGCGACCAATGAGCATCAGCGCGACGCCCACCACTGCGCCGAGCAGGAAACCGAGGAACAGACCCACCGCCACGAAGCCCGGATTCAACCATCCGAGGTAGGCGCCGAGCAGGGGCGACAGCCGCACATCGCCGTCGCCCATGCCGCCCCGGCTCGCCACGTACACCAGCGCCATGAATGCGAGCGCGATCGACGCACCGAGCAACATCATCCAGATGCGCTTCGGTTCGTGGCGCACGAGAGCGGCAACACACAACAGTGGTACGCCGATGACTGCGGTGACATAGATGATCTCGCGGGGCAATCGCTTCGTCTTGAGATCGATCCAGCTCAATGCGACGAGACCGGCCGCCAACGTGCAGTAGGCACCGAGCTCCCACGTGAGATGGAACTTCATTGCGAGCAGGACGAACAGCGTCGACGTGGTCAGCTCAAGCACCAATGGCTCGATGCCGATCGAGGTTCTGCACCGGCGGCATTTGCCGCGAAGGGCCAACCAGCTCAGCACGGGTACGAGGTCGAGCGGGCCGAGTTCGAGCCCGCAGGCACCGCATGCGGATCCGGGCGCAACAATCGACGCGCCACGCGGCACCCGGTCGACGACAACGGTGAGGAACGATCCGATCACAAGTCCGAAGATCGCAGTAAATGTAATAACCATGAGTCCTTCACCTGGCCGCGGTGGGCGGCCCCTCAACGGAGGTTAGTCACATGATCCAGCCAGACCCCGCGCTCATCACGTTGCTCCAGGCAACCGTGGCTGCCGGCGCCAGCGACTTGCACCTTGCTGTGGGGCGCGCGGCCACTGCGCGTCGCGACGGCGTGCTCGTCACCTTCGAAGGCGTCGAAGTGCTCGAGGCCGAGACCATCGAGCGCATCGTCATGTCGCTGCTCGACGATCGTAAACGCGAGGAGTTGTACGAGAACCATCAGGTCGACTTCTCGTTCGGCATGCGCGACGTCGGTCGTTTCCGAGCCAACGCATTCCGCCAGCGCGGCAACCTTTCGCTCGCATTGCGTGTCGTGCCATTCCGCGTGCGTTCGCTCGAGGAACTTGGCGCGCCATGGGCTGCGACCGAACTGCTCAACAAGCCGTACGGGCTCGTGTTGGTCGTGGGGCCCACGGGTTCCGGCAAGAGCACCACTCTCGCGGCGATGATCGACCGCATCAACGAAGAGCGGCCATGCCACATTCTCACCATCGAGGATCCAGTGGAATACGTGCACAACCACAAGATGGCCCTCGTCAATCAACGCGAGGTCGGCACTGATGTGAACAGCTTCACCGATGGTCTACGCAGCGCACTGCGTGAAGACCCCGATGTGATCCTCCTCGGCGAAATGCGCGACCTCGACAGCATCTCGATCACGTTGTCGCTCGCCGAGACCGGTCACCTCGTGTTCGCCACGTTGCACACCAACGACGCCTCGCAGGCGCTCGACCGTATCGTCGACGTCTTCCCGGCAGAACGCCGGGATCAGATCCAGATCCAGCTGGCCGGCGCCTTGCAGGGTGTCATCAGTCAGCGTCTGTTGCCGGTCGACGGCGGCGGTCGTGTGGCTGCCTACGAGGTTTTGCTCGGCACCGAAGCGGTTCGCAACCTCGTTCGTGAAGGCAAGAGCCGCCAACTCCGCAACGTGATCTCCACCGGCCAGCGCGAGGGAATGCAGACCATCGAAATGGACCTTGCTCGACTCGTGGCGTCGGGCCTCATCACCATGGATACGGCGTGTGAGATCAGCGCCTACCCGAAAGAAATCATGGCGCATGCCGCAACGGCGCGAGCCGCGCAGCAGGCTCAGAACACAGTCGATTCCGGCCAGTCTGCCTCCACGGGAAATGCCGAGTTCGTCTCGAGCTCGGCCAACTGATCCGCTGAGCCAGAAACAAAGACAGAGACGAGACGTTCGCCATGGCTGCCAAAGGGCTTCCCTATAAATTCCTCGCCGGCATCACGCCGTGCCCGGGTGGCTGGCTGATTGTGCCCGCGCGCCTCGCTGGCGTCACCGTCGTGGTCGAGGAAGCCATGGTCACGCGCAGCCTGCAGGATGTGGTGGACTTCCGCCCAGCATTCGACGCGGCCGCAATCAACATTCCCCTGGCTTTCAACGACGAGCCCGAGGGTCGGTATCGCTCGTGCGATGCTGACGCGCGCGAGGTCATTGGCTGGCCGCGACTCGTGGGGATCCGACCTATTCCGTCGCGCGCCGCGCTCCACGCGACGAGCAAGGCCAAAGCACGCGAGCTTGAGCCGTGGCTCACGAGCGACGACTTCCGCAGGTTCCGCTGGCTCCGCGAGGCCGAGACCATCTTTCAACCCTTCCATCAGCGCAACTTCTTCTCGGCGAACCCTGATCTGTGCTTCTACCTGCTCAACGAAGACCGCCCGCTGAAGACCTCGCCGTTCCATCAAGACGGCGTCCTCGAGCGGATGGCCTTGATCCGCAACAAGCTGCCAGGCATCGAAGACGTCGTGCTGGCGGCACCGCCCCCCGGTGCCGGTCAGGTCCATGTGATGCAGGCCGGAGCGTTGCTGTGGACCGCTCGACGAGCGATGGGACGCGCGATCAGCCGTCTGCCCCTCGATCCAACCTGGGACACCAACGGCCTGCGGATGGAACTGGTGCGCTGACAAACCCCGCCTCGGTCCACATCTCGGGCATTTCGACTCTGGCAGGTGGGGCCGGACCTCGCTGAGAATGATCGCATGCGCGAATTCGACACGAACGAACGTCACGGTGCGATCATCATCGGCGGCGGCATCATGGGTTGTTCCATTGCCTTGGAGTTGGCCCGACGCGGCCTGACGCCACTCGTGCTCGACAAGGGCCCGGGTCCGGGTGCAGGCTCCACAAGTGCGTCGTCGGCGATCATTCGGTTCAACTACTCCACACCCGACTCGGTGAAGTTGTCGTGGGAGTCAGCGCACATGTGGGCGATGTGGCCCGAGTATCTCGGCGTCACCGACGAACTCGGTATGGCTCGCTTCATGCGCACCGGACTGTTGGTGCTCGATTCACCAGCGACCCCACTGCGCAAGGTGCAAGCCCTGTTCGACGAGGTCGGCGTACCGTATGAAGCGCTCGGTACCGCCGAGCTGCACGAGCGTTATCCGAGTCTCGATCTTGGTCGCTACTACCCGCCCAAGTCTGTCGACGACGATGCGTTCTGGGAGGAAAACCACGGAGAACTGATCGCCTATCTCAACCCCGATGCGGGCTTCGTGGACGATCCGGCACTCGCCGCGCACAACGTGATGGTCGCCGCGTCAGCGCTGGGCGCGACGTTCTGCTTCCATACAGAGGTTGTGGGAGTCGACCAGGCTGACGGTCGAGTCGCGTCCGTTCGGTTGGCCGACGGCCAGATGCTTGCGTGTCCGATCCTGATCAACGCCGCTGGCCCACACTCGTCGAAAGTGAATGTACTGGCGGGGCTCCCGACCGACAGAGGAGTCACCACACGGGCCTTGCGTCAGGAGGTCGATGTGCTGCCGGCGCCGCCCGGCTTCTCGATCGACGACGGCGGCGTGATGGTCACCGACAGCGACCTCGGCACGTATTTCCGCCCGCACCTCGGAGGCACCATCATTACGGGTGGGGTTGAGCCTGAGTGTGACACGCTCGAATGGATCGACGATCCCGACGACTTCAACGACATGCCCACTGCGCAGGTCTGGGAAGCACAGACCACGCGAGTGGCTCGTCGACTGCCCGACATCGGCGTCCCCGTGCGGCCCACCGGAATCGCGGCATTGTACGACGTCTCCAGCGACTGGGTTCCGATCTACGACTGCAGCGACCTCAGCGGCTACTACATGGCCATTGGCACGAGTGGCAACCAGTTCAAGAACGCGCCGATGGTTGGCCCGATCATGGCCACGATCATCGAGGCATGCGAGGGTGGTCATGACCACGATGCAGATCCCCTCACGGTGGACTGTCCGCTCACTGGCAACGTGATCAACCTCGGTCACTTCTCACGCCTGCGGCCTGTGCACGCCACGACGAACAGCGTGCTCGGGTAGCTATGTGACCGATACCGGAACGGCCGGTTCGGTCACCGCGACGGTCGCTGGCCTGCTCAACGTGACGAGGGTGATCGCTCCGAGACACGCGGCGAGGCGCATCACCGCGCGTACATCCGCAGACTGCACGATCCATGGAGGGAGCAGGAGCACGGCCGCTACCAGGGTTGTCTTGGGCACCAGCAACGTTGTCTCGTAGAGGTCCCATGCGAGCGCGCCGAGCATGAAACCCGCGGTGTAGTAGCTCCACGTTCCCGGGTCGGTCATCATCCGGCAGGCGATGGCCACCAGGATCACGCCGCCCGGGCGGCCGCGCCACATCACCAGCGTGGCCAGCGCAAGGGCGCCGAGCAGTTGCGCGGTTCGTAACCACTGGGGAATCGAATCATTCGTCACGCCGAAAAGCTGCAGCACCGAGTCCGGTGCGATGTTCACCGTGGGTCGCATGGACTGCAGCGTCTTGGGCTCAGCGACGAGGAACGGCAACCACAGCAATGCCCCGATACCGATCGCAATGCACGGTGAACGAAGGCGTTGGCGAAGCGGACTGATGCCGCCCATCGTGAGCGGCACCAGGATCACCGCCCATGGTTTGGTCGCGATCGCGAGACCGAGCAAGACAGCCCCGACGACCGTGCGACTTCGGCGAACGCTGAGCAATGCACCCGCGGCTGCAGCGAGCACGAGCGCGTCGTCGAGATGGCCGTACCCGCCGATTTTCGCCCACCAGAACACCACCACGATGCCGCCGATCAAGGTGGTGAGTTCGCTGCCCTGCGGATCGTTGTCTCGGGCAGGGTGACGCGCCAATTCCACACACCGAACGGCCACCAGGCCGAGCACGGCGCACAACACTGCGCAGGCAACGAAACCATTGCGCGGTGTGATCGACAAGATCCTCGCAAGCAGCAGACTGAGCGGGCCGGTCTGCACATCGGGGTGCCGCATGAACACGCTGAGTCCGCCGGTGCCGAGCATGTCGCGGCCCGCGTCGACGAATACGTTCCAGTCGCCGCGGCCTCCACCGACAATGCCAGCGGCGAGTGCCACCATCGAGAGCACCGCATACCGAAGCCGCGTGATTCTCGCCAGCACTATGCGCCACGGTGCGGACGCTTCGCTCTCAATCACTGCGTCATTCTGGTGCATTCGCTCGACCCGAACGCGCATGTGCCCGGACGCGAGTGAGCCGGGCCCGAAGGCCCGGCTCACTCAGTTGTTCAGTCTGATCTGGTTGGGATCAGGTACAAGGTGCAATTGCCGTGAGGGTCTTGCCGTCAGCGCTGGTGGTGTACTTGCCCGACACTGCACGCAGGAAGCCTGCGCTCACGAGTGTGGCGTCGGGGGTGGCGCCGGGGGTCCATGTTGCGCCGGTGGGCGCAGTGGCTGGGCTGACCGCGATGGCCGTGCCGC
>JAYUWK010000073.1:0-107440 GCA_043753895.1 Actinomycetota bacterium
GATGACGGTGGAGTTGGGTAAGCCGATCGCGATGGATGAGGGCTTACGTTTCGCTATCCGTGAGGGTGGCCGTACTGTTGGCGCCGGCCGCGTCGTCAAGATCTTGAAGTGAGCTGAACGACCATGACACAGAGCATCCGAATTCGTATCAAAGCATTCGATCACGAGATCATCGACCAGTCGACCAAGAAGATCGTCGAGACGGTCACTCGCACGTCGGCCACTATTCGTGGCCCGATTCCGCTGCCAACCGACAAGCATCGCTACACGGTCATCCGCGGACCACACATCGACAAGGACTCGCGTGAGCATTTCGAGATGCGCGTCCACAAGCGTCTGATCGACATCATCAACCCGAACCCCAAGACCATCGACAGCCTGCAGCGCATCGAGTTGCCTGCTGGCGTCGACATCGAGATCAAGATTCAGGGCAGCTGAGTCTCTCGGTCTGAGTACTGACCACGAGCGGCCCTGCGGGGCCGCTCGTGGTCGTTTTCGGCTGACTTCGTCACTCCTCGACGTTCGCGCGCACTCCGCTCGATCGGCCATACGTGAGAATTCGGTAAGTTTGGGCCTTGCCGCGCTGACGATGGGACGTACGAAGGATAAGAACGTGTCATGACGAACACGTTTGATCCGCCTTCCTCTCCCGACGAGTCGGCGCACTCGTGGTCGAACTCGTCTACCGCGCCGCCGTCGCCACCGCCGACCTCGACGCGGACCTCGACTGCCTCGATGCCTGCCTCATCGGTGGTCGTCGACACTGTTGCCCCAGGGCGCAGGGGCCGACGCGACCGACGCAGCGCCGGCATGGTGCTCGCCGTGCTCTTGATCGTCGGCGCGGGCGTTGCCGGAGCAAAGCTGGCGTCGTCGGACACGACCACGACGACCGGCGGTACGACGAGCCCGGGTTCATCAACGCCTTCCGCCCCCGCCGGGAGCCGCCCAGCAGCGCTCGACAAGAACCTCGACGTCGCGAACGTGGTGTCGATCATCAGTCCGTCGGTCGTGAAGGTCTCCGTCGACATCAACGGGGCGAGCGGCAACGGCGAAGGGGTCGGTACCGGCATCATCATCTCTACTGACGGCGAGATCGTCACGAACGCACATGTCGTGCTCGACGAGACTGCCGTGCGTGTACTGCTGCCCGGATCCACCGAACCGATTTCGGCAGAAGTGGTCGGTATCGACCCGGGCAATGACCTCGCACTCTTGCGGGTGAAGAAGTCCGGGTTGCCGATCGCGAAGTTCGCAGCAAACGACAGCGCTGTCGTCGGTGATCAGGTCGTCGCCATGGGCTTCGCGCTCGACCTACCGGGCGAGGCATCAGTCACCGCTGGCATCATTTCGGCGACGAGCCGCACCATGCTCACCGAGAGCGGTGCCCTCAATGGTCTCCTCCAGACCGACGCAGCGATTTCGTCGGGTAACTCCGGCGGTCCGCTGCTGAATGCCGCTGGTCAGGTGATCGGGATCAACACGGCAGTTGCCCGCAGCAACGGTTCGAACACGGCGAGCAACATCGGCTTTGCGATTTCCTCGAAGGAGATACAAAAAGTCGTCGATCAGTTGCGCGCAGCCAAGAGCGGTACTGCCCGGAGCGAGGGCTATCTCGGCGTCGGAGTCGAGGATCGTCGCGATGGCGGGCGCGGAGCGATCGTCTCGCAGGTACAACCCGGTTCGCCAGCCGCCAAGCTCGGCCTGCAAGAGGGCGATATCGTGCGCAAGGTGAACGGCGAGGTGATCGACGGTCAGGCTGGATTGATCGCCGCGATCCGCGATCTGTCGCCGGGCGACTCGGTGCAACTGGAGTATGCCCGTGACGGCAAGACAATGACCGGCACAGTGGTACTGGCCGAACGACCGAAGAACTGACACAAGCGCTCGGTCGGCGGAGTTCTCGATGTTCGGTCTGCGCCGAGCACTTTGTCGCCAAGAACGCTAGACATATCGCATGTCGATGCTGCCGCCGCCACAGGCTCATGAAGGGCACGCGCCATTTCCACCCCCTGTGCCGATGGTTGCACCCACTGAGCAGCCGGGCCGATGGAGGCGTCCGATCAAGCACACCGGCGTGATGTGGGTGGTCGCTCTGCTCTGTTCGGCGTGGGCTGCGGGACTACTCGGCGTATATGTCGGCGCTCGCATCGAGGAGAACACGCCGTCGTCGACCTATCGCAACTCCACCCAGCCAGTGGTGTTGGGAAAACCGCGCAACGCCAAGTTCGACCAGCGTCTCGATGTGGCGGCGGTGACCACGCGACTGCGCCCGAGCATCGTGACGGTGTCGAGTGACATCAGCGAGAAGGGCCAGGCCGGAGAAGGCGTGGGCACTGGCGTCGTGCTCACCGCTGATGGACAGATCCTGACCAACGCCCACGTGGTCGAGGGTGCCACACAGGTTCGCGTGCGGCTCTTCGGCGAACGCAACCCACGTTCAGCCAAGATTCTCGCGAACGACGCAAGCCACGACCTTGCGTTACTCTCAGTAGATGTCACCGGGCTGACGCCAGCAGCGTTTGCCGACCCCACCAACATCCGCGTCGGTGACGAGGTGTTGGCCATCGGCTACGCACTGGACCTCGATGGCGAAGCGAGCGTCACATTGGGCATTGTGAGTGCGCTCGACCGCACCATCCTCACTGCGGCCGGGGCCCTCGACGGCATGATCCAGACGGATGCGGCGATCTCGTCGGGCAACTCGGGTGGCCCGCTCGTTGATGCGGCAGGTGAGGTGGTTGGTGTCAACACCGCCGTTGCCCGCAGCGATGCAACCAACACGGCGAGCAACGTCGGCTTCTCGATCTCCATCGCCCGCGTGCTCCCTGAAATCGCGGTACTGCGCGCGCAAGCAGGCGGTGTGGACAAACCCGAAGGATTCCTCGGCGTCGGTCTTGGCGAACGAACCGATGGCGGACGTGGAGCCGTGGTCACCACAGTGAATGCCGGCGCACCCGCCGACAAGGCGGGCATCCAGAGCAACGACATCATCGTGCAGGTCGGTGGTATCGACGTCGACGGATCTGGCGGTGTGATCGCTGCAGTGCGCAATCACCGACCCGGTGACGACATCGCCATCGTGATCGAACGCAATGGCGCCCGCCAGACGTTCAATCTCACTCTCGTTGGGCGACCGGTCACCACGGGTTGATCAGCCCTGTGCGTCCGTCGTCAAGGCGTCGTTCGGATCAGTGGGAAACGCGCCTCGTCGAGCGGCTGGCCGACCGCCGCCTCGTCCACGTCGAACGGGGGCGAGTGCAACCACGGGCGCAGTGCAAAGATGGCATCGTCGCCCACGTAGCGCATGCTGATTGCACGGCGGCGATGTTCGGTGAGTCCTGCCGTGCCAGGAGCCGCGTGCAACGTGCGGTAGTGAAAGGCCAACACATCGCCTGGTTCGATGTCGAATGAGACGATGCGATGCTGCGTGAGTTCGGCCTCGATGTCTGGCACGATTTCGAAACCCTGAACGGCGGCCGCATACGGCGTTGCGTCGACGAACTTGCGTGGGATGAAACGTCGCTCCCATAGATGTGAGCTCGCGAGAAAGCGTAAGCCGGCTGCTTTTGGCACGGGATCGAGTGAGATCCACATGCTCACGTTCTGCATTCCGTCGACGCAGTAATAGGGATCGTCGTGATGCCACGGCGTGATCTCTGTAGTGCCCGGTTCTTTCACGAGGAGGTGCTCGTGAAAGAACCGCACGGCATTGCTGTGCATCAACGCGCGGGCTGCACTCGGGAGCGCGGACTCGAGCGCGACGCGTCGATAGGCATCGATTCGCGGCCAGTTCACGTAGTCGCCGAAGAATCGACCGGTGGCGCCATCGGGGGTGTAGTCACTGGCCCACTCACCGGGATCGGCAAGATTCTGTTCGACGGCGTGTGCCAACTCGCCGAGCTGATCGGGGCTGACCAGTTGGCGCAGTACCACGACTCCGTCGCCATGGAACCTTTCGATCTCCGCGTCGGTCACGGTTGGGGTCATCTCCCAATCGTAGGACCTCAAAGGTGTTGTGGTCGATCGTGACCGGACGAGGGCCAGGCGTAGAATGCCCGCCGTGACCAACGCCCGCCAGCCTGATCTCTCGCGCGCTGCTGTGGTGTCGCCACGTTGGGTCGAATGGCGCGAGAATATCGACATCGCCGCGTACGACGAGCGGTTCGATCGGTTGGCCGCAACCGGACAGCACGTTCACGGTGAAGCCGAATTCATTGCCGTCCGCACGCCGCGAGCGATCCTCGATGCCGGTTGTGGCACCGGCCGTATCGCGATCGAGCTCAATCGGCGTGGCTACGACGTCATCGGCGTGGATCTTGATGCCGACATGATCGACGTTGCGCGCCGTAAGGCACCGCACATGCAGTGGTCGGTCGACGATCTGGCGCGCATGCGCCTTTCGCGTCGTTTCGATCTGATCGCGATGCCCGGCAACGTGATGTTGTTCTGTCAACCTGATGATCGTCGCCTGATCGTGGCCAACCTGGCCCGGCATCTCGAGCCCGGTGGCGAACTCGTTGCCGGCTTCAGCCTCGAGCGCAATGGCTACACACTGGATCAGTGGGATGAACATTGCATGGCCAGCGGACTTGCCTTGGTCGATCGTTTTGCCACATGGGATGGCGACCCATTCGTTTCCGGGTCCAACTATCACGTATCGGTGCATCGCCAGTCGAGCGCACCGGTGGTGCCGGAGCCGTCCGTTCGGTAGTCAGCGCGAGACGGGGAGGGACATAGTCTCCGTTCATGCAGGAGCTCGATACGCATCTCGGAGGCCAGCGTCCGTTCGGTCTCAATTACTGGCCGTTGGCCGAGGACAATCCCGGCGTCGAGGTACAGCGTGAGTCGATCCGCCTCGTGTCCCCCGATGGTGCGCTTGTCCGAGGTGTGTTGTGGACGCCTCCGCGCGGTACGGCATGGAAGACGGCGGTGATCCTCAGCCACCCGCGTGGTGACTTCAGCGTGCATTACGCATGCCCGTTGCTGGCGGCAGCCGGATACGCCGTACTGGGGTTCGGAACGCGATACATGAACAACGACACCGACTGCCTGCATGAATCGTGCACCATCGATGTCAAGACGGCGCACGATGAGATGAAGCGTCGCGGCGCCGAAGCTGTTGTGCTGCTCGGTAACTCCGGCGGTGGCTCGCTGATGGCCATGGCCCAGGCCCAGCTCGGCATCGGTGACGGTTGGATCGGGATGGCGGCCCATCCCGGCGAGGGAGTGTTCATGCTTCAGGTCATCGACCCAAGCGTGGCCGACGAGAACGATCCCTTCGCGACCATCCCCGAACTCGACATGTATAACCCCGACAACGGGTGGCGACCGTGGCCCGATCCGTGTGAGTTCGATCCTGACTGGATGCTTCGTTATCGGGCCGCGCAAGTGGCGCGCGTGGCGCGCATCGATGCGATTGCGAAGGCTTCGATTGCGGATGCAGAAGCGGCTGGTTCCCGGCTCCGTGGCATCGACAAGTCCGATGCCACGGCCTGGCGCGAGCAGCGTCGGCGGGCGGTGTTCACCAAGTACCTCACGATCTATCGCACCCTCGCCGACCCCGCGTATCTCGACCTCTCCATCGATCCCGACGACCGGCCTCAGGGTTCGTTGTTCGCATTCCCCGACCCGCTCGATGCCAACTATGGCCGGGGTGGTCTGGCGCGCACGATGACCGCTCGAGGGTGGCTCAGTACATGGTCCGGATTGAGCAGCCACGCCAAGCTCGCTGACACGATACCGCAAGTGACAGTGCCGACCATCTTGGTGCACCCCACCGCAGACACCGAGATTCGCATTCGTCAGGCCAACGAGATCGTCGATAACTCCGGCGCGGCCGACAAGACCTACGTGGAGATGAAGGGTGCGCCGCACTATCTCGAGGGTCATCGTCGCGAAGCGCTCGGCATCGTTGCCGACTGGCTCGCCAAGCGGTTTCCGTGACGTGCAGCCGATGACTGACGGTCCAGTTCAATTCGCCACCGACGATTCGGTGGCCATCATCACCATCGACCGACCCGAGGTGCGCAACGCAGTCGATGCTCCCACGGCGGCATTGTTGGCCGAGGCGTTCCGCCGTTTCGAGGCCGACGACACTCTGATGGTCGCGGTATTGACCGGCGCTCGCGGCACGTTCTGCGCCGGCGCTGATCTGAAGGCCATCACGGCTGGACGCGGCAACCGGGTCGAGGCCGACATCTCGCTCGACGGCCCGATGGGTCCGTCGCGCATGCTGATCGACAAACCGGTGATCGCCGCAGTCGAGGGCCACGCCGTGGCGGGGGGACTCGAGCTAGCGGCGTGGTGCGACCTTCGGGTGGCTGCGACCGATGCCGTGTTCGGCGTGTTCTGCCGTCGCTGGGGAGTTCCCCTGATCGACGGGGGCACCGTCCGGCTGACGAGGCTCATCGGTCACAGCCATGCGCTCGACCTGATCCTCACCGGTCGTGGCGTGAGTGGTGACGAGGCATTGCGGATGGGCCTCGCCAACCGCCTCTGCGCCCCGGACGACGCACTGCGAGAAGCCCTTGTGCTGGCGCATCAGATTGCCGCGTTCCCTCAGGTGTGCATGCGCAGCGACCGACGGAGTTCGTACGAGCAGTGGTACATGCCCATCAACGAGGCGCTGGCCAACGAGACGCGTCTGGGTCTGCAGGTCCTGATGAGCGGCGAGACGTTCGAGGGTGCAACCCGTTTCGCAGCGGGCGAGGGTCGCCAGGGCTCTGGCGTGTAGTCGAGCCGTGTTGATTCAGACTTGAGTGCTCAACCGAGGATTCGTTCGAGCGTTGGGCCGAGCGTCTCGAGGCTGACGAGGATCGCGTCGGGTCGCGCATAGTCGGGGAGCATTCGACTGTCACGGTTCACCCAGATCGTGCGCCAACCTTGTGACGCGGGACCAATGATGTCGTTGGGAATCGAATCTCCGATACTTGCAAAGGTCGAGCCGCCACAGACTGCAACAACGTGTTCGTAGGCAACCGGCGACGGTTTCTGGGCGCCGATGTCGTCCGCGAAGAAAGCATGTTCGAACAGGCCCCCGAGCCCGATGCGTTCCGGGAAGCTGTTGCCGTTTGTGAGCAACACCAACCGGTAGCGTTCGCGGAGCGTGCGCAGGACGGGCACGGTTTCGCGGTACGGCCGACACATCTCATACCGCCGCCCGATGAAGAACTGATTGATCTGATCGATGAGTGGAGGGGTCGGCGTTGCGCCGATTTGGACGAGCAATTGTTCGAAGGCGCAGCGTCTGATGTCGTCGAGACGCAGCCCACTGGCTTCGGTCGCCAGGCGATCGCGAGCCGCGGTCATCTCGGCCACTGTTGGGATTTCGGCTAACTCAGCGCCGGTGACGCGCGCGACCTCGTGTCTGGTTTCCGCCAGTGCTCGATCAAGGGCGGACCGAAAATCCCACAACGTCTGATCGCCATCGAACACGAGGGTGATCGGATTCGATGTCACACACGTGATGGTACGTGGTCAGCCTGACCAACCCGCGCACGCACCCGGATCGATACCCGCAATCGGATCCACGCCACGCGCTCGGGCGATCAGGGCGGGAACAGCCGACGTACTCGATGCCCAGGCGCGCTGCTCGGTGCCTTGGCTCTTGGCGTACAGAACCCCGACGGCCGCACCCGTGGGCCCCACCAGCACTGCCCCGGAATCCCCCGGGTCGATCTCGATGGCCACCTGATAGCCGCCGCGGGTGACGGTGCTGCGGTGGTAGATGTCGAGGATGCGTACCCGTACCGGTCGGGTGATGACATATGGCTCAGCGACTGGGGCGAGGTCACGAAAGACGATGGCAACGCCCCGGTCGTTCGCTCCAGCGCGAAGCAGCGGAAGCTCCTGTAACGAATGCCCGGGTGTGGAAAGAAGAGCGAGATCGTTGCCCGGGTCGATGGCAACCACGTGGGCAGTGATGGGATCGGCAGCCTCGGGTGATGCCGGGCGCACCGTGAGTGTGTGCGCCCCGGCGACAACGTGCGCCGCGGTGAGAACGAAACCTCCCTCGATGACCGCGCCGGCACCGCGAATGGGTTCGACGGCGCACCCGAGAGCGCGAATGTCCACGGCGCTCGCGATTGCTGCATCATCGACGTCGGGTTGTGGCTCGGTGATCGGCGAACGCGATCCGGAAGTGGCACAACCGACGAGGATGACCGAGATAGCGACGAAGGCGATGCGGGCAGCACCGCACGACGTACCGACCTTCATGGCCGAAATATAGCCAGCCGGTTTCCCAACCATGCAGAAAAGGCATATGAGGTGGTGGCATCGACACTTCGGGGGGATAGCATTTCCCACTCGAACTCTGCCGGAAAATCTGTCGGCCGAATTCAGACGTTTGCAGCGTTCATGCGCTGTGGGCGGTGTAACTGAAGTCCGTGTGCGCCCGGCGGCATCTGCTGCGGGGAACCGCACGGCGACAATCGATCTCGATGCTCCGTGGGCCATGCCCCCGGAGCATTTGCGTGAATGGCGCTCGGCTCACAAGGCACAAAACGCCAGCGACGTATCAACCAAGTATCCGGGTCACCCCGGGTCCGGACGAAAAGGCTGCCGCCATGGCACAACAAGCGATCGTCGGCGAAAAAGTCGGCATGACCCAGGTATGGGCCGAGGACAATCGAATTGTCCCCGTCACCGTTCTGCGCGTCGAGCCGGCTCGCGTGGTCCAAGTCAAGACAACCGAACGCGATGGCTATACCGCTCTGCAGGTCACCTACGGCCACAAGGATGCGAAGAAGCTCAGCAAGCCCGAGGCGGGCCATTTCGCCAAAGCTGGGGTCGCACCCGGTCGCCGTCTGGTGGAACTGCGGCTCGAGTCGGTCGACGGTTTCGCGGTTGGCCAGGAGATCAGCGTCGACACCTTGGTCAAGGGCCAAAAAGTCGATGTGACCGCGGTTAGCCGCGGTAAGGGCACCGCTGGCGTCATGAAGCGTCACAACTTCAAGGGCCAGGGCGCAAGCCACGGTAACCACAAGCATCACCGTGCCCCCGGTTCCATTGGTTCGTGCAGCTACCCCGGGCGCGTGCTCAAGGGCCTCAAGATGGCCGGCCACATGGGTAACGAGCAGGTCACCACGATGAACCTCGAAATTGTCGAAGCCGACCTCGAACGTGGGCTGTTGCTCATCAAGGGTTCGGTGCCTGGCCCCAACGGTGGCGTTGTCATCGTCCGTAACGCAGTGAAGGGGAAGTGACGTCATGGCTTCCGTAGCACTGAAGACCGCAACCGGTGCCGACGTCGGCAGTGTCGAGCTCGACCCCGGCATGTTCGGTGTGCAGCCCAACGTACCTGTCATGCATCAGGTCGTCACCGCTCAGTTGGCGCACCGCCGTGCGGGCACGCAGAGCACCAAGACCCGTGCCGAAGTCAGCGGTGGCGGCAAGAAGCCGTTCAAGCAAAAGGGCACGGGTAACGCCCGCCAGGGCTCGACCCGTGCACCTCACTTCAGCGGTGGCGGCGTGGCCCTTGGGCCCAAGCCCCGTAAGTACAGCCAGAAGACCCCGAAGAAGATGATCAAGCTCGCGCTGCGTTCGGCACTGTCGGATCGCGCCAACGAGGGCAAGATCATCGTCGTCGACGGTTGGGGCTTCGACGCCCCCAGCACCAAGTCGGCAGCCGCTGCGTTGCAAGCACTCAATGTCGGCAAGTCGGTGCTCATCGTGCACAACCGCGAAGACGTCGTCACGGTCAAGAGCTTCCGCAACCTGCCGTCGGTGCAGCTCATCGAGGTCAACGAGCTGAACGCGTACGACGTGCTGTGCAACGAGACCATTGTTTTCACCAAGGACAACCTCCCGTCGGGACCACCACTCGCCGAGGCAACCGCCTCATACGGAGCCGGCAGTCATGGCGCCCTCGCCGATGGCAGCGAGCCCGAGGGCTTCCCCATCAAGGGCAACGCCCAGTCGATGATGTTCCATGTGCCAGGCAGCCGTTACTACAAGGCAACCATTGCCGAAGTGTGGTTTGCCTCCGAAGAAGCTGCCGAGGCCGCAGGCTTTTCCAAGCCGGGCGCCCAAGCTGCTGACGACGCTGACAAGGACGGCAAGTCATGAAAGACCCACGCGACATCATCCTGGCGCCCGTCGTGTCCGAGAAGAGCTACGCGCTCATCGAGACCGGCGTCTACACCTTCAAGGTGCATCCTTCTGCGAGTAAGCCGGAGATCCACGACGCTGTCGAGGCGATCTGGGGCGTCAAGGTCACCAAGGTAAACACGCTCAACCGTCCGGGCAAGGTCACCCGCGCACGCAAGAGCAATCGCAATGGCAAAAAGCCCGATACCAAGCGCGCCATCGTCACGCTTGCGCCGGGTCACGACATCCCGCTGTTCGAGAACTGAGATCGCAATGGCTATTCGCTCACGCAAACCAACTAGCGCCGGTCGCCGCTTTCAGACATCTGCTGATTTCTCTGAAATCACCAAGTCGACTCCTGAAAAGACGCTGATCGCAACTCGCACCCGCACCGGTGGGCGCAACGTCTACGGTCGCAAGACCGCGCGTCACCGCGGTGGTGGACACAAGCGCCAGTACCGCATCATCGACTTCAAGCGCGTCAAGGACGGCGTCGTCGCCAAGGTCGCCGCCATCGAGTACGACCCCAACCGCACCTGCCGCATTGCCCTGTTGCACTACGCAGACGGCGAAAAGGCCTACATCCTTGCTCCCAAGGGCCTCAACGTGGGCGATCACGTGCAGAGCGGCCAAGGCAGCGATGTGAAGCCAGGCAACGCCATGCCCATGCGTTACGTCCCCGTTGGTACAGTCATCCACAACGTGGAGCTCCGCCCCGGTCAAGGTGGCAAGATGGGCCGTTCCGCCGGTATGGCCATCCAGCTCGTCGCCAAGGACGGACAGTTCGCCACCGTGCGTCTGCCCAGCACCGAGATGCGCCGTGTGCTCATCGATTGCCGTGCCACGGTCGGCGAGGTCGGCAACAGCGAGCACGAACTGATCACCATCGGCAAGGCCGGACGCAACCGTTGGAAGGGCATCCGCCCACAGACGCGTGGTGTGGCCATGAACCCCGTCGACCACCCACTCGGTGGTGGCGAGGGCCGCACATCGGGCGGTCGTCCTCCGGTGTCCCCGTGGGGTAAGCCCGAAGGTCGTACTCGCAACAAGAAGAAGGCGTCGCAGCAGCTCATCGTTCGCCGCCGCCGCACCAGCAAGGGTCGGAGGTAATCATGTCCCGCAGCCTGAAGAAGGGCCCGTTCGTCGACGACCATCTGTTGAAGAAGGTCGACGCGATGAACGCAACGAACGACAAGAAGGTCATCAAGACCTGGTCGCGTCGCAGCACCATCATCCCCGACATGGTCGGGCACACCATTGCGGTCCACGACGGTCGCAAGCACGTTCCCGTGTATGTCACCGAATCGATGGTCGGTCACAAGCTGGGCGAATTCTCGCCGACGCGTACCTTCAGGTACCACGCCGGCCAAGAGAAGAACACGAAGGGTCGTCGATAATGACTGGTCCAAAGCTCAACGAAAAGAACTTCGTTGCGGGCTCGAAGGGCGGCACGAAGGCTTCGGCTCTCTACGTGCGTAGCTCGGCCAGCAAGGCTCGCCTGGTGCTCAACATCATCCGCGGCCTTCCGGTGAAGCAGGCCGACGAGGTGCTGCAGTTCACCGACAAGGGCATTGCCGTCACCGTGCGCAAGGTACTCGCCAGCGCCGTCGCCAACGCCCAGCACAACGATGCGCAGGATCCCGAAGAGCTCTTCGTGCTCGCCTGCTTCGCCGACGAGGGTCCCACGCTGCGTCGCTTCGCAGCACGTGCTCGTGGCCGCGGTACCCGCATCAACAAGCGCACCTGCCACATCACGGTCGTGGTTGCTCGTCTCAGCGACGATCGCATCGCCGTGCTGCAGGCCAAGGACGCCAACCGCACCGCCGCTGGTCGTCGTCGTGGCGCAACCAGCACCACGGCTGCACGGCGCGATCGCGTCGAGCGCAGTCGTGAGCGCGCCCAGGGCCTCAAGTCCGGTGCCGACACCGTCATCGACGATTCGGCTGACGAATCCACTGACGCGGTGTGGACCTCGACGAATGAGGTCGCAGGCGGTCAGGCCCCGCTCGAGGACGGTTCGGCGCCCGAGGGTTACGAGATCAAGGGCAACGCCGACTCGATGATGTATCACGTGCCCGGCAGCCGCTACTACAAGGCCACCGTTGCCGAGGTGTACTTCGACACAGTCGAGAACGCCGAGGCCGCAGGCTTCGCTGCCCCCGGCGGCACCCACACAACCGATTCCTCCGAGGCCACCGAGGCCGACGAGGCCGGCAGCGGCGAGACCGCAGCAGAAGAGAGCAACTGATGGGTCAGAAGATCAACCCATACGGCTTCCGTCTTGGCATCACCACCGACTGGAAGAGCCGCTGGTTCAGCGAGCGCGATTACAAGGAATACCTCACCGAGGACTGGAAGATCCGTCGCGCCATCATGACCAAGCTCGAGTCGGCCGCCATCAGCCGTATCGAAATCGAGCGGACCCGTGACAAGGTTCGCGTCGACATCCACACCGCCCGGCCGGGCATCGTCATCGGTCGTCGTGGTGCTCAGGCCGACGAGCTGCGTTCTCTGCTCACCGACATCACAGGTAACCCGAAGGTGCAGTTGAACATCGTCGAGATCAAGTCGCCAGAGCTCGATGCGGCACTCATCGCCCAAGGCGTGGCCGATCAGCTGATCAACCGTATTGCCTTCCGTCGTGCCATGAAACGAGCGGTCCAGAATGCGCAAAAGGCTGGTGCGCTCGGCATCCGCGTGCAGTGCTCGGGCCGCCTCGGTGGCGCCGAGATGAGCCGCACCGAGTGGTACCGCGAAGGTCGTGTCCCGCTGCACACATTGCGCGCCGACATCGACTACGGCTTCCGTGAGGCCAAGACCACCAGCGGCCGCGTCGGCGTGAAGGTCTGGATCTACAAGGGTGACATCTTGCCCTACAAGCCACAGAACGACGACAAGATCATTCGCGAAGCAGCCATGGCTGTGGGCGAGACATCGGGTGCACCGCGCAAGGTCGTTTCTTCTGCCGGTCGCAAGAAGGCCGAAGACGTCGCTGAGATCGAAGCCACTCCGTTGTTGAAAGAAGCCGATCCGGAGTTCGAGAAGTTACTCGACGAAGAAGAGCAGATTGCCCGTCGTACCAACGCCGGCCACGAAGCACCGCACTTCCGTGGGGAGGACTGATTCCAGATGTTGATGCCCCGTAAAGTCAAGCATCGCAAGCAGCATCGTGGCCGTACCACCGGTATGACCAAGGGTGCTTCGTCATTGAGCTTCGGCGAATATGGCATCCAGGCGCTCGAGCCAGGCTGGCTGTCTGCCCGCCAGATCGAGGCAGCCCGTATCGCCATGACCCGTGCCATCAAGCGTGGTGGCAAGGTCTGGATCAACGTGTTCCCCGACAAGCCCGTCACCAAGAAGCCAGCCGAGACCCGCATGGGTTCCGGTAAGGGCAACCCCGAGTTCTGGGTTGCCGTGGTCAAGCCTGGTCGTGTGTTGTTCGAACTCAGCTTCCCGAACGAGGAGCAGGCCAAGGCCGCACTCGAGAAGGCCATTCAGAAGCTGCCCATCAAGGCCCGCGTCATCACACGCGAAGAGGTGATCTGAGATGGCGACATCAAAGACAGAATTGAACGAGCTCGATCTGGCCGGTTTGGTCGAGGAGCTCCGTGCAACCAAGCAGGAATCGTTGAACCTTCGATTCCGTAACGCGACGGGTCAGCTGGAGAATGTTGCGGAAATCCGCAAGGTTCGCCGCCACATCGCCCGTCTCAACACCCTCATCCGTCAGCGCGAAATCGCGTTGGCCGAGGCCGGGAAGTGAGTGCAGCAATGGCTGACGAAACAACAACTGAAGAGCGCAATGCTCGCAAGGTCCGCGAGGGCGTGGTCGTGTCCAACAAGATGGACAAGACCGCTGTCGTCGCCGTGATCGAGCGCGTTCGCCACCCCAAGTACGGCAAGTTCATGATGCGCACCAAGAAGCTGTACGCACATGACGAAGCCAACGACGTGAACATTGGCGACCGCGTGCGCCTGATGGAGACCCGCCCGATGAGCAAGAACAAGCGCTGGCGCGTCACCGAAGTCTTGGAGCGTGCCAAGTGATCGAGCGCAGCGAGAAGTCCAAAGTCGACACGGTGATCAAGCGCAGCGAGAAGTCCGAGGTATCACAGTGATTCAGCAGGAATCCCGACTCCGTGTCGCCGACAACAGCGGCGGAAAAGAAGTGCTGTGCATCAAGGTGCTCGGTGGCACCCGTCGGCGCTATGCGTCAATTGGTGACATCTTCGTGGCCACCGTCAAAGATGCCATTCCAGGTGCAGGCGTCAAGAAGGGCGACGTCGTCAAGTGCGTCGTCGTTCGTGTGAAGAAAGAAAAGCGCCGTCCCGATGGCAGCTACATCCGCTTTGACGAAAACGCGGCAGTCATCATCAAAGACGATCTCACGCCGCGTGGAACACGCATCTTCGGCCCAGTCGGGCGCGAGCTGCGTGACAAGAAGTTCATGCGCATCGTGTCGCTCGCCCCGGAGGTGTTGTGAACATGAAACTCAAAAAGGGTGACACCGTTGTCGTCATCGCCGGCAAGGACAAGGGCAAAGAGGGCGAGATCATTCGCTCCCTGCCCCGTGAGAACAAAGTCGTTGTCAGTGGCGTCAACATTGCCAAGAAGCACCAGAAGCAGACCAGCCAGACCATGCAGGGTGGCATCATCGACCGAGACATGCCCATGCATGCCAGCAACGTGATGCTCGTGCACAAGGGCAAGCCCACCCGCGTGGGTTACAAGATTCAGGCCGACGGCACCAAGGCCCGCGTCGCCAAGCGCACCGGTGAGGTGATCTCATGAGCACAGCAGCTGAAGCCGTCACGATGCCTCGTCTGAAGCAGCGTTACAACGAAGAGGTCAAAGCCGCTCTCATGGAGCAGCTCGGCATCACCAACATCATGCAGGTGCCGACCTTTGAAAAGATCGTTATCAACATGGGCGTCGGTCGTGCCACCCAGCAGCCATCGCTGCTCGAGGGTGCCGTTGCCGACCTCACCAAGATCGCCGGTCAAAAGCCGATTATCACCAAGTCGAAGAAGTCGATTGCAGCGTTCAAACTGCGTGAGAACCAAGCAATTGGGTGCAAGGTGACTCTGCGCGGCGATCGCATGTGGGAGTTCCTCGACCGTTTGATAGCCGTGGCGATTCCCCGTATCCGTGACTTCCGCGGTCTGCCGGCCCACTCGTGGGACGGTCGGGGTAACTACACCTTTGGTCTTGCCGACCAGATCGTGTTCCCCGAGATCGACTACGACAAGATCGATGCCCCACACGGCATGGATATCACCATCGTCACCACCGCCACCTCCGACGAGGACGGCAAGGCGTTGCTCGTTGCATACGGCTTCCCGTTCAAGCGGGGTGCAGATGCCGGCGCGCCACCCAACAAGGTCAAGCGTCGCGGCCCGGTCCGCGGTGGTAAGGCAGCCAGGCCGGCTGCCAAGGCAAAGAAGAAGTGATCGGGAAAGGCAACTAGGACAATGGCCAAGAAATCTCAGATCAACAAAGCGGCTGCAAAGCCCAAATACAAAGTGCGCGGCTACACCCGTTGTCGTCGCTGCGGACGTGCACGTTCCGTATACCGTAAGTTCGGCCTCTGCCGTGTGTGTCTTCGCGAGATGATCCATGCCGGCGAAGTGCCGGGCGTGACCAAGGCGAGCTGGTGAGGGGCAACTATGTTGACTGATCCCATCGCAGACATGCTGACCCGTATCCGCAACGCCAACACGGCGATGCATGATGAGGTCCCAATGCCATCGTCGAAGCAAAAGGTTGCTCTCGCGAAGATCCTCCAATCCGAGGGTTACATCGCTGGATTCACCGTTGCTCCATCGATGAAGGGTCCCGGCGAAGTGCTGACTGTACACATGAAGTATTCACACGAGCGTGCCCGCACCATCAGCGGCATCAAGCGCGTCTCCACCCCTGGCCTGCGCGTTTATCGCAAGGCAACCTCGGTACCTCGCGTGCTCGGTGGTCTCGGTGTGGCTGTCCTATCCACCAGTGCTGGACTGATGAGCGACCGTGAAGCGCGCAAGCGCAACATGGGTGGCGAAGTCCTGTGCTACGTCTGGTGACCAAGGAACCGACATGAGCCGTATTGGACAATCCCCCATTGCCGTTCCCACTGGCGTCGACGTCACCGTCGATCAGGGAACGGTCACCGTCAAAGGCCCCAAAGGTACGCTGTCATTCGGCGTGCCAGGCGCCATCACGGTGCGCCGCGACGACGCCAACTTGTTGGTCGAACGCCCGAACGACGAGCGCGATAATCGTGCGCTGCACGGGCTGACGCGTACCCTCGTGAACAACATGGTCGTCGGTGTCACCACTGGCTTTTCCAAGGAACTCGAGATCATCGGCGTCGGTTACCGTGCCGAGGCACAGACCCCAACGTCGTTGCGCCTGTCGCTCGGTTTCAGCCACCCCGTTATTGTGACCGCCCCTGAGGGCATCACGTTCGAGGTTCCGCTTCCGACGCGAGTGATCGTCAAGGGAATTGACAAGGAAGTCGTCGGCCAGGTGGCCGCCAACATCCGTAGCATCCGCAAGCCAGAGCCTTACAAGGGCAAGGGCGTGCGCTATCTCGGTGAGAAGGTCCTGCGCAAGGCCGGCAAGACCGGCAAGAAGTAAGGGCTGAGGAGAGAGCTAATGAGTGATAACGCAAAAGTTCGTCGTGAGTCGCGAATCCGCCGTCATGGCCGCGTCCGCAAGAAGATCCACGGCACCGCAGCGCGTCCGCGCCTTGCGGTGTTCCGCTCGAACAAGCACCTCGTGTTGCAGTTGATCGATGACGAGGCCGGGCGCACGCTGGCATCGGCGTCGACCAACGAAGCGGCCGAGCGCGCCACCGACGGTGCGGGAAGCAGCGTCGCTGCAGCCACCCGCATGGGTCAACTCGTTGCTGAGCGGGCCAAGGCCGTTGGCATTGAAAAGGTAGTTTTCGATCGTGGCGGCTTTGCCTACCACGGTCGGGTCGCCGCGGCAGCCGATGCCGCTCGTGAAGCAGGTCTGGAGTTCTGATGGCTGGTCCGTCGTACAGCAACAACAATCCCAACGCAGCGCCGCCCGAGCCGGGTGGGTTGCGCGAGTCGCGAGTCATCGCCATCAACCGCGTCGCCAAGGTCGTCAAGGGTGGTCGTCGTTTCTCGTTCACCGCTCTCGTGGTGGTCGGCGACGGCAACGGTCGAGTCGGTCTCGGCTACGGCAAGGCCAAAGAGGTTCCCCTCGCGATTCAAAAGGGCACCGAAGAGGCCAAGAAGAGCCTGTTCGATGTTCCGCTCGCCGGCAGCACCATCATCCATCCTGTGCTCGGTATCACCGGTGCCGGTCGAGTGCTGATGAAGCCCGCAGCCCCCGGTACCGGCGTCATCGCCGGTGGCGCCGCCCGCGTCATTCTCGAAGAAGCCGGCGTGCACGACATTCTGTGCAAGTCGCTTGGTTCGGCCAACGCCATCAACGTCGCTCGTGCCACCATCCAGGGACTGCAGTCGCTGCAGCGCCCGGACGAGGTCGCCAAGCGGCGTGGCCTCAATGCCGATGAGTTCGTCCCGAAGGGTCTGCTCAAGGCCTACAACGATCGCCAGAAGGCCAACGCAGCGGGGGAGACCCACTGATGAGCGAAAAGACACTGTTCGTGAAGCTGGTGCGTTCGAGCATCGGCGCCAAGCCCAAGAGCCGCGGCACGTTGCGTGCGCTCGGGCTGAAGAAGATTGGCGATACCAACACCTTGCCCGATCGCCCCGAAATTCGGGGCATGATCGCCCGGGTACCTCATCTCATCTCGGTTGAGGAAAACACCGGCGCCTGAGGCGACTGGTAACGGATTCGAAAGAGCACCACTATGCGCGTAGACGAACTTTCACCGGCGCCTGGCGCCAACAAGGCCCAGCAACGAGTTGGCCGTGGCATCGGCGGTAAGGGCGGCAAGACCGCTGGCCGTGGTACCAAGGGTCAGCAGTCGCGCGGACGCGGCAAGGTGGCGCGCGGCTTCGAAGGCGGCCAGATGCCGCTGAAGCAGCGTGTCCCCAAGCTCAAGGGATTCAACAACCCGTTCCGCGTCGAGTACACCGCAGTGAACCTGCATTCCATTGCCAAGCTCGACGTCGGCGAAATCACCCCCGAGGTGCTCGTGGCGCGTGGACTGCTGCGCAAGGGCGACTACGTCAAGGTGCTCGGTTATGGCGAATTGACCGCCAAGGTCGATGTCACGGCGCACGCTGTTTCGAAGTCGGCCGAGGCTGCCATTACTGGACTCGGCGGTAGTGTCACCATCGTCTCGATGCCGTTCAAGGTTCGTCCAGCGGCCAACGGCAACCAGTTCACCAACCGCTGATCGTTCGTTGCTTCCACTCTGGTGGCTCTAGCGTTTCCGTGTCCGTCATCTCATTGTTCGTCGTCTTGTCGTCCGTCGTCTCGTTGAGGAGTTGCCTGTGCTGTCGAACTTGAAGAACATCTTCAAGGTTGCCGATCTGCGGAACAAGATCCTGTTCACCATCGGAATGGTTGGGCTCTATCGCCTCGGTGTTGCTATTCAGGTGCCCGGCGTGGATCAGTTGGCCGTGCAGCAGCTGCGCGATCAGGCCCAAAGCGGTGGCGCGTTGGGATTCCTCAACCTGTTCTCCGGTGGCGCGTTCAGTAGCTTCTCCATTTTTGCGTTGGGCATCATGCCCTACATCACCGCCAGCATCATCATGCAGGTGCTCGGCGTGGTTATCCCCAAGTTGGAGAAGCTCCAGCAAGAGGGTGCCGTTGGTCAGCGCAAGATCACCCAGTACACGCGATATCTCGGTATCGGCATCGCCACCTTGCAGGCAGCCGGGCTCACGTTCATCTTCGGGCAGGGCAAGGGCAGCGCGTTCTTCGGCGCCGCCCGCAACGCCCCCGACGTGAAGTTGCTGCCCGAGTTCATGCCTCGGGCGTTGCTGGTCATCGTCTCGCTCGTTGCAGGAACTGCGCTGATCATGTGGATGGGCGAGCTCATCAGCCAGCGCGGCATTGGTAACGGAATGTCGATGATCATCTTTGCGTCCGTGGTCTCGAGCCTACCTGTCAACTTCTTGCGCATCTGGCAGGAAGAAAGCCGGGTCCTATTCGTCCTGCTCGTACTCCTGGTCATCGGCATCGTCTTCGCAGTTGTGAGGGTCGAGCTTGCCCAACGCAAGATTCCCGTGTCGTTCGCCAAGCGTCAGGTCGGGCGCCGTATGTACGGCGGTCAGAACACCTACATTCCGCTCAAGGTCAACCAGAGCGGTGTCGTGCCCATCATCTTTGCAAGCTCGGTGCTGCTGCTTCCGGTGCTGCTCACCAACGTGCTCGGCTCGGCCGAGGGTTGGCGAGGCAGCATTACCGACTTCGTCAACCGATACATCGTCAATACGCAAAACATCGTCCACGCCGTCATCCTTGCGACGCTCATCGTGGCCTTTGCCTACTTCTACAACTCGATTGCGTTCGATCCCATTCGCCAAGCCGATCAGATCCGCAAGCAAGGCGGCTTCATTCCCGGTATTCGTCCAGGACCGCAGACCGAGAAGTACCTCAGCAAGGTGGTCAACCGCATCACGTTGCCGGGTGCGTTGTTCGTTGCAGTGATTGCGCTGCTGCCGTACATTCTGTTGTGGATCTTCGGCGTGCAGAACTTCCCGTTCGCCGGAACCACGGTGTTGATAGCGGTGGGCGTGGCGCTCGAGCTCATGCGCCAGATCGACAGTCAGCTCACGCTGCGCAACTACGAGGGTTTCCTGAAGTAGCAGCACGATGATCCCCGGTGCTCGGCTCATCATCCTCGGTCGGCAGGGCGCGGGGAAAGGGACACAGTGTGTGCGGTTGTCGCGCCACTTCGTGGTTCCCCATATCTCCACGGGAGACATGCTGCGCGCCGCCGTGCGCGAAGGCACTCCTCTGGGACGTGCCGCCAAAGAGATCATGGATGTCGGTGGTCTTGTCGGTGACGACATTATGGTGGGCATCGTCAAAGAACGCCTGAGTCGCGATGATGCTCGTACTCGTGGGTACATTCTCGATGGGTTTCCACGTACCGTCGTTCAGGCCGAGGCGCTCGATGCAATCACGGGCGAACGACCGCTCGATGCCGTCATCGATCTCGATGTTCCGCGCACACTCGTGCTCGAGCGCCTGTCCGCAAGGCGAGTGTGTCGCGACTGCGGCACCAACTATGTTGCGTCGGGCTTCGAACGTCAGCCGTGGATCTGCGATGTCTGCGGTGGCGACGTGATGTACCGCGCCGACGACACGCCCGAAGCGATCAACCGCCGGCTCGATCTGTACGAGGAGCAGACCTCGCCGCTGATGCAGTACTACCGTGCCACCGGCCGGCTCACCGTGGTCGATGGCGTCACGAGTCCCGACGAGGTCTTCACCAGGCTCACTCACGCCGTCGAAACACAACGGCGCAGCTGATGCGTCGCCGCGGAATCACGTTGCCGCGTCGCAGCCCTGACCAACTCCGTGACATGCGCGCTGCTGGCCGCGTGGTGGCTGAGATGCACGATGCCATACGGTCGGCGGCACGACCGGGAGTCACCACGCTGCAACTTGATCTGCTCGCGCGTGAGGTGCTCAGCCGCCGCAACGCTGCATCGAACTTTCTCGGCTACCACGGTTTTCCGGCTGTGATCTGCGCATCCGTGAACGATGAACTCATTCACGGCATACCCAGCAAACGGTTGTTGCGCGACGGTGACCTGCTCTCGGTGGACTGCGGCGCAATCATCAACGGTTGGCACGGTGACGCAGCGTTTTCGATCGCGATCGGTTCCGCCTCGCCCGAGACCCACCGCCTCATCGAGACGGCGGATCGCGCTCTCGCCGCTGGCATCTGGGCAATGGTGCCCGGGGGACACCTGGGTGACATCGGTGCGGCGATCGACGAGGTCGTTTCGATGGCCGGATACGGCAGTCCCGACGAGTACTGCGGGCACGGCATCGGTCAGGCGATGCACGAAGAACCCGATGTCGAGAATCGCGGCCGCCGAGGGCGGGGTCCGCTGCTCGAGGCCAGCGTGGTTCTGGCGGTGGAGCCGATGCTCATCGCCAGTGGTATCAACGACGTTCACGAACTCGATGACGGCTGGACCATCGTGACGGCCGATGGCTCGCTTGCCGCGCACGCGGAGCACACCATTCTCGTTGGCTCGAACGGGCCAGAGATTCTCACGAGACTCTGATCTCACGAGATTTATCACGGCGTGCCGCCGCCGAAATATCTGGTGAGGCATCGGTGGCGATGCGGTTTAGGGTTTGACGCGCCGGGGAGAGCGGCGAACACGCAACCAACGGAGCGGCACCGTTCAGCGTGCAACTCGAACGGTGGCTGGCCGGCGAGGACCCCAAATCGCTGGGCTCGCTGGGCGACGTGTTTGAGGAGAGAACCTTCGCTGTGGCAATCGTGCTGACGACGCTGGTGTCTGCCACTCCGATTCCCACTGGCGGCATCACCTCGATCTTTCAGCTCAACGCGATTGCGATCGCCGCACGGATGGTGCTCGGTCGGAGAACGATCTGGTTGCCGCAACGGTGGCGTCACCATAAAGTCGGCAAGACCGTGACCGAGCGGGGCATCCCGTTCTTCATCCGACGGATCACATGGGTCGAGAAACACTCGCTGCCGCGCTGGGCGGGTCTGTTCCACCGCCGCCTGTTCATCCGCGTGGCGGGCCTCATCGTGATCGGCCTTGCGATGGTCGCCTCGCTGGCGCCACCGCTGTCGGGACTCGAGACACTGCCCGCACTCGGGGCTGTCGTCATCGGACTCGCGATCATCCTCGAAGACATCATCGTTTTCGTGATCGGGGTGTTGATCGGCACCGGTGGTGTTGTGTTGTTCGTTGCTGTCGGGGCAGCCGTTGTTCGCCTCATCCAACGCGTCATCTGAACCCGCAGAGCCTCGAGGCGTTCCGACCCCATGGGCGAGACCTCCGACACGTCGGATATCCCTGTCCGGGTGGTCTGCGTTTGGTATATTTCTCTGTTGGAACTGTTGATTGGGGCTTGGCGTTCCCAATCATGGGCGGTAGCATTGCACCTCGGCCCTCACGAAGTCTGCGCGCACGCAGCCGTCGGCGGGGCCGATTTTGTCCGCCGCTGTTGAGGAGGCCACCCTGGCCAAGCCGAAAGAAGATGCCATTGTGCTTGAGGGCACCATTGTCGAGTCGTTACCGAACGCCATGTTCCGCGTCGAACTCGAGAATAGCCACAAGGTCTTGGCTCATATCTCAGGAAAGATGCGCATGCACTACATCCGCATCCTGCCTGGCGACAAGGTTCAGGTAGAGCTCACCCCGTACGACCTCACCCGGGGCCGAATCACGTACCGCTACAAGTAAAGGCCCCTCATGAAGGTCCGACCGAGTGTCAAGAAAATCTGTGAGAAGTGCAAGGTCATTCGTCGGCACGGCCGCGTCATGGTGATTTGCGAAAACCCACGTCACAAGCAGCGCCAGGGCTGAGGAATAGGAAACAACGATGGCTCGTATTTCTGGTGTCGACATTCCCCGTGAAAAGCGGTTGGAGATCGCCCTTACTTATATCTATGGAATCGGCAAGCCGACCGCACAGAAGATCTGTGTCGATGCGGCGCTCGACCCGAACACCCGAGTGCGAAGCCTCACCGAAGACGAGGTGAACCGGATCCGTGCAGAGATCGACAAGCTCACCGTCGAAGGTGACCTGCGTCGCGAGGTGCAGCAAGACATCAAGCGCAAGATCGAGATCGGCTGCCTGCAGGGCATTCGTCACCGCAAGGGCCTGCCCGTGCGTGGTCAGCGCACCCACACCAACGCTCGTACCCGCAAGGGCCCGAAGAAGACCGTTGCCAACAAGAAGAAGGCCGTGAGGAAGTAGCGATGGCAAAGCCAAAGCCAGGAGGACGCCGTCCCCGCAAGCGCGAGCGCAAGAACGTCACCGTTGGTGTCGTGCACATCAAGAGCTCGTTCAACAACACCATCGTCAGCATCACTGATACTCAGGGCAACGTCATTTCGTGGGCATCCTCCGGCGGAGTTGGCTTCAAGGGCTCACGCAAGAGCACGCCGTTCGCCGCGCAGATGGCCGCTGACAAAGCAGCCCGCGCGGCGATGGAGCATGGTCTGCGTCGGGTCGAAGTGCAGGTGAAGGGCCCAGGTTCG
Source organism: Actinomycetota bacterium (assembly GCA_043753895.1). Lineage (GTDB taxonomy): Bacteria > Actinomycetota > Acidimicrobiia > Acidimicrobiales > Ilumatobacteraceae > WLMZ01. Next base: position 23,229 of record JAYUWK010000073.1, read on the forward strand.
GGACGCGATACCGCGGTGCGTTCCATTCAGAACACTGGCCTCGAGGTCACCTCGATCAAGGACGTCACGCCGTTGGCTCACAACGGTTGCAGCCAGCCGAAGCGTAAGAGGAACTAGTCATGGCTCGTTATACCGGCCCGAAGGTGCGCGTCTCGCGCCGCCTCGCCACCAACATCTTCGAAAACGAAAAGGGTCGCAAGGCCCTCGAGCGTCGCCCCTTCCCCCCGGGCCAGCATGGTCGTACCCGTCGCCGCAATGCCGGCAGCGAGTACCTCGCTCAGCTGCAGGAGAAGCAAAAGGCCAAGTTCATCTACGGTGTGCTCGAGCGTCAGTTCCGCCGCACCTACGAAGAAGCGAACCGTTTGCAGGGCCCCACGGGTGAGAACTTGTTGCGCCTCCTCGAACAGCGTCTTGACAACATCGTGTACCGCGCCGGTTGGGCAGAGACCCGTCCGCAGGCCCGTCAGTTCGTGAGCCACGGCAAGATCTTGGTGAACGGCAAGCGCGTCGACATCGCCAGTGCCCGAGTCAAGAAGGGCGACGTGATCAGCCTGCACGAAAAAGCCCGCAGCATGATCATCATCCAGCACAACCTCGACACGATCGATCGCATCACCGTTGGTTGGCTCGAAAAGGGTGACGATGGCAAGCAGGTCACGGTTCGTGACCTGCCCCAGCGTGAACACATTGACGTGCCCGTCCGCGAACAGCTCATCGTTGAGCTGTACTCGAAGTAACCGATCCCGAAAGGACTAGGCGACTTTCATGCTCGTCATTCAGCGCCCCACCGTCGAGGCAATCGGCGAAGAAGTCAACAACCGTCAGCGTTTCTTCATCGGACCGCTCGAGCCTGGCTTCGGCCACACCATCGGCAACTCACTGCGTCGTACTCTGCTGTCGTCCATTCCGGGCGCCGCAATCACTGCGGTCCGTTTCGATGATGCCCTCCACGAGTTCGACACCATCACCGGTATCAGCGAAGACATCACCGACATCATTCTGAACCTCAAGGACATCGTCCTCACGAGTCTCAGCGATGAGGCCATCGTGATTCGTCTCGACATGCGCGGCCCGGCCGAGGTCAGCGCGGCTGACATCAAGTGCCCGAGCGACGTCGAGATCCTCAACGCCGACCTGCACATCGCCTCGCTCAACTCGAAGGGCCGCCTTGCGATCGACCTCACCGTCGAGCGCGGTCGTGGGTACCTATCGAGCCACCGCGAGAACGAAAGCCGCACCATCGGTGTCATCCCGATCGATGCGATCTTTTCGCCGGTGCGCCGTGTCATGTTCGAAGTCGAGCCCACCCGCGTCGAGCAGAGCACCAACTACGACCGTCTGGTACTCGACATCGAGACCGACGGGTCGATCACACCTCGTGAAGCACTGGCATCAGCCGGCGCAACGCTGCGGTCACTGGTCGATCTCGTGGCCAGCCTCAGTGACGAGCCCCAAGGCCTCGAACTCGGCGAAGTTGCCGCCAGCAGCGCCTCGTCGCCCGACCTCGATCTGCCCATCGAGGACCTCGATCTGTCAGAGCGTCCCCGTAACTGCCTCAAGCGGGCCCAGATCAATTCCATTGGCGAGCTGCTCACCAAGACCGAAGACGACCTTCTGAACATCACCAACTTTGGTCAGAAGAGCCTCGACGAGGTCAAGCAGAAGCTCGACGAGCGCGGCCTCACGCTGCGCGGCTGATCAGATTTCGTCCAGGGAGAACCCTCATGCCAGCAACACCCCGCAGAGCCCGCAATTTCGGCGGTAGCTCGCAACACCAGAAACTGATGATGGCCAACTTGGCCGCGTCGTTGTTCGCCGCGGAGGCGATCGTGACCACCGAGGCCAAGGCCAAGGCCCTGCGCCCCATTGCCGAAAAGCTCATCACCAAGGCCAAGAAGGCCACCGACGATGACCCCATGCGCGTGCACCGCATCCGCCAGATTCAGGGCTACCTCGGCGACCGTGAGATGACGCACAAGTTGGTCATTGATGTGGCCCCTCGCTACAGCGAGCGCAACGGTGGCTATCTGCGCATCTACAAGCTCGGACCGCGCCAAGGCGACAACGCCCAAATGGCACGCATCGAACTGGTCTAGACCGTTGCCGGACCGCGGCGCTGCAGAGAACGTGAAGGAGCCCGTCGCATTGCGACGGGCTCGTTTCGTTGTCGCCTACGACGGCTCAGGGTTCCACGGCTTTGCCCCGAACCCCGATGTCGACACCGTCGTCGGAGTGCTGTCCGAGGCCATCAGTCGCATCTCGCGACATCCGGTGCATCTTGTCGGGGCCGGTCGTACTGATGCTGGTGTGCACGCCTGGGGTCAGGTCATCAGCTGCGAGCTTGCAGCAACGGTTGATCTCGGCGACCTCGTTCGACACGTGAACCGCATGTGCGCACCGCGCGTCGTCGTGCGCGATGCCGCCTGGGTCGCCGACGACTTCAGCGCGCGTTTCAGCGCGACGTGGCGGCACTATCGCTATACCGTGCTCAACGACCCGGTGCCGAATCCGTTCCTGGCCAACACGGCATGGCATGTGCATCAACCGTTGTTGCTGCCGGCGATGCAACTCGCCTGCGATCCACTGATTGGCGAGCATGACTTCACCACATTCTGTCGTCAGCCCAAGGCAACGCCGGGTGAGCGGGAGCCCTCGATGCGTCGACGCGTGATGCTCGCGAGCTGGTCCGACATCACCGAGGAAATGCGCCCGTTTGTCGGCGGTGCGCGAGTGCTCCGATTCGAGATTCGGGCGAACGCGTTCTGTCATCAGATGGTGCGCTCGATCGTTGGCACCCATATCGATGTGGGCCGCGGACGATTTCATGCCGGCGAGATCCGCACGATGATGCGGAGCCACAATCGAAAGGCCGGAGGCGATGTCGCGCCGGCCCACGGGCTCATGCTCTGGGAGGTGGGCTTCGATGGGCCGCGCTGGGACACTCAGCGCTGACGGCTCGTGGCCGTTTCAAGCTCGTCAAGCGCATGATCTGAGTCACAGGGAGCGTTGAAGCCAACACGCGGCATCGTCGTGCACTTCGGACATGCGTACCGATGGCGTCGTTGCAGCTATCTGCGCTTACATGGAGGGGATCCGCAGTGCGCTTCTCACTAGCAAACATCCACGTTCAGGTCAGCCGCAGACCTCCGGTTGACCCTTCACACGTGCCGGTGCTCCAAACGGAGACTCTCGCCGCTGCCGCGCCCAGCGCTCGGCTCTTCGATGACCGGTCTGACTACAAGGGCACCTGGTCGGCCCTTTGGACCAACGAGCATGACGCTGCAATGTGGGTCGCCGGTTACGTTGATGAGGACGAGCTCGCCGTCTCTGCAGGCAAGACCGTCAACCTCCTGATGAGTGCTCTCGACATTCAGACAACAGACCGAGTACTGGAGATCGGATGTGGCATCGGCAGGGTCGGTAAGGCCTTGGCCCCGCTGTGCGATACATGGATTGGTGCCGACATATCGGCTGGCATGATTGCGGCAGCACGTCATCGTCTCGCTGATCAACTGAATGTTGAGTTTGTGGAACTGGCCACCGTGGGCTTGGCCGAAATCGAAGATGCTTCTGTCGACGTGGTCTACTGCACGGTCGTCTTCATGCGTCGTATCCGCTGGATGCACGGCCAGCGCAGATCGGAATGGTCTCGACGGGCAATGAACTGTTGTCCTACGGCGAGTGGGCTGGCTTTCACAACATCGAGATTCGGCGATGGGATAACGCCTGGGTTGGACTTATTGGTACCAAACCGTAAATGGGGAGCGATTCGACGTCCCGTGTTCGAACGCGCCTTTTCTGGACTCGGTCTGAGGATCATGAGCTTGTCGTCGCCGTGATGTCACTATCGGAGGAACTTCGATACATCCGGCACTGGCGACTGAACCTCGACGTTTTGAGAGATTGTCAGGAGGGACGAATTTCGCGTGGGATCTGATTGCCGATTACGGCGCGACACCCCTATCCTTGTTTGGTTCCCGGTGGCAGCCGGTCGGCGCCCCGACGAAGGAAGCTCTTATGATGCGTACATACAGTCCCAAAGCAAGCGAAATCACCCACGCCTGGCACGTCATCGACGCCGAGGGCTTGGTCCTCGGTCGTATGTGCACCGAGGCAGCACGGGTGCTGCGCGGCAAGCACAAGCCGACGTTCGCCCCCCACATGGATAGCGGCGACCACGTGGTCATCATCAACGCCGCCAAGGTCGTGCTCACCTCTGACAAGGCGTCCAAGAAGGGTGTGCACCGCTACAGCGGCTACCCCGGTGGCCTCAAGACCGAGACCTACGCCAGCCTCATGGGCCGCAAGCCCGAAGAGGCCGTGCGCAACAGCATCCGTGGCATGCTCCCCAAGGGCCCGCTCGGTCGTCAGATGATCACCAAGCTCAAGGTGTACGCAGGTGCCGAGCACCCGCATGCAGCTCAGATGCCCGTCGTATTGGATCTCTCAGCGGCCAAGGCCCGCTGAGCATTCGGAGAGTTGAATCACCATGGGCACGAAGCCACTCACGCAAACCACTGGTCGTCGTAAGGAATCCGTTGCACGCGTTCGCCTGCGTCCGGGTACCGGCATCGTCACGGTGAACGGGCGTACGTTCGAGAACTACTTCCCCACCGCGATGGCACGCATGATCGTCAGCGAACCGCTGCGCCTGACCAACACCGAAGAGGTGTACGACATCGATGCAAGCATCTTCGGTGGTGGCATCAGCGGCCAAGCGGGTGCACTGCGTATGGGCATTGCTCGCTCGCTCATCGAGCTCGATCCCGAGCAGCGCCCAGCACTGAAGAAGGCCGGCCTGCTTACCCGCGACGCTCGTCGCAAGGAGAGCAAGAAGTACGGTCTCAAAAAGGCCCGTAAGGCTCCTCAGTACACCAAGCGCTGATTTGCTGCGCTTCGGCACCGACGGTGTGCGCGGCGTCGCGCTCACGGAAGTCACAACCGACTATGTGTGCGCCCTCGGTGCAGCCGTGGCTGCGGTGCTGGGTGGGACAACCTGGCTGATCGGTCGCGATACGCGCGAGTCGGGTGCGGTGCTGGAGGCTTCACTCGCCGACGGACTGCGTTCGCGCCAGCAAGTGCCGGTGCTCTGCGGCGTCATCCCCACGCCCGCGCTCGCGCTCTTGTCGCAGCAGCTCGGCGTGCCGGCGGCGATGATCACGGCCTCACACAATCCGTACCAGGACAATGGCGTGAAGGTTTTCGCGGCAGGCGGGACCAAGCTCACCGACGAGGTCGAGGCTCGCATCGAGCGCGAGCTCGAGACCGAGTTGGCTCGCGGGCGTTCCGGCACAGCCGATGCGTGCGAGGTGCCAGCCGTCGACGTGATGCCCGACGCCGTCGATCAGTACATCGCGCACGTCATGGCACTCTTCCCAGTTGGCGCGCTGGGCGGTCTGCGGGTCGTCCTCGACTGCGCCAACGGCGCCATGAGTGTGGCCGCACCGGCCGTGGTGGCGGCACTCGGTGCCGAGGTCGTCGTCATTCATGCTGAGCCCGATGGCATCAACATCAACGCCGAGTGCGGCGCCACCCATCCTGCGTCGCTAGCGGCGGCTGTTGTTGCTTGCGGGGCAGATGTGGGTCTTGCATTCGACGGCGACGGAGATCGCGTGATCGCGATCGACAATCGTGGTCATGTGGTCGACGGCGATCGCGTCATTGCGCTCGGTGCACTGCAGCTGAAAGCCGAGGGCCAACTCACCGGTAACGCCGTCGTCGTCACCGTGATGAGCAATCTCGGTTTTCACCGCGCGATGTATGCGGCGGATATCGCTGTGGTCGCCACCGCAGTGGGTGATCGCTACGTGCTCGAGGCGCTCGAGGCCGGTAACCATGCTCTCGGTGGTGAGCAGAGCGGGCATGTGATTTATCGGCATCTGGCCACAACCGGTGACGGGCTTCTTGCCGGTGTGCGGCTGTTGCACCACGTGCATACATCCGGTCGGACTCTTGCGGAAATGGCTACCGACGTGATGACGAGCTACCCACAGGTATTGGTGAACGTTCGCGTGACCGAACGGCATCCGCATATCGTCGGTGAGTTGGCGGCCGAGATCGCCGCTGCGGAGGCATCCTTGGGCGGTGATGGGCGTGTACTCGTTCGCGCCAGCGGCACCGAGCCTCTGGTCCGGGTGATGGTCGAAGCGGCCACCGACGCACTGGCACGCGAGTGTGCCGACGCGTTGGCCGCAGCGGTCCACGCTCGTTTCGGCGCTCAGGGATAGCGCCGAAATCTGCCGACCCCGGACCTTCACGGCGGGGTAAAGATCGGGTGTGCGCTGCCTCGCTGCGGGCTGTGCCGCAGATGGCGGGGAGTAGCCTGTGGGCCATGTGCGGGATCATTGCCATACTCAGTCGGCCGAGCACCCGGGCGGTGCCACTTCCTGGCGACATTCTCGATGCACTCGATCGGGCGATCGCGCATTCACCGGAAATGTCGGCGGTTGCCGAGGCAACGATTGCAGTCGACACGACTCTGCGCGGCGTTTCGGGGGTGCAGGCACTGGTCGGACGCCACGAGTTGGTGGCCGGTATCACGGCTCGCCTCGACCAGATCGAGGCGATGCTGCTCTCGGCCGAGCAGGCGCTCGAGGCTTCGACGGCGCTGCTTGCGGACCAGATCGAGAGCACCAACACGGTGCTCGGCGCGCTTCGCGACGCGTTATTCTCGATTCGACATGATCGTTTGCGCGCCGCGCGCGCCGTGCACGATCTCGCGGGGCGCGATGCCGGTGTGCCGGCGATTGCCGGTTACTTCGCTGTGCAACAGGCGCTGTCGGCTCTCGACCGCCTGGAGGTGCGCGGTCGCGACTCGGCCGGCGTGCATCTGTTCGTGTGGGGCCATGGCCTGTCGGCCGATGACCCCGCGGTGCGCTCGCTGCTCGCAGGTCGCAACGACAACGCGCTGTTCGCCGATCGATCCGTGCGCGTGGCCGGGAAATGCCTGAGCTTCGTGTACAAGGCGGCCGCCGAGATCGGTGAGCTCGGCGACAACACCAAGGCCCTCCGCGTGGCCATCGCCGGCGACGACCTGTTGCGCCTTGCTCTGTCGTCGCCGACGGCCCGACTCAGCCTGCTCGGTCATACGCGCTGGGCCAGCGTCGGTATCATCAGCGAGCCCAATTGTCATCCGCTGAACAGCGAAGAGATCGAGTCTGGTTACGACACCGGGCCGTATCTTGTGGGTGCGCTCAACGGCGATGTCGACAATCACGCCGATCTCAAGATCGAGCACAACCTGCGTATCGCGGGACCGATCACCACCGACGCCAAAGTGATTCCTGCTCTGGTGTCGCGCTTGTCGGCCGAGACCAATGGCGACATGGCCGAGGCCTTCCGTCGAACAGTTGCCAGCTTCGAGGGTAGCGTTGCCATCGGTGCCGCCAGCGCTGATCACCCCGATCAGGTGTTGCTCGCTCTGCGCGGGAGTGGCCAAGCGCTCTACGTCGGCTTGGCCGAGGATGCCTTCATCGTTGCGAGCGAGCCCTATGGCGTGGTCGAGGAAACCAGTCGATTCGTGCGGATGGACGGCGAGACTCCCGCACATCCCGATCAGCCCAACAGTCGCGGGCAGCTGTTCGTGCTCTCGGGTGCGCTCTCTGGCGAACTCGCCGGAATCCGCCGCATCTCATACGACGGCACCGAGTTGCCGTTCGCAGCGACCGAGGTGGTCACGGCTGAGGTGACGACGCGCGACATCGATCGTGGTGACGCCCCGCACTTTCTGCTCAAGGAGATCAGTGAGGCGCCCGAAAGCTTCCGCAAGACCTTGCGCGGCAAGATCGCAGATCGCGACGGGCTGCTGCACGCATTTGTCGGCGATAGTTCGTTGCCGCCGTTCATTGCCGAGCGTCTGGCGAGCGGAGGGATCCGCCGCGTACTCGTCATCGGTCAGGGCACGGCCGCCATTGCCGGCCGGAGTATGGCCGCCACGCTCGATGTGCTCACCGACGGTGGTCTCGATGTCGACCCCATCGTTGCCACCGAGTTGAGCGGCTTCGGGATGCGACTCGACATGAGCGATACCTTGGTGGTGGCCGTCAGCCAGAGTGGCACCACCACCGACACGAACCGCACCGTCGATCTCGTTCGTGGTCGTGGTGCTGCGGTGATCGGCATCGTGAACCGGCGCAACAGCGACCTGACCGACAAGGCCGATGGCGTGTTGTACACATCTGATGGGCGCGACGTGGAGATGAGCGTCGCCTCCACCAAAGCGTTCTACGCGCAGGTGGCCGCCGGCACGTTGCTGGCTTGTGCCATCAGCGAGGCGGCCGGGCTCGGCTCGCCGCAGCGCCGCCACCAACTACTGACCTCATTGCGCGAGATTCCCGCTGCGATGCGCACGGTGTTGGGTCTGCGCGAACACATTGCTGATGCAGCCCGCCGGTTTGCCCCGCAGCGCCGCTACTGGACCGTGGTGGGCAACGGACCCAACGCGGTCGCGGCCGAAGAGGTTCGGATCAAACTCAGCGAACTCTGTTACAAGAGCATCGCCTGCGACATCACCGAGGACAAAAAGCACATCGACCTGTCGTGTGAACCGCTCGTGCTCGTGTGCGCTGCCGGGCTCGTGGGTGGCACTGCCGATGATGTCGCCAAAGAAGTAGCGATCTTTCGGGCTCACAAGGCGCTTCCGATCGTGATCGCCACCGAGGGCGATGATCGCTTCAATGCGGCCGCACACGTCGTGGGTGTTCCGTCAGTGGACAGCGCACTCGCGTTCATTCTCTCGGCGATGGTGGGCCATCTCTTCGGCTACGAAGCAGCGCTTGCCATCGATGCGTCTGCCAGGCCGCTGCGCGAAGCGCGCGAGGTCATCGAGCGTGCGATTGCCACGTCCGAGGTCGGCGACGAAGTGGTGCGCCTCGTGCGTGCGCAGCTGACGCCGATCGCCGATCGGTTCTTCGCGGCGCTCAGTACCGGCGTGTACGACGGTCAGATGGAGGCATCGACTGCCGTTCGCGTAGTCGCGATGTTACGCGACGCGCTGAGTGCCAGTCCGCTCGAGTCGTATCAAGCCGACACGGGCAAGTTCGGCACGCCGAGTGTGCTCATCGACGACCTCACGGCCGCGCTGACCCGTGCAATCGAGGAACTCACCCGCCCCATCGACGCCATCAAGCATCAAGCCAAAACCGTGACTGTGGGCATCAGCCGCAACGATGAAGGCGTCCTTGACCGCCAGTTAGTGCAATCGGTGCTCACGCTCGGCGTCGGCCGCGATCGGCTGTCGTATCGCACACTCAAGGTGCTCGCCGACCTCGACCCCGCGGTTGACGAAGTGGTGGGGTTCACGCGTTACGCAGTCGATGGCGATCCTGAATCAAACGATGCAACGATCACGATCGTCGATCGCGGCGGACTGTCACGTGACGTCGTGAGTCGTGTGGAGCGCAACCCAGCCCTTGTCGGTACGAAGCGTCGCGTCGCTGCCGAACACGACGTCCTGGTGGCTCGCGGCCGAAGTGATGGCCGCACTGTTATCTTCGTGCCCGAGGTGAAAGCGAACCAGACCACCGGCATCACGTTGCTGCATGTGCGTTTGCACGATCGACTGCCGGCGGCGATCATGCGTGGCGTCCTGCAGGGCTACGACCGGCGCTACAACCGCTTGGTCGACTGGGTGGCCGAGACCGAAGGCAGCTTCCGTGACGACCGACTCAGTGAGATCTCCGTTGCCGATCTGCTGATCCTGCCGATCAGCGAGGTCGCCGACCGTTGGCGGAGCTGAGCGATGATCGGCATCGGTGTGGACGCCGTGGAGATCGAACGGTTTCGACGCTCACTCGCGCGCACCCCATCGATGCGCGACCGCCTGTTCACGACCGAGGAGCTCGACTATGTGGCACCGAAGTCAGATCCGGTTCCGTCGCTCGCCGTGCGGTTCGCCGCTCGCGAAGCAGTCATGAAAGCGCTCGGCGTGGGCCTTGGCGCGTTCGGATTCCACGAGGTCTGGGTCAGTCGTGCAGCCTCGGGAGCACCCTCGTTGTGCATCACGGGCCGAGCTCAGGAATTGGCCGAGGCGGCTGGCGTCACGCGATGGCATCTGTCCTTGACGCACAGCGACCTGATGGCCATTGCGTATGTGGTGGCTGAATAGTCGGCGCGGCGTCGTTGATCGCCAACAGTCGAGGGTCGTGAACTCCCCAGATCGCTACGCTGACGCCCATGCTCCCGATCGTCACACCGGATGAGATGCGAGACATCGATGCAGCTGCGGCAGCATCGGGCGCACTGACCGTCGAGACGCTGATCGAGCGTGCCGGTTCGGCGGTGGCTTGGGCCGCCCTGCGGATGCTCGGTGGTGCATACGGCCGGCGCGTCGTGGTGATTGCAGGCCCCGGCAACAACGGTGCCGATGGTCGCGCCGCTGCCCGTCGTTTGACGGCGAGGGGCGTCCAAGTGCGTCTCTTTGCTGCCAACGATTGCCCCGCTGTGCTCCCAGCCTGCGACCTGGTGATCGATGCGGCCTACGGTACGGGTTTTCACGGGCTGTGGAATGCGCCTGATCCGGGTGGTGCGCAGGTGCTCGCTGTCGACATCCCGTCGGGTGTCGATGGTCTCACCGGGGTTGCCGGTCCGGGGGTCATGCAGGCGGACCACACCGTCACTTTCGCTGCGCTGAAGCCGGGCCTGTTGTTCGAACCCGGTTCCGGCTTGGCCGGCTCGGTGGAGGTTGCCGACATCGGGTTGCCGTGCGAACACGTGCGGGTGCATCTCGTGCAGCAGGCCGACGTCGCCGGGTGGTGGCGACCGCGAGAGGCCAATTCACACAAGTGGTCAGCATCCACTCGTGTGATCGCCGGGAGTCCCGGGATGACAGGCGCCGCATACCTTGTCGCGACTGGTGCACAGCGCAGCGGTGCGGGCATGGTGCATCTCTCGGTTCCCGGAGCACTCGCCAGCAGCGGCGATCACGAGTACGTGCAACAACTCCTGCCGGCCGCTGGTTGGGCGAGTGAAGTTGTCGCCAGTCTCGATCGGTTCCAGTCGTTGATCATCGGCCCGGGCCTCGGACGCAACGAAGCAACGGTCGCCGCGCTGCGTGAGGTCGTGCGGCGATCGCCGATTCCCACAGTGGTCGACGGTGATGGCCTCTTTGCCTTGGCATGGAGTAACGAAGGCGTTGCCCCGGTCCTGCGTAGCCGCGAGGCGAGCACCGTGCTCACGCCACACGACGGCGAATTCGCGTTGCTCGCCGGCGCCAAGGTTGGCGTTGACCGCATCATGGAGACCCGTCTGCTCGCGTTTGAACTCGGCGTGGTCGTGTTGCTGAAAGGACCCGCCACTGTGATTGCCGATCCCGATGGTCGGGTACTGATCGTGACGGCCGGCGACGATCGACTGGCGACGGCCGGTACAGGCGACGTGTTGTCGGGCATCATTGGTGCGCTGCTCGCGCAAGGACTCGACGCATGTGAGGCGGCTGCAGCGGGGGCGTGGATACATGGCCGGGCCGGCCGGCTCGGGTCTCGGCGCGGTCTGCTCGCTGGCGACTTGCTAGCGCTCATTCCGCTGGTTCTGGAAACGCTCGAATGAGGTGGGCCCGGGCCGAGGTGGATCTCGACGCGATCGCGCACAATGTCGGCGTCATCGCAGACGTCGTCGCGCCGTCGTCGGTATGGGTGGTGGTAAAGGCTGATGCCTACGGTCACGGCGCCGTTCCGGTGGCTCGAGTCGCGCTTGGCGCCGGCGCGCGTGGGTTGTGCGTGGCGCTGACCAGCGAGGGCGTCGAACTGCGCGCCGCTGGCATCGCGGCACCCATCCTGATTCTCAGTCAGCAACCCGACGACGAGTCGGAGCGGATCGTGGGTCATCAGCTCACGCCGACTGTCTACTCGCGCCATGCCGTGGACGCCCTCGCAGCGTCATCGCACACGGCGGGCCAAGCGCAGTACCCGGTGCACCTGAAGGTCGACACCGGGATGCATCGCTCGGGTGCCCGACCCGACGACGCGGTTGCGTTGGCAGATGCAATTGCTGCGTATCCTCAGCTCGAACTGCAGGGGGTGTTCACACACTTGGCAATGGCCGACGAACCCGAAGCGCCTGCGAACGATCGCCAGCTCGAACTCTTCGATCGCACCCTCGCCGCACTGCGCGACGCGGGGCACTCTCCGTCGATGGTGCACGCGCTCAACTCTGCCGGGGCGCTCACCAGACCGGGGGCTCGTCACAATCTGGTACGGGTCGGAATTGCGATGTACGGCGTCGAGCCCGGGCCGCGACTCAGTGCTGCGTGTGGGCCGCTTCGTCCGGCGTTGACGTTGCGGGCACGGGTCAGCCACATGCAGCGCCTGCACGCGGGCGACGGCGTGAGCTACGGGCTGCGTCACGTTTTCGACCGGGAGACTTCGGTTGCCACTGTCCCTATCGGGTATGCCGACGGAGTATCCCGACGGTTGTACGAGACTGGTGGCGAGGTGTTGATCGGCGGCGTGCGGCACCCGATCGTCGGTGTGGTGACGATGGACCAGTTGATGGTGGATTGCGGTGATGACCCCGTCGCTGTTGGCGACGATGTCACGCTGCTTGGTCGTCAGGATACGCCCGCGGCGAGCGGAGAGATTCGTGTCGAGGAGTGGGCCGATCGGCTCGGCACGATTGGTTACGAGATCCTGTGCGGCATCAGCAAGCGGATCGACCGGACCTATCCATGATCGAACTTCGCTCGCTCACGCCCGATGACACGCGCTCGATCGCGGCGGCGTTGGCGCAGTTGGCGCGCCCCGGTGATCTCATCGTGCTGGCGGGTCAGATGGGCGCCGGGAAGACCGCGTTCGCGCAGGGCTTCGCGCGCGCTCTCGGCATCCACGAGCCGGTCACCTCACCCACCTACACGCTCGTGCGCTCGTATCAAGTGGGCACTGTCACGCTGCACCATGCCGATCTGTATCGGCTCGACCACACCGTCGAGGTCGACGACCTCGCGCTGGCCGAACTGCTCGAGGATGACGCCATCGTGTTGGTCGAGTGGGGCGACGTGGTGGATCTCGGCGACCATCTGCAGGTTGAACTGCGTCTCGCCGACGACGATGTTGAACAGCGCGAGATCACCATCACTTCGAGCGATCGCCGGTGGGCACCCCGTTGGGAACGGCTCGAGGCTGCGCTGGAAGAATGGTCGTTGCAATGATCACGCTCGGAATCGAGACTGCCACACAGGTGGTGAGTGTTGCGCTCGGAGGCGACGACGGCGTGCTCGGGGTGGTGGAGATCATGCAGGGTCGCCGGCATGCCGAGATTCTCACCCCCGCCATCCAGTTCGTCTGCCGGCAGGCACGTGTTGCGATAAGCGACATTGGCGCCATTGGTGTTGATATCGGTCCGGGTCTGTTCACCGGAATGCGCGTCGGGATCGCGTCCGCCAAAGCAATGGCGCAAGCCCTCGACGTAGCACTTGTGGGTATTTCGTCGCTCGACTTGTTGGCGTTTCCGCTGCGGCACACATCGAAGGTGATCGCAAGCGTGATCGATGCGCGCAAGGGTGAGGTGTTCTACGCGTTCTACCTGCCATCCCCCGGGGGTGTACAGCGGGTGAGCGAACCGCGTGCATGCAGCGTCGACGACTTCAACGCCGACGTCATGGCGCGCGGCCAGGATGTTCTGGCGGTCGGAGATGGAGCGCATCGCTACCGGGACGAGTTCGACAAAGGCACCGAGGTCGCCGATCTGGCGCACCCGTCTGCGGCGACGTTGGTGCATCTCGCGCGTGGGCGGGCGCTGCGCAGCGACGTTGTCGCGACCGACCATGCCAACAAAGGTCCCGAGGCTGTGCAGCCGCTCTACCTTCGCGCTCCCGACGCGCAGATCAACTGGAGCACGCGATGAGTGTCCTGTCGCGCCTGCTGAACCGCGAGCCCTCTGCCCGCGGCCTGGTCGTCGGCCCGATGCGACGTCGCGATCTCACCGCCATTCAGGTCATCGAGCGGCAGGTGTATCCGCAGCCGTGGTCGGTGAACGTGTTCACCAACGAGATCGACATGGTCAAGCAGGGTCAGCGGTATTACATCGTCGGATACCGCAGCGGTCAGCTGGTGGGGTATGCCGGAATGATGAGCGTGATGGAGGAGGCGCACATCACCAACATCGCGTCCGACCCGAACCGTCGGCGCGAGGGCATTGGTCGACGCCTGCTCGCCGACCTTGCATGGGAGGCCCGGCATCGGGGTTGTAATGCGCTCACGTTGGAGGTGCGGATCAGCAATGTGGCCGCGCAGGGCCTGTATCACCAGTTCGGTTTCGAACCGGCGGGCATCCGCCAGAAGTACTACGAGAACACCGAGGACGCGATCGTGATGTGGTGCTACAACATCGACACACGCGCGTACGCGAGTCGGCTCCGGCAGTTGTGCCCCGAATTGGCCGATCGAGGTGGTTCGACGTGATCGTCGACGATGGAACCGTGGTGCTCGGTATCGAGACGAGTTGCGACGAGACCGCTGCATCGGTGGTGATGGGTGGCAGCGATGTGCTCAGCAGCGTCGTGAGTACGTCGATCGAGCAGCACGTGCCGTTCGGCGGGGTAGTTCCAGAGATCGCCAGCAGAGCCCACGTCGAGCTGTTGGCACCGGTTGTCGCCCAAGCGATTGCCGAGGCCGGCATTGCAGACGCGCGCATCGATGCCGTGGCCGCAACGGTGGGTCCCGGACTCATCGGTGCGTTGCTCGTAGGCGTTTCTGCAGCCAAGGCGTTGGCGCTCGTCTGGGACGTGCCGTTCATCGGCGTGAACCACCTCGAGGCACATCTCTACGCCGGCCTGCTCGAAGACCCCACGCTGGAGCTCCCGTTGGTGGTGTTGCTGGTGTCAGGTGGCCACACGATGTTGGTCGAGATGCGCGGGCACGGTCAGTACCGCTTGTTGGGCGAAACCATCGATGACGCCGCTGGCGAGGCATTCGACAAGGTTGCTCGGTTCCTCGGCCTGGGCTACCCCGGTGGTCCCGCCATCGATCGCGAGGCGCAGTTCGGTGACGCGGGCGCCATTGCGTTTCCGCGCGCCATTCCCGAGTCTCTCGACTTCAGTTTCAGCGGGTTGAAGACCTCGGTGATGAACCATGTTCGCAAGCATCCCGACGTCGTGACCGCCGATGTCGCTGCGTCGTTCCAGATGGCCGTGGTTGATTCCCTCGTCACCAAGGCACGCCGTGCGGCTCGTGATGTCGGGGCCAAGGGGCTCGCTCTCGGCGGTGGTGTCGCTGCGAACTCGCTCCTGCGCGAACGCTGGCAAGCGGCCTGCGATGAGGACGGTATTCGCGCGTTTGTGCCGAGCCGGGCGATGTGCACCGACAACGCAGCGATGATCGCCGCCACGGGCTGGCATCGCTTACGGAGCGACGGCCCCACGTCGCTCGACTGCGGGGCCTATCCGGGCCTGCGGCTGCCGCTGATACAGTCGTAGACCCCATGAGTCGTCTTGCCGCCTACATCGTCACTGCGCCCGGTCTCGAGCAGGTGACCGCGGCCGAGATGGCTCGTCTCGACATGAAGGTGGTCGACCTCGGCGTCGGCGGGCTGACCGCCAGCATCACCTGGTCGCAACTCATGCTCGCTCATCTGCACCTGCGCACCGCCACCCGTGTGCTCGTCCGCATCGGTCGGTTCGAGGCGAACGGCTTTGGCGATCTGCAAGAGGGCCTGCGCGACATTCCCTTCCACGAGTGGCTTCCCAAGCGGTGCGCGCTGAACATCAGCGTCTCGGCGTCGGCGTCGCGCCTCAATCACACCGTGGCCATCGAAGAACGTGTCCGAGCCGTGGTACGCCGCGCCTATGACCCCGCCTACGAATACGAAGGCGGCGTGCACACCCTGCACGTGCGCATCTCGCGCAACGTTGCCACGGTCAGCCTCGATGCCACCGGCGATCCGCTGTATCAACGCGGTTGGCGTACCGAATCGGGCCCGGCACCGATTCGTGAAACGCTCGCCGCCGCACTGCTGCAATGGAGTGGAGCATCCACGTACAAGGGCGTGCTCACCGACCCATGCTGCGGTGCCGGCACCATTATGATCGAGGCTGCGCAGATGGCGCGGCGTATGCCAGCAGGGCGCCATCGGTCGTTTGCGTTCGAGAACTGGCTCCCGGTGGATCCCGCACAGTGGCCCAAGCTGTTGGCGGCCAGCGACGCCGATGTTCGCGGTCCTCTGAAGAAGAAGTTCGTCGCCAACGACATCAAGGGCGACATGATCGACAAGGCGCAAGCGAATGCCGAGCGTGCCGGCGTGCTCGACGACATCACCTTCGGGGTGGCCGATGCGACCAAGACCCTCGACGGCGCGAAGGGTGGCGCAGGCAGTGCCATTGTCACCAACCCGCCCTATGGCGAACGCCTGAGCGCGGCGAATCAGCGATCGCTGTATCTCGCACTCGGACGCGTCGAACGGCTTGCTGTGATCGCGCCGGCGTCCAGCCTGCCCACGTTCAAGCGCGAATTCGACGACACGCTGGCCACCACGAACGGTGGACTGTCGGTGCGTTTTGCACAAGTAGCCTTTCCCGGGTGAAACCGCTGCAGTTGGGCCGCTTCGAGGTATGGCCACCCGTTGTGCTGGCCCCGATGGCGGGTGTCACCAACGCGCCTTTTCGCACGATGTGCCGACGGTTCGCACCTGATCTCGTCTACGTCAACGAAATGGTGATGGCCACAGCACTTGTTCACGGCAATGCCAAGACAGAGCGCATGGCCACGTTCATTGCCGACGAGTCGCCGCGCAGTCTGCAGCTCTACGGCAGCGATCCGGCGATCATCGGCCAGGCGGTGCGCATGCTGTGTGCCGCCGACCGCGTCGACCACATCGATCTCAACTTCGGTTGCCCTGCCCAGAAGGTCACCCGACGAGGCGGTGGTGCTGCGGTGCCGGTGAAACCCAATCTGCTGCGCGCGATCCTGCGCGCTGTGGTGGGTGCCGCCTCGCCGTACGGCGTGCCGGTTACCGCCAAGTTCCGTATGGGTATCCACGACGAGCTACTCACGTTCATCCGCACCGGCCAGATCGCCCAAGAGGAAGGCGTTGCGGCCATCGCCCTGCACGCCCGCACCGCTCAGCAGCACTACGCCGGCACCGCAAACTGGGATGCCATTGCTGAGTTGAAGGCTGCCGTCACCGGCATTCCCGTACTCGGCAACGGTGATATCTGGGAAGCGTCCGACGCGCTTGCGATGGTCGCGCATACCGGTTGCGATGGTGTGGTCATCGGCCGCGGTTGCCTGGGACGGCCGTGGTTGTTCGGCTATCTCGTCGCCGCATTCAATGGTGAGCCGGTTCCCGAATCCCCTCCGCTCGGTTTCGTTGGCGAGCAGATGGCCGATCACTGCAGGCTCCTTGCCGCGCACCTCGGCGAGGATCACGCCGTTCGCGACTTCCGCAAGCACACGTCGTGGTACCTCACCGGCTATCCCGTTGGTGGCGAAGTACGCGGCAAGTTCAGCATGATCAGTTCCCTCGCCGAACTCGACATGCTCATCGCTGCGCTCGATCCGACGATGCTGGTCGTGCCGGGGGGCGAGCGGATCCGGCGCGGTCACACAAACGGGCCGATCCGGGTGATCCTGCCACAGGGTTACCTCGACGACCTCGACGACGCCACCCCACCCGATGATGGTCACGTGATGGCCCTCAGCGGCGGTTGACGCGGTGAGCATCGCCCCACGGCCGACTCGGGTCGTGCTGGCATCGGCTTCACCGCGGCGCAGCGATCTGCTGACCAGTATCGGTCTCACCTTCGAGGTGGTGCCGAGCGACATCGACGAAAGCGCGCATCTCGGCGAGGACCCAGTGGCGTACGTGCGCAGAGTCGCGATCGAGAAGGCGATGGCCACGCCGGTCGACGACGCCGACATCGTGCTTGCGGCAGATACCACCGTCGACGTCGATGGCATGATCCTGGCCAAGCCCCACGACGACGACGATGCCCGCCGGATGCTGAATCTGCTCGGCGGGCGCACACATCGGGTACACACGGGTGTGGCGGTGCGCTATCAGGGCCGTGTGGTGTCCGATGTGGTCACCACGCTGGTCACCTTTGTGGCGCTGGATCCGCCGTTGCTCGAGTGGTACATCGCCACGGGCGAGCCCCACGGCCGCGCCGGCGCGTACGCGATTCAGGGCGCTGCGGCGCTGTTGGTCCGGGGTGTCGAGGGCAGTGTCACCAATGTGATCGGGCTACCGCTGGAGTTGCTCGATTCGTTGCTCAGCGCGGCGGGCGTGTCGTTGCTTGGGTTGCTAACCCCGTAGGTCTACCCCTACCATTAGCACTCGCACTCGTCGAGTGCTAATGCCCGTGCGGCAGTCGCCACACTCGGCTCTGCCAGACAACACGTCATAACAACACTGGAGCTTTCTCTCATGAATCTCAAGCCGCTGGACGACCGCATTGTGGTCAAGCCCAACGAAGCCGAGCTCACCACAGCCTCTGGCCTCGTGATCCCCGACACCGCCAAGGAGAAGCCTCAGCAGGGCAGCGTCCTCGCTGTAGGCCCCGGCCGCTGGAGCGACGACAAGGGCGCGCACAGCCCGCTCGACGTCAAAGTCGGCGACACCGTGCTGTACAGCAAGTACGGCGGAACCGAAGTCACCATCGATGGCGACGATCTGTTGATCCTCACCAGCCGTGACGTCCTCGCAATCGTCAATAAGTGAGGCACTAGCCAATGGCAAAGATTCTCAAGTTTGACGAAGAGGCGCGTCGCGCCCTCGAAGCCGGAGTGAACAAGTTGGCCGACACGGTCAAGGTCACGCTCGGGCCGAAGGGTCGCAACGTCGTCCTCGACAAGAAGTTCGGTGCACCCACCATCACCAACGACGGCGTTTCCATTGCGAAGGAAGTCGAACTCGACGATCCTTTCGAGAACATGGGCGCGCAACTGGTGAAAGAAGTCGCCACCAAGACCAACGATGTTGCCGGCGACGGCACCACCACCGCCACGGTGTTGGCCCAGGCCATGGTGCATCAGGGCATGCGCAACGTCGCTGCCGGCGCCAACCCGATGGGCCTCAAGCGCGGCATCGAAAAAGCCGTTGCCGCAGCGGTCGAGTCGATTAAGAGCCAGTCCAAGGAAGTGGATGACAAGGGCGATATCGCCGCTGTCGCCACCATCTCGGCAGCCGATGCGTCCATTGGCGAGGTCATCGCCAACGCCATCGACAAGGTTGGCAAGGACGGCGTGGTCACCGTTGAAGAGAGCAACACCTTCGGTACCGAACTCGAGTTCACCGAGGGCATGCAGTTCGACAAGGGTTACCTCTCGCCGTACTTCGTCACCGACGCCGAGCGCCAAGAAGCCGTGCTCGACGATCCGTACATCCTCATCAACAACGGCAAGATCAGCTCGGTGCAGACCATGCTCCCTGCGCTCGAAGCCGTTATGAAGACCGGTCGTCCATTGCTCATCATTGCCGAAGACATCGAGGGTGAGGCACTCGCCACACTCGTCGTCAACAAGATCCGTGGCACCTTCAACTCCTCAGCCGTCAAGGCCCCCGGCTTCGGCGATCGTCGCAAGGCGATGCTGCAGGACATGGCCGTGCTCACCGGCGGTCAGGTCATCAGTGAAGAGGTCGGCCTCAAGCTCGAGAACGTGACCCTCGATCTGTTCGGTCGGGCCAAGCGCATCATCATCACCAAGGACAACACCACGATTGTGGATGGTGCCGGCGATCATGAGGATGTCAAGGGTCGGATCAATCAGATCAAGGCTGAGATCGATAACACCGACAGCGATTGGGACCGCGAGAAGCTGCAGGAGCGCCTGGCCAAGTTGGCCGGTGGCGTTGCAGTCATCAAGGTCGGCGCCGCCACCGAGGTGGAGCTGAAAGAGAAAAAGCACCGCATCGAAGATGCCGTGTCCGCAACTCGCGCAGCCATCGAAGAAGGCGTCGTTGCCGGTGGTGGTGTTGCGCTCGTGCGCTCACGTGCCGCCGTTGCCGCAGTTGTCGAAGCGCTCGAGGGCGACGAGGCTACTGGTGCCAAGATCGTGTGGGAGTCGCTCATTGCGCCGCTCACCACGATTGCCGACAACGCAGGCATGCAGGGCGCCGTTGTGGTCCAGCAGGTCGAGTCGGCCACTGGCAGCACGGGTCTCAACGCAGCGACCGGAGAGATGGTCGACCTGGTCAAGGCCGGCATCATCGACCCGGCCAAAGTCACCCGCGCCGCACTGCAGAACGCAGCGTCCATCGCAGCGCTCGTACTCACCACCGAATGTCTCGTTGCCGACAAGCCCGAGAAGAAGTTGGCCATGCCGGGCGGCGGCGGTGGCGGTATGGGTGGTATGGGCGGTATGGGCGGCATGATGTAACCACTTCGGTGGGAATACATGTGGGTACCCTCGGTGTTCAATCGAGTGTCCCCCCAAACAGCGGCCCCGGGTTCACTCCCGGGGCCGCTGCCTTTTTCAGGTGCTCGACTGTGCCGATTGCACTGGGCCGGTTGCTTGGTTGCCGGTAGCTTGGTCGCATGGCGTCTTCGGGCAAGCGTGCGTTCTGGATGCATCAGGCCGCCGAATACATCTTGGGCATTGCGTTCGTCTCGCAGGGCCTGCAAAGCACAACGCCCATGATTCCCACGCTCATGGGTGGTCTGGTGGTGCTGAATACGGCATGTGCGAAGGGTCCGTTGTCGGCGTTCCAGATCTTCGGGCGGCGTATGCACCGCACGCTCGATGGGGTGGTGATCATCGCGGTGGTGGTCGCCGCATTGCAGCCATTTGCATCTATCGACAACGCGACGCGTGGCATCATGCTGTTCTTGGCCTTTGCGTTGGCGTTCATCTGGCTGCAGAGCGACTTCACCGAAAAAGCTGTCAAGGCCGAGCAGTTCAAGGCGGCCAAGCTGGCTAAGGCAGCGGCCAAGTCGCAGTCATCGTCGACTGCGCCGAAGCCGACTGCGCCGAAGCCGAACGCGTCGAAGCCGAACGCGTCGACGACCACGTCATCGTCCGCGTCGGCTGCTCCAAGTGCTGTGTCCGACGACAGCTTGGCGGCGTCCGCTGGCCGGGCTGCAGCCCGCTTGTACGGTGGCGGCGTGAACGCGTACCGCAAACGTAAGGGCTGACAAACCGCCCGTTGAGGGCTCGCGGGCCTAGCCTTGGGGATATGTCGTTCGAACGCCCCGCCCCCGACCTCACCAAGCTGCTCGCCGCCTGGCAGGAGTGGGAGACCGGAGAGCAGACTCCGGGTCGGGTGTTGGCCGACCTCAAGAAGTCGGGCCTTGGCGATGTGCTCCACGAGTTGATCGATTCCGGTTGGGTGCCATCGGTTCCCTCGGCCTAGACCGCTGACGATGTCAGCTCCGCGCCATCGTTCAGGCGGTGATCAGACCATTCCGCGTCCCGTTACGTGGCGACCCGGTGGTCCGGCTGCGTGGTCGGCCAATGTGCCCCACACCACCCACGCCGTGATTCAGGCGGTCGAACGTGCCGACCTCGGTCGGCAACCGGAGACCCCCACGTTTCCCGGAGCGCGGCCATCGGCGGTCTTGGTAGTGCTTGCCGACGGAGTTCGCGGTGCCGAGGTGCTGCTCACCAAGCGGGCGCAACATCTGCGCAATCACGCAGGTGAGATCAGTTTTCCAGGGGGTCGCATCGAGGCCGGCGAGTCGGCTGTCGAGGCGGCCATTCGTGAGGCACACGAGGAGGTCGCGCTGTCGCCCACGGACGTACGAGTGCGCGGGCAACTCAGCCACCTCTCCACCGTAGTGAGCCGCAGCTACATCGTGCCGTTGGTGGGCCACGTGGACCAGCCCCCACAACTGGTCGCAGACGCGACCGAGGTCGAGCGTATTCTGTGGGTGCCGCTCGTGGAACTGGCACACGCGGATACGTACCGCGAGGAGTGGTGGGGCACCCCGCCGCTCGATCGTCAGATGAACTTCTTCGAGCTCGACGACGAGACGATCTGGGGTGCCACCGCCCGGATGCTCTATGAGTTGCTGTGCGTTGTCTACGGTCCCCCTGCCACGCGCACCGCCCTGTAGAAGGTGACGGCCCACCAGTAGCACGAGGGCCGCTCTAAGAACCAGCGGTTCGCACAGTGCGCCGACATGTCTGCCAACAACTGTCGGTCGATGTGCAGGCGGCTGATGCCGTTCCAATACTGGCCGGAGCCGCCATAGCGACGCTCGAGGAGCCGGGTATTGCGATAGCCGAAGTCATGTCGACGGCAGGGCTCGGTGAAATTAAACGTGCGACCCGTGCTCCCGACGAACGGCGCCGAGCACAGGTCGGTGCTCCAATCGAACCACGCGTTGCCCGAGATACCGTCGGGGCCGACGTGCAGGCGCGCTCTGGCGGAGAACTCACCGAGCGGCATGCCGTAGAGCATTCGTTGGACGTACGCGACGTCAATGGTCGCGTTGCCGCCGGATGCATGCGCCGTGCGTGCAATGAGTGAGACAGTCAACAGACTCGTGACTGCGACGAGGACACGGGCGAAACGCCACATGGTGCCCCCTCAGTTGGTGCCGACCGGAGTCGGCGCTGGTGTGGAACCGGCCTCGGCCGGTGAGGTGATTCAAGCGGCGTCGCGACGCGTGCGCAACCTCGGTTCCGGTGTTTTACGCAAGGGATTGCAGCAGCGCCCAACCAGCGGCCACTTCTCACTGCCCACTGGCGGTCATCTGCCTCTGCCCGCTGACGGCAATCTGAACGCTCAATGTGGTCGGAGAATGCAGGAGGCCGTGGTGCGTACCAACACTTCAGGAGCACCCATCCGCGCAGAACGCCGGTTCTATGCGCGCTGACGCGGCGCGTTGCGGGGCGGCGCGTTGCGGCCGGTCTGCAGTCCGGGGGTTTGGTCACTCCGTACCCACCGCCGTGGCAAACTCACCATGCCCTGTCGCATCTGCCCACCTCCCCGGAAATCTGCCTGAGGGAACACGTCAACTTTTGATATGTTCGCTCATCCAAATCCAAGAGCGCCGGGACGGACAGCAGCGAGAGTGCCGCCCCGAAGAGTCCACCCATTGCGGCGCATCGGTGCTGCACCATCAGGTCGGATATTTTGCGAGCTACCAGGAAGGCGGAACCCGGAATCCACAACGCTCAGCGTTCACCGCGACGAGGGGTCTGTTGGCCGACCGCGCGCAGATTCTGGTGACAACCAACAGCCGATCTATGCGAGCGATTGGAGCAGGTTCCAGCCCGCGGCCACGTGGCGTTGCTCGGTCAAGCGCGCACCGATGGAGAAACGCAGACAGCTTGCGCCATCGAGCACTGTGCGCGTGAACAGCGCCGAACCGGTGGCGTTGGCCCGCTCGATGAGTTCGTCGGTTGCAGCATCGCCGGCGCGTAGCCGCAGGCAGAGCAGGTTCAGCGGATGCGGTGCCACGACCTCGAAGCGATCGTCAGTCTGCACCCACTCGGCGAGCAACTGCGTGAGCCGGACGTGCTCGAGGATCATCGCTCGCACGGGCTCGACGCCGTCGCAGCGCAACGCGAACCAGAGCTTGAGCGAGCGGAAGCGCCGGCCGAGCGGAATCTGCCAATCGCGGTAATCGATGGCTGCGCCTGTTTCGGCGGCCTTCGATCGCAGGTATTCAGGCAGGATGCTGAGGGCACCGAGCAGGGCGGTGCGATCGGCGGTCCAGAACAAGTCGCAGTCGAAGTTGATGCCCATCCATTTGTGGGGATTGGTGCAATAACTGTCGGCGAACTCGAGTCCATCGTTGACCCAGCGGTACTCGGGTACGAGCGCAGCAATGCCGCTCATCGCAGCATCGACGTGCAGCCACAATCCGCTGGCGCTGCAGACCTCAGCGATTGCCGGCGTTGGGTCGAAGGCCGTTGAACTGGTGGTGCCGTGCGACGAACACACGAAGAACGGGGTCAGACCGGCAGAGAGATCGGCCTCGACCATACGCTGCAGTTCGTCGGCACGCATTGCGAACGTGTTGTCGACAGGCACCATGCGCATGCGTTCCATACCGATACCGGCGATTCGCAAGCCCTTCTCGATGCTGCTGTGCGCCTGCGTAGTTGTATATGCAACAAGATTGCCGGTGTCGCCGTCGAGGTTGACATTACCGCCGGTTGCGCGCCACCGTGCCGCCAGGATTGCCGCGAGCGTGGCCTCGGAAGCGGACCCGTGGATGACGCCTCCACCCGCTTCGGAGTCGGTGCGGAAGCGCTCGGGCAGGCCGAGCAGTTCCTGCATCCAGTCGAGCATCAGCGTCTCGACCTCGGTACATGCCGGACTGGTGATCCAGCTCATGCCCTGCACGCCGAGTCCCGCAGTGGCGAGTTCGGCCAGGATCGACGAGTACGACGAGTTGCTCGGAAAGTAGGCGAAGAACGATGGGTGCTGCCAGTGGGTGAGGCCCGGCATGATCACGGTGTCGAGATCGCGCAACACCGAGTCGAACGACTCGAGCGAGATCGGTGGGTGCAACGGCAGCGCAGCGCGGATGGCCCCTGGATGCAGTGCCGGATTCGAGACGGGGTACTGCTCGACGCCCTCGATGTAGTCGGTGATCCAATCGATGAGCGCGTAGCCGTTGTTGCGAAACTCTTCCGGGGTCACGATTCCCTACGGTAACCGTGCCTGCTGCGTTCGGCGACCCTCGGGCTGCGTACCCTTCGCACATGGAGACGAACAATGCATCCATCGACCCGGCGCAGTTTGCGATCCACACGGCATCACTGCGGGGGTTTCAGCAGGCATTCGTGCGGGAGGGCGTCGGCGGAGT
This sequence comes from Actinomycetota bacterium, assembly GCA_043753895.1. Taxonomy (GTDB): domain Bacteria; phylum Actinomycetota; class Acidimicrobiia; order Acidimicrobiales; family Ilumatobacteraceae; genus WLMZ01. The sequence continues at coordinate 47,917 of JAYUWK010000073.1, forward strand.
GCCGCTGCTCTGCGTGCATGGTTGGCCGGAGACGATGCGCATCTTCTGGAAGGTGATCGCACCATTGGCAGCGGCTGGCTTCGAGGTGATCGTGCCCGACTTACGCGGCTTCGGTGCCAGCGAATTGGGCCCCGACGGATTTCACGATGTGCCCTCGCACGCACGCGATTTGTACGCGCTCGTGCACGATCACCTCGGGCACGAATCAGTGGTGCTGGTGGGCGGCGATCTGGGTGGTCCGATCATCCAAGACCTTGCCCTGCGGCATCCTGAATGGGTGGACCGCATGGTGTTGTTCAACTCGCCGTTGCCGTACCTGAAGCAAGAGATGGCGGCGATCAATGGCACGCGCGCGCCGCGCGAGGCCGCCGACTACTTCATCCGTCAAGGCACCGACCCTGACGCGCTTGCGGATGAACTGTCCACTCCCGAGCAACGACGGCGGTACATCGCCACGTTCTACACGAGTCGCTTCTGGGCGCACCCGGGTGCGTTTGCCGCACCGGGCGAGGTGGACTTCCACAGCGAACCCTTCGCCGACGCGGCGTCGCTGCGGGCAAGCTTCGGCGGTTACGAGAGTGCCTTCAATCCAGTGGCGCGCAGCGAACCGCCATTGTGGGGCCGCAACGATCACACTCGTACGTTGATTCTGCACGGCACCAGCGACCACGTGATCTATCCGGCCTTTGACCGTATGGCAGCCGCGGTATTCGCCAATCATGTCGGGCCGTTCTTGCTCCGCGATTGCGGGCACTTCGTGCCGTGGGAGGCACAGCATGCGCTGGTGAGCGGAACCACTGCGTTCTGCAGTGACCTGTTGGCTCACCACCGAGGCTGAGTTCTGCCCGCGCTACGGATGGCCGGCATTGAGGGCGGCGTCTCGGGCCCTCACCGCGCGTGCCACGCGCCAGAAGATGAATGCAACACCGAGGATGAGCAGACCGAACGTGACGTACTGCAGGGCTCCACCACGGTCGCCGGCCTGGGTCGGTTCGATACCGCAGTCGGGGAGATCGACCGAATTGTTCAGGCACTCTGACAAATCACGCTTGGTGTTGAGGAAATCGTTGTTGATCGATGTCGTGGTCACCGCCTGATCGTTGCCGGCACCTGAATTGGGCGGGACGCTGGCAAAAGCGCGCGCCGGGGCGAGCACCGCCACCACCGCGAGAACGAGCACGAACCATCGACGCATGTATGCATCGTCGCGCGTACTGGCTCGCTGCGCCCAGCGGGGGCTAGATTCAACCCCTTGACCGACAACACCGACACCGTATTCGTCGTTGACTTTGGCGCTCAGTACGCGCAGCTCATCGCCCGCCGCGTTCGCGAGCTCAACGTGTACAGCGAGATCGTCCCGCACCGCATCACGGCCGAGGAGATCGCTCGTCGCAAGCCGGTGGCGATCATCTTGTCGGGTGGCCCCAAGAGCGTGCACGTCGACGGTGCCCCATCGCTCGACCCGGCCATTTACGACCTGGGCATTCCGATCTTGGGTATCTGTTACGGCGTGCAGTTGATCGCGCAGCAGCTTGCCGGTGGCGAGGTCGGCCGTGGCATGCGCGGCGAATACGGGCGGGCGCGCCTCACCATCACCGATCCGTCGTCGCAGCTACTCGCGGGACTGCCCGCCGAGCAAGACGTATGGATGAGCCACTTCGATGCCGTCGTGCAGGCGCCGGCCGGATTCATCGTTACGGCATCCACGCCCGATGCTCCTGTCGCCGCACTGGAATGCGCCGACCGCAAGATCTGGGGTGTGCAGTTCCACCCTGAGGTCGTGCACACGCCGTTCGGGATGCAGGTACTCCAGCGCTTCCTGCACGATCTCGCCGGTTGCGAGCCCACGTGGACGATGTCCTCGGTCATCGATGATCAGATCGCCGCAGTGCGCGCGCAGGTCGGGAGCCACCGGGTCATCTGTGGTCTCTCCGGTGGTGTCGACTCCGCGGTGGCGGCTGCCTTGGTGCATCGTGCGATCGGCTCGCAGCTCACCTGTGTGTACGTCGATACCGGGTTGATGCGCAAGGGTGAGAGCGACCAAGTGGTCGAGACCTTCCGGCGCAACATGGGGATCGAATTGATCCACGTCAACGCCGGGCAGCGTTTCTTCGAGCGCCTTGGCGATGTGGTCGAACCGGAGGCCAAGCGCAAGATCATCGGCGAACTGTTCGTGCGGATCTTCGAAGAAAACACCGGCGGGCTCACCGATGCGCTGTTCCTGGTGCAGGGAACGCTGTACCCCGACGTCATCGAAAGCGGTGGCAGCGATGGCACGGCCTCGGTGATCAAGAGCCACCACAACGTGGGTGGCCTTCCCGAGGACATGACGCTGAAGTTGGTCGAGCCGCTGCGCAGCCTGTTCAAGGACGAAGTTCGCCGGCTCGGGTCCGAGCTCGGTCTACCCGATGAGATCGTGTGGCGTCAGCCGTTCCCCGGCCCCGGTCTTGGTGTGCGTATCATCGGTGAGGTCACACCCGAGCGCGTTGCGATTCTGCAAGAGGCTGACTTCATCGTGCGCGAGGAGATCCGCCTTGCCGGGCTCGAACGCGAGATCTGGCAGGCGTTCGCAGTGCTCGCCGATATCCGTTCGGTTGGGGTGATGGGCGACGAGCGCACATATGCGCACCCCATCATCATCCGTGCCGTCACGAGCGACGATGCGATGACCGCCGACTGGGCGCGGCTGCCGTACGACTTGCTCGAGCGGATGGCCAGTCGCATCATCAACGAAGTCGCGGGCATCAACCGGGTGGTCTACGACATCACCTCGAAACCGCCCGGAACGATCGAGTGGGAATAGTTTCTCCGCCGTTTCGCAACGCAACCGTAATAATTGATAGAGTCTAAGCCATCATGCGTCGCCCCCGAACTCTTCGACTAGCGATCGGAATGGCCCTCGTGCTGTTCGGCGGGGCGATCTCGCTGCAGCCGGCGTCCGCCGATGGTGTCTCTGATCAGCAGGCAGAGGTGAAGCGTGTGCTCGCCCGGATCGATGCGCTCGACCAGAAGTCGTCCCAGTTCGCCGAGTTGGGTGCGCAAGCCCTCGATCAAAAGGCCCAGCTCGACGCTGAGATTGCGGTGTCGCAGACCAAGGTTGCGGCGCAGCAGGCTGAGCTCAACACTCTTGCCGGCGAACTCTCGCAGGTCGCAGTCCAAAAGGTGATGGGTGGCGGCAGCGGAGCCATGGGTCCGCTGTTCACCGATCCTGCCGCGATCGACGATGGTCTGCAGCGCGATCACCTTGCCCGAGTAGCCGTTAACGCCGGTGCGGCCACCACCGATGACTACGAGTCGCTGCTGAAGGCGCTCGATCAAGAGCAAAAGGTGTTGGAGAAGAAGCAGAAGAAGGCCACCGGCTTGGCCACCAACGCCGAGAAGAATCGAATCGCGGCTGATCAGGCCGCCGCCGATGCCACGAATCAGCTCGCCTCTGCCAAAGCCAAGTTGGGCGTGTTGGTCGAGCAGGAACAGCAGCGTCAGGCCGCCGCGGCTCAGCGTCAGTTCGAACGGCAACTCAAGTCCCAGCAAGCAGCCGCAGCGCAAGTTGCGGCGGCAAAAAAGCCAGCGGCGAGCGCCGGTAGCAACGGTTCGGGTACGGGCGCGGGTGACAGCGGCGGAGGTGGTGCGAGTGCGGGTGGCGACGCGAACTCGGGCAGCGACCCTGGGTCCAACGCCGGTGATGGTGGCTCGTACGTGCCGGTCTCGGGTCAAGCGGGCGTCGCAGTCAATGCCGCGCGTAGCCAGTTGGGTGTTCCGTATCGATTCGCCGCCATGGAGCCCGGGGTTGCCTTCGATTGTTCGGGAATCACGGCGTGGGCGTGGGGACGAGCCGGTGTGTCGCTCCCGCATCAGTCACGCCAACAGTACGCCTCGATTCCACACGTCGCTACTGCGGATGCTCAGCCCGGCGACCTCATCTTCTACTACTCACCGATCAGCCACGTCGGTATCTACATGGGCGGTGGAACCATGATCCACGCCCCGCAAACTGGGTCAGTGGTTTCGTACGCTCAGGTGAACTGGGGCAAAGTTCTCGGTGTCGGTCGACCGGGCTAGTGCTCGTTGTTCGCTGGGCGCTACGGTCGCTCCGTGAACGGACTGAACCTTGAACAGGTAGCCGTGTGGCTCGTCGCGAACATCGACGATGTCATTGCGCCATTTACCGTCGAGCTGATTGCCGGCGGCCGTTCGAACCTCACGTTCCTGGTGACCGACGCGAAGGGGCGCAAGCTCGTGCTGCGCAGGCCGCCGCTCGGTCACGTGCTTGCCACCGCCCACGACATGGCCCGCGAGTACCGCATCATTGCCGCCGTTGGTCACACCTCGGTGCCGGTTCCGAAGGCACTGGGGCTGTGCACCGATCTAGCCGTCAACGATGCTCCGTTCTACGTGATGGGTCATGTCGATGGCGTCGTGCTCAACAGCGCCGAACGTGCAAGCGAGCTGCCGCGCCACCTGCGCGTGTCAGCCAGCGAGCACCTCATCGATGTGCTCGCCGGCCTGCACGCTGTCGACATCGATGCCGTTGGTCTTGGCGATCTGGCCCGTCGCGAGGGCTACATCGAACGCCAGGTCAAGCGGTGGTCCACGCAATGGCAGAACAGCAAGACGCGCGAACTCCCTGCGATCGACGAGGTTGCCCGACGGCTCGGCGAGCGCATTCCCGCGCAACAGGGAGTGTCGATCGCGCATGGCGATTATCGCTTCGGCAACTGCATGGTCGATGTGGGGCGCGGTCGCATTGCGGCGGTGCTCGATTGGGAGCTGTGCACCTTGGGCGATCCGCTCGCCGACGTCGGTTACATCGGCGTATATTGGAGCGATGGTGACGACGGTGGCGCACTCCGCGCCAACGACCCAACGCCGGCGGGAGGTTTCCTGCGATATAGCGCGTTGCTCGAGCGGTATGCGCAGCGCACCGGACGAGACCTCAGCGGCATCGGCTACTACGTGGCCTTTTCGTGTTGGCGCCTGGCCGTGATCAGCGAGGGTGTGTATGCGCGCTATCTGCACGGCGCGATGGGCGACCAGCGCCTGGATCTTGCACCGATGAAAGCCGGAGCCGAGGGGCTCGCCGAGCGCGCCCTCGAAGCAGTGAGGAGTCTTCCATGACCACAAATGCAGCTGACAGCACCGCAAGTGTGCTCGAGGGTTGGGTTCCCGGCAGCTTCACGGCTGCGGGCTTCACCCGCGAAACGTATCGGCGCGGCAGCGGGCCGGCGGTCATCGTGGTGCACGAGATCCCCGGCATCACGCCCGCCGTCACCGCTTTCGCGAACGACGTCGTTGCGGCTGGTTTCACCGTTGTCATGCCCTCCTTGGTGGGCACACCGGGCCGGCAATTCAGCAACGGCTACATGGTGCAGTCGATGCTCAAGGTCTGTGTGGCCAAGGAGTTCACGACGATGGCAATGAACCAGACGTCGCCGATCATCGCCTGGTTGCGTGCGCTCGCGCGATCGCTGCACAACGAACTCGGCGGTCCTGGTGTGGGTGCGCTTGGTATGTGCTTCAGCGGTGGCTTCGCGCTCGGCATGATGGTCGACGACATCATGGTCGCACCCGTGTTATCGCAGCCGTCGATGCCCTTTGCTTTCGGTGGTGCGACGCGCGGAGCGAACCTCAACCTGTCACCCGACGATGCGCTGGTGGTTGCCCAGCGTGCCGCCGCCGGGTGTCAGGTGCTGGGTCTGCGCTTCACCGGCGACAGACTCGTCGGCACCCGATTCGATTCGCTGCGCGAACTGCTCGGCGACGCGTTCATCGCCATCGAGCTGCCGAGTACATCGAAGACCGACCACTCCGTACTCACCGAGCAGCGCGACGAGGCATCAGTGCAGCGGGTCCTGCAGTTCCTGCGCGACAAACTGCTCACCACCGCCGACTGACGCCCGCCACCACCCGACCCGCGCCCCCGCCCGGCCTGGCCCCATCCGCCGAAGTAGCGCTCCTGAGGCCCCTCATGGCCCGCTGCAGCGCTACTTCGTCCGGAGATCTCTCTGGCGTCGGCTGATGACGGCGTCGACTCGTGCACGAACGGCCGATGGCGACTTCAGATGCCGGTCGGCGAAGTACAGCACTTCCCATCCCTGCGCCGTGAGGTCGTGCTCACGCAGTTCGTCGTGGAGTTCGGCAATCTTGCCAAAGTGAAACTGGCGGCTGTGGGCTTCGAGCGCGAGCTTCACGTGGGGGACGGCAAAGTCAACCCGCGCAACGAACCTTGCAGTTTCGTCGAATACTTCGTATTGGCGCACAAGTCCCGGTAGACCCATCAGACACTGCTCCAACCGAAGCTCGAGCGCTGATTCGGTGGGTCGTTTGGCGCGATCGGCCTCGTCGAGTAGATGCAGGAGCACCCCGGTTCCGCGCTGGCCGGGTCGGTGCAGTCGTTCGGCCGTACTGCGCAACCACATCAGACTGACACCACGCCGCCATGCCGATTCGAACGCCACGCGCACCTTCTCCGCCGGGTCAACCGATCCGAGATCGGCGAGTGTGCGGGCGATGTTGGTGCAGGTGATTCCGTCGACCTCGACAATGTCACACGCTTCGACTCTCGCCCGATGCTGTTGTGCAGAACCCACCAGTGCCTGTCGCCACGTTGGCACAATGACCTCGACGGGGATGCGGGGATAGCCATCGAGTCGGTTCAGCGCAGCACCAGACCGGAAGCCTGCCGTACCCGCCGCTGATGATCCGAGGGTCGCGACGCGAAGCCGTTGCTCCCAGGTCGCTGGAGCGCCGACCACCACCAGCACTCCCGGGAGGGGCTCTGCGAGATGCCCGGAGTCCTTCAGCCGGCCGATGACTTTTCGGGAGAGACCTAAATCGGCAGCCTGCGAGCGGGTGAGCGCGCCGTGGCGAGAAGCTGCGAACTCGCCTACGGCACCCCAGTGGGCGCAGACGAACATCCGGTCATGCTAGAGCCGGGGGCCGCGAGCCAGACGCGACGCTGGGCGGCGAAGTAGCGCTCCACGGGCCCCTCATGGCCCGCTACAGCGCTACTTCACCTGGAGGGAGGGCAGCGATCTGCGCGAGAGGGGGGCGCGGCGGGGGTGGCGGGGGGTCAGGACATCCCGAGCGCGTCGAGGGCGTATTGCTTGGCGGTCTTGTAGTCCGCCTTGCCGTTGGGAGCTCGGGGCACGGCGGTCACGAACACGACTCTCTTGGGGGCTTTGAAGCCCGCGAGTTGGGACTTCACCGACGCAATGACGGTGGCTTCATCCACCGTCGCGCCCTCTGCGAGCGAGGCCACTGCGGTGACCGATTGCCCGAACTTGTCGTCGTCGACGCCGACCACGAGGCAATCGAGAACGCCGGCGCTGCGCTTCACCGCTTCTTCCACCTCTTCTGGGAAGACCTTCTCGCCGGCGGTATTGATGACCTGGCTGCCGCGGCCCAACAGCACCAAGGTGCCGTCGGCGTTCACCGTGGCCATGTCGCCGGGGAACGAATACCGGGCTCCGTTGATCACGCGAAAGGTGCGCTCGGACTTTTCGGCGTCCTTGAAATATCCGAGGGGGACATTGCCGCCGGCCGCGACCAATCCGACCTCACCCGAACCCGGCACGACCTCGCGGTCGTCGTCGGTGAACACCTTGGTGGTGGGCATCTGACTGAACTTGGCGGTCTCGATGGGCATGCCGCGCATGGAGATCTGTGTGCCCATGCTGCCTTCGGTGGAGCCGATTGCGTCGAGCAGGATGGCTTGGGGAATACGGTCGAGCATCTGTTCCTTCACCTCTGCGGTCCACATCACGCCCGACGAGATCACCATCTGGAGACTGCTCGTGTCGTAGGGCGTGCCCACTTCGATGGCGGCGTCGATGGCGCGCACGATGGGCTTGGCGAACGAGTCGCCCACGATCACGAGCGCAGTGGCGTGTTCGTGTTGCAACGTGCTGAGCAGCTCGTCGCTGTCGAGCGAACGCGACGGCAAGGTGACGACGTTGCCGCCCATGAGGTGGGGGATGAATCCGCCGAGCCACAGGCCCGTTCCGTGCATCAGCGGACAACTGGGGATGCTCACGGTCTGCTTGCCGTTGCGGACGGACTCGCCGACGATGGGCGCGACCTCGGCTGCGTCAGATGGCGGCACGGCACCGAGCAGAGGAAAGCCGCTGGTCACGAACCCGCCGGTCATCCCGCCCATCGCGTACATCACGCCCTTGGGCATACCGGTAGTGCCGCCGGTGTACAGCATGTAGATGTCGTCCTCGGCACGGTTGATGCGCGCCATGGGGTCGTGGTTGGCAATGACTTCCTCGTACCGACGGGCGGTGGGTACCTGGCCGGCGCCACCGTCGTCGACTTCGATGAGCAGCTTCAACTTGGGCAGGCGTGCGAGGACGCGAGCGACACGATCACCGAGCGACGAATGGAACACCAACGCCTCGGCATCGCTGTTGTCGAGGAGGTACCACAACTCTTCATCGAGATAGCGGTAGTTCACATTGACCGGCACCCCGCGCATCTTGAAACCGCCGTACTGCGCTTCGAGGTACTCGTTGCAGTTGTAGAGATACAGGCCGATCTTGCTGGCGGTCTGTAAGCCAGCGTCTGCGTACGCTGCGGCCATGCGCGCCGCGCGGTCGTCGTACTGCGTCCATGTGCGGCGCGTGGCGCCGTGCACGATGGCTGTCGAGTCACCGATCTCGTCGGCGATTGATTCCCACACCGTTGCGAAGTGCATTTCCATGACGGCAGCGTATGTCGTCGGTCACAGCTGCGACGTCACCATGGGTACACTCGTGATTGTCAGGCGGTGGCCCACACGAGCAGCTCGGCGCCATCGGGTCCGGCCGTGATCGACACGGCGCCGGCCGCGGTGAGGCGGGCGGCGGCTCCGGTGTCCAGCAGGGTGCCGGTTTCGAGAGTTGCCGACCCGAGCGCCACGAATGCGTGCACGTGCGGATCGTCGGGCAGCGCGACGCTTTGGCCGGCGTTCAACCGGGCGCCCCACAACACGGCATTGCGCTGGTGGATCGAAATAGCCGCATCGTGGCCCTTGCCCGAGGCGATCGGCACGAGGCCACCTTTGGCCAGTTCGGCATTGATGTCGAGCTGCTCGTAGCCGGGCTTCACGCCCTGCGTGTCGGGCAGGGCCCACATCTGTACGAAGTGCACTGTCGTGTCGGGGCTGGGGTTCATCTCGCTGTGGCGGATGCCCGTGCCCGCCGACATGCGCTGTGCCAGACCGGGGTACAGCACGCCATGGTTGCCTTCGCTGTCTTTGTGTTCGAGCGTGCCGCTGAGCACCCAGGTGACGATCTCCATGTCGCGGTGACCGTGCGTGCCGAAGCCCGATGCTGGCGCAACGAGGTCGTCGTTGTTCACGAGCAAGAGACTGTGGCCGTTGTGGAGAGGCGAATAGTGCTCACCGAAATTGAACGAGTGCTTGGAGTTCAGCCAACCGACGTTGGTGACGAATCGCTCGCCGGGCCGCTGGATTGTGATGATCATGATTTCTTCAACACTATTGCGCGCGCAACTATTCCGACGCTTCCGAGCCCGGCGTTCGCACGAAAACGCCCGGAAGATCAACGAAGCCTGCTCGATCGGACGTGACGATGATGCGATTCGTGGCCCGGGCCGTTGCTGCGATGATGAGGTCGTGGGCGCCACGTGGGCGACCCACCTTGCGAACCGCCACGAGGAGGGCGGTGTGTGCAGAGGCGACATCGAGCCCGTAGTCGATGACTGGGAGTGTTGCGAGAACATCATCGAGGAAGGCGCGCCGATTCGTGCGGCGACGACCCGAGGCGAGTTCGACTCCGACGCCAAGTTCGGCAACCGTGATTGCAGCGATCGCCGGCTGGTCGTCGTCGGCGATGAGGCGATCGAGATCAAGCGCCCCCCGTTCAGCGGCAATCAACACGTTGGTGTCGAGCAACAGCGAGGTCAGAACCGCTCCTTAGCCACCAGTTGCGAACGAAGGTCGGCCACCTCGCCGCTCCAATCGGCATCGACGCGGTGCCGGCGGAGCAACTCTTTTGCGAGAACTCCTGACGCTGCCTTGGCAGGCTCTAGTTGTGCGATTACTTTGCCGCGACGAACAATGGTGAAGGATTCGCCTCGGTGCTCGACGGCGTCAAGGAGATCGGCAAAACTTCGCGACGCCTCGGTGGCAGTGATCTCGGGCACGAAGTCAGATTATCTGATCATGGGTCTATGGTCAACGTTTGGCCGACAACTCCATCGCGCTGGCGTAGCACTGCTGGCGAGGCTCGGGTACTCAGCGCACTCGCAGGGTGTGGGTGTCGCGATCGGCGATCTCGGCGTGGCGGGCGACGAGATCCTGCCAGTCGTCGGTGACGGCGTGGACGTAGCGACCGGTCAGTGCGTCCAACTCTCCATCAGCGATCGCAGCGACCAGGTCGGCGATCGGCTCGGCAGACACCCACATATCTTCGTCATCCCAGAGGGCCCGGAACGCGTCGGCATTTGCTGTCATGTCCGTCTTCACGGTTCCGGGTGACACGGCGAGGACGGCGATGCCGGTGCCCTCCGTCTCGCCTGCCATGACCTCGGTGAGCCGCACGAGCGCAGCCTTGCTTGACATATAGGCCGAGTAGTCGAACCCGTCGAGGCCGTCCCAGACACGGTAGAAGGCCGCGTTCGATGCCATGTTGACGATGCGCCCGTGGCCGAGGGCAAGCATCCCCGGAAGGGCGGCACGTGACACGAGGAAGGCACCGCGAAGGTTTACCTCGAACACTCTCCACCAGTCGTCGGGGTCCTGTTCCCACACCGGACCCCCGGCGTCGGAGATGCCGGCGTTGTTGACCAGCAGGTCGGGTTCACCGACGTCTGCGCGGATCTGCGCCCATGCGTCGGCGACGGAGCGCTGGTCGGCCACATCACACGAGATTGCGATGACGGGGTTGGGGCGAGAGACGTCGGCTAAGCCGTCGATCGATCGGGCCAACGCGACCACCGTTCTCGTGGTTGCCAGCCGCTCGCACAACGAAAGGCCGATGCCCCGGCTCGCGCCGGTGACGACCGCGAGCGCAGACGGATTACCCATGTCGCGGACAGTATCACCGGGCGCTCAGCGGGGGCCGCCGTCGATGTTCAACAAGGCGCCCGTCGTATAGCTGCTGGCGGCGCTGGCGAAATACAGCGCCGCGCCAACCACCTCGTTGGGTTCGCCACCGCGCTGCAACGCAAAGCCGGTGGTCGCGCTCTTGGCGAACGCGTCGAGATCCCATGCCTTGCTGATGTCGGTGAGGAATGGGCCGGGCACGATGCAGTTGACACGCACCTTCGGACCTAGCGTTCGGGCGAGGCCGAGCGTGAGGTTGTTGACGCCGGCCTTCGCCGCGCCGTACACCAACTCGTTGGGACTCGGACGGTGCGATGCAATCGAGGAGACGAAGATGATCGAACCACCGTCACCGTTGGCCATCGCAGTCCCCACCACAGCCGACAGACGGAACGGGCCCTTCAGGTTCACGCCCATGACCTTGTCGTAGAGGTCCTCGCTGATGGCGTCGACCGACGGGTACAGCGGTGACATGCCCGCGTTGTTCACCAGAATGTCGACGTGGCCGAACTCGTTGTACGCGTACTCGGCGAGTTCGTCGGCGGCTTGCCACGATGCGGCGTGGTAGGCCACAGCGACGGCGCGTCTGCCGATGGCACGAACCTCCTCGGCGACCGCCTCGCAGTTCTCGATCTTGCGGCTGGCGATGACCAGGTCGGCGCCGTGCTCGGCAAACGCGAGCACCATCTCGCGTCCGAGGCCACGGCTGCCTCCGGTGACGATGGCGACTTTGCCGGATAGGTCGAACAGTTCTGCGCTCATCTGCGCATGCTCGCACATCGGGGTGTCTGGACTGGTGCCTCAGCGTCGTGTCCGCGAGACTCGGGGGGTGACTGACAACGTGGCGCTTGGCCCACTCGCAGGTGTCCGAGTGCTGGACCTGTCCTCGGTGATTATGGGACCTTTCGCAACACAGATCTTGGGCGATCTCGGCGCCGACGTCATCTGTGTCGAGGAGGCTCATGGCGATACCAACCGCATTATGGGCCCGGGACCCGAACCGGGGATGTCAGGGGTTTCACTCAACCTGTTGCGCAACAAACGCAACGTATGTCTCGACCTGAAGGATCCCGCCGGCCGCGACGCGTTCTTGCGTATCGCCGCCACGTGCGACGTGCTGGTGACCAACCTGAGGCCCGGCCCGCTGGCGCGACTGGGCCTAGGGTACGACGTGGTCCGAGGCGCGCGGCCCGACATCGTGATGTGTCAGGCCCATGGCTGGCCGTCGGACGGACCCTATGCCAATCGTCCCGCGTACGACGACGTGATTCAGGCGAGTGCGGGCATCTCGGACACCTTCGTCCTGCAGAGCGGCGCCCCGGCCCTGGTGCCCACACTCGTGGCCGACAAGGTGGCAGGACTCACGCTCGTGTACGCGGTGCTTGCCGCGTTGTTCCACCGCGAGCGAACTGGCGAGGGCCAGTTCGTGGAAGTGCCGATGATCGATGCGGTGACGTCGTTCACGCTGGTGGAGCACGGGAGCGCGGCAATTCCCGTGCCGCCGCTTGGCCCTGCCGGTTACCAACGCATTGTCGCCCCCGAACGCAGGCCGATGGCCACCAGCAACGGTTGGATGGCCGTGCTGCCGTACTCGACCGACAACTACAACGACCTGTTTCGCGCGGGCAACCGGCACGATCTGGTCGACGATCCGAGGGTGCTCACGGCTCGCGCGCGAATGGTCAACGCCGGCGCGTTGTACGCCGCCGTCGAACCAATCATCGCCAGCCGCACCACCGAGTTCTGGTTGGCGTACTGCAGCGAGCACGATATTCCTGCCGCCGAAGTGCGCACGCTCGACGATCTCGTTGCTGAACTGCCGGTAGTACATCACCCACGCACGGGTTCGTACCGCCAGATTCCGCCGCCGGTCAGGTTCTCGGCCACTCCTGCGTCGGTTCGAAGCCACGCACCGTTTCTCGGCGACCACGGGCACGAAGTACTGAGCGAGGTCGGCCTCAGCCAGGAAGCCATCGAGGCGATTACTGGGCAGTTCGAGCGACCGCGTTGAAACGGCCGCAGAATTGCAGCGTCGTCTGAGAGTGACTCTGCGGCGAATGGCGCCCCTACGAGAAGCGGGTCACGAAGCCGCGGCGGCGGAAGACATGCAACATCCGCGCGGTGAACGCGAAGCCACCGATCAGCATCACGATCGCCCCGATCACGCCGCTCACGATTTCGCCCCGCGGTAACGGGTTGCCATCGAGCACAGTGCGCAGCGCGTTGAAGGCGTGAGTGCTTGGCAGGATGCGCGCGATCGGTTGCAGTGCGCCGGGCAGCGCATCAACCGGATTGAAGACGCCGCTGAGGGCCATCAGGATGAAGTTGCTGCCCCAAATCAGGATCTCCGCACCTTGGCCGAAGCGCAGCACAATACCGATGTTGGCAATACCCGCCGACCAGCCGACGATGGTGAGGATGACCGCGATCGGGATGATCGACCAACCGATCGAGCTGAGGTCGAAACGAAAGAACCCGAAGGCCGTGATCGACAGGGTGAGTAACGCGAACGAAACCTTGGCCAGACCGAACGTGGCCGTGCCCGCGAGGTATTCGAACTCGGTGACAGGAGTGGTGAGCACGTTCAGCAAGTTGCGGCTCCACGTTTCTTCCAAGAATCCGGTGCCCACCGCGATCTGGCTCTGGAACAAGATGTGGAACATCATGATGCCCGCGATGAGATACGGCGTCGAGGCATGCGCGCCCGTGCTGGTGCGCGCCACATAGGTGCCGAGGCTGCCCCACAGGATGATGTCCATCAGCGGCCAGAAGCCGATGTCAAACCATCGGTGCGGCGCGCGCCAGAGCACGTAGGCGTGACGCCGGATCACCACACGGATGCGATGCAGACTCATGCGCGCCTGGCTTCCTCGGCGAGTTGCATGAACACGCCTTCGAGGTCGTCGTAACCGTAGGTGGCAGCGATAGCCGCGGCGGTGTCGTTCGCCACCACCTGACCGTTGGCGAGGAAGATCACCCGCTCGGTGAGCATCTCGACCTCGCGCATGTCGTGGCTGGTGATCAGTAGCGCGGCGCCCGTGGATGAACAGAACTGCAAGAGGCCCTGCCGCACACGCATCGCGACATCTGGATCGAGCGAGGCCGTTGGTTCGTCGAGCACGAGCAGCGCAGGGTTGTGCAGAGTTGCCTTGACGATGCCCACGAGCGTTCGTTGTCCGCTGCTCAACGCATTGCACAGTCGGTCTGCGAGATGGGTGATCTCGAAGCGTTCGAGCGCCTCGGCGACGGCTGCTTTCTCGTTGCGCACGCCATACCAGCCGGCGAAGACGCCGAGTGCTTCACGAACCTTCAGCCGATCGGGTAGGGGTAGGTAGCCCGCCGCAAAACCGACACGCTCCATCGCCTTCGAACGATGCCTCGGCAGGCGCAGACCGACGATGGTCACCGTGCCCGTGTCGGGCAGGATCGCGCCGAGCAGCATGAGCAAGGTGGTGGTCTTGCCGGCACCGTTGGGGCCGAGCAGGCCCACCCGCTCGCCGGGCGCGACAGAAATGCTGATTCCGCGCACCGCCTCGACCTTCTTGAAGGTCTTGCGGAGTTCGTGCGCGATCAGAACATCGCCGGTGCGTTCCCCCATGCGCAGAGTCTGCCCGACTCGGCCACACGCATGCGCGTGAATTTCGTTCAGTGCATCAGAACTCAGGAACGATCGATGGCCATTGCGACGCGACGGCCTTCGAGAATGGCCTCGTGGATGGTGCGCGGTGCCACGCAATCGCCCGCCTTCAGACGCACACCGGGCAGGGGATCGGTGGGCAGGCGAAACCCGCAGTCGACGATTGCCGCGCACGCGATGTCACGGCGGAGGCCGGTGAAGCGATCTTCGACGACCACGTGAGCGGCATGCACCGATCGCAGGATCGACCGCCGCTCGATGCTCACGCCCTGCCGAGCGAGGCGCACGTTTGCGGGTGCAAGATCGCCGGTGCGGCTGAGTTCGTTGCCCGCAATGTTGTCTTGCGTGATGAGCACAGCGCGGCTGCCCAACTCCTCGGCCAACGACACCGCAATTGGCCCACCGATAGGATCGAAAAGCACAACCGGGCCATCGGCGGGGAGTGCTGCGCGCCCGGAACGGATGTCGAGCACATCGAACACAATCGCATCGGAGTCGACCTCGTACGAGCGGATGCCGGGCTGCGAGCCGGTGGCCTGGATGACGGTGGTGGCCGCGCCCTGCGCAGTGACCGGATCGATCAGAGCGTTCAACTCGACGACGACACCGAGACGATCGCATTCGGCAGCGAGCCATTGCACCAACGCTGCTCCTGGCCCCGCAACTGTCGCTACGCCCCCGAGCTGTGCCGCGCGTTCGACGAGGCGCACGTGATGTCCGCGCTCGGCGGCGACTCGCGCGGCCTCCAGACCCGCCGGACCGCCACCGACGACGAGGACATCGCGGTGGTGTCGGGAAGGTGTCGTCCAGTCGGGATCCTCGGTCTCGCGACCGCTCGTTGGCTCACCCACGCAGGTGACGATGGGGTTGCGCGCATCGCGCACCTGACAGGTCTGGTTGCACCGTATGCACGGCCTGATCTGTGCAGCGTCACTGTTGGCCAACTTGGCGACAAGCGACGGATCGGCGATCTGGGCGCGAGTCATTTCCACGCCGTCGCACACGCCGTCGCCGATGGCCCACTCGGCCTGGGCCCAGTCGATCACGGAACCCTGCAGGAATACCGCTGTTGATGGGCTGTGCGCGTGCACCGCGGAGCGGACCTCGCGGCACAGGCCGATGTTGAAACCGGTGGGCTCGTGGAAGTCGGGCCGCGTCTTTTCGATGCTGAAAATGGCACCGCGTACCACCACGATGTAGTCCAGCCCGAGTGCAGCCAGATCTGCGGCGATGGCCGGCGCCATCTCGGGAGTGATACCGGCCCACGGTGCGAGCTCGTCGCACGACAGCCGTAGGCCCAACACGCGATCCGCTCCGAGGCCGAGGCGGGCAGCCGCGATGACTTGGCGCGCGAGGAGCAGCCGATCGGTGCCCCATTCGTCGCCACGCTGGTTGGTGAGGCCCGAGAGGAATTGGCGGATCAAGCTGTGCTGACCGGCATTGATCTCGACGCCATCGCAGTTTGCCTCAGCTGCGAGTCGCGCCGCTGTTCCGAAGCCGGCAACGACCGCAGCAATGTCGTCGGCCTCCATCCACTTGGGCACTTCACGACTGTTCACCTCAGGAACGCGCGACGGCGCCCAGAGCTCGCGCTGGTTGTAAGCCGACGAACCCTGACCGCCCGCGTGATCGAGCGACGCAATGAGTAGCGCACCTTGGTCGTGACACGCTGCTGACAATCGGGACCAGCCATCGCCGCACTCGGTGGCGAGTGGTGCGCGTTCGTACGGCCAGTCGCTGGCGTGAACGCTGGCGCCCTCCGCAACCACGATGCCGCAGCCGCCCTCGGCGCGCCGGGCGTGATAGCGAACCCAGCGCTCGGGGAGCGAGCGTGCATCGTCGCCGAGATTGGTCACGTGCGGACCGAACATCACGCGATTGGGGGCGTTGCGCGGTCCGAGTTGGATCGGGTCGAGGAGTTGCATGACCTAGTGATTCTTGCCGAGAGAGAGCTCTTCGCGCCTGATCAGCCGTTTGATGTTCGAGGTGTGCTTCACCATCACCAACGCGCCGAGCGCGATCATCGCGCCGATCTCCCAACCTGGTGTACCCAACAGGGCTGCACCGAGCGGCAACAGCGGCACGATCACAATGGAGGCGAGCGATGCCTTCTTGGTGAGCCGGCTCACGGCGAACCACACCACGAGTAACACCGACGACACGATGGGTTCAAGGACGAACATCGCCCCGCCGACCGTGGCGACACCCTTGCCGCCGACGAAACGATTGCTGCCGAATCGGCGCATCACGGGGAACATGTGCCCAAGTGCTGCGGCGGCCACGCAGATGTATGCGGTTGGCCGTCCGTCGATCGC
This sequence comes from Actinomycetota bacterium, assembly GCA_043753895.1. GTDB lineage: Bacteria > Actinomycetota > Acidimicrobiia > Acidimicrobiales > Ilumatobacteraceae > WLMZ01. The sequence continues at coordinate 64,916 of JAYUWK010000073.1, forward strand.
CCAGCCGGCCCCAGCGGTGATTGCTCCCTTTGCACCATCGAGCGCGAAGACCAGCACGCCGAACTTCCAGCCGAGCACCCGGCTCACGTTCGACGCACCCGGGTTCCCTGAACCCTGGGCCGTGATATCGACGCCTCGCGAACGGGCCACCATCGCCGCGCTGGGGAACATGCCGATCACATAGGCGGCAGGGGCCAGCGCGGGAACGATCAACTCACAACGCTGAGTTTTCGCGCAGCACTCAGCGCCACGGGGACTGGCTTGCTGTGATCCATCGCCGGCTTCGGGTTGAGTCCTGTGTTCACACCCTGCAACAAGGCTTCGCCGTGCCCGGTGACGCACTCGGGATCGGGGCCGTCGAGCGGGAGGCCGGTGAAGAACTTGGCGGCCATGCACCCACCCTGACACGCGTCGTAGCTGCCGCAACTCGTGCACGCGCCGGCCGACTGCGGCTCGCGCAACTCAAGGAACAGTGGACTCTGCTTCCAGACCTTCGCAAAGCCGCCGTCATCGCGAACCGAACCGGCCTTGAACTCATCGTGGATCACGAACGGGCACGCATATACGTCGCCGATGGGATCGATGAGGCACACCACCCGCCCGGCGCCACACATGTTCAAGCCCGGTAGTGGATCGCCGAGGGCGTTGAGGTGGAAGAACGAATCGCCCGTGAGCACGTTGTCGCCATGGGCCATCAGCCAGTTGTAGATCTGGCGCTGCTGGGCATTGTTGGGGTGCAGGTCGTGCCACGAGTCGGCGCCGCGGCCACTGGGACGCAGCCGCGTGATGCGCAACTGTGCGCCATACGAATCGGCCAATGCCTTGAACTCGTCGAGCTGGTCCACGTTGTGGCGGGTGACGACAACGCTGATCTTGAATGGACCGAAGTTCGCCGCGGCCAGATTGTCCATCGCGCGGCGTGCGAGGGCGTAGCTCCCCGGACCGCGAACGGCGTCGTTGGTGATGGCATCGGTGCCGTCGAGGCTGATCTGGATGTCGAGGTAGTCCATTGCTGCGAGGCGTTGAGCCTTCTCGGCGTCGATGAACGCACCGTTGGTCGAGAACTTCACCCCGATGCCCTTGCCGATGGAGTACTCGAGCAGTTCGAAGAAGTCGCGACGAACCATCGGCTCGCCACCGCCGACGTTGATGTAGAACACCTGCAGATCGTGCAGCTCGTCGAGTACCGCTTTTGCTTCGGCCGTGGTGAGCTCGCGTGGGTCGCGCTGCCCGCTCGACGACAGGCAGTGCACGCATTGCAGGTTGCACGCGTAGGTGAGTTCCCACGTCAGGCAGATGGGCGCGTCGAGGCCACCCTTCAGCTGTTGGACGAGTGATTCAACGCTCACGAACGATCTCCGATGACAGCAGTGATTGAAAGGCCGTGGCAAAGCTGGGCCAACGGCTCGGGGCGATGTCGCAGGCCCGCAAGGTGGCGGCAAGCGTGGGATGCAGCGACAGGTTCTTGGCAACGGTGACCATGTCGAGGTGCTTCAAGAACACGAGTCGGCGGTTGCCGTAGTGATAGGCAAGTGCGCCGAAGGGCTCGGGTCGCAGGGCCACCTGTGCGTTGAGCTCCAGAGCAACGCCGAAAAGCCCAGCATCGGGCAGCCCAGCATCGGGCAGCCCAGCATCGAGCACGCTCACGTCGGACATGCCAGCAGACTTCATGGTCAGTAGACGCCGCACATACCGTCGATGGAGATCTCCTCGACGAGCAATTCCTCGAGCACCAAGTCGTCGTGCTCAGCCGTAGCCGATGAGGTCTCTGCATGTTGTGTGTCGACCAGTATTGTCTCGTCCATCAGAGCCTCCTGCGAGCTGCCGGTGTATTACTGCGAACGCTACGGCGTGGCGCCGCGCTTCGCCAACATCTGGGTCATCCGAACGATCTCCGACTGCTGACCGTCGGCTCATTGGATTGGATTGCCCAATGCACCGCTACACGTGACACCCAGTTCGGGGGTCTGCGGACCCTCCTGATAGGTGCTCACGAACTGGGCAAGCCGCGGATCATCCACCGAGTCGAACCGAAGCTGCTTGCCCCACGCGGACGCGACCACGGCCTCCTTGAGACCTTCGTAGGGCGTGACGAGCACGTGTGTCTGGTTCTTGGCGAGCTTGCGGATGACCTCGACCTGAGCAGCGGGAAGGTCGGGCCGGTAGGCCAACCACACAGCGCCGTGCTCCAGCGAATGCACGGCGTTTTCGTTCTTGACCAGTGTGTCGTACACGCCGCAGTTCTGCCACACCGATGAATGGTCGCCACCCACCGGAGGGGACTGGGGGTAGCTCACGGCGGTGTCGACATGGTTGCGGGTGAGGCCGGTGAACGACTGCACGCCGGCGATCTCGGCAATTGTGGCAGGTGTCGTGGCCCCCTTGCTCGAACTGGAGCAGGCACCGGCCCCCAGCGACAGGAGCAGGATCGCGACGACGAATCGTGATTTCTTCATCGTTGGATTCTGCCACCAAACACTGTGGGGAAACTCGCGGCGGGAAACTCGCGGCAGTGCCCCAACTGATCGCGACTATCATCGCCTCTCCCCCTGCGGTCGCCATGTCAGACGTCTCTCCTTTTCCCGAGCTCGAAGTCGAGCGCGCACAGCTGGGTTACGCACGCGCCTGCAGAGACCGGATGATCGACGCGTTCGAGCGCGTCGATCCCGAGGGCTCCGCCGACGACATCACCAAGGAGTACATCGAAGTCACCGTGGCCGAGGCACTCCAAGACCTGCGCACGCCGGGGGCCGGTGATTTCTTCGGACGGATCGACGAAGACGATGACCGGTGGTACATCGGCCGTCGCCACATCGAAGACGATGATCACGATCCGGTCGTCATCGACTGGCGAGCACCCATCGCCGCGCCGTTCTACCGTGCCACGTCGGTCGACCCGTTGGGGCTCAAACACCGGCGCCGGTTCACGCTCGCTGACGGCATCATCTCCGCATACCTCGACGAACAGCTCGATGACCCCGATACTGCGGGCGCAGCTACGGGCATTCCTGATCCCGTGCTCGCCGAGATCGGCGCCGCGCGAACCGGTGCGATGCGCGAGATCGTGGCCACCATCCAGGCTGAGCAGGACGTCGTCATTCGTGCCCCGATGGCGCAGGCGCTCATCGTGCAGGGCGGGCCCGGCACCGGTAAGACCGCGGTCGGTCTGCACCGTGCCGCATACCTACTGTTCGAACACCGGCGCCAACTGGCACGCGATGGGGTATTGGTGGTGGGTCCCAACAAGGTGTTCCTCGACTACATCGGCAATGTCTTGCCATCGCTCGGCGAACGGAGCGTTCAACAACGAACTGTGGTCGATCTTTGTGTGCCTCGTGTCGATGTCGAAGGCACCGACACGGTGGAACTCGCCCGCCTCAAGGGCGATCCGCGCATGCTTGATGTTCTGCAGCGCGCCGTGCTCGGCGGCATTCGCCTTCCGGTTGAGGCCCTCCGTGTACCGATGGGCGCGCGAACGTTCGTGATCGAACCCGAGGAGTTCGCGCGGTGGGTTGGTGTCGCGCTTGGCGGGATGGCCGTCACGCGCCCTCTGAACAGGCGTCGCGACGCGCTGAAGGCCATCGCGCAGCAGGAACTGATGCGTCGTACCGACAAAGACGACGCATGGTCGAAGGCCACGGTGCTGCGCGAGGCGCTGGCCACCGCATGGCCGGTGCAACAGCCCAAGACCGTGCTGCAGCGCTTGCTCAGTATCGAGTCGGTATTGGCCGCCGCTGCCGCTGGCATCCTCTCTGCCGATGAGCAGATGTTTCTCCTCTTGGGTGGCCGTCCGGGCACGAAGAAGCGACCCTGGACCGCTGCCGATCAGCTGTTACTCGACGAGACGCACTCGTTGCTCAATGGTGCACCGTTCACCTTCGGTCACGTTGTCGTCGACGAAGCCCAGGATCACTCGGCAGTTGCGTTGCGTGTCATCGGTCGCCGTGGTCCAGGCGGGTCCTTCACCATTCTCGGTGACCTGGCGCAGTCCACCACACCGGCGGGTCAGCAGCAGTGGCCTGTGGTCGCGAAATACCTCGGCGCCACCGACTACGACGTCGCCCACCTCACGATTGGCTATCGCGTCCCCGAGCCGGTACTCACCGTTGCGAATCTGCTGTTGCCGTTCACCGAAGTCGACACTGTGGCGAGCCGCAGCGTGCGGATGGAGGGCGAGGAACCCACCATGCGCGTCGCCGCGACGGCCACCCTCGCCGACGCAGTTGCCGAGGAGGTGCAGGCCGCCCGTCATCGCCATGTGCTCACTGGGGTCGTTGCTCCGGCGCGCCTGCATGCAGCGATCGCAGCAGCGCTTGCGACCCATGGCCTCGAAGCCGTCGAACGCGTCCAAGATCTTCAGCGTTTACACATCCCGATGTTCACTGCCGAGGCCGTGAAGGGCCTCGAGTTCGACGCTGTCGTCGTCGTGAACCCTGCAGAGGTGTTCGATGGCACCGCCCGCGGCGCACGTCTGCTCTATGTGGCGATGACCCGTGCGGTACAGATCCTGCGAATGGTGGGCGATGCGCCATTCGATGCGAATACCCTCTCGACCGAGGGGTAGCGTCGGCCGCAACAACCGAATCATTTCATCACCCGGGGGTCACCATGCAGACCAAAGCAGCAGTGTTGTGGGAAACGAATACACCATGGATCGTCGAAGAGATCGAACTCGATCCGCCCGGCCCTGGTGAGGTGCTGGTCAAGCTCGCTGCATCGGGTCTGTGCCACAGCGACGAGCATCTCGTCACCGGCGACCTGCCGTTCGCGTTGCCCATCATTGGTGGCCACGAGGGCGCCGGCGTCGTGCAAGAAGTGGGTCCCGGCGTCAGCTGGCTCGCGCCCGGCGATCACGTCGTGTTCGGGTTCATTCCCAGCTGTGGTCGTTGCCCCAGTTGTTCCACGGGTCACCAGAACCTGTGCGATCTCGGCGCGCTGATGGGTCTCGGCCTGCAGATCACCGACGGCACCAGCCGCCACCATGCACGCGGTGCCGATCTCGGTCTCATGTGCATGCTCGGTACGTTCGCCCATCACACCGTGGTGAACGAGGCGAGCTGCATCAAGATCGACAATGATGTGCCGCTCGATCGTGCCTGCCTGCTGGGCTGTGGCGTCGTCACGGGTTGGGGCAGCGCGGTCTATGCCGCTGAAGTCAAGGCCGGCGACACCGTGGCCGTGGTCGGTGCTGGTGGCATCGGCTCGAATGCGATCCAAGGCGCACGCCTTGCGGGCGCGAAGCGAATCATCGCCATCGATCCGGTCGAGTTCAAGCGCGAGAAGGCAATGGAGTTCGGTGCCACGCACACCGCGGCGAGTATGGCCGAGGCGATGCCGCTCATTCAGGAACTCACCTGGGGCACGATGGCGAACAAGGTCATCATGACCATGGGTGTCGGCTCGGGCGAGGTCATTGGCGAGGCACTGGCACTCACCGCCAAGCGCGGCCGTGTGGTCATCACCAACATCCACCCGGCCATGGAATACAGCGCGTCGATGAGCCTGCTCGATCTCACCCTGATGGAAAAGCAGGTGGTCGGGTCGCTGTTCGGTTCGGGCAATCCGCGCGCCGACATCCCCAAGCTCATCGGTCTATACCGCGACGGCCTCGTCGACCTCGATGGCCTCGTCACCGCCGAATACCCGCTCGAAGATGTGAACGACGGGTATGCCGCGATGCGCGAGGGCACCAACATTCGTGGCGTACTCAAGTACGACTGACTCCTGCCCGGCGCGGGTTGGACGATACATTTTCACAATCGACAATTTCGGGGGTAGGTCATGAAGTCACGCGCAGCCGTTCTATGGGGTGTCAATCAGGAATGGAAGATCGAAGAGATCGACATCGATCCGCCCAAGGCTGGTGAGGTGCTGGTCAATTGGAAAGCCGCGGGCCTGTGCCACAGCGACGAACATCTCGTCACTGGCGACATGGTGCCGCCAGCCGAGTACTGGCCGCTGATGGGCATCGAGGATTTCTTTCCCGTCATTGGTGGTCACGAGGGTGCCGGCATCGTGGTCGAGGTCGGTCCCGGTGTCACCAGCGTCGCCATTGGTGATCACGTGTCGGCCAGCTTCGTGCCGAGCTGTGGTCGTTGCCGTTACTGCTCCACCGGTCGTCAGAATCTGTGCGACGCGGGTGCCGGCACGTTCGTCGGCGGCATGATCACCGATGGCACACACCGTCACTTCATCAACGGGAAGCCGGTCACGCTGATGGCCAAGGTCGGCTCGTTCAGCGAGTTCGCCTGTGTTGCCGAGAATTCGCTCATCAAGGTCGAGTCCGATTATCCGCTCGAGTGCGTCGCACTGGTCAGCTGTGGCGTCGCCACCGGTTGGGGTTCCGCGGCCAACCGCGCCGGCATCGTGCCCGGAGACACCGTGGTCGTCGTCGGCATTGGCGGCATCGGCATCAACGCCGTGCAGGGCGCCAAGATGTCGGGCGCGCGTCGCGTCATCGCCATCGATCCCGTGGAGTTCAAGCGCGAGAAGGCCATGGAGTTCGGTGCCACGCACACATTCGCCTCCATGGAGGAAGCCATGCCTGCAGTGGGCGAACTCACGTGGGGGCAGATGGCCGACAAGGTCATCATGACCCCCGGCGTGATGTACGGCGACATGATGGCGCTGGGCGCTGCATTGGCCGGCAAGGGCAGCACCATCGTGGTCACAGCCGTGGCGCCGATGTCCCAGACCGAGTCGTCGGTCAACCTGTTCGAACTGGCGATGTGGAACAAGGAGATCAAGGGCACCATTTTCGGTTCGCTCAATCCCCGCGCCGATATCCCCCGTCTGCTCGGCATGTACCGCGACGGTCAACTCAAGCTCGACGAGCTCATCACCAAGCGCTACACCCTCGATGAAATCAACGAGGGCTACCGGGCCATGCGCGATGGCGAGAACATCCGCGGGGTCATCATCTACGCATGATCGATCGCGCACTCCTGCACCGCCTCGGTGCGCATGTCGTCGGACGTCAACGCGAAGTCGAACTGGTCCTGGCGGCGCTCGACGCAGATCGTCATGTTCTGCTCGAAGGGCCTCCGGGAACCGGTAAGAGTACGTTGTTGCGCGCTGTCGCGCGAGAACTCAGCCTCGGCTTCGAATTCGTCGAGGGCAACGCTGAACTCACCCCGGCGCGTCTGGTGGGTCACTTCGATCCAGCGCGGGTACTCACCGATGGCTACGACCCCGATGTGTTCGTCGATGGCCCCCTCATCAGCGCGATGCGCGAAGGTGCGTTGCTGTACGTCGAGGAGATCAACCGCATTCCCGAGGAGACGCTCAACGTGCTCATCACCGTGATGAGCGAGCGCGAACTGCACGTGCCCCGCCTCGGGAGCGTCGCCGCGTCGCCAGGCTTCCGCCTCGTTGCGGCAATGAACCCGTTCGATGCCATCGGCACGGCACGCATCAGCGGCGCGGTGTATGACCGGGTGTGTCGTCTTGCGGTGTCGTATCAAAGCGCCAGCGAAGAATCAGCCATCGTGGTCCGTGCACTTGCAACAACAGGTGTCGGCGATGGCGTGCCCCAAGCCTGGATCGACAAGGCCGTGGAAGTGGTGCGCCGTACTCGTAGCCATCCCGAACTCCGCGTGGGTTCGTCGGTGCGCGGTGCCATCGATGCAAGCGCCGTTGCAGCATCGCTGGCCCAGTTGCGCGGTGTCGATCCAACCGACGCCGACGTCGGTCTCGATGCTGCAATCGTTGCCTTATCGGGCCGAGTGCGAGTGCGCGAGGGCGGCACGCGCACAAGCGAAGACATCATCGCCGAACTGTGGAAGGCCGTTTTTGTGCCACCAGACGCACCGGGCGAGCCTGCCGGCGGTGACGGCGGGGGAAAAGCCCACGCCCCGACGGGGGCAACCCCCTCCCTGTAACCAAAGAGGGCGAGCAGGCCGATGCGGCCGTCAGCGAGAGCGCGCGCAAGACGATGTCGCGTCGCGATCTGGCACGCAATCCGCGCTTCGAGCAGGTATCTCCCGAGGTCGGCGAACTCGACGAGACTGCGATCGAGGAGGGTCTGCGCGAAGACCCTGACGACACGATGGCGATGCTCGCCGATCTCACCTCGGCTACCGATCCGAAGCTGCGCGAACTCGCCCGGCGTCTCGCAGGGCGATTGTTCCTCGACGTGAGTCGTCGTGGGCCGGTGCGACCCCGTGGCATTGGCAAGCTCGTCGAACAGCCCTATCGACCCGACGGTGGGGATCTCGATGTCGATGCAAGCCTCGAAGCCATCGCCGAGGCCCGGGCATCCGGTGGGGCCATCGATCCTCAGCGCCTACGAGTGCGTGGGTGGGTGAAGCCGGGCACGGCGCTATGTCTGATGGTGGATCGCAGCGGATCGATGGGCGGCAAGCCGTTGGCCACCTCGGCCGTTGCAGCTGCTGCTGTGGCATGGCGGGCACCGGCCGACTACAGCGTACTCGCATTCGGGAAGGACATCATCGTTGCCAAGTCACAGGACGTGCACAAGGCCAGCGATCAGGTAGTCAACGATGTGCTTACCCTGCGCGGTTTCGGTACCACCGATCTGGCCGGTGTGCTTCGTACGGCACAACTGCAGCTCGGTCGTTCGCGTGCCGGTCGACGCATCGCGGTGTTGCTTTCGGACTGCCGTTCCACTGTCGAGGGCGATGTGCTCGCTGCGGCCGGCGCACTCGAGGAGTTGCTGATCATTGCCCCGGAGGGTGACTCCGATGAGGCAGAGAAGTTGGCGTCGGCGATCGGCGCGAAGTGTGCATGTGTCGCAGGTCCGAGCGATGTAGCCGAGGTGCTGGCGCAGCTACTCGATGACTGAGGTGCGTCACTGCATGGGTCTGGTCATTTCGAGTTCGGCGCAAGCGTCGCGATCGCGACGCTTCTCGTGCCCCGTCACCACGAAACCGTGGCGTTCATAGAGTCGTTGCGCTGGGCCATTGCCGTCGATCACGCAGAGCTGCACAGATGTCGATTGGTTCACGGTGGCCCAATGCAGCACCGCGTTCACGAGCAGGTCGCCACCCCCCGAACCGCGTGACGCAGGACGGATCCACAAGGCCATGAGCATTGTGGTTGTCTGGTCCTCTTCGTCGCGTGTTGCGGCAACGATGCCCACCGCCTCACCGGTTGCGTCATCCAAGAGGTACGTGGGATTCGGCTCGATCCATCGTCGCCAGTCGTCGTCGGACCGGGCGAGTTCGCGTGCGTACGTCGAACCGAACGCATCGGGGCTGTCGGTGAGCGCCTGCAGGCGCAACGAACGAATCGTGTCGATGTCGTCGAGCGTGGCTCGTCGAACGTGCATGGAGGGATCGTGGCAGAACAGCCTGCAGCCCGCAAATGAGTTCCGTCCGCTCGGGCGCGGCTCGCGCTGGCGGGTGGCGCGCAGCGCGCCCGAGGGACAGGGGCTTGCGCGCGGGTCGTAGGATCATCACGTGAAGACGCTCAGCGCGGCACCGTCGCTCGAACCTCAGGTCCATCCCGTCGGGCGGCGGTCCACGTTGCTGGTCGATGCGGCCCGCGACAATCGAACGCTGGGCGTCGACATCTGGTATCCGGCGACGATCCGCGCCGAGGCGCTGGCCACGTACGAACTGTTGCCCGGCGTTGCTTTCGAATCGGCTGGCGCCCGTCACGAACCTGCGGTTGCAGCGGGCACCTTCCCGTTGGTGCTCTTTTCTCACGGTCGCACGGGCATGCGGTTTGCCTACTCGTTGCTGTCCGAGGCGCTTGCAGCGCGCGGCGCCGTGGTGGTGTCGGCCGACCATCCCGGCGACGCATTGGCCGATTGGTTGCTCGGTACGAATGTCGATGATCGAACCAACGAGATGAATCGTGTCGGCGATGCCGGCTTCCTACTCGACTCGATGCTTGCCGGAGCCGGGCACAGCACTGGTCTTCCCGACGGTCTGCTCGCTGCCATCGATCAGGCAAGGATCGCCGCAGTCGGTCATTCGTACGGGGCGTACACAGCCCTGGCAGCTGTCGCGGGCGCACGCGGCGTGCCATCAGACGATCGAATCGGCGCGGTGGTCGGCTTGCAGGCCTATACGCGCACGATGAGCGACGCGGCACTCGGCCGGGTGCACGCGCCCACGTTGCTGGTCGTGGCCGAACTCGATACGGCCACTCCGCCCGCGAGTGATGCTGACCGTCCGTGGGCGTTGCTGCCGGGTGAACCGGTGTGGCGTATGGACCTCGCTGATGCAGCGCATCAGGCGGCCAGCGACATGGGCCTCTACGCCGAACTCGCCCATCAGATTCCCGATCTTCCGGCCATCGTGTTGGAGTACCTCGAGTCCACGGCTGCCGATGCCTCCGGTCCGGGCCTGCGTCCGTGGCGTGAGGGCCTGTTGTTGCAAACGCAGGCAATCTGGGCATTTCTCGACATGGTGCTGCCGATCGACCCCGTCAGAGGTGCTGCGGAGGCCGATCGGCTGGCTGCTGCCCCCGGCGTCACGCTGCAACAACGCTGATCAGCAGCGTACGTCTCTGGGAGGGACGATGCCCTTCACGTTTTCCTGCGCGCCGTCGCCCCCGGCAGGCTGATCGGCGGGCATGGTGTCGGCCGCCGAGCTTGATGTCGCCTTGGAAGTCGTGCTGCTCGGTGGCGGATTGGTGGCTGCGGTCACTGCCCCCAGGCCGGGTGCCTCCAGCAGGGGTGCGGCGCCTTTGAAGACAGCAAGGATCGCCTTCATGTTGTTGCCGGTCATTCGGGGAATGAGCACGTCGTTGCCGCTGCGAGTGTCGCGTTTGACCTCGATCTGATAGGTGCGCAGATTGGTCTGATCGAGGTTCTTGATCACGCCTGCGAACTGCAACATCTTCTGCAGGGTGAGGTCAGGGTCGGTGACGACATACTTCTGTGCGGTCTGGATGAGGCCGCGTGCGACTGACGGCGTGTAGACGCCGGTACTCAACGCCTTGGCCACCACGCGGCGCAGGAAGTCCTGTTGGCGCGAGATGCGCCCGAGGTCGGCGTAACCGTCCTCCACCAAGGCGCCGGTCTTGGGGTCGAGGTACTCGTAGTGCCGCGAGCGCACGTAGGCAAGGGCGTGGTCGCCAGTGAGCCTGAAGCAGCCGGCGGTTGGGACGTTCAGGCCGGTGTGCACATCGCGAGCGGGGAACTCGAACGGCACCGAGACGCCGCCGACGGCATCGACGAGGGTCTTGAAGGCGCAGAAGTCGACCTGGATGAAGTGGTCGATACCGACACCGAAGTTGTCGTAAATGGTCTGGATCAATGTGGTCGGGTTGTTCTTCACGTACGCCGCATTGATGCGGTTGTCACTGTCAGAACCGTGAATACGCACCCACAGATCACGCGGAAAGGAGAGCACGGCGGCCTGGCTGGTGGATGGATCGACCCGCATGATCATGATCGTGTCGCTGCGCTGCCCCGCCGCTGTGCGGTCGCCGAACGCCCCGGCGAACGGCGAGTTGGGATCGACGCAGGCATTGTTGTCGGCACCCGTGATGAGAAAGTTCATCGCCTTTGGATCGGCGTTGGGGAAGGTCTCGGTCGGACCGAGTTTGGCAATGTCGGCCTTGGCGAGGTTCACCACCGGCTGCGACTTCTGCTGACCGTTCACGAAGCGTTGGCCCAAGACGAGCACCGTGGCACCCACGAAGCAGCCGAGCACGAGCAGGCAGTTGATCACCAGGATGAGCCGCTGCGCCGCCGTGTGACGGTGGCTGGGCTGATCAACGTGATTCGACATGGCGCTACGACGCTAGTGGGCCCCCTCGCGAGATTCTGGGCACCCCGATGTGACGGTTGGCCGCGGCGGAGGCGAACCTGTGTACGCCAAGACCTAGGGGCAGGTTACGCCTTTGGGCGGCACGATGCCCTTGACGATCTCGGTGGCCCCCGACGTGGGCAGGGTCGTGCCGGTGGGGACCGACGTGGTGGTCGATGTGGTCGTCGATGTGGTCGTCGTCGTCGTGACCGGGCTCGTGGCCGGACTCGTCGTCATGGGCGGCCCGAACGCGACCGTGGTCGGTGGCGCCGACGAGGTGGTCGTGGTGGTGCGGGGCACGCTGGTGGTGGTCGATTCGAAGACCTGGTCAGGTGCCGCGGCGAGTTGCGCCTGCCCTCGAAAGATCGACAGGATCGCCTTCATGTTGTCGCCATCGAGGTGAGGCTCGATGACCGCGTTGCCGTTGATCATCTTGCCCAGACCCTCCACTTGGTAGGTCTGCAGGGCGTCGGGGTTGAGGGTCTTGAGTACACCGGCGAACTCGAGTTCTTTGGCAATGGTCAGATCGGGATCGACGACGACGTACTTCTGGGCCACATCGATGAGCGTGCGTGCTCTGGAGATATTGAAGGTGCCCTGCGACAGCACCTTGGAGATGGTGCGGCGCAGGAAGTCCTGCTGGCGCGAGATGCGACCATAATCGCTGGCCGGATCTTCTTTCCACGTGTTGGACTTCGGATCAAGGTACTCGTAGTGACGACTGCGCACGTAGGCGAGACCGGACTCGCCAGTAAAGTTGAAACAGCCCGCCGTTGGTACATCGAGACGTGTGTGTGCATCGCGGGCCGAGAACTCGAAGGGCACCGAGACACCGCCGACAGAATCGACCAGAGACTTGAACGCACAGAAGTCGATCTGGATGTAGTGCTGGATGGCGATGCCGAAGTTGCTGTAGATGGTGTTGATCAGCTTCTGCGGATTGTTCTTGCTGTACGCACTGTTGATGCGGCTGTATCCATTGCTTCCGTCGATCTTGACCCACAGATCTCGTGGAAACGACAAGATAGCGGCGCGGCTGGTGACCGGATCGACGCGCATGACCATGATCGTGTCGCTGCGAGCTCCCAACCCGCTGCGGTCACCGAACGCCGCGTAGTACGGGGAATCTGGCGATACACATGCACCGTTGTCGGCGCCGGTGATGAGGAAGTTCTGTGCCTTAGGGTCGGCGTCAGGGAACGCCGCGGTTGTGGTCGTGCTCTGTTCGTTGGACGATTTCGGCGTGGAGATCGCGACGGCGGCCAAGGTTGACGTGGGGGCGTCGATGCGACTGGTCTTTTGCATACTGTTCACCACGCTCTGCCCGAAGACCAGCAGACCGGCCCCGAGGAAACAGGCGGTGATGATGATGATGTTGAGCGTGAGAACGACATACTGCGCGGCCGTACGGTGCTCAGAAGGCGCCAACGCCACACGCGTCTTCTTCGATGCCCGAATGCCCATGGAGTTGCAAGGTTACCGCTCGCTCGCAGCGTTGGGTAAGCGGCCTCCCCCGCCCGTGCGCGCGGTTGCGAGTAGCCTCATACCGATGTTCGCGGAGAGTTCTCAACCGGAGTGGGTACAGAACCTCGAGAGATGGCACCTGCTCACACCGCTTCGTATTCTCATCGTGCTGCTGCTGTCCTTGCTTGCGACGGTGCTGATCCGCAAACTTGTTGGTCGCGTCATGATTCGCATCTTCGACCGCACCACATCTGACAACGACCCGCGCGCTGAGGCACGTCGCCAAGCGCTCAGCACGTCGCTGCGGGCAGCACTGATCGGCATCATCTGGTCCACAGCGGTCATCACCGTAATCAGCCAGCTCGGCATAAACATCGGCGCGTTTGTTGCAGTTGCAACTGTCATTGGTGGTGCTATTGGTTTCGGCGCGCAGATGCTCATCCGCGATGTCATCGCTGGTTTCTTTGTGCTGGCAGACGATCAGTTCGGCGCGGGCGACGAGGTCGACCTCGGACATGCCCGGGGCACCGTCGAGCGAGTAACCTTGCGCACTGCCAGGGTACGAGACGGCGACGGCACAGTCTGGTACGTACCGCACGGCAACGTGTTGCGTGTCGGCAATGCATCCAAGTCGGCAACCGGTCCGCTCGACATCGAGGTGGCGCGCAGTACGAACATTGCCGATCTCACCCTGGTGGTAGCCGATCTCTGCGCGACGTTGGTGGCGGATAGAGACGTTGCAGCGATGCTGGTTGGTGAGCCCAAGTCCGTTGGGGTGATGGACATACGCGACGATCGAATTCTGTATCGAGTGCGTGTTCCCACGCAGCCGGGTCGCATCGACGAGGTCCGTCGAGCGTGGCGCCTACTCGTGCTGCAGGCCTTTCTCGATGGGCGTCTCGCTGCTCCATCCCCGGCGCCGAATGTTGTCGTGATGGATCGCCACGACGGCGTACCCCGACCGACGATGTGATGTTGCGTGAGTCGTTGCACAAAGTGAGAACGACAAACGCCGCCCCCTGGCGACCTCGGCGGGAAGTGTGGTCGACAGACGACGGCGTAAGCCGGTAGGTGTTACCCGTGGCCAAGCTCCGTCGGGCGGGACAGCGGGACTGAGGAGCGGCTGGAGGGCAACACCGTTGTTCTTGGTTGTGGGCCCATCATGCCAGCGCCAATGTCACGGGCACGCGATGTGTGGTCAAACAGACGGCAAAGTTTCGCCCAGAGTGATGATGCAACCCATTTCGGTGGCCGTCTCGATCACGAACTCGACGACCGAGCCGGCATCACTGATGTCGGATCGGCCGGCAACGATCGCGCTCTGGAGGCTGGCAGGCGCAGTGACGACCAACCGTTCCACGCTGGCGCGTTGGCTCACTTTGGCCTCGGTCTTGGCGCGACGAACCAGGGCCATGACCTCGCAGACCACGTCGAGAAGGACGGGGTCGCCTGCCGTGTGGGTGCCCTGCGCCAGTTCGGCGACGGCTGGCCACGATGCGCGATGGATCGAGCCGATCTGCCACCAGTTCCACACTTCTTCTGTGGTGAACGGGATGAACGGCGCGAACAGACGCTGGATCGCACTGAGCGCTGTGCGCAGAGATGATCGCGCGCTGGCAGCGGCCGCCTCCCCGTGGGTGCCGTAGGCGCGGCTCTTGACCAGTTCGACGTAATCATCGCAGAACCACCAGAAGAAGGCTTCTGTCCGTTCGAGCGAGCGGGCATAGTCGAATCCGTCGAATGCAGTGCTGCATTCGCTGACGACCGCGGCGAGCTTGGCGAGCATCGAGGTATCAACAGGATCGGTTGCAGCGGCATCGGCGGCCGGCGTGCCGAAGGTGAGCACGAACTTGCTCACGTTGAGCAACTTCATCGCCAGTTTGCGACCGACCTTCATCTGGTCCTCGGTCATCGCAGTGTCCACGCCGGGGCGAGCCGACGCGGACCAGTAACGGACGGCGTCGGTGCTGTATTGATCGAGTAGCGCTGTCGGCGTGACCACGTTGCCTTTCGACTTCGACATCTTCTTGCGATCGGGATCGAGGATCCAGCCGCTGATGGCCGCATTGCGCCACGGCGCCGTTGCGTGTTCCCAGTGGGCGCGAACGACGCTGGCGAACAGCCAGGTACGAATGATGTCGTGGGCCTGCGGGCGCATGTCCATCGGGTAGACGCGTGCGAACAGATCGGGGTCGTCTTCCCAGCGGCCGGCGATCTCGGGCGTGAGCGACGACGTGGCCCAGGTGTCCATCACGTCGGGGTCACCCATGAACCCGCCGGGCAGATTGCGCTGATCGTTGGTGTAACCATCAGGACAATCGGTGGAGGGATCCACCGGTAGTCGCGACTCGGGCGGGACCAACGGCTGGTCGTAGTTGGGGTTGCCCTCGGTGTCGAGGGCGTACCACACCGGCACCGGCACGCCGAAGAAGCGTTGACGGCTGATCAACCAATCGCCGTTGAGGCCCTCGACCCAGTTGGTGTAACGGTGCTGCATGTGCGGCGGATGCCAGGTGATTTCGCCACCGCGGGCCACGAGCGCCGAGCGCAGGTCGGCCTCGCGTCCGCCGTTGCGGATGTACCACTGGCGACTCGACACGATCTCGAGCGGGCGGTCACCGCGCTCGTAGAACTTCACCGGGTGCATGATCGGACGTGGCTCGCCGATCAGTTCGCCCGACTCGCGCAGCATCTCGACCGTCTGCTTGTGGGCCTGTTTGGTGCTGCGGCCGACGAGCTGCGTGTAGTTCTCGTTGCCGGTTGGGTCGGTGATCCACGCGGTGTCGCTGATGAACCGTCCATCGCGACCGACAACGGCTCGCGTGGGCAGGTCGAGTTCGCGCCACCACGTGACGTCGGTGGTGTCACCGAACGTGCAGATCATCGCGATGCCGGTGCCCTTGTCAGGGTCGGCGAGCGGGTGTGCGAGCACCGGCACCTCGACACCGAACAACGGGGTCGTGACCGTGACCGTGCCGAATAGCGCCTGATAGCGCTCATCGGAAGGATGCGCAACGAGTGCGACGCATGCCGGCAGCAACTCGGGTCGGGTGGTGTCGATGATGATGTCGCCGCCGCCATCGGTGCGATGGAACGCAATGTGGTGGTGGGCCCCGGGAGTCTCGCGGTCTTCCATTTCCGCCTGCGCGACCGCGGTCTTGTAGTCCACGTCCCACAGGGTGGGCGCGTCGTGCGTATAGGCCTCGCCGCGCTGCAGGTTGCGCAAAAAGGCGCGCTGGCTCGCCCGACGCGAGTGATCGTCGATGGTTGTGTAGAGCAGCGACCAGTCGTACGACAGACCGAGGCGACGGAGCACATCTTCGAAGATCTGCTCGTCATGCGCGGTGAGTTCCTCGCAGAGTTCGATGAAATTGGGACGTGAGATCGCGATGGCCTGGTGATCCTTCGGCGGGTCGCCACGGAACGGCGGCTCGAAGCCCGCCTGATACGCAACAGTGGGGTCGCAGCGGACACCGAAGTAGTTCTGCACGCGTCGTTCCGTGGCCAGGCCGTTGTCGTCCCAACCAATGGGGTAGAACACGCTCTTGCCGGTCATGCGCTGATAGCGAGCGATGGTGTCGGTGTGGGTGTAGCTGAACACGTGGCCGATGTGCAGCGAGCCGCTCACCGTCGGCGGCGGCGTGTCGATGGCGAATACCTGATCCCGGGTGGCAGTGCGGTCGAAGCGGTAGGTGCCATCGGCATCCCACTGCTGGCTCCAACGGGCCTCGATGCCATCGAGCGATGGCTTGTCCGGAATCGTGGTCATAGGCCAGCAAGGCTACCGACCCAGCCGCGCTTGAGTCCGACTGTTATCGACCCGGATCGCCGTTCAGGGCCTGCGTGACCCGGTCGGTCCAGTCGATGTCCTCGGTGCTGGCGCCGGCAGCTTTGATTTCGTTGCGTTGGCGCGACAACTCCACCGCAGCGGCCTCCACCAACGGCGTGAGTTCGCGGGCGGCGATGTCGGTACGCAGGCGACTCGCGAGCGCGGGACTGGCGCCACCGGTGCTGATGGCCATCGTGACGAGCCCGCGACGCGCGACGGCTGGGAGGATGAACGAACAATTCGTGGGATCGTCGGCACTGTTCACCCACACACCGGCGCCACGTGCGTCGGCGGCCACCTGGGCGTTGACGGCCGCATCGCTGGTGGCCGTCATCACGAGTTGGTAATCGGCTGATTCGCCCAGTCGGTACGGCCGACGTTCCACCTCGGCAGCGAGTGCGACGAGGTCGTCGCGTACCTCGGGGGCGACCACGGTGATGTGCGCGCCGGCTGCGGCCAGGCCGCCCGCCTTGCGGAATGCGATCAGGCCACCGCCCACGAGCAGTACCCTGATGCCCGACAGATCGAGAAAGACCGGATAGCTGAACGCCATGGTGTGAAGCTACCACGGTGTAATTCACCTAAACCCGATCAGTTTTGTCGTGATTCGTGATAGAACATTCGACATGTCGTTGACAATGTTCCCAGCCACACTCGAGGCGGGGCATCCGGGCGATACGCTGCGTTGGGCGGCTAACACGTACGGCACCACCGAGCTGGTGGTGCCGGCGAGCTTCGAGGACTCCGTGCTCGTCCATGTCGCAGCCACGGCGGTTCCTGGAATCGACATCGTGCTGCTCGATACGCAGTATCTCTTCGCCGAAACGAAGTGGTTGGTCGGCCAACTCACAAGCGGCTCGATCTCAACCTGCGCGTTGTGCACCCGCTGCCCCACGTGCAACCAGACAACCTGTGGAAGAGCGATGTCGAAGGGTGCTGCGCCATTCGCAAGGTCGAGCCGCTCAATCGCGCCATCAGTGGCAAGGCGGTGTGGATCACCGGGGTTCGCCGGGTCGATGGTCTAACCCGTGCAAACACGCCGATCGTGAGCTTCGACATCAGCCGCAGTGTGGTGAAGATCAACCCGCTCGCGGGTTTCAGCGACGATGACATGTTTTTGTACGCCCAGTTGCACGACCTGCCCGCGAATCCGCTCACCGAGCGCGGCTACCCCTCGATCGGCTGTTGGCCGTGCACTCGCCCGGTCGCGCCCGGAGAGGATCGGCGCGGCGGGCGCTGGGCAGGCAACGCCAAGACGGAATGTGGGTTGCACGTATGAGTGCTTCTGCGCTTCCCACTCACGCAATCTCGCCGAGGGCATCTGCGCACCTCGATGCGCTCACCGATGAGGCGATCACGATCATCCGCGAGGTCGCAGCCGAGTGCGAGAACCCGGTGCTGCTGTTCAGCGGCGGCAAGGACTCGGCGGTGCTGTTGCACCTCGCAGTGCTGGCGTTCGCTCCCGCGCGCCTGCCGTTCCCGGTGATGCACGTGGACACGGGGCACAACTTCGACGAGGTCATCGAGTACCGCGATCGGTTCGTGCGCGACCTCGATGCGCGTCTGGTGATCGCCAGTGTGCAGCAGTCCATCGACAGTGGCCGCGTTGTCGAGGACACAGGCCCGCGGGCGAGCCGCAACCGGCTGCAATCTGTGACACTGCTCGATGCGATGGCCGAGCACGGTTTCGACGTGGCCTTCGGCGGCGGACGGCGCGACGAGGTGAAGGCCCGCGCCAAGGAACGCATCCTCAGCTTCCGCGACCGCCAGGGTCGTTGGGATCCGCGTCAACAGCGACCCGAGCCGTGGGACGTGCTCAACGCACGCATCGCAAGGGCGAACACCTGCGTGCGTTCCCGTTGTCGAACTGGACCGAGCTCGATATCTGGAACTACATCGCTGCCCACGAACTGCCGCTTCCAACCATCTACTACACCCACACGCGCACCGTGGTGGAACGCGACGGCATGCTGTTGTCGGTCGGCGGGCCGGTGGTGGTCGAACCGGGCGAGGTTCCGTACGAAGCCGTGGTGCGGTACCGCACAGTAGGCGACGCAAGCAGCACGGGCGCGGTGGAGTCCACGGCGGCGAGTGTGTGGGACGTGATTGCCGAAGTGGCTGCGGCGCGCATCACCGAACGCGGGGCCACCCGCGCCGACGACACGTTCAGCGAATCCGCCATGGAGGACCGCAAGCGAGAGGGATATTTCTGATGAGCAACACTGCGATCGCCCAACGTGGCACGCTGCGCATTGCTACGGCCGGATCGGTGGACGACGGCAAGAGCACACTCATTGGCCGACTGCTGCACGACACCAAGACGGTGTTCGAAGACCAATTGGCCGCCGTGGTCAAGGCCAGCCGCCGCTATGGCGATGGTGAGACCAACCTCGCATTGCTCACCGATGGCCTCCGCGCCGAGCGCGAACAGGGCATCACAATCGACGTTGCCCATCGCTACTTCGCCACACCGGAGCGAAGCTTCATCGTTGCCGACACGCCCGGGCACGCGCAGTACACGCGCAACATGGTGACCGGTGCCTCGAATGCCGATGTCGCGATCGTGCTCGTCGATGCACGACACGGAGTGCTCGAACAGACCCGTCGACATGCCTTCATCGCGACGCTGCTCGGCGTGAAGTCGATCGTGGTTGCGGTGAACAAGATGGACCTCATCAACTGGGACGAAGCCGAGTTCGAGTGCATCGCGAAGGAAGTCAGCGAGTACGTGCAGGCGCTTCCGACGCCGGTTCCTGTGGTGGCTATCCCGATGTCGGCACTGCTCGGCGACAACGTCGTCGATCCTTCCGCGAACACCCCGTGGTACGAGGGGCCGCCGCTACTGGAGTGGCTCGAGCAGTTCGATGCACATCCTCGTCGAGAGCTCGGTGGGCGCCTGCACGTGCAGCGTGTCATCCGTCCCCAGGGCGGCGACTACGCCGACTTCCGCGGCTACGCCGGCGTTGTCAATGGTGGCGGGTTTGGCGTTGGTGATGCCGTCACTGTGTTGCCAGGCGGTGCCACCAGCACGGTCGCGGCGTTGCATCGGGCTGGCAAGTCAGTCGATGCAGCTGACACGGGTCATGCCGTGGTGATCGAGTTGTCCAGCAAGGTCGATGTCTCGCGTGGTGATGTGCTCGTGGTCGATTCCGGGCGCGTCGCCCCGAGCGTGGGAGAGACCGTCGAGGCCGACATCTGCTGGATGGTTGACCAGCCTCTCGTGGTGGGCAGCCGTTGGTGGTTCAAGCACGGCAGCCGCACCGGACGCGCTACTGTCACCGCCATCGACTATCACCACGATCTTGCATCGCTGGATCAAGAGCCCACCCACGAACTCACGCTCAATGCGCTCGGGCACGTGCGCCTGTTGCTGAGCGAACCCATCGTTGCGGATCGCTATGTCGACAATCCTGTCGGCGGTCGCATGATCCTCATCGATGAAGCCACCAACTCCACTGCCGGCGCAGCGATGATCACATCGGTGATGCCGTGACCGAACCCGTCACGGGTACGGAAGCGGTTCGTCCGCTCGGTCGGGTGTCGCTCGTGGGCGCTGGCCCCGGTGATGCCGAACTGCTCACGCTGAAAGCGGCGCGGCTCTTGGCCGAGGCCGACGTTGTGGTGTACGACGCGCTCGTCAGTAGCGATGTGTTGGCACTCGTGTCGCCGCGCGCCGAGCTCATCGATGTCGGCAAGCGGCCTGGGCAGAGCATCGCTCAGGATCTCATCAACGTGCTGCTCGTGCGCCTGGCTCACGAGGGTCGGCGCGTGGTGCGGCTCAAGGGCGGCGATCCGTTCGTGTTCGGTCGTGGAGGTGAGGAAGCGGTTGCGTTGGCAGCCGAGGGCATTGCCTGCGACATCGTGCCGGGCATCACCTCTGCCGTTGCCGCCCCCGCCGCTGCGGGCATTCCCGTCACGCACCGTTCGTTGGCTGCGATGTTCACTGTGGTCACCGGGCACCGCCAACATGGCGAGAATCCCGTGAACTGGGCTGCCTTGGCGCAAGCCGGCGGCACCATCGTGGTGCTGATGGGCGTTGCCGAGCGCGGCGTGATCGCAGCCGCGCTGATGGCGGGTGGCATGCCGCCCGACACACCGGTCGCAGCAATCCGCCGGGCCACGACCAGCGAGCAGGTGGTGGGTCGCTGCCGTATCGACCAACTCGCTGACCTCGCCGTCGAGTCTCCGGCGACCTTGGTCATCGGCGCCGTTGCTGCGTTAAACGTCTGTGAGGTCGTGGCGAGCGCCGCCTACGCTGTCGGGTGATGCTGAGCCTCTACGACACTGCTACACAGACGGTCCGACCGCTCGCGATGCGTGAGTCCGGCAAGCTGAGCATCTACCTGTGCGGCCCCACCGTGTATGGCCCGCCGCACCTCGGCCACGGACGAGCCACGTTGGTCTACGACGTGCTACGTCGCTATCTCACCTGGACCGGTATCGACGTGCGCCTCGTGAGCAACATCACCGACATCGACGACCGCATCATCGAACGTGCCGCGCGTGAGGATCGTCCGTGGCAAGACATCACCAACCGCTGCGAAGCGGTGTGGTTCGAAGCCATGGCAGGGCTGAACGTAGAGCGTCCGACCGATGTTCCGCACGCCACCGAATACGTGCCAGAGATGGTCGCAATGATCGCCGAACTCATCGATCTCGCCAAGGCCTACGCGACTGCGGATGGTGTGTACCTCAGTGTCGAGACCGTGCCCGACTACGGCCTGCTCGTTAATCAGAACCTCGACGACATGCTCGCCGGGGGTGGCGACCGCGAGGTATACGGAGCCGACAACAAACGCAACGCTGCGGACTTCGCGCTGTGGAAGATCAGCAAGCCGGGCGAGCCGAGCTGGCCTGCGCCGTGGGGTGATGGACGGCCCGGCTGGCATAGCGAGTGCGTGGTGATGAGTCTCGATCTGTTGGGCGAGGGTTTCGATCTGCACTGCGGTGGCATGGACCTGAAATTTCCGCACCATGAGAACGAACGTGCGCAGGCCGTCGCGTTGGGTAAGCAGTTCGCAAACCACTGGATGCACAACGGTTTCGTGGTCGACTCCGAGGGCGAGAAGATGTCCAAGAGCCTCGGCAACGTCGCCAACTTGCTCGACCTCATCGAGCACTACGACGCCCGCGCCTATCGCATGCTGCTGTTGCAGACGCACTATCGCGGGCCGGTGCGTATCGGCCAAGACAACATCGACGCCTCGGGAAAGGCGCTTGCAGGGCTCGACTCGTTCGCGGCGCGGACTGCGACGGTGCTCGCGGAGTCGTCGGTGCCAGCCGACGCCGATGTGCTGGCGCAGTTCCGATCGCGCATGGACGACGACCTCGACACACCGAACGCGATGGGAGTGCTGTTCGACACGGTTCGCCGCGCCAACGCCGCGCTCGACGCGGGCGATGACGCAGCTGCCGGCTCATTGGCCGCCGCCGTGCACGAGATGTGTGTCGCGATCGGCTTGGTGCTCACGGCGGAGGGCGACATCCCCGCCGACGTGGCGGCCAGCGTCGCTGCGCTCGATGCAGCGCGCGCCGCAAAGGATTTTGCTGCGGCTGATGCGCTACGGACCCAGTTACAGGCCGATGGTTGGTTGGTCGAGACCACCAAGCAGGGCACAACCGTCAGGCGTTGACGGCCGATTCGCCTCGCAGTCGGGCCGGGGGTGTTGGGATTGCGGCACCGGAGGTGGCACGATTGAACACCGTGTCGAAGCCTGACCCCGCCCCTCGAACCCCGCTGCCGCGCGGGTTCTGGGTGATCTGGACCACGGTCGCGCTCGACCTTGTTGGTTTCGGTATCGTCGCCCCGATTCTCGGTCGCTATGCCGAGCGTTTCGGTGCAAACCCGCTCACGGTGGGGTTGCTCTTCGCGTCGTTCTCGCTCGCACAGTTCGTCTTCGCGCCGATTCTCGGCCGGCTCAGCGACCGTATCGGTCGCAAGCCGGTCATTCTGGTGTCGTTGTTCGGCACCGCCGTCGGCAGTGTGATCACCGGCGCTGCCGGAGCGCTGTGGGTGCTCTTCCTCGGGCGCATCATCGATGGTGCTTCAGGCGCCAGCGTCTCCGTTGCCCAAGGTGCTGTGGCCGACATCGTCGAACCGCGCGATCGGCCGCGGGCCTTCGGTCTTCTCGGTGCAGCATTCGGTGTTGGTTTCGTGTTCGGCCCGGCCCTCGGTGCGTTGTCAGCGCTACGCGGTCCGCATCTGCCCTTCTACATCGCGGGGGCTGTTGCCTTCATCAACGGCTGCGTCGCCATCGTGCGCTTGCCAGAGACCCATCACGACCGGGCGCCGCGTCAGGCCACCGAGAAGTCGGTGCATTCGGCCGAACTCTGGCGACTGGTGACGGTGGCCTTCATCGCTGTCGCCGCGTTCAGCGGCTTCGAGGCGACATTTGCGTTGTTCGCCGAACGGCGCTTCTCGTTGAACGAGAGTGGCATCGCGGTGGTGTTCCTGTGCATCGGCGTGTTCTTGGTGGTTGTACAGGGCGGTGTCATCCGACCCGTGGGCGCGCGCCTCGGCGTACGCGGCTCGGTGTCGCTCGGTCTGGCCTGCAACGCGCTCGGTCTGTTCATGCTCGCGTTCGCGAAGGAATGGGCGTTGTTGGTGCCTGCGCTCGTCTTGCTGACGTTCGGGCAGGGTCTCACCACGCCAAACTTCACGGCGATGGTCACCGAAGGGGTCGCGCCCCGTCAACGTGGTGAAGCGCTCGGCTTCCAGCAGAGCGGCAGCGCCTTGGCGCGGGTGCTCGGCCCGGTCCTGGCCGGCCTCCTGTTTCACCGCGTGGGCATCCCGGCGCCGTATCTGGTGGCGGCGGCATTGTGCGGTCTGGGGCTGGCGATCTTGAGTTGGAAACGTCCGGCATGACCGACCACTCTGCTGATCCGCCCGCCCTCAGGCGACTGGCCGAGTTGGACAAGCGCTGGCTGCCCTCTGGCGAGGTCGAGTTCGACGTGACGCGTTCGAACAAGATGGGCTACCAACCCGGACTCGATGGATTACGTGCCATCAGCGTGATCGCGGTGATCCTGTATCACGCGGGGTTTTCGTGGATGACAGGTGGGTTCTTCGGCGTCGAGGTCTTCTTCGTGGTGTCGGGGTATCTCATCACCTCGCTGTTGCTCGACGAACGTGAGCAGAGTCACCGCGTGAGCCTCAGCCAGTTCTGGTTGCGCCGCGCCCGACGGTTGCTGCCCGCGTTGTTCACGATGCTGATCGCGGTGTCGCTCTGGACCAGCTTCTTCGGAACCGCCGAGCAGCAGTCCACACTCAAACGCGACCTCCCGTGGTCGATCTTCTACGTGAACAACTGGGGTCAGATCCTGGGCAAGGCGCCGTACTTCGCTTCGGTCGATCCGCCGCTGCTGCGCCACCTGTGGTCGCTCGCGGTCGAGGAGCAGTGGTATCTCATCTGGCCGCTCGTCTTCGTGGGCACGATGGCCATCGGGCTTGGCCGTTTGCGGCCCCGAGCAATCGCGTTCGCGTGCGCCTCATTCGCGTTGATGGTGCTGATGTATGTGTTGCATGCGAACACGCCGCCGAGCGGCACCATCTGGTGGTTCGGCCATCAGGTCAATCGCACCAACTTCATGTACCTCAGCACCCTCACTCGTGCGAGTGGGTTGCTGCTCGGCGCGAGTTGCGCGTTCGTGTGGCGGCCATGGCGGGCGAACCGGCCGATGCGCAAGTTCGGCACACGACTCGATCCGTTGGGCGCCGCCGCGCTCACGTTGTTGGTGTGCATCATGAGCGTGGCGGTGCTCACCGAGGGCTACATATATCAGTGGTTGCTCGCCGTGGTGTCGATCCTGTCGATGATCACCATTGCCGTCGTGGTACATCCCGATGCACACGGGTTCCGCGCCATCCTCGGATGGCGTCCGCTGGTGGAGATCGGCCGCCGATCGTATGGGTTGTACCTCTGGCACTGGCCAATCTTCGTGTTCCTGCACGTGTACCACTCGGGGAGCTACATCAAGTTCGTGCTCGGCACCGTTGTCACCGCCGTGGTGTCGGAGGTGTGCTACCGATACGTGGAGACGCCCATACGCCAGGGCGCGCTGCGGCGCTGGATGCGCGATCAAAGGGGAGCCATGGGAAGCGATCGGGTGCGGCGGGTGCGGACCACCAGCGCGGTTGTGCTTGCTATGTCGGTTGCGGTTGCGAGCCTTGCCGTGTTCTACGCATCGGTTGATCACTTCGACCCTGCGGCAGGTGGGCCCGATGTTTCTTTCGGCGTGCCTGCGGTCAGTTCGTCGTTATCCTCCACTACGCCTGGCTCTTCGGTACCCGGTGCCGCGGTCACCACGACGGTGGCAGGCAACGTGGTCTTGCCGCCCACCTCGCCGCCGACCTCGCTACCCACCCTGCCACGGCTCGTCACCATCGTCGGCGATTCGCAAGCGCACTCGTTGGCAATCAACAAGCCGGCAGGTATCGGCAGTACGTTTACCATCAGCGATGGTTCTGTCGAAGGCTGTGGGGTGTACGACACCGGCCGACCGATTTCGGCTCGCGCGTTCAAGCGGTCGTTCGCCGACTGTGTTGGCTGGGCGGGCAAGTGGGGCAGCGCAGCAGCCGCGGCACGGGCAGAGGTTGCGCTCGTGGTGATCGGTGCGTGGGACGTGTTCGACCTGCAGCTCGCCGATCGGAAGTTGGTCTTTGCAACGCCCGAGGCCGATGCCTATTACCTGTCGCAACTACAAACGGGCATCGATGCGCTGAAGGGCGCTGGTGCGCACGTTGCACTGCTCGAAGTGGCGTGCATGCGACCCAAAGATGTGAAGGGTGCCGGCGTTCCGGCTCTGCCCGAACGCGGCGACGATTCGCGTACCGGTCATGTGAACGATCTGTTGCGCAAGGCGGCTGCGGCAGATCCGGCACATGTCACGTTCGTGGCCGGGCCGACCGAGTGGTGTCAGGACGATGCCATTGCGAACAGTCTCGCCTATCGGTGGGATGGCGTGCATGTGTACAAACCCGGCGCGAACCTGATTCTCGAGACGGTTGCGTCGGCCCTCCTGCAGATCCCTGTGAGGGTGCGTTAGTCGCGTTTGGCGGCGGTGCATGCACTCGCATTGCACACATCGATGAGGGTGTCGTCGAACAGGAAGGCGGCCTTCTGTTTGCGAACGCTGGCATTGGCGCGCGGGTCCTCGTGCGGGTCGCGCCCGGTGGTCGGCGGCACGCCCTCGAGTGGGATCGGATCGCTACCGCTGTCCCAGATGATGATGCCCGAGCCCGTGCTCGGATACTTCAACGATTCGAGTCCCCAGCCCGGTGTGACCTCGCGACTGCGGCCCTGCGCGGTCACTGGTCTGTTGATGGCAAGTCCGATGGTGCGAGCCGCGACCATCGCCGAGAGTTCGCTCACCTGCCAGTCTCCGAAGGCGACGTCGAAGAGCACGGTCTTGGCCTTCGTATTGGGATATGGGTTCGCCACGAGGTGCTGCACGTATCCACCGCCCTCACCACGGTCCCACAACATCTGCAACACGCTCGTGATGACCATCCGGTCGAGATCGTTGGTGTAGGCCGGCTTGAAGATTGCCTCGTACTTGGCGAAGTCGACGCTGCGCGGCAGGAGCAGGCTGTAGTTCATGCCGGTGACACCGAGCGTGGCACGTTCGATGTCGGGCGACACCGCGGCAAGCATGATGCCCATGATGCCGCCCTGACTATTGCCGTCATAGTCAAGATGCGTGGTGTCGATCATCGGGCTGCCATCGGGCCGTTTCAGATCGGCAACGGTGGAGAGTCCATTGGCACGAGTCATCAATCGGCCGAGGAAGATCTGGTTGAGCACGCCCTGCTGTAGGCGATCGGCCACGGTGGGGAACAGACTGACGTTGCCGAGCGCATCCACCGCGTTGGCAATGTCATCCTCGCTCATGCCGGCCCAGTTGGTGGCGCAGAAGACAACGTTGGATTCGTTCGCAAAGTCGCGGACATTGCCGGCGTTGATCTCGCCGTTACTGCTGAGCAGACCGTGCCCGTACACCACCAGATGTGCCGGCGTGGTTGCGGCAACTGTCGCGTTGGAGATGTTGCAACGGAAACCAACTTGGACTGTTCCATTCTGCGATGGCAGGGCGTCAGGATTGGTGGCGTCCTTTGCGGCGTAGTTGAAGCGGTTGCCGGGGCTGGCGTCGTTGGTCAAGAAGTTCGGCACAGTGAACGTGCCGACGATTTGC
Source organism: Actinomycetota bacterium (assembly GCA_043753895.1). GTDB lineage: Bacteria > Actinomycetota > Acidimicrobiia > Acidimicrobiales > Ilumatobacteraceae > WLMZ01. The sequence continues at coordinate 92,123 of JAYUWK010000073.1, forward strand.
TTGGCGATGTTGTCGTCGGTGCCGGTCTTCACCTCGGTCACCGTGAAAGCTGGCGCCTTGTCACCAAGTGCGACGAGCGCTTGATCGCGGATGCTGAGCATGCGTTCGCTGACGTTGCGTTGGCTCGCCACAGTGAAGTCCCACGCAACGAACAGGTCACTACGCGCGACCTTGGCTGCAGCGAGCTCACCGAAGGTCTTCTCCATGTCGATACGGCGCGCCTCGAGCGCCGCGCTGGCGATGCGATCGCGATACGCGCGAAACACGGCTGCAGGTTCGATGGTCGAGCCTGACGCATTCTTCATGTTGCGCAGCGCCGCGACGTAGTGATGGCCCTCCTGTAGGGCGACAGCGGGATGGATCACGAGCAGACGGTCGCCGTTGGTGCCGGCCTTGGCATCGGGTTCCGCCCACAGCGGAACGCGTGTGCTCGAGGTGGCGTCGATCAGCACGACGGAGGCGTCGGCGCGCATCGAGGACTCGAGATCGGTCCACGATGGCAGCTTCGACGCTGTGGGATCGAGACCCGGCACGAAGGTGAGCAGCGTGCTGTTCGGGCTGAAGCCATCGTTGCGGTTCCACTCGGTGAAGTCGATGGCTACCCCAGCCGTGTTGGCAAGCGATGCGTCGGCCGGGAAGTTGACGCGCACCCCGGTGTCGCTGGCAGTGTCGGCCTTGGTGAAATTGTTGCTCGGGAACGGAAGCAGGCACTGGCGTGTGTCGAGCGGGTCGCAACCGGGCTTGGTGGCAGCGAGTTCGTTCGCGATCGCAACGGCCGTGGCGGCGTCAGGGGAACTGAGCGCAGTGTCGGCCGTCGCGACGTCGGACGTTGTATCCGGCGCGGAGGCCGGCGCGGAGCCCGAGGGGCTCGCGCTGTTCTGCGACGTTGAGGTGCTGCTCGAGCAGGCAGCGATCAGCAGGCATGCAGCAAGCACCGTCGCAACGCCTTTTGCGTGCCGACCTGGTGAGCTCTGTGACGTACGAATGACCATGAGCGGATTCAAACATGTCGGTGATTGCGCGCCGTCACCCGAGAGGTTGCGCTCCAAGGTTACCCACTGGTAACTTGTGCGGATGGCTGATTTCTCCCTCACCCTCAACGAAGACCAACTGCAGATCCAGAAGTGGGTGCACGACTTCGCCGAAGGCGTGATCCGCCCGGTCGCGCACGAATGGGACGAGCGCGAGGAATTCCCGTGGCCGGTCGTGCAGGAGGCCGCGAAGATTGGTCTGTACAGCACCGACTTCTTGATGAACGCAATGGGCGACAACACCGGCCTTACCTTGCCAGTTGCGATCGAGGAGATGTTCTGGGGCGACGCCGGCATCGGCATGGCGATCATGGGCTCGGCCCTCGCTGCGGCGGGTATCGCCGGCAATGGAACGCCCGAGCAGGTCTTCGAATGGATCCCACAGTGCTACGGCGACGCCGACGATGTGAAGCTCGGCGCGTTCTGCGTGAGTGAGCCCGATGCAGGGAGCGACGTTTCATCGCTGCGCACCCGGGCCGTGTACGACCAGGCCAATGACGAGTGGGTGCTCAATGGCACCAAGGCATGGATCACCAACGGCGGCATCGCCAACATCCACGTTGTTGTCGCCGCGGTCGAGCCTGACCTGAAGGGCCGTGGCCAGGCGAGCTTCATCGTCCCGCCGAACACCAAGGGCCTGAGCCAGGGTCAGAAGTATCTCAAGCACGGCATCCGTGCATCGCACACCGCCGAAGTCGTGCTCGACGACGTTCGCATTCCCGGTAACTGTCTGCTCGGCGGTAAAGAGAAGCTCGACGCCAAGCTGGCTCGTGCCCGCGAGCGCGGTCACAGCGGCGAGAAGCAGCCGGCCATGGCCACCTTCGAAGCCACCCGCCCGTCGGTTGGCGCGCAAGCGCTCGGTATCGCCCGTGCCGCGTACGAGTACGCGCTGGAATACGCCAAGGAGCGTCATGCGTTCGGCAAGCCGATCATCATGAACCAGGCAATCGCGTTCAAGCTGGCCAACATGATCACCGAGATCGAGGCATCTCGGCTGCTGATCTGGCGTGCCGCATGGCTGGCCCGCAACGGTGGGTTCAAGAACGCCGAGGGCTCGATGAGCAAGTACAAGGCATCCGAGACTGCGGTGCGCGTGACCGAGGAGGCCATCCAGATTCTCGGCGGCTACGGCTACACCCGTGAGTACCCCGTGGAGCGCTGGCACCGCGATGCCAAGATCCACACGATCTTCGAAGGCACCAGCGAAATCCAGCAACTGGTGATTGCCAGAGCCATATCGGGCCTGCGTATCGAGTAGATCGGCCCCGCCGATCGAATCCGCTCCGGAGCGCCTTCGGGCCATCCCTACTTTTCATCCCTAAGATCTGGGGTAGTGTTCTCGCATGGCGACGCTGCGCGAGAAACGACCGGGTGTCTGGGAGGTTCGTGTCTTCACCGGCTCCGACGCGCATGGCCGCCCCACGCAGTTGTCGCGCACGGTGCACGGTGGCAAGCGCGATGCGCTGAAACTGGCGGCCGAACTCGAGGTCGGGCCGGGCCGGGCGTCGCCCGCTGGTCGCTCGGTCAGCGATGTGCTCGACGGATGGGTCGAGCAGAACCTCGACACGTGGGCACCGTCGTCGGCGCGCGATCAACAAAGCCGTGTGCGCTCGATCAAGAAGGATCAGATCTCGCGTCTGCCGCTGGCGCGACTGTCGGTGGGCGATGTCGAGCGGTGGCACACGCGCATGCGCAAAGCCGGTCTCCAGGACGCCGGGATCAAGAACCTCCACGGCGTGCTGCGCGCTGCGCTATCGCAAGCCGAGCGGTGGGGATGGGCGAGCAACAACGTCGCCGGCATCGCGCGACTCAAGTCGTCGAAGACACAGCAGCGATCGGTGATGTCGCTCGACGACGTGCGCGCAGTGATGACGGCCGCGGCGACCGTCGATCCGGCTGCCGTGCTAGCATTGCGTATCGCTGCGGTGACCGGCGCACGCCGAGCCGAGTTGGCAGCGCTGCAGTGGATCGATGTCGTCGAAGGCCAGCTGACGATCGACTCAGCAATCGAGTTCGTGAAGCGCGGCGACGGCTCACCCGAGATGCGAGACGCAGCGACCAAGACGGCGAACACCCGAACCCTTACGCTCGACTCCGACACGCTCGCGCTGATCGAGGTGGTGCGAGTGCAACGTCAGCCGTGCGGCCCGTGGATGTTCGGCCTCGGTCCTGAGCTGGTCAGTCCCGACCGCATCGGTTGGTGGTGGCGGCGTTCGCGCAAGTTGTCGAGCATCGATGCGAAGTGGCGCCTACATGACCTACGCCATTGGTCGGCCACCGTTGCGATTGGCCAGGGTCACGACGTGCGAAGCGTGGCCGGCCGCCTCGGCCACGCCAACCCGGCGATGACCTTGCGCGTCTACGCCCACGCGTTCGCCGCCGCAGATCAAGCGGTCGCCGCCGGACTTGGCGACATCCTCCGGGGAGAACCGTGAAGCGCCTGCCCTTCACCGACGCGTTCGTCGACGAGTCCGTGCGCGGTCGTCGCTACCTGATGGCGTGTGTGATGGCCGAGGCGCGACATCTGCCGGAGTTGCGGCCGGTGATGCGAGCACTCGCCATCCACGATCGGGTCCACTTCAACAACGAGTCCTCGCGCCGGAAGCGTTTCGTTCTGTCGGCGATCGCCGAGATGCCGATCGGCGTGTTCATCGCGGTCAGACAGCGAGGGCACGGCGTCACCGAGTTTGCGGCACGAAACGCCTGCCTCACGGCCGTCGTCGAGCGCGTGCAGTTGCACGGCGTACCGCGCCTCGTGATCGAAAGCCGAGACGACGATCGGGAGGCCGAGCGTCACCTGGTCCGCGTCCGAGAGCCCGAACCATGGCTGGTGTTCGAGCATCGACGAGCGAACGCCGAGCCCATTCTCTGGGTGGCAGACGCGATCGCCTGGGCGTACGGCGCCGGGGCTAACTGGCGCTTGCTCATCGAACCCGTCGTGGAGGACGTCATCGAACTTCGGCCGTAACGCGCAGAACCCGGTTCCCCTACCATCCGGTAGGCAGCCGGGTCCACTTCCAAGGGCGCTTGCCCGAGGCAAATCAAGTATGCACCGGCAACCTTCGAATCGCAAGCCACATATTGCGCATGAGTCCCGGCTCGCGCAATCACGGTGATGGTGTCGCTGGCTCCTCCGGGGCTCTACTTCGACGGGCTTAAGACGCCCGAGGCTTCCCCAGTATGCCCGTACGGCGGCTTCATGACGAGCGACTGAGCGAGGAGATCCGGCGCCGGGCAATCGCGGGAGTCGGGCCTCTGCGAACTTGGGTCCACGTAGCGGTCGAAGTTCGCGACGAAGCTCGCGCGTTGGTCGTGGTACGGCGATCGCGCCCAATCAGCGGCGAGCATGACGATGGGTTGGGTCTGCTTCTCTCGCTGCCCGAGCTCACACCTCCGGCACTTGCCGGCATGGGGCATGACGTTGAGCAAGCGGTTGTTCGTGGCCACGGAATCGGCTTGCTGGCGGCGAGCAGGTCCCTTGCAGTAATAGCGTTCGGCATCGTTGATTACGGCTTCCCCATTCCCGGTAGCTCGCGCGATTCCGGCGTAGTGGGGTAGCGCCGACGCCAGGCTCCGCTTCTTTCGTCGCCTCGTGAAGACCACGAAATTCTGCATGCGCGTTATGGGCGGATCGCGTATTTCTGGATGCGCGCGTAACGGCAGCTATGCACCTCACGGCAGAACATCGGAAATGAAAGAGAGCGCCTCCACAGTGCCGCCGTCGCTTGGCTCGTAGATCCGTCGAAGCTTTGCGGGGCCGACGTCGTTGGCGCACCGAGACGGCAACTATTGGTTCGCGTTCGATGTCTTCTACGACCCTGCGATCCCGGCCTTTACGAGAAGACGATCGCGTTGACCAACGACATCGCGGCGCAAGTCACCACCAACCAGGTCGGCCTGTGGGAGGACGATCGCGAGCGCCGCTTGCTGCTCGGGCCGTCGATCGTGTTGGACGAGGAGGCCGTTCTGGACAAGCTGCACGGGCTCTACTACGACAGCGACAACGACTACGAGCGACTCCGACGAATCAAGAAGCGGTGGGACCCAAATCATGAGTGTGGTAACCGTCGACGGCGGACGAACGAGAAGCGTCGCGGTGCGGTCATCAGCAGAGTCTTCGAAGGCACCTCCGAGATCCAGCAACTGGTCATCGAGAGAGCGATATCAGGCCTGCGCATCGAATAGATCGGCCCCGCCCTGACGCTGAGCGGCCGCGCCGCGTAGCCCTCGACGCCCCATTCACGAGGCAATATCGAGTGCCTCATTTCCGGGAGCGGCCCGCGGCTTCGGCGACGGCTCTATTCTCCCGTGTTGCCGTCGACGGACTCGCGCAACAGGTCGGCGTGGCCGTTGTGGCGCGCGTATTCCTCGATCATGTGCACAAGGATCCAGCGCAGGCTCGGTGCCTCGCCACTGGACCATGTGCGTTGGGCGAGTTGGCCGAGCCCTCCACCGAATGCCAACGCTTCGGCCACGCTTGACCGCGAGTTCGTGACGGCCTGATTCCATGCGGCGAGCAGCTGCTCGGGAGCGTCGTCCGCCGCGGAGTGCCACTCCCAGTCGGGGTCCGCGGTCCAGTCGGCGGTGTCTCACGGCGGCTGCGGATCGCGGCCCTGCAAGAAGTACGAGAACCGGTGGTCCTCGACGTAGTTGAGGTGCTTCACCAATCCGGCCAGCGTCATCGACGAAACGCCGACGGTGGCGTTCATTCCCGCCAAATCGAGTCCCGCGCATTTCCATTCGAACGTGGCGCGCTGGTAGTCCAAGAAGCTGATGATTGTGGTTGTCTCGTCGGCCGCCGGTTCGGGCTCGGGTCGGCCGGTTCATCGATGGTGATGCTCATGCCGGCAAAATACCCCACGGCGACGAGTCGTTGCGCGCTGAAGGCGCCGACGGCTTCTTCGGTTGCGCGACTGTGCCAACCTGTGCCGTGTGAGTGCATCGCATCATGATCACAGTGGACTTGCCGACCGGGTGCAGCGGATCATCGACGACGTAGGTTTGTCCGGCGTGGTGCGGATTGACTTGGAAGGAGCAGTTGCCGTCGAACAGGCCTGTGGAATGGCTCAGCGGGCGCTCGGCGTAGCCAATTCCGTTGGAACCCAGTTCGCGACGGCCAGCGGTGCCAAGGGCTTCACCGCGCTCACCGTGATGAGCATGGTCGACCGCGGCGAACTCAGCCTCGACACGCCTGCGCGATCCGTGCTCGGCAACGACCTCGCACTGATCGATGACGCCGTCACCATCGAGCAACTTCTCGCGCATCGCTCGGGCATCGGCGACTACCTCGACGAGGACGCAGTGACCGATTGGACCGACTACGTGATGCCGGTTCCCGTGCATCAACTCGCGACGACCGAGCAATACCTCCCCGTGCTCGACGGGCACCCGATGACCTTTCCGCCCGGCGAACGGTTCGTCTACAGCAACAGCGGTTTCGTGGTGCTTGCGCTGATTGCAGAGCGTGTCTCGGGCGTACCGTTCCATGATCTCGTCGAGCAGCGCGTGTGCGCCCCGGCCGGCATGGTCGACACCGCGTTCCTTCGTTCGGATGAGTTGCCGGGCACCGCCGCTCTGGGTTATGTCTTCGACGACGGGCTGCGCACGAACGTGCTCCACCTTCCGGTTCGCGGCAGCGGCGACGGTGGCATCTACACCTCGCCGCCGACATGCACATGCTGTGGCAGGCGTTCTGGGCGGGCCGCATCGTGTCGGCCGCAGCGGTGGCGGAAATGGTGCGACCGCGCAGCGACGTGCCGGCATCCTCGCTGCGTTGCGGGCTTGGTCTCTGGTTGCACGAGTCCAGCGACACCGTGTCGATCCACGGCTTCGATCCGGGTGTGGGCTTCGTGTCGGCCAGCGATCCTGCCAGACGATTCACCTACACAGTGTTGAGCAACAAGAGCCGGGGCGCGTGGCCGGTGAGTCAGCAGGTCGACGCACTGCTCGCCGAGATGATGTGATCACGGTTCGATCAGTCGCGTGGCGTGAGACGGACCTCGAGGTGTTCGAGGCCGCGCAGGATCGCTGAAGGCGCGTAGCGCAAAGACTCTCGGGCCACTGGCTCGACGCGACTGAACGCGCGGGCCAACGTCTGCAGGGCGATGGTGGCTTCGAGCCGGGCCAGCGGTGCGCCGATGCAGTAGTGCGGTCCACGACCGAACGCGAGATGCTGGGCCACGTGCTCGCGACCCGGATCGAAGTCGGCCGCGCGTGGGTAGACGGACTCGTCGCGATTGGCACAGCCGAAGAGCACCCACATCGTTGAGCCCTGAGGAATGGCGACGCCGCCGAGTTCGGTGTCGTGACTGACCACGCGGAACATGCCCTGATTCGGGCTCGCAAGACGCAGGCATTCCTCCACCACTGCCGTGGCCCGAGACGACTCGACTGCGATGCGATCCCACTCGTGAGGGTGATCGGCGAGCAGCACCACGGCATCGGCGATCAAGCTCGCGGTGGTTTCACGGCCGGCCACTTGAAGCTGCTGCACGATGGAGAGCAGCTCGGCCATGCTCAAAGGCTCGCCATCGACACCGTCCTCGAGGCCGTCGTCGGGGTAGAGGCGCACGCGTAGCAAGTCGGTGAGCAGGTCGTCGCGCGGTTCGATGTTGCGTGCCACGAACTCACCGGCGAAGTACTGCTGCAGTTCCACGACACCTCGCCCAGCAGCAAGCCAGCCATCGTCATCGAGCTGACGCCCGATCGAGGCCACCGAGGCGTCGGCCCAACGCTTGAAGTCGGCAAAACGTTCCTCGGGAACACCTAACGTTGCGGCGATGGTTCGTGTGGGAATCGGCACGCAGAAGTCGGTGAGGAAGTCCACTGGACCGTCTTGTGGAAAGTCAGCAACGAGGTCGTCGCAGATCCGTTGGATTGTCGGGGCCAGTGATGCAACACGACCCGGAGTGAACGCCTTGGCGACGAGCTTGCGATAGCGCGTATGTAACGGCGGATCGGCGGTGAGCATCGTCGCCGGGCGCCGCCACCCGGCCGTGGCAATCTCACGCAACTCGGCCATCAGATGCTCGGGTGGTGCAGAGCCGGGTGACCCGAATCGCGATGAGTACGTATGCCAGTCCATCAGTACCTGGGATACGAGATCGTGACGCGTCACTGCATACACCTGCTCGCCAGGCCGCCCCACCAGAGCGCCATCCATGCGATGTACGGGATCCTGGGCACGCAGCCGGTCGAAGTACGGGTATGGGCATTGCATCACTGCGTCGGTGCGCGGATCGAACGCGTCAGAGGCAAACTCTGGATGCGCTGGGTTCTCGTCGATGTCGGGCATGATCAGGTCGCATCGGTCCGGCCGTCATGGCTCCGAGGAAATGAACCGGTGCCACCGGTGGCCTGTCGCCCTCGCACGTGCTGAGGAACATGCACTCCATGATCGACCTGTCGTGCCGATAGATCCATTCTCGGCGGGGCGTGAATACGCCCGTGACACCGTGATCGTCGACACGGATGTGGCCGGGTTCGTCGACCTCGTATAGAGCCCCGCTGAGTGGGTGCCGTGGAAGATGCATACGGGTCCCCTTCCGTCTGTGATCCCTGGATCATTCGGAAGGTAACAACACGACCGGATCAGGGGGAAGGGTCCAAAGTCCCAACTCGTCAGCCTGCCAGTGTCAGCCCACTTGTGTCAGCCGAGCCAGTGGCCCGCGAGCAGTTCGAGACTGCGGATGCGTGCCGAGAGGTCGAACGCCACCGAGGTGACCATCAGTTCGTTCGCGCCGGTGCGCTCGACGAGTCCGCGTAGACCGTGCACCACATCATCGATTGCGCCGACGATGCGATTGCTCGGCATGCGCATCGCCTGCTCGAGATCGGGATGCACGGCGGCTGCGGCTGGCGACGGTAACGGGGTGAAGCGGCCGGTGCGTCGCCCGAGCGCGGTGAGTCGCCCGGGCGCGGAGTGCCAATCCGCCTCGGCAGCGGTGTCGGCCGCGAGCACGTTGGCGGTGATGATCAACTGAGGTTCCGCGAGCACTGCAGATGGTTCGAACATCGACTGATAGAGATCGACGGCTTGCAGGGTTCCGCCCATGTCGAAGTGATGAGCGAAGGCGAACGGCAGGCCGAGCCGACCGGCGAGCTCGGCGCTGTACCCACTGGAACCGAGCAGGAAGACGCCCGGGGACGACGTGGCCGCGGGCGTGGCTCGGAACTGCTTCCACAGACCGTCGGTGAGATGAATGTCGGCGTTGATGTCGTCGCGTGTATCGCCGAGTAGGCCCATCAGGTCGAGCAGGTGGCGCGGGAAGTCCTCGGCGCCGAGCGCATCGACCGACCGACGCAACGCGGCCGCGGTGACCTGATCGGTGCCGGGTGCGCGGCCGATGCCGACATCGATGCGGCCGGTGTGCAACGCCTCGAGCATCGCGAATTGCTCGGCGACCACGAGCGGTGCGTGATTGGGCAGCATCACGCCGCCAGAACCCACATGAATTCGCGATGTAAGCGCGGCGAGATGGGCGATCAGCACCGTCGGCGCGGTGCACGCGACGCTGGGCATGTTGTGGTGTTCGGCGACCCAGAAGCGAGCAAAGCCGAGTTCATCGGCGCGCACCGCGAGCGCGGTGGTGTCGCGCAATGCGTCGCCACTGCTGGCACCTTCAGCGAGCACCGAGAGATCGAGCACCGACAACCGGACCGATCGGGTTGAGGTCATACCTCTACGGTACGAGCGGTTCAGCCACATGCCGACACCCCGGTGAAGGTTCAGCCAGCGAGCAGCATGTCCGACAGCGTGGTGAGCCCCTCCACGTCGTGGATGTCGTGATCGAGTAGCGGGAGTTCGGCCTCTGCGGCACCCTTGGCGAGTGCCATAAGCTCGGCCATCTCGGCGCGCTCTGACGTCGCGAGCGCAAACAGATCGGCGTGGTAGGCAACGTGGTCGGCGAGTGGTCCGGGCTGCAGATCGAAGAACGCCTCGGCAGGCGGGGGCAACGGATGCACCAGGTTCACCACGACACCGCCGAGGTGGAAGCCGCCGTCGCGCAGAGCGTTGACCAGATGCGTGCTCTCCGAAATCGCTTCGGCGCGGGGACTGGATACGAGCACGAACGCTGTTTGCTTCGATCGCAGGATCACCGACACCTCACCTGCTCGCGTGCGCAGGCCTTCTTCCATACCGGCCAGCGAACGGAAGAACTCGATGGTGTCCTCGACGATCTTGGGACCGGCGAGCTTGCGTACCATCCACAAGAAAGCGGAAGATCCGGCGTTGGTGACCTTCGCGAACGAGCGGGTCGGCATGGTGAGCACCCGATAAATGGGATGACCAAGGAAGGTCATCAGCCGATCCGGCGCCTCCAGCAGGTCGATGGCGTGGCGCGACGGCGGGGTGTCGAGCACGACGAGGTCGTACTTGCCGCTGGTGTGCAGTTGATGCAAGCGCTCGATGGCCATGTACTCCTGCGCGCCCCCGAGCGAGCCGGCAATGCTGCGATAGACCGGGTTCGCCAACACTGCGGCAGCGCGCGCCGGGTCGCTGGCCCGGTCGGTGATCATGCGGTCGAAGGTGGTCTCGGCGTCGAGCATGAGTGCGAACAGTGAGCCCTCGCCATCGGTGGCGTCTTGCACCTCGTGCGGTTCGAAGGCGTGTGCGCCCATGTCGAGGCCGAGCGCATCGGCCAAGCGGCGTGCTGGATCGACGGTGACCACCACGACGCGCCGACCCATGCGAGCCGCGCCGATGGCGAGCGCTGCGGCAGTCGTGGTCTTGCCGACTCCGCCGGGGCCGCAGGTGACCAACAATGATGCGTTGGCGAGCACGTCGCGCAGTGATGACCCAAGCGCCGCGCCCGGTGGCAACGCAGCCGCTGACTTCGGTGCGGTTCGCTTGGCGCTCATGCCGGCACCGTTGGTTCAACAGCGAGCGCGTCGGCAAGAACATCGAGTTCGGCGGGCCCGAATCGCGCACTGGGCACACGCGGGAGTTCAATTCGGGCGAGAGGCAACAACTCGGTCAGGCGGGTGAGCTGGCGTCGCTGGCCTTCCATGCGGACCTTCCCGAAGTGCGCTGACACATCAAGGGCTGCCTTGGCCGCGCGGGATAGCTTCACGCCCTGTTCGCGTGCTGCGGCGGTGGGCGAGATATCGAGACCGGGCAGGTCTGGCCAACACGCGTTGACGACGAGTGGTCCCAACGAAAGACCCAGCTTCTCTTCGAGGTCGTAGGCGAGCTCGACGACCTCGTTCACCGGCGTCTCCTCGGGGATGGTGACGAGCAGACCCTGACAACGCTTCGCGTCGGCGAGCATCTCGGACACTTCGTCGGCCTGTGTACGAACTGGCCCGCTGGCCACGATGTCCTTCAGCGCAGCGGCTGAACGCAAGAACGGTGCGGCAAGGCCAGCAGGGGGAGCGTCGACGATGATCAGATCGGCTGCCTTTTCGCGCTGCAGTTCTTTGATCTTGCCAAGCACGAGCAGATGTTCCATGCCGGGTGTGGCTGCCGCGATTGCGTCGAGTGACGCCGCGGACGCGGCCTTGCGGAAGACTCCGCCGATGCCCTTGAGTGCGAGATAGTCGCTGAAGGCCTGCTCGGGCGGAATGGTGCGACCGCGGATGCGACCCTTGCGACCGAACGCGCGCAGCACGCGTTCCTCGGGCCCGATGGGTTCGCCTCCGAGCAATGGACCGAGCCCCGGCCGCCCGTCGACGGAGATCAGCAACACGTCGGCGCCCTGGCGAGCGGCGATCAGGGCGAGTGCGGCCGCCACGGTCGTGGACCCGACGCCGCCCTTTCCGGCGACCACGACCACTCCAGCGCTGGTGACCCACCCCGGTGTGACGCCGCGATCCATGTGCCAAAGGGTAACGGGGAACCCAGCGTTCCCGACCAGAGGCGATCGAACGTGGTCGGTGGAGTCAGCCCTTCAGGTATGCGGCTGTTTCGCTACGCACGAGCGAGATGAGTGACTCCTGCGTGAGGTTCAGATCGAGGCCGTGGAGTCCCCAGTTGGGCAGGCCACCGGGCGCCAGATCATCGGCGCGCGGGTCTGATGGATCGGCGTTCACGGTGATGGCGAGATAGTGATAACGCTGGCTTACTTTGCATTCGCCGGTGATTAGGCCGGGCGCACCGACAAAGGACGTCGTGATCGGTGAGGCCGATGAAGCATTGGCGAACACCGACGCGCCGGAAGGCACCGCAACGTCGAGCACCCCGGGGCCGCCAGCGAGCGCGGCCGGGTTGGTGCATGCCGAGTCAGCCGTTGCGCTGGGCGCGCCGAAGAGCGCTCCGGGTTGGGGAGGTTCGCTGTCGCGGTAGGTCTGAAAAGTGATCACACAACCCACCTGGTCGTTGGCGCGACACAGTGGCATGTGCTGGGTATCCCCGCCCACGTCGCGGCCCGGCGCAACCCGGAACGAGGTGCCGGCAAGCATCGCCGACAGAATCAGTGTGCGCTGCTCGGGGTGAGGATCGACCTCTTCGCGCAGCAGGCGCACGGCATGGAAGCTGCCCTGTGAGTGGGCAAGGATGACCACTGGGCGACCGTGGTTGTCGTTGGCCAGATAGTGACGCCACGCATCCAGCACGTCGCCATAGGCAAGTGCCCAGCCCCGTGCAAAGTCCGTTACACGGGCCCCGTCGCCCGCGAGCCCGTCGGTCAATCGAGCCGAGAGGCCCTTCGTCAGGGCCGACAGTGTGACCGACCGATAGATCGGCACAAAAACGCGGCACACCTGATTGAAACGCGCCGCCTGCGAGATGGTGGTGCGAATCTCCGAATCAGCGCTGAGGTCGCTGTTGATGCCGACATCGTTACTGCTGGTCGGATACACGTAGAAGCAGTCCACCGGCGGGTCGGCAGCAACCGGGGACGGCTTGATCGTGAGGCTGCCGTTGGCCGCAACCTCGGTGATTGGGTAGGCCGTATGGCAGACATCGTTGGTCGTGTCGCCGCGACAGATCCAATTCGTCGGATCGGCGTAGATCGCGCTGGTAGAAGGCGGCGTCGTCGCAGGCACCGAACTGGGCGGGGAACTGGGCACCGAACTGGGCGGGGAACTGGGCGCGGACTCCGTTGTGCTGGCTGTCGCGCTCGAGCAGGCAGCACCCAACATGACCCCCATGGCGAGGACGAACACGCTGTGACGCATATCAAAAGCGTAAGCCGCGAAACTCAGTGCCACATCTGGGATCATGTGAAGATTCCCCAAGGAGAGTCGTGAGCGATCAGATCGATACCAAGACGGGTTGGCTGAGCCCGGAGACGCTCGAGATCATTCGGGCCAACGTGCCGCTGGTCTATGTGGATGCCGTGCCCGTACGCGTGAACTCGCTCGGGCGGGTGACCCACATCGGCTTACTGCTGCGCGCGGCTGCCGACGGCACGATCAGCCGAATGGTCGTGAGCGGCCGGGTGCTCTTCGGCGAGCGCATTCGTGATGCACTCATCCGTCATCTCGAGAAAGATCTCGGCCCGGTCGCGCTCCCGCGCATTCCTCCAAACCCGGCGCCGTTCACCGTGGTTGAGTACTTCCCCGACCCTGACCAGAGCGGGTTCCACGATCCCCGCCACCACGCCGTGAGCCTCGCGTATGTCGTGCCGGTGGATGGTGACTGCGCCCCCTCACAAGAGGCGCTCGACCTCGCTTGGTTCACGCCCGAGGAGGCCGTGAGTCCACGCGTACGCGCGGAAATGACCGCTGGCCACGATCGCCTGATCCGCTTCGCGCTCGCCCACGTCGGCGAGCTTCCATAGCCGCACCCGGTGAGCTGTTACGAGCGACGGGACTTGCGCTTGCCGACGCCGATGGGATCGTGGCGTGCGAGTGGCGGGGTGGACACCACGGTGGTGGCATCGATGGGAACCTGAATGCCGTCGGAGTCGATGTCTACCGGGTCGGTGGGAGCCTCTTGCACCTGCACCGAGTCGGGCTTCTTCTTGAGACCAAGGGCAACGTCGAGGCCGAACATTCCACCCGCGAGCGCAGCACCGGCATTGCCGTAGCGACGACGTGCGGTCTCGATGATGTCGTCATTGGTGATGTCGATCGGTTCCAGTTCCGGTTCGTCGCTCACGGCTTCACTGTAACGGAACAGACCGCGAACGGGCATGGCACGGCGCCGCTCGCCGGGGGACTACTGTGGGACTGTGCCAGAGGGGGACACGGTCCATCGCACCGCTACAGCGCTGAGAACAGCGTTGGTTGGAAAGCCAACGGTGAGCTTCAACGCGCCACGCCTCGTCGGGCCCACGCCAGCGGTTGGGCGCACCATCGAGCGAGTGACCAGCCATGGCAAACACCTCGAGATCGTGTGGGACGACGGGCTCACCCTGCACACCCACCAACGCATGACCGGTTCGTGGCACCTGTACCGAGTCGGCGAACGTTGGCACAAACCCACCAAGCAATTGCGTGTCGCAATCGAGGTCATCGACTGGGTTGCTGTGTGCTTCAATGCGCCAGTCGTCGAGACCTACCGCCAGTTCGATCGTCATCGCCACCCAGGCTTCGGCCGGCTCGGCCCTGACCTGTGCCAGCTCAATGCCGACCTCGACGAGTGCGTCGAGCGGATGCTCGATTACGCCGATCCCTCGATGCGCATTGCCGAGGTGCTGCTCGATCAACACGTGGTATGTGGCGTCGGCAACGTGTATCGCAGCGAGGTGTTGTGGGCCGTCGGGCTGAGTCCGTTCGCAACGGTTGGTTCGGTGAGTGCGCAGGATGCTCGCGATCTCGTGTATACCTCGGCCCGCCTGCTGCGTGCCAACTTGGCCAACGATCGTCGCGTCACCGTGCCGGGTATGCGCGGTGGTCTCGCGGTCTACGGGAGAAACGGTCAGCGGTGTGAGCGCTGCGGTGACACCATCGAGGTACGTCGCATCGGCGAGATGAAGCGCCTGCTGTATTGGTGCCAGGGTTGTCAGGCCCGCGGTGATCAGCGTCTGGCGCCCACGCCGCCGCACGGTTTCGAACGCCCGATGGACCCGCATCCTGCTGCGGCGATCTTCTTGTCGGAACTCCCGTGGCGACGTACCACCGATGGCGACGACACGCTCACCCACGGCACCATCACCCACGACACACCCGACCCCCACGCTCGACCCGCATAGGCCGGCACCGTCAAGAGAGCCCGTCGATGATGGCCCGGCGGTGACTTCATGAATGCTCACCGCATGTCGACGTTGCGCTCAGCATTCACCAAGCGGCGGCGCCGTCAGGCGAGGCCGTTGATGATGGCCTGGGTGAGCACGCGGTGCACGCCTTCCCAGTTTGTTTCGGGTGGGCCGGCGCTCTTGAGTTCCAGACTGACGGGACCGTG
>JAYUWK010000074.1:0-14942 GCA_043753895.1 Actinomycetota bacterium
ACCGGGCCCGCCGAGCAATGCAGCGCTGCATCACCGACGGCCACCTCAGCGAGGAGCAACCAACATGACCACCAACTGGACCGACATCAAAGCCAGCCGCGCTGACAGCGACGAACGACGCCACGGCTACGAACACGCCGGACGCGCCATCCGCCTCGCCTACGAAATCCGAGCCCTCCGAGAAAAGAAGGGCCTCAGCCAACGCCAACTCGCCGAACTCGTCGGCACCACCCAATCAGCAATCGCCCGACTCGAAGGCGGCCGCATCTCCCCCAGCCTCCCCACCCTCGACCGAATCGCCAACGCCCTCGACGCCGAACTCACTGTCACCCTCACCGACACCCAACAACTCCTCGGCGCTCGCTGACGGCTGGGGTGATGGACATTCACGCGTGAGGGACGGACCCGCTCGGCGCTGTTGTCGCCGAGTGGCAGCAGCGTGGGCTGACAGCTGAAGCCGACCCCGACTCCCTCCACGTTCAGCGTGAGTTGCCTTGCTGACAGGTCATCAAGAGCCACGTACTCGATCTGCCTCGCCGGCGAGGAGATCGGCGATGTAGTCGGCGGCGTCGCGATCGGCACCCGGAACGCAATGGCCGTAGACGTTCAGGGTCGTCGACGCGCAGGCGTGGCCAAGTCGTTGCGCGACGGTCACCACGGCAACACCATGGGCGAGCATCTGAGTAGCCATGAAGTGTCGGAGGTCGTGCAACCTGAACTCGCCGACCCCTGCCCGACGCCGATGCGCGATGAACGTCTTGGTCACCCGGTTCGGCAACCACGGCGCCCCACCATCGGCGTCGGCGGTGAAGACGAACGTCTGGCCACCCATCGAGCCGCTGCCACGTTCCAACGCTCGACGATAGTGATCGACAAGGCGCAGCATGCTGGCGTCGTCGACGGCGACCCGGTATGTGCGATGGGTTTTCGTGGCGCGCAGCACTGGCCCGACGGGCCCGTCCACATAGGCGCGACTGAACCCGATCGCGGAATGGGAAAAGTCGATATCCGCCCACCGCAGGCCGAGCATCTGGCTGCGACGCGCACCTGTGGATGCCGCCAACCACAAATACGTTGCGAAGTCCGGGTCTGACGCCTCCACCGACGCAACGAGCCGTTGTAACTGGCCCGGCGTCGGTGGGCGGATCTCTGCGGGCGTGACCCTCGGCGGTGATGCGTTCGCTGCCGGGTTCAACCAGATCCATTCCCAGCGCACCGCTTGCGTCAACGCCCGGTGCAACACGACATGGATCCGATGCACCGTGCCCGGAGCGAGCGGCGACCCGTCACGCCCGCCGCCACGTAACAAATGCAGGTACATCGCATCGATGTCGACCGTGGTCAACTTGTTGACCCGCAGATGTCCGAGCTGCGGCTTGAGGTGATGTTGCACCACACTGCGCGTCTGCACCACCGTCGTCGATGACCACGCCGACGATGCCTGGCCCATCCACCGGTCGAGCAGGTCGGCCACTGTGCCTGACCGTAATCGTGCATACCCGGCATCCTCGACGAACTCCGCCAGCGTCCTTGTTGCGAACCTGCGGGTGCCGTGCACCGTCTTCGTCGCCCACCGCTCCCTACCGGTCGAAGAGTTCACTCCCATGTAAATGCGCAGTTCCCACGCGTCAGGCCCTCGTTGTCACAATGATCCAGTCATCCCCGCAACATACGGAAGCCCATGGGCAAACCATGGGCGAGCCATGGGCACGACCACACGTACAAGAGCATCCGAAAACGCAGGAAACCCCGCCAACGGCAGGGTTTCCTATCGAGCGGATGACGAGATTCGAACTCGCGACCCTCACCTTGGCAAGGTGATGACGACCGTCCGTACAGTCCGTCTACTGCTGCGCAGTACTCCACAGTCCGCAAAACCGTCCGTCCAGTCCGTCTAGTCCGTCCAGTTCGTATACCGGTCTACCATCCCGTCTTCGCGGTGCAGTTCTCCGGGCCGCGATCCACCGATGGCCACGGCGTGATCTTGCCACCTCGTACTGTTACCGATATGAGCGCCGGACCAGACGAACTCAACGAGATCCGCGTCGGTGATCGTCGGCTGCTAATCGTCCACACCGGATCTGGCACTGCCACGCACCTCGTCTCGACCGAATCGGCAGCCGACCGCGCACGATCAGCGGTTCCTGGCCATTGGCTCGACCGCACCAGCAACCTCCGACTCCAATCAGTCTCCAACTACCCGGCGGACGAACTCGTCGCGCTGTGCTGGTCGAAGCTCACACTGTGCGGCATCGCGTGGCAAGCGATGGCGATCACTGACGATCAGAGCCCAGCGGCGGCGAACCAACGGTCTGTGCTGGTGCCGACATGCCGACGTTGCCTCACGACCATCGACAAAGCGTTTCCCGAACCGACCACCGACGCGCGCGTCGAATTGGTGGCCAGCCTGATAGCTACAGCGGTCGAAACCTACGGCTCCGCCGAAGTCCTCGGCGTTCCGGGTGATCAGATGAAGCAACTACGCGTTGCGACTCGACGCGAACTGAAGCGTCGGCTTGGATTCGCCGGCACGACGTACATCGCCATGGATCTCCTCATCGTCACGTGTGATGAAGCCACCGAACTGGCCCGCGAAGTCGTGAACCGGCAGGCAGTCGCGACGATCCGATTGGACGGTAGAGATCGAGTTCCAATGCCCGACCCCGATTGGCGGATCCACTGGACCGCATGGTCTGTGACGTAACCGTCAACCAGCTGAGCCGACTCCGGCAGGCGGCCAGGTCGCCGAACTCAAATCACACCGCCGACGTAACCCGAACCGACTCCGGTGGCGATTTGGACTTCCGACTCTCCCGCGACACTCTTCGGTACTCACGCTCCGCATCAGCCGCGTGAAGCGCTGCAGCAATGCGCTTTCCAACTGCTTCAGCTACCGGGGGAGGAAACGCGTTTCCTATCTGTCGATAGCGAGCCGTCTTTCGGCCGGCAAGCTCCCAGTCCGCAGGGAACCCTTGGATCACGGCCGCCATCTCGATCGTCAGCTTGGGATTCCCCGAGAACCCCGGGGCGGGCGGCGCATCGGCGAGCGCCAATGCGTTCACGCCGAGCTCGTCTCGCCAGTGTCGCTTGGCGCGGGTGGGCCCCAGGTCCGCCCCACCGTGTTTCTTTGAACCACCGACAACGGTGGGGGCGATTGCATCCGCTCGTTCGCGCCAGGCATCGACTCCCTCCCATCCACCAGCGGACATAAGTTCGAACAACGCGTCACCAACTGTCGGGGTCGCGACTTCGCCAGGCACGGGCCACTTAAAGAACTTCCACACCCTTGGCTTCGCCGCGACCAGAATCGATCGCGGGCGGAGTTGCGGCACGCCGAACTCGTGGGCCTCGAGCAACTCCCACTCGCTCAGGTAGCCAAGTTCCTCTAGCCGCCCTTGGATCCGTTCTCGATAGTCAACAAACTTCCGACCAAGCAAGCCCCGGACGTTCTCGATCATGACTGCACGCGGCCTGACATGCGCTACGAGTTCCAGTATCGCCGGAAACAGGTCGCGTTCGTCCTCCTCACCGAGTTGACGACCGGCGATCGAAAACGGGGGGCAAGGAACGCCGCCTGCGATCAGGTCCGCTGTCACCCTCCCAGGCGGTCGCCAACCAACAAGGCTCGTCTCGTGAACGGCATCTCTCGTCCACCAACCTGTGCGTTCACCGTTGACTCGAAGGGTCTCCGCAGCGTGAGGGTCAATCTCGACGAGCGCGGTGTGCCGAAAACCTGCGCGATGAAGTCCGATCGCCTGCCCACCGGCCCCGGCGCAGACCTCGATGCTCGTCAGCCGACTCCCCGTTGCCGAGAGATCGGCGCCTTCAACGAATGACATGCGTGTAACTGTAGCCACGAGCGCAAGCGCCCATCGACCGCTGCGTCGAGCGAGCTCGGATGGTTCGCTCCTCTCGCTGCCTGCAGAACTGCCAGTCGCTGGGCCTCCACCGACGACTCAGCTGGCGACTCGCGCGGCCGACAGCGCGCCCGAAGACAACCCAAAAGCGTCGATCAGGCAAGGTTGAGAAATCCGAGCTCTGGACGGCGATGAGTACCGACGACAAGAGCTCGATCGAGGAAGCGATTGAACTGTTCACAGGCGGTTTCCGGGACGAGGGCACAGCTGTGACACGCCGCCATGTTGCACGAGTCCGGACCCTGGCCGGCCTCGCCGATTTCCATGCACACCGGATCGGCGGAGCACCACTTCGCAGCGTCGACCGCTGTGAGAAGAGCTGGCTCGAAGTAGCCGGGCTTGCCCATACGAACGAGGCCACCCATGGTTCCCTCTGCATCACCGGCAGCCGTGTAGATCAGGACACCTGCCATCGAGTCGGGTCCTTCTGACACGTAGAGACGCTCGCGCAGTGCTGCGGAGCTGTAGCCGCATTCGAACGTGAGCTGGTTCATGAACAGATGAGCGAACGTGTGCAGGAGAACGAACCGCGGCGTCAGCTCGCGCTGCCTGAGTTGGCGTGCCCGCTGAACGCTGGCGAAGTTCGAGACCAGTCTTGATACGCGAGCCTGAACCTCGGGAAGGTTCTCCCATGCCACAAGCTTCGACTCATCAAACTCGATGAAGATGCCTTCGCCATGAACCACGTAGGCCGGTAGCCAGCTGCTCTTCCAATCTGGCGGTCGCTTCCAAAGAAGGGCCTTGCGATCGCTGAGCTGCCAATCCCCCTCCGGAAAGATTCGGTTGAATCCGTACAACGCTCGTGTCTCCCGCAGTTTGTCCACGAGCATCAGCCGGTTGAAGTACGGGGTGATCCGAGTGTCGTACTTTGAAAGATCGGCCTGACGGATCTCGAGGAACGGGGTGCGCAGCTCGTGGCGGAGAATCTCGAACTCCGGCCGACGGAACTCAGTCTCGTCTGACAGTTCTGCATCATCGATCTGTGTCTCGTCGGCTTCATCGTCGACTGCCTGCTGAGACGTCGATGTCGTTTGCTTGATAATCGTGAGGGCGTCTCGAATTTCCTGGTCGGTGTACGGCTGGAGGATCTCCCGCTGCTGGCTTCGCAGGTTCTCAGGTTTGATGAGGTCGAGACCTCCGGCCTGGCGGAACATACTTATCAAGGTTGACAGCGGTGGGGAATCGAGGGCTTGGATCAGCTTCTCGGGCACCGTTCCCGTCGCTCGGGGAAGGTAGATCGAACTCTTCACCAACGCGTAGTAGAGGTTCGACGCTGCGCGCAGACTTCCACGCACGGGTCGGCCGCACGGCCGCCCTCCCTCCTCGCCATGCCACGGCATTGCTCCCTGACAGAGGTACTCCCCGCCTCCGTCTGACAGCTCTGCACTCAGTGTCGTCTTTGGGTATCGAGGCGACCCAACGGGCTCAGCCTCAGTAATCCCGGCAAGATTGCGCGACTTCCCACAATCGCACTCGACGGTCTGCGCCGACAGTGATGCGCCGCCAGTTGACCGCAAGCGCATCGGCCTCGCGCACGAAGGGTCAAGACTGCGGTGTACCCACTCTCTCCACGGGAAGTCCTGCAGGTGGCCGTAGGCACAGATTGCGACGAATGGGACCTGAGAAACGAATGGCCCCTTGCCGGACCCCTTGGTCCGGTGCTCCGGGTTCGCGCACTGAGCCTTTCCCCGCGCACTCAAGGGGAGGGTCTGCAGCGTGTCGCAGCGAGGGCAGAAGTTCCACATCGGGAATCGCTGGTACGGCATAGGCAAATTCAGATTCGGAACGTCTCCGCCGTATCCCTTCTTCGTTCGCCAGTCCGGTGGAAGCCTGAAGTGGCTCACGTGCAGCTCTTGTTGCAGCCGCCACTCTTCAAGGCGGAACTCGTCGAGGTCAACGGTTTGAGAGTCGTCCCCCGTGTCCTCACGCTCGTACCAGTGATCGAGGCCCGCTGCGATCAGTGATGTTCCGTTCGGAACGATCGTCATTGCTCCGACACCGAAGGGTGCGATGAGCTGCGCCCGGCGAACCAACCCGTTAGACATTTCCGCCCTCCTGCACGTATCGCAACGACACCTCGGCCCGGCATTCGGCATCGACGTTCCGCAAGGACGTTGGGGTCGACCACGAGACCTGTGCAGCAGCGCGCGTTGAGTACTCACCTGCACGTCGTAGCAGAGGTATCTCCTCATCGGCACCCCAGCTCTGCCAGATTCGGCGCTGCCACGTCTGCCACTCGCTCCGGCGCTCGTCGAACACCCGCTCGAGAGTCTGCTCCTCCTCCTTGTCGACCTGGTGTACTCGTCCGGCAAGCAAGTCGTACGCCTTCTCGATAAGGGCGTGAGGTACTGGCCATGGAGCTATGCCAGAAGGAGCGTTCTGCCGAACGAACGCGACCAACACAGCGTGTAATGCGCGGTCAAGGACCGGCGGAGAAAACGGGGTCACACTGGTGGGCTCCACTTGTGCGTAGAGCCGCTCGTGATAGCTCCGAAACTTCTCGAAGTGCGAGCGGTCGCGAGGCTTTGTGGCGCTGAAGATGGTCACGATCAGGCCAGGTCGAGACCACCACTGCCGACCCACACGACCAGTCACTTGGATGTACTGCGACGTGGTCTTCGGTTGCCCGACGACGGCCATGAGTGAGAGGCGGTCGATGTCGATGCCGACCTCGATGACGTTAGAGGCAAGGCACACGTCGACGGCTTCGGCTGACGACGCCGGCTGGCTGAGCTGCTCCATCGACCTTGGGACCTGATCGGTGCCGAGTCGGCCAGTCAGCTCCTGCACGGACCGAAGCCGGCGAACGTCGGAGGGTTTCAAGTTGAAGCGATTTCGGATGACCTTGAGGTAGTTGGGGATGTCAGATTGCAGCAGCGACAGGGACGTGCCGAGTTCTCGCAGGCTGTTGAAGAACACCATCAGAGTCCACCAAGGATCGCGGCTCTCGTCATTGAGAGCCTGCGGGGCTTGCAGCACGGCAGAGAAGGTCCGAACTTGAGCTGTTTGAACAGAACCGAGGCCCGGAGCATGAACCCCTACGTAGACGCGGCCTGCGCTGAGGGAGCCGTCCTCCTCCGTCGCAAATCGAGCAAAGAACGAGTCACCTGCATTCAGGGCGCGTGGCGGAAAGAGTGCGACATCGTTGCGCGCGTACAGCGACCTGATCTGATCCTCGTACCGTCGGATCGTCGCAGTCGAGCTGATGATCTTGGGCTTTCGGAGCCTGCCATCACGTTCATCCGTGCACAGTTGTTCGATGACGCCCTCGTAGAGGCCGACTAAGGAACCAAGCGGTCCGGAGATGAGATGGAGTTCATCTTGGATGATGGTCTGTGGTGGCGACGAGATCCGGGTTCCGTCAGGACCGACACCGAACAACGCTCGGCATGCGTCGTTCCACGCGAGGAGTGCAAACTTGTCGACGGTGGCGATCACGATTGACGGTCGGACCTCGTAGATATCCTCGTCGACTACGTAGACAGGTAGCCCCGAAGAGAATTCACACGCGACATCGGGACATCTGAACACCACTGTCCCAGCATCCTCGACGTAGCCAGCGACCTTCGGGTCTCCTCGCCGAGGCTTGCCCTTGATATTGGACTTGTCGACGGGGCCCATTGATGCCGAGCACCACGGGCATCTGAGGATGACGAACTTGTTCTCCGCCCAGTCATCGCCCTTGTTCAACTTTCGGAGTACCTGACGGGCGTCGTCCCGTCGGTTGGGGGTCGAGTCACCGCCGAGCCAGATCCCGATCGAAAACCGCGCATCGCCGAGGTCCGATTCGCGATCCCGGATGTGCTCCATCGCGCACACCAGGCTGGATGCACGTTGAAATTGTTGCTGGGTGAGGAGCCTCAGCGTATATCGCATCAGGACTTCAACACCATGGTCGTCCGGATCGGAAAGGCGCCGATAGAAGAGCGCGAAGGCGGCTAGGCCGAGGTACGCCTCGGTCTTTCCGCCACCCGTCGGAAACCAAATCAGCTCGACCGTCTCACGTTCAACGTGGTCCGGGTCGGCGACCGATTCGACTGCGCACAGCAGGAACGCGATCTGGAAGGGCCGCCAGGAGCCTCGGTCCTTAGCATCACGCCAATCAGGTACCTCCAACGGCTCGGGGACGCGGAACCTTGCACCGTCGAGAAGGGTTGCGCGAGCAGTACGCCGAGTACGTAGTTGCTGCAGGAGAATCGCCTCGTTCGCAAGTTCGAACGCGCGCCTAGCGGGGCCGGTGCGCACGAATTCGAGGCCACGACGCATCCGCGCGAGCGCCCGTTCGCAATCGTTGAGATGCCTGGTCGCCGCTCCTTGGTACCTCGAGTCGAGCGCCGCGACCATCGGGCGTTGGTTCGACTCCAGCCAATCCTCATATAGCTCGATGACCATCTCTACCGCGGCAAAACCGTCGTTGCTCGCGTCCAGACCTGCGAGCGGGCCCATCGGTACCGTGATCTCGCGGCGGGCGCCATCGTCGTCGCGAACGAAGATCTGCGGGGTGATGCTGGGTGTCTCTACCGATGGAAGGGGTTCGGCGCGGATCTCCAATACTCGCGTTTCGGCAGGGCCATCCCAGTCGGCGGCGCACCCATGTCCGACTCCAAAGGTTTTCATTCCGCGGTACAGAAGGTCGAAGGAGTCCTCCTCGTCGTCGATGGAGGGAGTATCGGTATGAGGACGTTCTGGGTACGGAACGACGGATGCAAGCACATCGTTGCCCCGAAGGACCTGCACCCGGAACCTCGACTGAAACAAGCACGCCTCATCTGGGCCACCTCGCGCTGGCTGACTTGAGCGGTTCGTGAGGGACACTGTTATCAAGGAGGTCGCGTTCTCATGAGGACGGGTGAAGACCGTGACCTCGAGCGGGAGTCCGTCCGCATTTACTGCGACAACGTCGGATGGCGATGGCGCGACGAGACGGTTCCTACCGCCGAGTAGCGCTGAACCCTCGACCGAGACCGCGAGGGTCACCGGGCTACGCAGCCACCATGTTCGGTCGCGACCAGCGATCGTCACATGCTTTCGTCGGTACCTGCCTCCGCGAATGGACACCACGAGCCGGGCATCGGCCGGAAGCTCGACCAGGAACGACACAGCCATGGTGCTCGGCCGGAACTCGTTTGCGCCGGTGAGGTTGAAGTCGTCATCGTCGGACTCCTTCGCTCCCGGATGCCCCGTTGCACTCCCCTGGCGTTCAGCGATACGGCGCAGCGCGTCCTCCCCGCTGGCAGTCAGCGGCTCTACAACAGTGCCTTGATCCTCTTCTACCTCGTCCTCCGCAACTCCATTAGCACCGTCGAGATCTGAGTCACCCTCGAGCGCTACTCCAAGCGGGTACAGGACTCCGACGCCGTAGCGCTTGCACGGCCGGTCGCGCTGCAGCACTTCATCGCCCGTCCCCAACTGGCGGAACGGCCCGTACGCGCCCTCTGGAGTCTCAAACACAACGTCCCCAGACACGTCGATCTCGGAGCCATATGAAAGCTCCCGGTGCTCGGCCTCGTCGTTACCCCATGGCTCCCAAGGCCCAACAAGCTCGGAACGCAGATAGCCAATGAGTTCTTGGCGGTCCATCTTGTGATCAGCCATCGTGAGCTCCTGAGGTAGTTCGATTGAGTAGCAGCTGCAGCACGGTCGGCTTCAAGCTTGCCGCGGCAAGTACGTAGAGACGATCGGTTGCGCGAGTTACAGCCACGTAGAACAGGCTGTGGTCCACATCGGTTCCGATGCTGGTCACGTCGGTGACGATGACGACGGGAGCTTCAAGACCCTTGAACGCGTGGACGGTGCAGTATCTGATTCCCCCAGGCGTGATGGCGCTGGCGGGCTTGAGCCGGTCCACCCAAGGAGCGACGGTGATGCGCTCTGCGCAACTTCCCTGAGCGCGTGGCGAGAGAACGACGATCTCCCTGCCGCTGTACCCCTCGCTGAAGAGAAGCCCCAGCAGCTCGATGAGCTCGCGGTCCTGGTCGGCCTGCGCGTCGAAGTAGATCGTCTGAGGCTCGACCCCACTGTCGGGACGCAGGATCTCGCCGTAGCCCTTGTCGAACGCAGCCAGCAATCCCACGTATGAAGCAATGCGTGGCGTGTTCCGACAGTTCTTCGTCAACTGGTAACGAGGCGTACCTGGCGCATGAGCGGTCAGCACCGCAGTGATTGACAGACATGACGACCCATAGATCGCCTGTTGTTCGAAGTCCCCGAACAGCCGCCAGCTCCCGTTCGCAAGGCCACCCTTCACGACGGCGTCAAGTACATCAAGATAATTTGCGCGCAGTAGATCTTGGGCCTCATCAAGAAGTAGCACATCAAATTGCTCGAAGCCCGGCTCAAGCGCCTTCTCCAGCGCCGCATCCGGCAAGTCCTGCTGCCAAAAGGAATCCGCCGCACCGGAAGGCACCTTCAAGCCCGACAATTCGAGGAGGAAGCTGTGAAAAGTGGTCGACACGACTTTGCTGCCGAGCGGCTCAGCTTCGGTCTTCAGCCAGTTTCCGAGGAGTCGGTTGTAGCAGCACAGCAGCACACGTTCGCCACGCAAGACCGAACGTCGACTCTCCTCAAGTGCCAGCAGGGTCTTTCCGGTCCCAGCCGCTCCCTCGAAGACCACTCGCGGGTTGATCGATGGATTCATCGCGTCGAGTGCTGCGTATTGCTCACTGGTATAGCGAAGGAGTTCCCCGTCGCGCTGACGGCGACGCGACTTCGGGCTCTCGTAGAACTCGAATCCGGGTCGGAGAATCCTCACGAGTGAATCGATCTGCTCGGGAGTCGGCTCGCTCGACGTGGGGTCGAACCACAATCCGGCTGGCTTGGATGCGATGAGGGCCCGGGCGTGAACAAGTACCGCGCTGACGAGCGACTGAAGGGAGCGCCCGCTGAGTGCAGCAGAGTCGATCACTTGCCAGTCGTGCCACTCCGCCGGCGACTGGAGAGAGAACGGTACGCGGGTGAAGCACACTGCGCTCCAGAACACGAGCCCGCCAAGCTCCGGCGCTCGTGAAGTCACGAATTGGCGCAGACTGTGCATCGCCTCGGATGCTTGACGGAATGGTCCGGTTCTGTTCGGCGGATCCTGACCGAGGTGCCAAAGTCCGTCGGGGTCACGTCTCACATTCAGATGTGACTTGACCTCAAGGCAGAGCACGCCAAGCCCAGGAACAACGATGACAAAGTCGATCTCGCCCATCAGTTGCCGGCGGTGGTCGGGAACGTCGAGCGAGTGAAGAACCACCCAATCGTCAGTTCCGCGCTCATTCAGGAACTTCCGAAAGAGCTCCTTCTCGCCAGGGCTGGATGTCTCATCACCCACCACC
Source organism: Actinomycetota bacterium (assembly GCA_043753895.1). Taxonomy (GTDB): domain Bacteria; phylum Actinomycetota; class Acidimicrobiia; order Acidimicrobiales; family Ilumatobacteraceae; genus WLMZ01. The sequence goes on from JAYUWK010000074.1 coordinate 11,237, forward strand.
GTCGGAATCATCCTTGCCACAGGTCATCCTCCACTCGAGTCAGGACCCGCAACTCATCCTCTGCCACTGCCGAAGTGGACGGCGAACGGCCCTCTACCCGGAGAACGCTGAGTGTCCCGGCGTCCATCTCTCCGAGGCTGACATCGACCCGGCCAGTCTTGAGAAGGTCCTCGACATCGGCTGCCAACACTGCTTGCTCCAGTAGCTTCCGTACCTCCTGCCCCGCACGCAAGTGGGCCTCGAATATCTCCCCCATGGCGGTCCAGATCTCCGCCGACCGGTCGCCGAGACCGATGTACTCCATCAGTAGGCGGAAGTCGTTTGGACTACGCGTGCGAATCGAGTTATGCCAAAGCCGGTAACGCAAGTTCGGTGATGTGATGCCCATCTCGCGAAGTTCTCGCTCGACTCGCCAGTAGCCGCGCTCGCGGATCTGCGAGCGAAGCGCCGCTTTCCACTCAACTTGCAGGGAGCGGAGGACCGGGGCTCGCCGCTTCATTCGAGAATCGGCGATGCTCGGGATGTAGTCCCCGGTGCCACCGGCGCTCCGGACCACGATGTAGTGGCCAGGAGCAACAGAACGCGTCTTTTCGTTTCGAAGGCGCGGACGCAGACCTGGCTCGAGATCCACGACCACATCAATTGTCGGACCGTCGACTGCCTCAAGATAGACGCTGAACCCGCCGGCTAGCAGAAGGAGGTTCGCCTCGACCGCATCCGGATCAGCGTCACCAGGCGACACAGGACTCGCACTCGTCGCCCTCGCCAGAGCGTCCCAATCAATCGTGGGAATGAGAACTGCAACATCGACAACGTTCTCCTCAGGGAAGGCATCTACGTCGACCACCATCGATCGGATCCGCGTCCCCGGTGCCGTAGCCGATCCCACAAACAATCGGGTATCTGGCTCGCGATCCCGGAGGAAATCGAAGTGCACGAAGCAGGTCATCTCTGCGCGTGGCGCACCCAGCAGATGCGCTGGAAACCAGAAGGAAGGCCCGATGACGACCAGACTCTCCACCTGTCCAAGACCAGTCATCTCGTGCTCGGTGAGGAGCCGAACTTCGGGCGCCGCGCCCGCTAACCATGTCCTAACGCTGTCGAGATGCTGGGGCTTGACGACGAGACCCGATGCCGCGGCCGGGCCTGTGCTCAACACGTCCAACGTCCGTTTGCCGAGTGGATTCGTCGTATCCCGTGCCGCGTCGCGCATGGCAATGACACAGAGTTCGGCACGGCCGAGCATCTGTTCCGCGTAGCTCCCCCGCGCTCGCTCGAGGAGAACCGAGAGGTAGTCGGCCGACGCGTCCAGCCCGAATGCCCCATCTGCCGGCGAGAGCGGCGTGGTTGCCAGATCGCGCAGCGTGCGCCGACATCGTCGAAGAAAGGCGCTCCACGTTTCATCCTCGCTCGACTCACCAACGGCGCGGCCCAACCTCTCTACCTCAGCGGCGAACCGCCCTACGAGTGGCGCCGCCACCACCTCGCGAGTGGCCGTTGCTTCGGCCGCCACCTCGTACGTTCGAACAACCTCGATGAACTTCACCTCAACACCTCAAGGTACGCCCGAACTTCGAAGCCGGGGGGAGGTTCGCCGAGCGAGGACAGGTTCGCGTCTTCGACGCTCAACGCCAGCTCTTGGTTGAAAGCATCTGCGGCAGCGGTCACGGATACTGCCGTCCGGTCAAGCAGCACGATCCAGGGGGCTCGACGCCAGTGGCTGCGGAGCCGCAGAAATCCACCGGGACCATCGAAGATAACGCACGGCGGCCCCTCGATGATGAGGCGTTCAGGTACCTCATCGGCGAACGCGGGGATGATGGAAGTTCTGTCATGGTCGTTGGCGTTCAGCTCGAATGCATCGCACCGCAGCAAGTCGTTCAGAACACCCGTTTGAAAAATGCCGTCGCCCGATTTCGTCACAAACTGCTGACTTACGATGTCCTCGCGCAGAGCATCCTTGACACCAACGATGAGGCAGTCGAGGCTCGTGTGGGCCGCGTGAGCGAGGGCATCAACCCACGGCAGGGATGACTCGACGAAAGGCCCGTTCGAGGCAAGTTGACGGCGACGCACGAACTCCTCCGAAGGGTCGATCAGTTGAACCGCACCACATCTGTCCCACGGCAGCAAGCACCTCGAACCATCGTGATACACGAGGTGGTCTGTTCCATGAAGCGATTCGACCCCGACAAGGCGGCCGTAGTAGAGGTAGCGCCCTCGACGGAAACGGATCGGGGTGCCGTTGGGCAGCGATGCCAACCGATCAAAATGAGCGCGCGGATCGGCTTCCTCGGGGTTCGAGTACGTGGCTGCAGTGACTCCCAGCGCTACGAAGGCAGCGGCGAACGGCCGCGTTGGCAGCGAGACGCCAACTACGAGCCGCCGACCAGGGACCTGGTGGGCAACCGTGAACTGGCCGAGCGCAACGAGGTAGCGCGCCCAGAGCGGGAGAGGCCTCCAGCCCGCCTCCGTCCGGTAACCGATTGCTCCAAGCTTCTTCAAGCGATTCCTCTGCTGCGCTGACCCGTCACCCGGCACCTTAGAAGCAGGGTGTGACAGTGTTGGACGAGGCGGAACCTGTCAAGCCGTTTGAGACAGATTTTGTTCGGGTGGGTTGATCCAGGCGATGTCGGGGACGGTGGGTGCGATGGGTGGTTTGCGGAAGCGGTGGGGTTGGGTGGTGTAGGCGTGGTCGAGGACGGCTTGGCGGTGGGCTCGGATGGCGTGGTGGTGTCCGAGGTGGACGCTGGCTGGGGTGTGGTAGCCGATGCCGGAGTGGCGGTGGTGGTTGTTGTAGTGCTCGAAGAACTCGTCGACGAATGCGCGTGCGTGGGCGAGGCTGGCGAACCGGTCGGGGAATCGGGGTGTGTTCTTGAGGGTTTTGAACTGTGATTCGGAGTAGGGGTTGTCGTTGGAGACGTGGGGCCGGGAATGCGATCGGGTGACGCCGAGATCGGCGAGAAGTTGGGCGACGGTTCTCGAGGTCATCGAGCTGCCTCTGTCGGCGTGCAGGGTGAGTTGTTCGGGTTGGATGCCCTCGATGGTGGCGGAGGCGGCGATGAGGTCGTGGGCGAGGCGGTCTGATTCGCGTGGGGCGACGAGCCAGCCAACAGCGAACCGTGACCAGACATCGATGATCACGTAGAGGTGGAACCAGTTCCATTTGTAGGGGCCGGCGAGTTTGGTGTAGGGGTCGGGCCGCAGCGCCCTGTCCGGCTTTCGCCGGGTGGGTTTCTGCGGCCCGCCCTCCGAACCGGACGTGCAGCTTCCACTGCATCCGGCTCTCCACGTGTTCATGCCGCTGGTGCGGGTGATCCTGTTGTTGACGCGTTTGTCCATGGTGTTGGGATTCGTGCGCCCCGATAGCGGTAGCGCTCGATGTTGACGGCTTGGGGCCGGAACATCTCGATCCCTGCGTCGCGAATCTTCCAACCGGGAAGGTAGCGACGGACCAGGGTGTGCATGTTGAGCCCGACGTGTCGTTTGCGGAGCCAGCCGACGATGCGCCAGAAGGCGAAGTGATCGACGTAGTTGAATGTCCGCGAGGACACGCCGTGACGGAAGTAGTTGCACCAGCCCCGAAGCGTCGGGTTCAACCGGCGCAACAGGTCTGCAAGCGTTCGATGTTTTGCTCTGCGAGTCAGCGTGCGCACCTTGTCGACCACGGAGGCGAGCGCCTTCTTGGACGGGTAGGTGTAGATCG
>JAYUWK010000075.1:0-14786 GCA_043753895.1 Actinomycetota bacterium
GCACACCGGTCCCACCTTCACGAAAATGGCCCAACTGTTGCAACAGAACCGTGCGCCGGCCGAGTTGATGGCAACGATCGCTTCCGTCGACGCGCGGCGCGATCCCTATCAGCCGTGCCCCTGTGGCAGCGGCAAGAAGTTCTGCTTCTGCCACGGTCCAAAGGCCCCGGCCTCGCCCTTCAGCGGGGTAGATGCCGTCTCTGCGCCAGCGGCCACCGTCGAAGCTGTCGGCACCCCGATCAACCTCCGAAGCAGCGTCGATCGTGACTGACGCAGCCGAACTCCTCCCATCCTGGCGCGCCGGTGCCACCCGCGACGCGCTGCTCGCGTTTCTAAAAGCGGCAGAGTCGTTGCCGGTTGTCGATCGCGTCACTGACGAACTGACGAGGCGTCCCATCATGTACGCCCAGAGCAGGATCGTGAGCGCTGCGCCGATCGCTCCGTAGGTTTCGGATTTCGACTCGATCTTCATGTTGCTCGCCGGAATCTTCAAGCTCGGCAGATACGTTCGCTTCGTTTCCCATTCGGTGATGATCGGATTTCTCACCGGTGTCGGCGCGAACATCGTGCTCAGCCAACTTGCAGACTTCACCGGCGGCAACGCCGACGGCGGCGTCGCATTGACCCGGGCATGGTCGGTGCTCACCGCGCCGGGCGATTGGTATCTGCCCACGCTTGCCGCCGGGCAGATCACACTCGGGCTCGTTGCATGGCTCGGCAATACACGCCTCAGCCCCTATTCGGCGCTGCTCGCGCTGGTCGCGCCCACCGTCGTGCTCGAGATCTTGGGCACCTCGGGAGTTCGCCGGGTCAAAGACGTGGGCGAGATTCCGAGTGGCGTTCCCTTCCCCATCTCCCTCGCCTCTGTTCGCTCAGCCTCGACGTCATCGTCGGAGCGCTTGCCGACGCCGAACAGCGCAGCGCCGGGCCACAGGTCCTTCCACGTTGCGCGAAGGGCAGACGGAAACAGGGCACCGAGGAGATCAGCCACGCCGTTGCCGGGATGACGATGAAGGCGACCAAGGCAAACAGCCAACCAATCAATGACGCCGTCCGCAGTCGGGCGATGAAGTGCGACACGACCATGGCTGCAGCCATGGCGAGAATCATCCAGGCGCCTCCCAGAAATGGCCGCCGAAGTTTCACGAACGGGACATGCCACATCAGCGAATGCACAGCCATGAGCGACCTCAACAGCTTGCGCGCCCCACTGAGCAGTGCGTAGACAACAATAATCAAGCCGATCACGCGGAACGATTTCGAGCTCTCGCCGCCGACGTTGACAGAACTGACAACGAGTGCACCCATACCGCCGCTTTTCGCAATCTCAGAGGCACTCTTGCCAGTCAGATCCCCGCCCACACCGATGCCGAGAACGACCACGAACACAAACGGGATGAACATCAAGAAGAAACGGAATGCCACGGCCCCAACGAGCAGGTCGCCGCCTGCCTCGGAGTTGGTTTCGACCGAGCCGAATGCGGCATCGATGAAACGGTTCCCGCCGCGCTGCTTCTCGAGCCGCTCAACGGTCTCGACCGCTCGGGTCTTGGAGGTGCCGACGAAGAGGCGGGTGCGGGTAATGAGGCCGAGCTGCGGTTCGGCATTGACGCTGGTGGGCGACGCATCGGTCGGGGTGAGCATTTTGGTCGAGGTGGGCGACACGTCTGTCGCGGTTGGCATCTCCGTCGAGGTGCCGGTCTCGGCTGTGCCTACCGTGGGGTAATCCTGAGTCGTCATGGCCTCTTCATCGGATCACATGCGTCGCGCCCATGCATCACCCGTGGCGGGTGACCCCGGCTCGGCTTGTGCCGACAGTGCAAGCGCGTCCATTAGCCTTCATCCTCAATACGCCGCGCTACGAAAACACTGCAACGTAGATGTGGGGCAACGTAGACATGGGACGACGGAGATCTCGGCATGGCGATCAGCATCAAGAAGTTTGAAGAGCAGGGCGGTCGTATCAAGACCGATGACATCGACTTCGAGTCGTTCCGCTCGGCACCACTGTCCAACGACGTGCTTCGCTGTATTGCCTACATGCATGACATCGAATACCAGACCGTGCTGTACACACGCGAGATGTTGGTCACTCCTGGCTGGAAGGACCCGCAGTTCACGGCCTTTCTCACGCTGTGGAACTACGAGGAGTACTGGCACGGCAACGCGCTCGGGCGCATTCTCGAAGCGCATGACCAGCCGGCGCACGATCCGCGCCTGAAGGCAATGCGGGTCTTCAACAAGCGATATCTGTTCTGGAGCCCCGCCATGTTCTGGGCGCTCGGTCACGGAGTGCGTCAGTTTCCGGCGTTGCACATGACGTGGGGCGCCATCAACGAATGGACTGCCAACGCTGCCTACAACCGGCTTGCCGCGATTGCCGACAATCCGGTGCTTAGCGAACTGCTCGGGCGCATCATGCGCCAGGAGGGCCGCCACGCCGCGTACTACGCGAGCTACGCACGCGATCTACTCGAGGGCGATCGCAAAGCGCAAAAGGTTACGTCGTGGTTCCTGCGTCATCAGTGGGCACCGGTCGGCAATGGCGATGTGCCCAAGATCGAAACGGCATTCGCGACTGCGTATCTGTTTGGCTCGGGCAACGGCGGCCAGTTGATCGATCGCGTCGAGGATCGCATCGATGCCCTTCCGGGGTTGCGTGGCCTCAATCTGGTGCGTAGTGCAATTCTGGAGTCGCGCGACCTCGTCGTTGCGCAAGAGGGATTAATACCCGTACCCGTGTCAGTGGCGGCCGCTGAACAACGTGCTCACGACTTGACCGCCGAGCCGATCGCTGGCCCGACAGAGGAACCGGCTCACCAGCCGTCATACTGAGCGCTGCCCCGGCAACCATCGGAGACGGCAGTGCGTTTCGAATCTCGACGGCATCGACGGCTTCGCGAAGCCTCCGAGCAACCGTTTCCATCGGACTGGAGGCGAATTCTTGCCGCGCGGTGGTTCGGTTGGCACCTGCTCACGCTCTCCGATCGCGACCGGCTCGAAACTCTCGTGAAGCGATTCGTTGCCGACAAACGTTGGGAGGCTGCGAACGGGTTTTCTCTCACCGACGAGATGCGTGTGCTCATCGCTGCGCAGGCATGCCTGCTGGTGCTCGAATTGGACTACGACCACTTCCGTGGGGTGGGTTCGATCATCGTGCACCCCACCACGGTTGTGTTGCAGGGCCAACGCTCCACCGACACCACCGGCATCGTGAGCACTGGTCCGTTCCCTGTGCAGGGCCAAGCTCAATACGGCGGACCGGTGACCATCTCGTGGGATGTTGCGTCGTACGAGGCGCGGCACCCGGGTTTGGCGAGCAACGTGGTCTTCCACGAGTTCGCGCACAAGCTCGACATGCTCGATGGCACCGTTGATGGCACGCCGCCGTTGCCGGACCAGGCGGCGCGCCGACGGTGGATCGACGTGTTCACCCGCGAGTACGAATCCCTACAGGCGGGAACCGCCGGCGATCTGATCCGTGATTACGGCACCGTGAACCCCGGTGAGTTCTTTGCCGTGGCCACGGAGGTCTTCTTCTGCCGGCCTCTTGCGCTGCGCGACGAAAAGCCCGAGCTGTACGAAGCGATGGCCGACTTCTACCGTCAGAACCCTGCCTCGCGAATGAGCACCGACTGACTCACCGCGGCGCTGCGGCATTTTCGATGAGGCCGCGTGCGTAGGCGGCTTGGCCGGCGTGCTGCAGGCAATCACCCGCGATGCTGACCAGCCGAACGCCAAGCGTGACCGACGGATCCCAACGTCGGTCGATCACGCGGTCGAGGTCGGCCGGAACCAGCGACCCGAGCGTCGACCGAGTGCGTTGATCCACGGTCGCGAGATACGTCGTCGGCACCTCGGGACTCTCGGGCCGCACCGCCAACATGTCCGATTCGGAGTGTCCGTATCCGGTGTTGGCTGGGTCCGGCTCGAGCCCGAAATGTTGCGCCCAGTCGCCCTCGACCCAGACCTGGCTCGTCTCGAGGAACTCGGCGACGTGGGAGTCCTGCACCCGGGCGAGATGCCATACGAGCCAAGCGATCGTGTTCGCGCCGGGCGACGGTTGCTTCACCAGCTGGTCGACGTCGAGGCCGGTGATCGCGTACGCGTCCAGCGGAGGGATACGGCCATAGAGCTCGAGGAGCAATGCAGAAACGTCCATACCGCCTTTCGATCACAGCGCGCTCGGAACTCGGCCATGAACTCGCGCTCGGTTGCGCGCGGTCAGGGTCGGGGTTTCAGTTGCGTGGTGCGATTTCGGTGCCGTCTGCTCGGTGGTGTCGCCAGCCGGTGTGGTTGCGTGTGACGGTGATGTGGTCGGCATGTTTTCGCCGGTTGTGGGTGGCGCACATGGGTGCCCCGTTGAACGTGTTCGTCTCGCCGCCGTTGTTGCCGCCGCCGCCGCCGTCGCCGCGGTCCGTGCGGGTCCGGTCCAAGGGGTGAGGTGATCGATTTGGAGGAATGGTCCGGTTTGTTCACACCCGGGCCAGCAACATCGGTTCCCGGAGAGGAGGACGGCTTCGCGTGCGGCTCCGGTGAAGAGGCGTTGTTTGCGGCCGAGATCGATGACACGTCCGCTGCTGTCGGTGACAACGCGGCGGATGTTACCGATGAGAGCGGCGATGACGAGATCGTGGGGGTCGATGGGTGCCCCGTTGGCGGTGTGACACATCCAGAGTCGTTCGGACATCGCGGGGTCACCGAGATCATCGCTGTCGTGTCCGAAGTAGTTGCGGATCGCGTATCGCAACGTGGTTTCGTTGGTGAAGATATTGACCAACGGCGTATCACCCGCACCAGTACCCACACCGCCGCCATTGGTGTTATTGAGCATCACGGCAATGAACGCGTCGTAGCGGCGTTGCTTGGTCGCGCGTGGGAGCGGGTGTTGAGCGGCTTGGTCACCGTATTGGTTCGCCCGCCAGGCGATGTCGTGTTCCAACTCAATCGCGGCTTGCCGGTCGATGATCTCGATCAGGATGTCACCGGTGAGCGCGTCGCCTTGGGCGTGGAACTCGTGACCCGCCCCACGGTTCGACGATGTGACGGAACGGTTCTCGCGTGAGGTTTCATGATCACGGTGTGCACCATCGGGATCGGCGTGTGCCAGCCAGCGTTGACACACCAACCGGAACTCGCGGAGCCTGAGCGACTTGGCGTATCCGAGCATCAACGCTTCGGAATCGGCGAGCAGGTGTCCGCAACGCGGGTTGCTGTGCAACCCGACCAGCAAACGCAGCTGATCGGCGCCGATCTCACCCGCGGCAACGGCTGCCCTCAGCACCGGTAGCTCGGCCAACAACGCAGCGACTTGCACGTGATGTAACGCGGTTGACCGGGCCGAGTTCGTGACCGCTTGCACCCACGACGTGACGTTGTGATGCGCATCATCGAGATAAGACGACGACACTGCGACCTCATGCACCAACGCGGCCTGCACACCTTGGAGTCGGCGGATCTCACGCTGCACACCCATGAACGCCGCATCACGCTCAGCGCCACGCAAACCACGGAACTGGGCCAGCGCCGCGTCGACATCGGCCAGATCGAGACGGGGAGACTCGTCATCGAAGAACGGATCAGACGACGCTGCACACGACACGAGAACTCACCTCCACACACGACCACGCTGGGACACCAGCACACTGTTGAAACACAGGGGACAGACGAATCTGTAGAGCACGATCGGGGAAGATCAGTACTCGCAAAGTAGCAGAACACACGTACGATCGCAACCCCAAAGGAGTGAAGTCTCCGAATATTCCTGGTCCCATTTCTGGCGCGCTTTCGGCCCTCGTGCCTACTCCACAAACCGCGGTGGACTTGAGCGGTACTGTCGGCTCATGAACGCAAACGAGGCATTGATCGCACGCGTTCATCGGATCGGAACACGAATCAACGGGCAGCCCGAACGCGTCGATGCAGTCCTGGACGAATTGATCGGGCTGCTCGGATCCGAATGAGACGCCGAGGTGCTGGCGGCAACGGTCTGTGCGTTCGGGATGGCGTGGAACGAGCGAGCGAGCCTTGCGAGCGCCCCCTTTGCTGTGCATCCCGAGCCGCTCGTCCGTCTCGCCGTGGCGCGCACGATCGCCTGTGATATCGACTCGGCGGATGCAGTCGCCATCGTCGCGGAAGTTCTCGTCGGACTCAGCGTCGACGTCGACGACCGTGTGCGCGACTGGGCTGTGTTCTTGTTGGGAACGATGCTCGAGGTCGACACCGAGAGGGTGCGCGAGGCGCTCTGGGCGCGTATCGACGATGTCGGCACCGATTTTGCCGACGAGGCTTTGGTGGGTCTGGCCCGGCACAGAGATATCCGGTGCTCGCGCGTCGTGGCTGACTGGCTTTGTCGCAAGGAGGTAGGCGCGCTCGTCTTCGAAGCTGCCGAACTGTTGGGTGCGCGGAACGGGGTCGGGCAGCGACTACGCCCGCAGCGTTGCGCCCTCGACATCGACGACACGGTCGCACCAGTCATTGGCGAGCATGTCGCTCATCAACGCCGGATCGGTCGTGGACGCCAGGCAGCGACGGCCGTCAGATGAAACGCCGATCACGATGCCCTGAACCGGAACGCCCTTGTCCCACGCAATTGTATAGGTGACCGTCGATGCCGCGCCGGTGTAGTGAGGGTCCACCGTCGTCACCGGGGTTGCTGCTGCCACGTCGGCCGACACATCGAGAGCTGCGAACGGCCGCGCCGGCGGCGCGCACGACCACGCCGACGCCCCGAACTTGGTGAGCATGCCGCTCACGTTGGTGACGAGGCCCCGCGCCGTTGGGTCCGCCCGAAGTACGTGCGTCATGGCCGCGACGGCCTGCAACGTGTAGTTGTTGAGCGGCCCACCGCCGAAGGTCATCCCACCGGTCACCGTGAGTTGGCGGTCCACGTCGAGTTCGAGTTCGGCCATCTGCACGCGTACTGCCGCGGGAAAACAGCTGTAGATGTCGAGGTGCTCGAAATCGGCAGCGGCCACACCACAGAGATCGCGTACCGCATCACCCACCACGGCGACCGCAGGTGAACGATGGAGATCGGCGCGACGGCTAAACGGCACCATCAGGTTTGACTCGACGCCGGTATGCGCGAACACCCAGCGATCGCGCGAGATGCCGAGCCGTTCGGCGGTCGATGCGGTGCAGATGATGAGACCAGCGGCTTGATCCACGTTCCATTGCGAGCAGTGCAGCTTCGTGTACGGCCATGCCAGCATCGGATTTGAGGTTGGCGCGTCGATGAACGTGTCGCGTTCGACCACGGTTCTGGACCATGCATCGGGGTTCGCCGCGGCGACCCGGCTCAAGCGAGACCACAGATCGGCGAGCAACGCCACTTGCTGCTCAGCGGTCAGCCCCTGAGCATGTCGAAGGGCAGTGTCGATCATCGCATATTGCCGCGCCGGCACGTGGAGGCCGCGGGCGATCTCCTCGGCGGTGAGTATTTCGTGGGCTGGTTCGAGTCGCTCGTCGGGGGCGCCGGTTGTCACTGTGTCGACGACCCCGATGTTGGTGATCCGGGAACGCAGCGCACGGAACTTTGTCTCACCGCCGCACACGAGCACGATGTCGGCCGAGCCGTCGGCAACCATGGCGCAGGCGCGACTGAGCAGGGTCTGCTGCAACACGCCGATGTCGGCAACGATGGTGCGAACCGCTGGGTTCCACGGTGCCACGATCGCGCCCGGATGCGCGTACGGCCATGTGCCGCGTGGGATCAACAGCGCATCTGCGGCATCGAGCAACGCTCGCGAGCCCGCGTCGTCAGCGGCGTTCTCGAGCGCTTTACGCATGAGCAGACCCGCCTCGAGCGCGCGCGACGGGTCGTCGAAGCGCTGATGCGCGACGCCGGCACCAACGATCACCGGGGCGTTCGGTTCATAGGTCATGGGTGCTCACCGGCCAAGATGGAGGGACAGAACGAGAGGGAGTTCAGCATGGCTCAGGTCGAGGTCGCAACTGAAGGCGCAGTATTGGTGGTCACGCTCAACCGACCCAAGCGGTACAACGCGATGACCCTCACGATGTTCGCGTTACTCGCCGATGTCTGGCAGGAAATCAGCGACAACGACGACATCCGTTGCGCGATCCTCACTGGGGCCGAGGGCAACTTCTGTTCGGGGATGGATCTGCGCGCGATGGCCGGAGATGTCGACGAGGTCGACTCCATCGACGTGTCCACGCGCATGAAGGAGGACCCCGGTTTCATTTATCGCGGTCTGCTCAAGACCTACCAGCCGAGCAAGCCGATCATCTGCGCGGTCGAGGGCGTGGCCATCGCCGGTGGTACCGAGATCCTGCAGGGCACCGACATTCGCGTGGCCGGTGAGAGTGCCCGCTTCGGTGTGAGTGAGGCTCGTTGGTCGCTCTATCCAATGGGTGGGTCGGCGGTGCGTCTGCGTCGCCAGATCCCGTATGCGGCTGCAGCTGAGATCCTGTTGACCGGTCGTCATCTGCTGGCCCAGGAGGCCAAGGACCTCGGCTTGATCAACCATGTCGTGCCCGATGGGCAGGCCATCGACAAGGCGATGGAACTCGCTGGCATGATCGCTGCCAACGGACCCCTCGCCGTAGAGGCGATTCTGAAGACGTTGCGCGTTACCGAGACGATGTCCGAAGCTGAGGCTTTCGAGTGGGAGAGCGCACACGGCATGGCCGTGATGAGCAGCGCCGACAGCAAAGAGGGCCCCCGCGCGTTCGCCGAGAAGCGCCCCGCCAACTTCCAGCGCCGCTGACCTTTGGGCGGGCGGCCGGGCGGGCGGCGCTACGCCTGTTCCGGCCCGGTGACGACGGGCTCGTCGTCGTGCAGATCGATGAACATGTTGTGGCCGACGCGCGTGGTGGGGGCGTCCCAGACCAGCACGCCGATGCGGCACCGTTCGATGCGGTTGTCGATCACGGACGTGTCAGTGGCGCCGAACTCGATGACTGCGCCGCTGTCGCCGTCGGCCACCCAGTTCTCGGTGATGACGGTGCCGTTGCCGCCCTCGACATCGACGGCGCGCATGGTGTGTTGCGTGCCGTTCTCGACGACTTCGATGTGATCGCAATTGACCAGGTGCACGGCCCACCATCGACCCTCGAAACGGTTCTCGGAGATGGTGCTCGCGCTGGCATCGCGCAGGCGTACGTTGCAGAGATGGTCGATCACCTCGTTGCGCGTGATCACGTGGCCAGAGCCACCGGTGAGTTCGATGCCGACATCCCAACGCATGCCCTTGAACGTGCAACGCTCGATGCGTGTGCGTTCGGCTCGACCGACCACCCCGACGCCGGTACAGGATTGGATCACCGCGTCGTCGGCACCGACGAGCACGTGACCGTCGCAGTGACACCGCACGAGGGCTGCACCGGCGCCAGACATTTCGATCGATGGAGCGGGAAAGTTGAAGAACCGGGCCGGGCCGCCGAGCACATGCACATGCTCGAGCCGCGACCCGGCACCGAGTTGCACCACCATCTCGCCTGAGCCGCTGAGCCCTGGTCCGACGATCGCGGTGCGGTCCCATCCCACGCCGCGCAGGGTGACGCCGTCGGGGATGGAGATGTTGCCCTGATACCGGCCTTCGTCGAGTTGGACGATGTCGCCCGGTGCGGCCCCGTCGAGCAAACCCTGTAGCGCGCGCAGCGGCTCTGCCTGTTCGTCGAAGAGGCGGATGGCCTCGGCGACGGGACGCAACCCGATGCGATACACGCCGGCGAGACCGGTGGGTGAGCGATCGATTCGGCTCAGGACCACTCCACCGCGATGCTGCTCCCAGTGCAGCGCGCCGCCATCGTCGGCCTCGACCGTGGCGACCTCGTAGCGATCCGGAGTGATACCTGCGAGGGTGACGTCGGACCCTGCCGCAAGATCGACCGCAATCAGCTCATCGCCGACGCGCGCGTATCGGATCTGGGCGTCGCCCCATTGATCGAAGGGGCGACTGTGGTGAATGACGTCGAGGTGTTTGTTCACCCACGCGCCGACTTCGCGGATCGGCCGCTGTTGCAGCTCGGGAATGCTGCCGTCCACCGAAGGGCCAACGTTGAGGAGCAGGTTGCCACCCTTGGCGATGACCTCGGTAAGGAGATCGAGCAACGCCCCGGTCGAGAGCATGTGCTCGGCGCGTTCCGCGCGATTGTTGCAAAAGGAATGACCCACGCCTCGACAGAGTTCCCAGGGACTCAGCTCGATGTCGGCGGGTGCGTTGTACTCGTAGGTGGTGACATGAGGTGAGGGGTGCCACCAACGGTCGTTCACGAGCAGTTCGTGACCTTGCGCCGAGGCAATCTGCTGCGCTCGTTCGATCAGTGCTTCACTGCGCCAGAGCTCGGGACCGTGGCCCCAGTGTCCATCGCCCCACAGGATCTGCGAGCCGTAGCGCTCGACCAGATCGAGCACGTGCGGGTGCAGGATCTCGTCGACATAGGACCGGTCGGGGAATCGTTCGTCGGCCCAGTCGAGCAATGAGTAGTAGGTGCCGAACAGCACGTCGTTGCGTCGGCAGGCGTCGGCGAGTTCGGCCATCACGTTTCGCTTGGGGCCTTGCAGCACCGAGGTGCGTGTGGTGCCCGGGGCGTCCCACCAGCAGAACCCGTCGTGGTGTTTGGTGACATGCACCAGGTAATTCATGCCGGCGCTGTTGGCGAGTTCGAGCTGTTCGTCGGCGTCGAACCGGTGGTACGAGAGAAACGGGATGAAGTCGTCGAAACGATCGACGTGCGCCCAGCGATCGCGGTGATAGGCCAGTACTTCGGCCAAAGGCGTGGGGTGCAGCAGCACGTCTTCGAGCTGATCGGTGCCCATATGGCTCCAGTACCAGTCGGCGTACTCGCCAATCGGACTGAACGAGGGCACCGTGGCGATGTTCGAGTGTACGAACAGGCCATAGCGTCGCTCGGTCCACCAACTCGGCACTGTCACAAGGGTCAATCCTGCCATGTCTCGCGGTGATTCGCATTGGAAGTGGGCGCGCAGGCTGCGATCATGGGGCGGTGAGAATCGACACCGTTACCTCCCTCGACGAGAAGCTCGCGCTGCTCGACAACGAACTCCTCCGGTTCGGTCGTGTGGTAGTGGCCTTCAGCGGCGGTGCTGATTCATCGTTTCTCGCTCACCGCGCCAAGCACGTACTGGGCCGAGAGGCAGCGCACGCGGTGACTGCGGTCTCGCCGTCGCTGGCAGGCGACGAAGAAGCCGATTGTCGGTCACTTGCCACGGAATGGGACTTGCGTTGGACGCCGGTCGCCACCGACGAGATGGAGCGAGCTGCGTATCGCATCAATGACATCGACCGGTGTTACCACTGCAAGGCCGAGCTGATGGATGTGCTCGGGCCGATCGCTGCGGCCGAGGGCGCAACCGTGGTGCTCGGTGTGAACCTCGACGACCTCGGCGAGCATCGTCCCGGTCAGGCCGCCGCCGATGAACGCGGCGGGCAGTTCCCGATGGTGGCAGCAGGCATCACCAAAGCCGACGTGCGCGAACTGTCGCAACGCTTCGGTCTGCGTACGTGGGACAAGCCGGCGGCGGCATGCCTGGCGAGTCGCGTTCCGTACGGCACCGAGGTATCGGTGGGCATCCTGTCGCGCGTCGATCGCGCCGAGGCAGCGCTCAAGCGGCTGGGCTTTCGTCAGCTCCGTGTACGCCACTACGACGACACCGCGAGGCTCGAAGTCGACCTCGTCGATCTCCCGATCGTGCTCGCCCAACGCGAGGCCGTGGTCGACGCAGTCAAGGCCGTGGGCTACCGCTACGTCACGCTCGACCTCGAAGGCTTCCGGTCGGGAAATCTCAATGACGCTCGCTTAGGGTCCGTTTCATGAAGCTCTCAATGATGATTAATTACGCGGGCGGTTTCAAGCAGGCCGTCGATCAGGTGGTCGAACTCGAAAAGGTCGGACTCGATCAGGTCTGGATCGCCGAGGCGTACAGCTTCGACGCGGTCAGCCAGGTGGGATATCTCGCCGCCAAGACCGAACGCGTCGAGATCGGTACGGGCATCCTCAACGTGTACAGCCGCACGGCCGCGCTGATGGCGATGACCGCCGCTGGGTGTGACTACATCTCCGATGGTCGGTTCATCCTGGGCCTCGGCGCGAGCGGCGCGCAGGTGATCGAGGGTTTCCACGGCATGCCCTACGAGAAGCCGATGGTGCGCATCAAAGAATACATCGAGGCCTGCCGCATGATCTGGAAGCGCGAAGAACCCTTCAACTATCAGGGTCAGGTCGTGCAGGCGCCACTGCCGGCGGGTCAGGGTACGGGCTTGGGCAAGGCGTTGAAGATCATCAACCATCCGGTGCGTAGCGACATCCCCATCTGGTGGGCGAGCCTCAAGGACCGTTCGGTCGAGGCCACGGCTGAAATGGCTGACGGATGGCTACCGATCATGTTCATCCCCGACAAGTTCCAGCAGGTCTGGGGCAACGCGCTCAAGGCCGGCACCGCAAAGCGCGATCCGTCGCGCAAGCCACTCGACATCGCTGCCGGTGGCATGCTCGCCATCGACGACAGCTTGGTTGGCGAGGCCCGCACGAAACTGCTCGACTACGGCCGTCCGAGCATGGCGCTGTACGTGGGCGGCATGGGTGCGCGCGGCAAGAACTTCTACAACGACATCTGCCGCGCGTATGGGTACGAGGAAGCGGCCGTCAACGTGCAGGATCTGTATCTCGATGGCAAGAAGGCCGAAGCCGCTGCCGCGCTGCCGGGCGAGTGGCTCGAGCTGGCCAACCTGGTGGGTCCGAAGAGCTACATCAAAGAGCGCGTCGGTGCATTCAAAGAAGCTGGCGTCACCGTGTTGTCGGTGAACCCCGTGGGCCCCGATTCGGTGAAGACCATCGAGACGTTGCGCGAGATCGTGGACGACGCATGATCCTCGTTGCGGCAGCAGTTCCCGTCGATGCCAGCAAGCACGATCTCATCGTCGAGGCAACCAACACCATGCGTGAGGCCACTCTGGCCGAGGACGGCTGCGTCGAATATCGCTTCTCGTTCGCCATCGACGACCCCAACGTCGTGTTGATCTTCGAGGAGTGGCTCGATCAGGAGGCGCTCACTGCGCACTTCGCTGCGCCCCACATGGCCGTGTTCCAGAGCGTGCTCAGCAAGGTCGTGACGGCCGCTCCGGTGGTCACTCGTTACGAGGCGTCGAGCAAGGGTCCGCTGCGTTAGACCCGCTACGTTTGGCCGTATGACCAACATCGTAGGAACGGTTGCGCCCGGCTGGGAGTCGGTGCGTGATGCATTTGCGGAAAATCTCGCCAACACCGAAGAGGTCGGTGCCGGCATTTCCGCGTACCACCGCGGCGTCCAGGTGGTCGATCTGTGGGGCGGCTGGTTCGATGCCGACAAGACAGTGCCGTATGCCGAGCATTCGTTGCAGTTGGTGTTCAGTACCACCAAGGGAATCACCGCGATTGCCATTGCGATGTGCGTCGATCGTGGGCTGCTGTCGTACGACGCTCCCGTGTCGCAGTATTGGCCCGAGTTCGCGGCGCACGGCAAAGGCGACGCGACCGTTGCGCAACTGCTGTCGCATCAGGTCGGCCTCTACACCGTCGATGGTCCGATCACATTCGTGGAAGCACTCGATTGGAACACCGTCACCGCCCGTTTGGCCGACACGGCACCGCGTTGGCCCATCGGCTCAGCGCACGGCTACCACGCGCTCACGTTCGGTTGGCTGGCCGGCGAGTTGGTACGCCGCGTCGATCCGGCGCACCGCAGCCTGGGAACGTTCGTGCGCGAAGAGATCACCATTCCGCTCGGCATCGAACTGTTCGTGGGCCTTCCTGCGGAGTCGATGTCGCGCGTGTCGCCGATCCTCACCTCGGCGCCCACCGACGATCCCGCCGTTGCGGCGCTGGTGGCGCAATTCATCGGCCCCGGCACTCCTGCGGGCGATGCGCTGTCGCTAAACGGAGCCTTCAGTACCGCCAGCGAGCCCGGCGTGCTGGGTGCAAGTGTGTTCAATACGCGAGCGGTGTTGGCCGCCGAGATTCCAGCAGCAAACGGTGTGAGCAACGCCCCGTCGTTGGCCAAGGTCTACGCCGCAACGATGGCCCCCGTCGATGGTGTGCAGCTGATGAGCGACGCGGTGCGTAACCGTGCCCGCATCACCGTCACGCCCGACAACGAGCCTGACAACTGCCTCATCATGCCCACCACGTTCGGCATGGGTTTCATGACCGCTGGCGCGTTCTCGATGTATGCCGGACCCGGTTCCTACGGCCACCCCGGTGCCGGTGGCTCGGTGGCGTTCGCCCAGCCCGAGCGCGAGTTCTCGTTTGCTTACGTGATGAACCAGATGGCGAGTAACCTCGCATCCGACATGCGCGCCCAAGCCCTCATCGACGCGTGCACCAAGGTCATCGACGCGGGCTGATCGCGGCTGTGAGTTATGCCGCAGCCTGAGGTTGCAGTTGCAGCCTGCGGCGGAGTTGTCGCGTGGTCAACATGTACACCGTCGACGCCAGGCCCGCCGCGACGGCGAACACCGTAATGGCCCAACGCACGCCGACGGCTTGAGACACCACTCCGGCGAGCGCGCTGGTGATGGCCAACATCAGCGTGACCAGCGCGAAGTCGCCGGCCAGGATGCGGCCGCGCATGCCGTCGGCCGAGCGAACCTGCAGCCCATAGGTGGACAGCGTCCATTGCGCACCACCGCCGAGATGCGCGAGCGCCACGAACCCTGCAGCCACCAACAGGTACGGCGACCACGCTGCCGCGGCATAGCACGCGGCGAATCCGCAACCGGCCACACCGCAGATCCACAGCACGCGCGACAGGTCCCGACCCA
>JAYUWK010000076.1:0-14480 GCA_043753895.1 Actinomycetota bacterium
CGTTTGCCGACATGATGCGCAAGCCCGACGAGGGGTTCGACGCAATGGACCCCGCAAACGTGAGCCCGGTGGTGGTGTGGCTGGGCTCTGGCGAGTGCAATGTGTCGGGGCGTATGTTCGAGATCGCGGGCGGACAATTGAGCGTTGCCGACGGTTGGCACCACGGCGAGGTCTTTGACAAGGGTGCCCGATTCGAGCCACACGAAGTCGGAGCGCTGGTCAGCAACCTGCTGGTCACCGCCCCCGCCCCCACGCCCGTGTACGGTTCTTAGGACTCGCAAGGGGAGACACGTGCCGCGAACGAAGAAGACCATCCTCGGTGCCGATGGCCGAGTCTTGGGTTCGCGTGCCGAGAGCACGCGGTCACGCCTGCTCGACGCAACATCGAAATTGCTCACCGAGGCCGGCGTGCTCGACCTCCGAATCGTCGACATCACCCGTGAGATTGGCTCCTCGCCGGCCACGTTCTACCAGTACTTCATCGATGTCGACGCCGCGATTCTGGCGCTGGCCGAGCAGGCCACCCACGATGAGGCGCCGCTCGTGTCGCACCTGTCCGCGGGCTGGGACGGCGATGATGGCCTGGCACGGGCCGAGGCGTTTGTCGATGCGTACATCAGTTACTGGGACGATCACAGTGCTGTGTTGCGTGTACGCAACCTCAAGGCCGAAGAAGGAAATGCAGCATTTCGTGAGGCGCGCTCGAAGGCGAACCTGTTGTTGATCCAGGCGATGAGCACGATGGTCGAGCAGGCAGAGCGCGACGGGCGCCTGCCTGACACCATTCATCCCTTCGTCACGGCCACCGCAATGATCGCGATGATCGAGCGGTTGCTCCCCTATCGCACCGAGATCGCTCGACGCGGCGCCCCGCCCGAAGCCCTGCGCGACACGCTCGCGATTCTGCTGTACCGCTCGCTCACCGGCCGCTAGGGCTCTGACCAAAAAGGTTCGCGTGGGTCGGGCGGTGGGTGCTGTACCCGTTGTTGTTGTGTCCTGGGCGATGGTGACACCACGCCAGATCCGTCATCGCCCATTGACGGATCTGTCAAGGCCGGTTGACGGATGTCGAAAACCGATGCGGCTCGCTCCGGGGGCCGGCAGCGCATTCCGGTCCTCGGCGCAGAGCCGATCTGTTCGCGCAGACAAAACCCTGAGCCGCGCCAGATAGTGATCGGGAGCGGGAGAACCGGCTGCCAGGATCACGGTTCACATCGGGGGCCCACCCCACGCGGGCACGCCACTGGGCGCACCAGCAAACAGGTCGTGTTTGGCAGCAGTGAGCCCGTCGACGGTCCATCGGGTTGCCCCTGCGGTGATGGAGCCCAGAATCGAGGTGGGTTGCATGCGGTGCACCTGATCGCCGAGCACGATGAAGGCCTGACCACTCACGTCGCTGGCTGCGTCGCTGGCAAGAAAGCCCACCATCGGACTCACGTTCGCGGGGTCGTATTTGTCGAAGCCGTGGTCGGGTTTGGCGAACTTGGGGTTCACCTCGGTCATCGGGGTGCGCGCACGCGGCGCGATCACGTTGACGGTCACGTTGTAGCGCTGGAGTTCGCGAGCATGTACGAGCGTCATCGTGATGATGCCGCCCTTGGCGCTGCCGTAGTTACTCTGCCCCGGACCGCCGAACAAACCGCTCTCGCTCGTGGTGTTGATGATGCGGCGTTGCGGCAATGCCGCGCCCTCGCCCAATGCCTTGGCTTGATTGCGCCAGTAGGTGGCGGCGAAGTGGCTCGGCACGAAGTGACCCTTGAGGTGGACGTCGACAACGGCGTCCCACTGTGCTTCATCCATCGAGAAGCTCATCGCGTCACGGAGGAATCCGGCGTTGTTGACGAGAATGTGAAGGTCGCCAAACACGTTGACCGCTCGGTTGATGAGCGCTTCGCCGTCAGCCCAACTGCTCACGCTGCCGGTGTGTGCAACCGCTCGCCCACCGCCAGCCTCGATGGCTGCCACCACGTCGTTGGCACGGTCGCTGACGTCGTTGACCACGACCGCTGCGCCTTCGGCTGCGAGGAACTCGGCATGACAACGTCCGACGCCCTGCCCTGCCCCAGTGACGATCGCAACCTTGCCCCCGAGTGCACCCATCACATCTCCCCTTCGAGATCGTTACTCCCGGACCGATCTGACGGCCCGTCAGATTCTATGCTCGCATCGATGCTCATCTCACTCGGCCTGCCAACTGATCGCCTTCCTGCGTACCCGGCGCTGGCCACGGCCGACGCAATCGCGCAGGTCAGTCGGCGCGCCGAGTCGGCCGGATACGACGCTGTCTTCGTCACCGACCACCCGTTCCCATCGGCGAAGTGGCTGCGCCGCGGCGGCCACCACTCGCTCGACCCATTCGTGGCGTTGTCGTTCGCGGCTGCGGCGACCACGAGTATTCGCCTGCAAACCAACTTGCTAATTCTCGCGTATCGCAATCCCTTCGTTGCCGCGCACGGGCTGGCCACACTCGACTCGCTCAGTGGTGGACGGCTCATCGTTGGCGTCGGAGCCGGTTATCTCGAGTCGGAATTCGCGGCTGTCGGCGCGTCGTTCGACGACCGCGGCGCGCGCGCCGACGAAGCGCTGATCGCCATCACGACTGCGTGGCGCGGCGAACCGCTGGCTATGACCGGCAGCAGCTTCGTCGCCACCGACAATGTGCTGGCCCCGGTGCCGGTTCAGGTGCCGCGGCCGCCGATCTTGATCGGCGGCAACTCCACCGCCGCCATCCGCCGCGCAGTCACGCTCGCTGACGGTTGGGTGCCCATGCCGAGCCCGGCGAGTGCGGCACGCATGTTGAGTACGCCGGGCATCGAATCCCTCGCCGACCTCGCCGCGCGCATCGCCATCGCCGAGCGCATCGCAGAAGAGGTCGGCCGCACCGACCCATTGCAGATCTGGTTCACCCCGTGGGGTCTGTCCGGGTTCGATCGTTCGCAATGGGATCCTGCTGAGCTGCGCGACGAACTCGCGGGTCTCGCCAATCTCGGCGTGAGCGGCATCACGGTCACCTTGCCGGGCACAACCGCCGACGAATTCATCGCCGCGCTCGACACCTTTGCCGAGCACATCATCGCATGATCGCCTGGCCCGGATCCGCCCACGCCAATGACGGTTCGGAGCGAATCTGATACGGTGTCAGAAACCAGTAATTGCAACGGTCAGCACGTATTTGAGTCAGGAAACACACCGATATGAGCGAGCGCGAGATCCCGAAAATCATCAGCGTCGACGACCACGTCGTCGAACCCCCGCATCTGTTCGAGCGCTGGCTGCCTGCGAAGTTCCGCGATCATCCAGACGCACCACGAGTCGAGCGCCGTGGCATCGCGGGCATGAAGTACATGGGCGGAACCAAGTACGACATTCAGTGGGACGAGAGCGCCCCGAAGAGCGATTGCTGGTTCTACGAGGATCTCGTTGCGCCGCATAAGCGTCATGTCGCCGCCGTGGGGTTCGCCCGCGATGACATGACGCTCTCACCCATCACCTACGACGAAATGCGACCAGGTTGTTACGAGCCCAAGGCGCGGCTCGAAGACATGGACATCGATGGCGTCGAGGCGTCGCTGTGCTTTCCCACCATGCCGCGCTTTTGCGGTCAGACCTTTGCCGAGGCGCATGACAAAGATCTCGCAGCCGCGTGCGTCACCGCCTACAACGACTGGATGGTCGAGGAGTGGTGTGGCGATTCGGGCGGGCGTCTGATCCCGCTCCCCATCGTGCCCCTCTGGGACGCCGAGGCAGCGGCAAATGAGATCCGCCGCAACGCCGATCGTGGCGTGACTGCCGTGGCCTTCAGCGAGATCCCTGCCAAGCTCGGCCTGCCGACCATCCACAGCGGCTACTGGGAACCGTTCTTCCAGGCATGCGCGGACACCGACACCGTGGTGTGCATGCACATCGGGTCATCGTCGCAAATGCCGGCCACGTCGGCCGACGCTCCCCCGGCCGTTGCCGCAACGCTGAGCTTTGGCAACGCGATGAGCTCCCTCACCGACTTTCTGTTCAGCGGCATCCTCGTTCGCCATCCGGGCCTTCGCCTGGCCTACAGCGAGGGCCAGATCGGCTGGATCCCCTACATCCTCGAACGCGCCGACGATGTGTGGATGGAACACCGCGCCTGGGGCGGGGTTCGCGAACTCGTCCCCGAGCCGCCGAGCACCTATTGGTTCCGCCAGATCTTCGGTTGCTTCTACCGCGACCGTCACGGCCTCGAGAGCTTGCATCGCATCGGGGTCGACAACGTCACCTTCGAGACCGACTACCCGCACACTGACTCCACATGGCCAGATACGCAGAAGATCTTCCGCGAGCAGATCGTCGATCTCGACGACGAGACGGTGTACAAGGTGGCACGCGGCAACGCAATCCGCATGCTCCGCCTCGACCTGCCCCACTGAGATCGCCACACACAGGGCTACGACGCCGATGCGCAGCGGCACTACGTTCTGGTTCCGATGATCGTGCAACGACGCCCCACCGCATTGGTCACCGGGGCCAGTAGAGGTATCGGCAAGGGCATCGCCGTTGCGCTGGCAACGGCCGGTTACGACGTCGCGATCACGGCGCGCACGATGAACGAGGGTGACCCCTCGGCCATCGCTCCCGAGACCGGCCACCCGTTGCCGGGCAGCTTGGCCACCACCGCCGCGGCGATCACCCGGGCTGGGGGGCGCGCCGTGTCGATCCGCCTAGATCTGCTCGAACTCGACACGCTCGCCGACGCAGTCGATGATGCCGTGGCGCAACTCGGCGGTCACCTCGATGTGCTCGTAAACAACGCCATCTACGTCGGTGCTGGCAACGACCGTCTGTTCGCCGACTGCGATCCGCAGAACATCGTCAACCGGGTCACCGGCAACATCACGGCACAGCTGCTGATCACACGCCGAGCCTTGCATCACATGCTTGCCGATGCAGGCGGCACCGTGGTGGGCATCACCTCGGGAGCCGGCCAGGTCACGCCGCACGCCCCGGTGGGAGAAGGCGGATGGCCGTTGTTGTACGCCGTCACCAAGGCCGGGTTTCATCGCATCGCCGACATGCTCGTGGTCGAGTACGCGGCGCAGGGCATTCGCGCCTTTAACGTGAACCCCGGCTTCGTCGCCACCGAGCGTGTCCTCGCCGCCGGTGCGCAGCTCGAATTCGTGGCCAAACACGGCATCTCGCCCGAGGTCATCGGAGCAGCGGTAGCCCACCTGGTCGACGACCCGAGCGTGATCAACGGCAGCTACGTGCAGGCAGTCGACACCGCACGAGCCCTGGAGCTGTTGCCATGACCTACATCATCGGACCCACCAACAACGATGTGTTGTTGCCAGATCCGCCACAGGAGGACATCCGCTACACGGTGATCTCCGTCGACGACCATCTCGTGGAACCCCCCGGCATGTTCGATGGCCGCTTGCCGGCCCGGCTACAGCACGGGGCTCCACGCCTGATCGAGACCGAGCAGGGCCATCAGGTCTGGGAGTTCGACAACCGCCGCTTCACCCAGGTGGGCCTCAATGCCGTTGCTGGCAGGCGTCGCGAACTCCACAGTCTGGAACCCGCTCGGTTCGAGGACATGCGTCAGGGGTGTTGGGACGTTCACGCGCGCATCGCCGACATGGACCTGTGCGGCGTGTGGGCGTCGATGAACTTCCCGTCGCAGATCACCGGGTTCTGCGGACGGGTGTTCAGTACAGCGACCAACCCCGAACTGGGGCTTGCGGTCACCCGCGCGTGGAACGATTGGCTGTACGAGGAATGGCATCTGGCCTACCCCGAACGCATTATGCCAATGGGCATCACGTTCCTCGGCGATGCCGAACTCGGAGCGCAGGAGATCCACCGCAATGCCGCGCGTGGGTTCACCAGTGTCACATTGCCCGAACGACCACATGCCATCGGTTTCCCGTCGATTTTTACCGGGTGGTGGGACCCCATCATCCAGGCGTGTGTCGATACCGACACGGTCATCAACCTCCACGTCGGTTCGTCCGGCACGTACCCGCCACCCGAGGGCGCGCCAGCTGTGCAACTCGGCGCAACGCTCTTCGGACAATTGTCGTTGGGCGCCTGTGCGGAATGGTTGTGGAGTGGTTATCCCCTAAAGCATCCGACGCTGAAGATCGCGATGAGCGAGGGCGGCATCGGCTGGGTGCCGATGCTCATCGATCGCCTCGACATCATGGGCCATCGCAACGGCTACGCCGGCGAGTGGAACATGCCACCGTCGGAGGTGCTGCGTCGCAACTTCTGGTTCTGCACCTTCGACGATCCGTCCACCATCGATCTCCGCCACATCATCGGCGTCGATCACATCATGGTCGAGGTCGACTATCCCCACGGCGACAGCATCTGGCCGAACGTGCAACGCACCATCGCCGACGCATGGGGCCACATTCCCACCGACGAAGTCCGCAAGATGTGCAGCCTCAACGCCGCGGCGCTGTATCGCCACCCGCTTCCACCCGTGGTGCTGCCGCTCTCTCGCTGAACCCGGCTTTGTCAACCGGTGCGTTTTCCAACGAATAGCCTTGGTGGATGCACGTCACGAACGGCAACGCGCTGATTGCGAGTGACGACGTCGGCACCGGTCCTGCCAGCAGTATGACGTTAACTGATTTCTATCCCCAGGCGCGTCGAGCATTGCTGCATACCCTCGGTCGGCAGAACTGCGACCACGCCGACGACATCGTCCACGACGCGTTGTTGATCGTCTTCGAACGTTGGGAGTACAAACGCAGCGACGATCATCGGGGTACCCGAGGCAACGGTAAAAGTCTGGCGCAGATTATCGATGCACATTCATGACGAGCCCGCTGGGACATCGCACCATCGCTACGAGGTCGATGGGAACCGACTCCGGCTGCATCTCGTGTCTACAGATCTCGGACCGACCAACGGTGTGCCCGACACCGTCTATCGAGAAGTCTTTTACGACGACATCGTGTATCGCTGGGATGGCCCGATCACATCGCTACCAAAGTTTCCCGGAGCCGGCTGAAACCTTTTCGGCGCCTCACGCCTTCTTCTTCGAGTAATCCAACGCCACGACAAGAAGGAAACTCCACGGTCGCTACACACCTCATCCAACGCAGAAGCGCACTACTCGCGATCGCTGCATGTTCGATACTCGGCGTTTGCAGCAGCAGCGCCGGCAATGGCAATACCGCATTCCCGGCTTCCAGTGCCACGAATGCGCAGCCTGCGGCGACAGCCGCGCTGGCAACGTCGGCCTCTGCCGGTACGACGTTGCACGTGGTCGGCATCGGCGATTCATACATAAGTGCGCAGAACTCGAAGGGCCAATCGTTCATGGACGCGTACGCCGCATCGCTCAAGAAAAACACGGGAAAGGCCGTAGACCTCACCGTCCTCGTGGACGATCAGAACACCAACACCCGTGTGCTGAAAAGGCGCGCAGTTCGTCGACGAACAGTGTGAACTACATCAGGCCGGTGAGCAAAGCGGACATCATCATCCTCTCGTTTGGCGGCAACGACAGTGATCCATTCGGTGTGTAACCCGCTGGTACGTGTGCGCCCACGCAGGCCTTGGCTAATTGCCTGACCAGCGATGCGCCGACCTTCGCAGCCAACTACGAAGCGATCTTCACTGAGATCGCCAAGATACGCGCCGGCAAGCCCACGACGATCCGCGCGACGTCGATGGACAACCCATTCGTGGGATGGTCAGAATCACCATCCCCAACCTTTGGCGTCGACTTCACGCGCCAGATCGCTGATGCCGAGACGGCTTCGATCTGCTCCACTGCAAAGGCTCATGGCGCGCTCTGCGTGGACTACTTGCACATCTTTGGCGGACCCGACGGCACGGTCGACACGGCCAAATACCTCAACCCCGATCACAACCACCCCGGTGATCTCGACATCGACGTCATCGCCTCTGAACTCATCAAGTCGGGCATCGCCGAGCTTGCACTGCCGTAGCACCCGTCATCCCAGTGTCGGACACAAGGCTCTAGTGTGCGGGTGTGACCTCCACTGTTGCTTCGTTGCTACGCGCGAGGGCCGACGACGACCACCCGGGCTATCGCTTCGGCGATGACGTGTCGACTTGGAGCCAGGTGGTAAGCGAGAGCGCTGGTCGCGCCGAGTTGCTGCGCCGATCGCGCCAACCCGGCCCGTTCCACATCGGCGTGCTGATGGAGAACTCACCCGAGTACCTGTTCCTTGCGGGTGGCGCAGCGTTCGCCGGTGCAACCATCGTGGGAATCAACCCAACGAGACGCGGCGATGAGCTGGCGCGCGATATACGCCATACCGATTGTCAACTGATCATCACCGACGCCCAACACGAACCGCTTCTGGAGGGCCTTGATCTTGGAGCGGCGACCGGACGGATCCTGCGAGCCGACAGCAGCGACTATCAGCAACGCATCAGCGACATCGGAACCATGCTGCCGCCAGCCGATGATCCACTCCCCCACACCACGCTGTTCCTGCTGTTCACGAGCGGCTCCACCAGCGCACCCAAGGCCGTCGTCTGCAGCACCGAACGCATGGCCATGGCCGGTGTACGCGCCGCAGCCGGATACGGCGTGACCCGAGACGATGTGAGTTACTGCGCGATGCCCCTCTTTCACGGCAATGCGCTGATGGCGTGTTGGGCACCCTCGCTCGCCGTCGGAGCCACGGTAGTCATCAGAGCAAAGTTCTCGGCGAGCGGGTTTCTGGACGATGTGCTCGACTACGGCTGCACCTACTTCACCTACGTGGGGCGAACCATTGCCTACGTACTCGCCCAACCCGCAACCGATTACGATCGAAGACATCACCTGCGTCTCGGTTTCGGCACCGAGGCCAGCGCACAAGATCGCGAACGCTTCCTCGAACGATTCGGCTGCCCCCTGGTGGAGGGCTATGGCTCGAGCGAGAGCGTGGTGGTGATCATGCGAACACCCGAGACTCCCGCCGGCGCTCTCGGCGTGCCACGCCTCGACAACGGAGCCGACATCGCCGTTGTGAACCCGGCAACGTTGCAGCCGTGCCCGCAGGCGCGCTTCGACGAGCACGGCGCGCTCGTGAACGCGGATCAGGCAATCGGAGAGATCGTCAATCGCTCCGGCGGCGGCATCTTCGAGGGCTACTACAACAACACCGAGGCCACAACTGACCGGTTGCGCAATGGTTGGTACTGGACAGGCGATCTGGCCTACGTCGACGGTGAGGGCTTCTACTATTTCGCCGGACGGAGCAGCGACTGGCTGCGCGTCGACAGCGAGAACTTCGCCGCCGCCCCGATCGAGAACATCCTGCATCGTTTTGCCGGGGTCGTGATGGTGGCCGTTTACGGGGTTGCCGATCCGCGTACGGGCGATCAGGTGATGGCTGCGATCGAAATGGGCCACGGCCAAACATTTGATCCTGTCGCCTTTGCCGAGTTTCTCAGCGCGCAACGTGATCTCGGTACCAAGTGGACACCTCGGTTCGTTCGTCTGGTCAAGGACATGCCCCTCACGGCAAACAACAAGGTCAACAAGCAACCGCTGCGAACCCGGGGCTGGGCCACGCGGGATGTGGTGTGGTGGCAACCCGAGCGGGGTCAGGCCTATCGGTTGTTCACACGCGACGACGCCGTGCGGCTTGCAACGACGTTCACCGAGCACGGCCGTAGCGAGTTCATGCCCCGATGAGGTGACTCCGGCCCGCCGTGGCGAATCGCGACAAGACTGCTTTGGCATCAGCAGAACCGAACGGAACGAAGTCCACGCTCTTACCGGCCCGCCACCAGATCGGGTCGTCGACTCGCCACTGTTCCTTCACGAGTTCACGTTTGAGGATCTTATTCGTCTGCGTCATCGGAAAGTCGCGCATGATACGCACGAACGTGGGCGCCCACTTCGATCCGAGATCAGGTTGCGCACCGAGAAATGTTGCAAATGCAACCGGGTCGAACGGAACTCCGTCATTGAGCTGGAGGGCGCACATCACGCGGTCGCCGATCTCTGCGTCGGGTACGCCATATGCCGCGGCGAGAACCACGTTGGGGAAGCGCATCAGAATCCGCTCGATGGGTGCGCCGGAAAAATTCTCGCCATCGACCCGCACCCAGTCGGCGCTGCGACCGGCGAAGTAAAAATAGTCCTCGACGTCGCGGTACGCCAGGTCGCCGGTCCAATAGGCGCCGTCGCGGAGACGCTCGGCATTCGCCTGCGGGTTGTTCCAGTATCCCTCGAATGTGCCGCGGGTGCCGTTCACGATCTCGCCGATCGCGTCGTCAGCGTTGAGGAGGCGACCGTGATCGTCGAACATCGCTCGTGGGCATTCCTCACCCGTGTCGGCATTGAGCACCCGGATGGTCGGTGCGCCCACGCCCAACGCGCCCGCAGGCATTCCGGGCACACGGATGATCGACGCGCCCGTCTCTGTCTGGCCGTAACCATCGCTGAGCGTGCAACCGTATCGCTGCGTGAACCGCGCAAGGTCGGCCTCGGCTGCCTCGTTTCCGTAGCCGCGGCGCAGCGTGTTGTCGGCATCGTCGTCGTGCTCGGGAGTCGCAAGGATGTAGGCCAGCGGCTTGCCGACGTAGTTGAAATAGGTGGCACCGAAGCGGCGAACATCGGGCAGGAACCCACTGGCGCTGAACGTACGTCGCAACGCAACGGCGGCACCCGAAACCACACTGGGCGCCCAAGCGGTGAAGAGGGCGTTGCTGTGAAAAAGAGGCATCGAGATGTAGGTGACGTCGTCGTGGGTGAGGCTGGTGAGACCCATCATTGCTCCGGCCACGTTGTGCAGACGGCCGTGCGAGGTGATGACCGCCTTGGGGGCGCCACTGGTACCGCTGGTGAAGAGCAGCAGGTACTGCGTCCCCGGGCTGTACGAGAGCGCGACGAAGGGTGTACCGCGGTGCGGCGCAAGGGCGGCCGCATATGCGGCATCGTCGATCACCAGGATCCGATCGTTCGCCGGACCCAGATCGAGTCCATCGAGCAGGTGCACCTGCGAGGACTCGGTGATGATCAACTGGCACTCGGTGTAGCTGATATCGCGGGCGAGTTCGTTGCCCCGTCGCGTCGGGTTGATGCCGACCACCGTGGCACCGACGAGAGCTGCCGCACCGAGCCACATCGTGAAGTCGGGCACGTTCTCGAGTAAGACACCGATGTGTGGAACCCCGGGGACGCGCATGTGCTGGAACAGCGCTGCACGTGCGACGCATTCGGCCACCCACTCGCGGTAGGTCCACGCTTGCTCCTCGAACAGCAGGGCGACGTTGTCGTCTTCGGCGCGGGCGAGAACGTGTTCGACAAACGTGGGCACGGTTTCTGATGCTACGTCAGAAACCCATCCGCTGACACAGGGAACCGGCACCGAGAGTGCGCTGCGGGCATGTCCGAAACCCGGTTGCTATTCGGCAACCGGCCGAGCACGATGACGTGGTGCCCCACGACGTCATCGGTGCCTGCCCACTCGACTGTCCCGATGCGTGCAGTTGGGTGGTGACTGTGGACGACGAAGGCCACGCAGTGAAGTTGCGCGGCAACGCCGACCATCCGCACACGCGTGGTGGTCTGTGCGTGAAGGTGAACCCTTATCTCGAGTTCAGTCGCGATCCGTCACGCCTCCTGCACCCGTTGCGTCGCGTTGGTCCCAAAAGCTCCGGGCAGTTCGAACGCATCAGTTGGGACGACGCACTCGCCACCATCTCCGAACGGCTCACGCGCATTCTGCACGAGCATGGTGGAGATGCGATCTGGCCGTTCGACGGCACGGGCAACGTCGGCTACTTGCAGGGGTGCGGCGTACCACACCGTTTCTGGAGCGCTATCGGCGCGGCGCGACACCAGATCAGCATCTGTTCCATTTCGGGCCACCTCGGGATGAGCTACACGTCGGGCTCCGCGATGGGCATGGATCCCGAGGACGTGGTGCACTCGAAACTGATCGTGCTGTGGGGGGCGAACACGCTCACGTCGAATCAGCATCTGTGGCCGTTCATCGAGACCGCCCGCGCCGATGGCGCACACGTGGTCGTCATCGACCCGGTGCGTCATCGCACCGCCGAGCGTGCCGACGAACACATCGCGCCACGGGTCGGCACCGACGCTGCACTTGCCCTTGGATTGTGCCACGTGATCGCACACGAGGGCATCGACAGCCGATTCCTGGCCGAGCGAACGTCGGGATGGGCAGCGTTCGAAGACTCTCTCGACGACTACTCCCCCGAGCGCGTGGCACAGATCTGTGATGTTCCGGTCGAGGCCATCATCGCCCTCGGTACGCGGATGGCCCACACACGCCCGATGGCAATCAAGTTGGGGCAGGGCATGCAACGCCACCGCCACGGCGGCCAGACCGCACGAGTGATTTCGTGCATCCCTGCGCTCACCGGTGACTATGCGCAGCGCGGAGGCGGCCTGGTGTACAGCACCTCCGACGCCTACATGCTCAACGGCTACAAGCTCTCGCGGCCCGAGCTGCGCGTCGCCCAGCCACAGACCCTGGTGATGACGCGACTGGGTCGCGAGCTGCAGAGTGCCGACGCCAACGTGCGCGCCTTGTTCGTGATGGGTGCCAACCCGATGGTGTCGAATCCTGACCAGACCGTCGTGCGTCAGCAGTTGTCGCGCGATGATCTGTTCACTGTGGTGTTCGATGCGTATCGCACCGACACGGCCGAGTACGCCGACATCATCCTGCCCTGCACGTTGCAGACCGAGCACACCGAGATCATGGAGTCGTTCGGCCACCTGTACCTGAACTGGAACGAGCCAGCGGTCGCGCCCCCTGGCGAGTGCCTCAGCAAGACCGAGTTCATGCGCCGCCTCGCAGGCGCGATGGGCCTCACCGAGCCTGCGTTGTACGCGAGCGATCTCGAACTGGCCGCCGACCTGCTCGACGCACCGCTGTGGCGCGACGCCGGCATCGGCGTCGACGAACTCCGCGCCGCCGGCTGGCTGCGCATCCCCGGCACCGGCAACTACGCGCCGTTCGCCGAACGCTTCGCCACCCCATCCGGTCGCTTCGAATTTGCGTCGGATCGCGCCGAGCGCGACGGCCACGGTCTGCTTCCCAATTATCGCCCACCCATCGAAGCCGCCGACGAAACGCCGGGCACGTTTGCACTCGTCTCACCGGCGGGGCCGTTCTTTGTGAACTCCGTATTCGCCGGTATTGATCGCAACGTCGAACGGGCCGGCGAGCCTTCGGTCACGGTCTGCGCCGCCGACGCCGCTGAGCAGTCGCTCGTGCACGGCGAACTGGTGTCGGTCGGCAACGACCGCGGTTCGTTCGTCGCCCGTCTGCACGTTGGAATCGCCGCCCGTGCCGGCATCGCCGTGACCACGAAAGGCGCATGGGCAAAGGTGTTCAGCGATGGTCGGTCAGTGAATGTGACCGTGCCAGAGCGCGACAGCGACATGGGTGCGGGCGCGGTGTATCACGACAACCGCGTACGAATCACGCCCTACCAGCCGCGGAACTGAACGTCGCGGCGCTCGATGAACGCCTGCACACCCTCGTTGAAGTCATCGGTGCGGCTGGCGAGCTCCTGCGCCCACGCTTCGTCCTCGAAGGCCGCCTTGCGGTCACTGTCGAGCGATCGATTGAGCAACCATTTCGCCAGCGACACGGCTTTCGTGGGGCCATTGGCCAGACGAGTTGCCCACTCGGCGGCAGCTGCTTCCAACTCGGCGGCTGGCACGACCTTGTTGATCAGTCCGATGCGCTCTGCGTCGGCCGCAGCCAGATCGTCGCCGAGGAAGATCAATTCCTTGGCCTTGGCGAGGCCGATCATGCGCGGCAGCAGGTACGCGCCACCACCATCGGGTGTGATGCCGCGTCGCACGAAAACCTCGATGAAGCGCACGGTATCGGCCGCAATGATGAGGTCGCACGCGAGGGCGATGTGTGCGCCGATACCGGCGGCTGTGCCGTTGACGGCTGCGATGACGGGCTTCTCGCAATCGAGGATGCTCGAGACCAGTCGCTGCGCGCCACGCTTGATGTTGCGGCCGACGTCGCCCATGGTGCGCTCGGGTGCGCCGTCGGGACGCGGTGCCTCGGGAATGCGCGAGACACGCAGATCCGCTCCGGTGCAGAAGTGCCTGCCGTTCGCGGTGAGTACCACGACGCGCACGTTGAGGTCGCCGCTGGCAGCCTCGAACAGCTCGATCAGGCGGTTGCGCTGATCGGGCGTGAGCGCATTGGCTGCATCGGGGCGGTTCAGGGTGATGCGTGCAACGCCACCGATGCAGTTGTACAGAATGTCATCGGTTGCAGCGGTGTCAGCGTCGGTCATGATGCGTCCTTCAGCGGGCGGTAACGGTTGCTGTATCGCGACCGCTGCGCAGCACGGTACCGGGGGTTGCGCCGGTGGGGTGACCGTTCTCGATGATGGACACGCCGTTCACGTACACGCGAGCCACGCCCTGTGAGCCAGCGGTGAGCCGGGCCGAGTTGCCGGGCAAGTCGGTGACGAGCGCTGCGCCATCACTATCGACGGTGGCGGGATCGAACACGAAG
>JAYUWK010000077.1:0-40186 GCA_043753895.1 Actinomycetota bacterium
ACCGGCGAAAACACCTCGACCACACCACCATCACCCGAGACAACACCGGCTGGCACCACCACCGACCAAACGGCACCGAAATCGCACCACGCCCCTGACCCACGCCCCTGAATCCATGCCCCTGAATCCATGCGGCTGAATCCATGCGGTTGAAACGGCCTCAGCCAGTTCGTAACAGCGGGGCAGGTCGGAGTCGACGTACCCGCCATCCCGACACGATCGCAACCATCTTGGCGCCGGCGAGCGCGACCGCACAGAGAATTCCGATCGATGCCCAGGGCAGAGCGACGCTGACGACCACGTTCGCTCGAGTCGCGATCGGTCGCCAGATCTGAGCACCTACTGCGTAGCCAACGGGCACTCCGATCAACAGAGCGACGATGACGAGGATAAAGGACTGTGCAGTGACGATTCCGGCAGCACCTCCCGATGTCATCCCCAATGCGCGCAAGGTGGCCAACTCGCGCGAACGTAACCGCACCGCGACTGCGAGAGCGTGGGCCAACGACACGAAGGCAAGCGCGCCCAGAAAGCAAGCCAGCAATGGGGCCAGGTTGGTGACCCGTGCAAGATTGGTGACGACGGCTGGACTCAGTGTCTGAGATACGTCATTTACTTGCAGCCCAGTTTTGCGAAGGGTTGAATCAGCGGCCGTGGCATCGACGCCGTCAGCCCATGAGAAGGCGACGAGGTGAATGTAGCTATTCCAGTCGTCGCGAACTTCGCCGAAGATGCTGCCAGACGCGGCAACGGTGAGCGCCATGCCTTCGTCGTGGTGGAAGTCGCCCTCCGGTAGGAGAATCTCCCCCACGATTCAAAACGTACGGTGGGTGAGCACCTGAACCTCGCGCAGCTTCTGCAGCTGCTCGTCGCCGTTGAACTTACCATAGACCTCCTCACAAGCAGCCTCGTCGGGACATTTCCATCCCTCGAGTTGCACCTCGTCGCCCACGGCCTTGTGTAAGCGCTTCAGAGTTGTCGGACCGAACGTGACCTCGTCGGCCTGTTGTGCAAAACGGCCCCGCAGAAGAGTGAGAGGTGGATCTCCCCGCCGCGTTTCGTAGACCAGCACACCATTGGGCGCAATGCCATCCACTTGAATGGAGTTGCTCAAGTGTAACTCGGCGAATTGGGCGACGCGATTGTCGTCGGCGAGTAGGGACGCTGCGCTGTCAAAGTTGGTGAGAACCTCACCTCCAATCACCCGATCGAGACTGAAACCACTCAACCGAGGCGTACTCTCCAGGCGCGAAATCGATGCGCCGACCACCAGCGCCGCCACGGCTCCCACCACGGCCATTGTGACAGCTGCGAGAGCGCCACGACTGGCGCGACCACCGCGCTCGGACATCCCGAACAAAGCCTGAAGGTATCTCAATGAAACTGAAAGGGGCCGATGAACCCGCGAGAGCGGCTACTGAACGAATGTTCCTCTTGGTCCTTGGCGCGCACCATTCGTACGCTGGCCAACAACACGACAGAACCAATGAGACTGGCTCCGCAGATTGATTCGTACGAAAATCTGTTGTGCAGACGTATTCGAGGGGTCGATCATCGCAAACCCTTCGGGGGTGACGACAGCGTCGCGTCCGGGGCCAGCACATTGACCGTCGTTGACGGCTGCCACGCCAACGATCGTCAACGGCGCGACTGGTTTGCCGTCGGTCGATGTTATGCCCTCGACGCGATCACCAACGTGCAGTCCCAAATCGCGGAGCGTGAGCCGTCCGAGCGCAACCTCATTTGCGGCAGTGGGCGACCGCCCTTCCAGAATGACCGGGCCAAGATCGCCCATTACGGGCTGGTAGGTCACCATCTGCAGTGAGGCCGACCCGACTTGGAGAGGAGAGGAAAGTACGGCGCTGGCGGCCGAGATTACGTGCGACAGCGATTTAGCCGTCTCAATCTGCGCTTGGGATTGCTGGTCGTCCGACGCGTTGCCGACGGCAAAAATCCCAGTGTGCTCCGTAGCGATCGGGATGACTCGTCAGGCCGGCAAGGCTTGTGACCAGTCCGGCGCTGGCCACAAAGCACGCAACGACGAGCGCCGTACATCCGATGCCAACTGCGAGTGGCCTGCGATGGCCGGGCGCGTCGAGCAGCCTCGGTCCGCCGCTGATTTGCGATGGGATGCGAATGCCAAGTCGATTGCGTGGGCGGATGCTCTGTGTACCTCTGCTGCGTCTGCGCGAGAGCGTCGGCGCCATTCCGCAGAGGACTACGGTCGTCGCTACGCCCGCAAAGCCAAGAACGAGCACAGGCCAATCGAGGCGGATGCCAGGCGTCGGCTCGGCAATTCGGCCAGCACCGATTGGTCCGAGCGGCGACAGCAGTATCGCGCCGACCACCGCCGTCATGGCTGCCCCGAGAGCGATCGGCGCCCAGCGCAGCAGGGTCGCGGAGGCGAATAACTTTCGGGTCATACCGAGCGCCGCAAAAGTCGGCTCGTCATCGAGATCGTGATTCGCCTGGCGGACAATCGCCTGCCCGACGAACACCAACGACGCCACAATCGCCACCAGGCCCACGAGTAAGGCTGCATTGGACTGGAGATCCACCGTGTTGCGCAACGCTCGCGTGTCCGGGCCGCCATCATCGGGCGGGAAGACGAAGCCGGGGAGTCGATCGCTGATCCCCTGGCGTATGGTGGCGGCCGATGCCGCGGGTTGTATGTGCACCGCCGTAAAGGCCCCATACACAAGAACGTCGTCGTGCTGCTCTCGCCACCAGGCAGAGGTGAGGAAGAGAAAGTGTGTCTGGGTGTAGATCGAGTCGACTTCGCCGTCGGGCGCTGCCGGCTGAAAGCGCTGAAAGACAAGAAGCGATTCGCGCACGATGCCGACCACGGTAAGCAGCTGCTGAGGTCCGTTCGGCGGCACCGCCCCGCTTCCGGCCGCATCTGCCTGATCAGCTGTATATGCGGCCAATGTCATCGTTGAACCGATGTTGTAGCCGTGCGCCTTGGTGACCAATCCGACGGTGGTGACGTGTCCTTTACACCCACAACGGCCGTGGCTGCACGCGTGGGCGAAACGACGCCGGGCTGGGCGCGCGCAGCGTCACGAACCTGAACCGTGATGTCGTCCATAAAGCACCCGCCTGGACCCGAGGGGCTATAGATCACGTCTGGGGGACATCCCCCAAATTGCCCAAGCTCGGGAAGTGCCGCGTATCTGACGAAACGGTCGATCACCGTGGCATCGCGTCATGCGACTTCTACGGCAGTCATCGAAGCGATACCACCGAAGCCGGCGAAGAACACGAGAAAGATGCTGCTCGCCCGCGTGCGTCGAAATCGCGACCGGGCCCACAGACCTGGGGCGCCGCTCAGCAGTTCCCGCGCCACCACGTTCCAGTCCAGTGCACAACGAAGTATCGCCACACCGAACCCGATGCCGCAAGGGTGTCAGAACCCCTCATGAGGGGATGGTGGCACTACCGTTGAGATTTCTGCCGATCACGCGTGGCGGTTGCTCCGTCTATATGGGCTCGCAAAACGCGGGCAACTCGCTCGCCGGAACAACAAAAGCCGCAGGGTTCGAGGCTGCAAACAACCTCTGACCTGGGGCTTTCGTAATGTGATGTGGGTGGTCCTGACCGGCGTCGATCCGGTGACCCTACGCTTTTCAGGCGTATGCTCTGCCGACTGAGCTACAGGACCGTGGCGCTGCCGGGCCATGTGACCTGACAGTTTCATTCACGCACTCATTCATTTGCTTGCTGTATTACTCGCTGCAGTACTACTGACCAGCTGTTGGTGAGATGCCCCACCAACAGCGGTCCCGACGGGGTTCGAACCCGCGACCTCCGGCTTGACAGGCCGGCGTGAACTCCACTTCACCACGGGACCAGAAAACTGGTCAGCACCCCCAACGGGATTCGAACCCGTGCCGCCACCTTGAAAGGGTGGTGTCCTAGGCCGCTAGACGATGGGGGCTAGAAACGACTCCGGTTGAGAGCACGCCTACATTATCCGGCGATCAACTGGTTCGCGCCAGTGGATTACAGAATCGGCACAACATCGTGCTTCGGCTGCTCGCGGCCTCGAAGTCACGTAGCGTTTCATCGTGAATCTCTGCCCCGTGCTTCTCGCAATCACCAGTGACCCTCGCTCGGTCCTGCCAGAGGCACGCGCATGATCGGCATCTGTACGGACAGCAGCTCGCAACTTCCCGCCGAGCTCGCTCAGCGCTTCGGCGTGGAGATCGTGCCGATCACTGTGACGCTCGGCGAGCACGAGTATCTCGAGGGCATCGACCTCACCGTGGATGACTACTACGCGTTGTGGACGGGCGGTCATGCTCCGCAGGTCAGCCTCGGCGAACCGAGCCCCGGCCAGTTCGCGCTTGCATACGAGACGCTCGCCGAGCGCGGCTGCACCCAGATTTTGTCGATCCATGCGTCCAGCGCGCTGAGCGGCACACTCAACGCAGCCCTACTTGCCGCGCACACTGCGTCGGTGCCGGTTCGCCTCGTCGATTCGGGAACCACTGCATTCGGCGTGAGCTGCTGCGTGTGGGCCGCCGCCGATGCCATCGTCAATGACGCATCATTCGACGAGGTCGCCAGCCGTGCCGAAGGTCTCGCTCCCAATATCGGCAACGTGTTCATCGATGCCACGAGCGACCCAGAGGGTATTGCCGTGCTGAGCGTGCGCGGGGGTGCGGTGGAGGTGATCGGGCGTGCCGAAAACATGGTCGACGCCGTCAACACGATGGCTCGTTTCGCAGTGGGGTGGGGATCACACGTAAAGGTCGGCGTTGGCACCGGCGAGCTCGATGCTGCCCCCATCGGCGAAGCGCTTGCGCAAGCCGTCGGCGAGCCGGCGAACGTACTCGAGGTCGTGCGTTTCAGATTCGGACCCAGCGCAGCCGACGCCATGGCCCTCGGCACCGTGGCTTGCCACGTTTTCCGCGTGTGACGACGGAGTGACTCAGCGGCACCGTGACTAGCACACTGGGCACCGGTCGTGGCGGCTCATGCCCGTCCTTGTGGCCCCTGTAGAGCGCGCACGCTCCAGTCGAGCACCCAGCTGAGAAACGCGTATAGGTGATACTCGCCCACGAGCGGATGATCAGGTGCGACCTCGTC
The DNA here is from genome assembly GCA_043753895.1 of Actinomycetota bacterium. Lineage (GTDB taxonomy): Bacteria > Actinomycetota > Acidimicrobiia > Acidimicrobiales > Ilumatobacteraceae > WLMZ01. The sequence goes on from JAYUWK010000077.1 coordinate 5,092, forward strand.
GAGATCGTGTTCCTCGTCGACGTCGAGCATCGTGCCCAACACCAAACGGACGCCGTTGAGTGCTTGTACGAACGCCATCATCTCGCCTTCGCTCAACTGAGCACTGTTCCGTCCAGCTGAATCGAGGCATTCGTCGACCAGGTCGATGCCCATCAGCCGTGATGCGACCAGGTCCTCGCGCATCAGTCGTTGATACTCCTGATCCATCTCGCGATCGCTCTCTTGGTGATACGCGGTGGGGAAGATGCGACGTAATCGGTCATCGTCGGTGGCTCCGGTAAGCAGCGATCGGAGTTCGGCCATGAGGCGCTGGATGAGATCGCGCTCCTCGGCTTGGAGATTGATCCGAAACCCGTTGCCCGTGCGTTCCACTGGGGCTTTTTGCTTTCTGGCCATTGCCGAGACCTTTCTAGACATCGTCTCGTTGCATCGTGGCCCACAGGCCGTGTTCGTGCAGCCGGAACACATCGAGCTCAGCCTTCTCGCGGGTCCCGTTCGACACCACGGCCCGCCCTTTGTGGTGGACGTCGAGCATGAGCTCTGTGGCCTTTTCGAGGCTGTAACTGAACACTTTCTGAAACACGAACGTGACGTAGCTCATCAGGTTGATCGGGTCGTTCCAGACGAGCACAATCCATGGGATGTCGGGCTTGACGGACTCGTCCTGATCGGGTCGATCGACCACAGTTGGGCTCGGGGCGGTGGCCATGGTGCACATACTCGCGCTCCATTGTCGCGCCCGTTGGCCAGAATCGGGCATTCACGCATGCACACGGTCAGGAACCCGTCGTAATGCCCTCTACGATGAGCGGCGATGTCCGTCGGCTCCCGCCCCCTCGTACCGTCTCGGCTCGCGCCCGGCGGGGTCGGCCACGGGTCTCGGCGCACCCCTCGCACCGTGGTGGGCGGCTACATCGCGCTCACCAAGCCGCGGATCATCGAGCTGCTGCTCATTACCACGGTCCCGACGATGGTGCTGGCACAGCGCGGCTGGCCCCCCACCCGGCTGGTGCTCATCACCCTCTTCGGCGGCACGCTCGCCGCAGGTGGCGCAAACGCCATCAACATGTACGTCGACCGAGACATCGACAAACTGATGGTGCGAACGCAGGGCCGCCCATTGGTCACCGGTCTCATCGAGCCGCGCAACGCGCTTTGGTTTGCAATGGCACTCGAGGTCATTGCCTTCGCCGTGTTGTGGCGCGGTGCCAACCTGTTGTCGGCCTGTCTTGCCCTGGCTGCGACCCTGTTCTACGTGTTCGTCTACACACTCTGGCTGAAGCGAACGAGCCGCCAGAACATCGTCATCGGTGGTGCCGCCGGGGCCATGCCAGTGCTCATCGGCTGGTCAGCGGTCACCAATTCACTGTCGTGGGCTCCGGTGTTGTTGTTCGGCATCATGTTCATGTGGACGCCGCCGCACTTCTGGGCGCTCGCCATTCGCCACATCGACGATTACCGAGCGGCCAACGTGCCCATGCTCCCCGTCGTTGCCCCGCTCAATCAGGTACTCCGCCAGATGCTGTTCTACACGGTGATCATGGTGGCAGGCACCCTGGTGCTCATCCCTGTGGCCGAACTCGGTTGGATCTACGGCATTGGTGCCGCACTTCTGGGCGCGCTGTTCATCGCCGGCACCATTGCGCTCTCGCGCAATCCCGAACCCCAAAAGGCCATGCGATTGTTCGGCTACAGCATCAGCTACGTCACACTGCTGTTCGGGGTACTCACCGTCGACGTTCTCGTTCGTTACGGCTTCTGATCGGCTCCAATGGCCGTTGCCGCACTGCGTATCGCGCCGACGCCCTCGCAAATATTTTCGTCCGAAGTGCGCAGAGATTTCGGCCCGCAGTAGTGGCTGTGGGTAATGTCGAAGAAAGAACGGACCCGAATTTGAGCCGCTCCGGCGGTGGTACGCGCACCGCTATGTGCTGTTTCGAAATGAGCTGTTGCCCATGATCACAATTGACACTGCATCGCACACGGCACCCTCTGACGGTGCGTTCACACGCGCTGCCACCGGTGTCGGCGCCTGGATCACCACCAGCGATCACAAACGGCTCGGCCGCTTGCTCATCGTGATGGGTCTCGTGGCGTCGATCGCGATCGCGGCCATTGGTGGCCTGCTCGGTTTCGAGCGCATCGACGCGGCGTCCACCACACTGAACGCGAACAGCATCACGCAGTTGTTCGCGATCAACCGAGTTGGTCTGGCTTTCTTCGTGGTCCTGCCGATCATGCTGGGACTTGCGGTTGCGGTGGTTCCCCTGCAGGTGGGTGCCCGTTCGCTCGCCTTTCCCCGCGTTGCGGCTGCTGGATTCTGGGCCTGGTTCTTCGGCATGGTGCTGGTCATCATCTCCATCGCTGCGAACGGCGGCCCCGGTGGAGGCGCCCCCAATTTCGTGGCGCTGTTCATCTCGGCCTATGGCGTGATGCTCGTTGGCCTCGTGGCCATTGCTGCCTCGGTGGCCACGACGGTGCTCACCACTCGGGCACCCGGCATGAACATGCGTCGTGTCCCACTGTTTTCGTGGTCGGCGCTGATCAGCGCTCTCGGGTTGCTGCTCGTGCTGCCCGTTGCTTTCGGCACGGTCATCTATCTCTACGTGAGTTATCGGTACAACAAGACGGCGTTCGGTGGCAACACCGGTGTGCTGCAGTACCTCGGGTTCTCGCTCACTCAGCCCACTACGTTCCTCTACGTGCTGCCCGCCATTGGTTTCGCGGCGGAGATGATCCCGGTCACTGCCCGCCGGCGCATGCCCATGCGTAACCTCGTGCTCGCCGGTCTCGCACTCGTGGGCACTGCAGCATTCGCCGGCGTCACCCAGCTCACCCACACGCTGGCGTGGTCGGGCAAGGGGCTGAACCTCGATGACTTCGGCACCAAGTTCGGCGATTTGATCAACTATGCGTTCTTCATGGCGCTGCCGGTGCTCGGTGTGTTGATCGTGCTGCTCGTCGGCCCGCTTGCGTTCAAGGGCACACGACCCACGATCACTGCGCCGTTCCTGTTCGGATTCTTCGGACTCGGCATGATTCTGGTCGGCATGCTCGGCGCGCTCGTCTACGGCGTCACCGATCTCGGCTTGCAGGGCACGGTGTTCGAAGAGGGCGTCTACACCTACGTCTGCTACGGAGCCGTGCTTGCGGGCATGGGAGCAGTTGCGTACTGGGGCCCCAAGTTGTGGGGTCGGCGTCTCGACGACAAGAAGCTCATTCCTCTGGCGTTGCTCGGGACACTGGCCGTGGTGTTGTCGTCCTTGCCGTATTACGTGGCCGGCTTCGCCGATCAACCCGCTGGTGCCGTCACGTTCGACTACTCCGGTCCGAAGAGCCTCTGGAACATTCTGGTCACGGTTGGCCACGGAGCCATGCTGGTCACGGTGGTGAGTTTCATCGGCCTGGCCCTCGGCGGATTCCGGCGGGGCGAGGTTGCCGGCGACGACCCGTGGGACGCGCAAACCCTCGAATGGGCCACTTCGTCGCCACCGCCCACCAACAACTTCGCAGGGCTGTACACCGTCACATCGGCTGAACCGCTCGTCGACCTCAAGCCCACCGGGGGGAACGCCTGATGCTTGCTCTTCCACCAGCACCCGAACCCGCGCCCCGTCGCCAGATGTTCGTCGGCACGTCGCTCGCGGCCGCCGCTGGCGCAATGCTCATCGGGGGCATGCTCGCGATGTGGATGCGCTTTCGCGACCTCGCGATGGCCGGGCCCGGTCACCGTTGGGTTCCCGGGAAGATCAAAGTCCCGATGGTCGCGGCCAACATCATGTTGCTCACCTTTATAGGGATCTGCATCTTTGCGCAGTGGGCCGTGTACGCCGCCAAGCGTGACGACAAGCAGCACGTGGGTATTGCGCTCGGCCTCACCGCATTGCTGGGTCTCGCCGCGATCAACGCACAGATCACGGTGTACGTGCAGATGGCCCTGCCCCTCCGCAGCGAAACCGGCGGTGCCTACGGCGTGATGTTCTACGCACTCACCGGCACCATGCTCGCTCTCTTCATCGTGGGCATCGTCTTTTCGCTGATCACCGCATTCCGCTATCTCGGAGGGCGCACCAGCGACCGTGAGATCGTCACCGCCCATGCCATCTACTGGTACTTCATGGCCGCAGCGTTCAGCATGCTGTGGTTCGTGGTCTACGTCACAAAGTGAGCAGGTAACTACGAATGTTCACCACCGGATCAAAACTATTCATCGGCGGCACCGTGTTGGCGGCCGCCGGTGCGCTGATCTATGGCATCACCCAGACCGACAGCATCCTCGGCGTGATCGGCCTCGTTTCGGCGGCGGCAGCGCTGGCGTTCCTGATGGGTATCAACTTCTGGGTTCGCGACAGCAACGTGTCAGCCACCGATACTGCTGCACTGACTACCGCCGCAGCCGCGCACGCAACACCCCCGCGCAGCCTCTGGCCGATGGTCGGCGCCTTGGGTGCTGCGCTCATTCCGGTGGGCCTCATCGTTGGTCGGGCTATCACGTGGGCGGCCATCATCGTGATTCTCATCGCCACGGTCGAATGGATGGTGCAGTCGTGGAGTGAACGCGCGTCGGGCGACACCGCCTACAACAACAGTATTCGCAAGCGGATCATGCACCCGCTCGAGTTGCCCGTGCTCGGCGCGCTCGGCCTTGGTGTCATCATCTTTTCGTTCTCACGCATCATGTTGTACCTTCCGACCGCGGCTGGAGCGATTGCGTTCGGTGCCCTGGCCTCTGTCATGTTGCTGTTCGGAGCGCTGATTGCTGCCAAGCGCGATGTCGCCCGCTCCTTCGTAGCAACGCTCTGCACGATCGGCGCGCTGGGTATCGTGGGCGCAGGTGTCACGAGTGCCGTTGCCGGTGGGCGCGAGGTCCCCAAGCACGAACTGCCGTCGATCAGCGAGGGTACCTGCGGTGCTGATCTCTCCGAAGCTGACCAAAGGGCATCCGAGAACATTGCTGCCAAGTCGAACCCTGCCGCCGTCATCGTGTTGCAGGACGGCAAACTGCACGCTGAAGTCATCGGCATCATCGGCGCACAGCAGAGCGTCACCCTGCCCAGGTCGGCGAATTCCTTCATTCGTTTCGTGAACCGTGACCCTGGCAGGTACCGCATGGTCGTCGATCTCGGATCTGATTCGGTCGATGTGAACGGCACCCAGACCAAGGTTCCTCTGCAGAAGTGCACGCAGGCTGTTCGCCAGAACGGGACACAGTTCATCGTCGTGAAGCCACCGCGTCCGTCGTTCTCGTCTGATACGCCATTCACGTTTGCCGTGCCCGGCATCAGCGGCGCCATCACGATCGAGGTGCCGTGAGACACGCATCAGCGATGACGCACCGCGAGACCAACATGACTACCGTTGACCACGTGCAGGATCAGTCGGGAGACTCGATGACAACCAATCACAAGCGCCGCCGGTGGCCGTTGATGCTCGCAGGCTTCGGTGCGTTGGTCGTTCTCAGCGGCTGCGCGAAGGATGCCCCACAGGACACCTGGCAGCCTGCCGGTGACAACGCGCGAAAGATTGACAACCTGCAAGAGCCGGTGTTCATGATCGCCGGACTCGTGCTGCTCATCGTGGCATCAGTCGTGGGTTATTGCGTTTTCAAGTTCCGCGACAAGGGTCAGGCCATCCCCAAGCAGTCGCATGGCAAGCCGGCCCTCGAGATCGCGCTCACCATCATCCCGGCGTTCATTCTCATCGGCATCGGCATTCCTACCGTCAAGGTGTTGTTCCAGTTGGCCAAGACCAGCGACACGCAGTGCGTGGTCAATGTGACGGGCCAGCAGTGGTGGTGGGAATACGACTACCCCGTGCAGGACGGTTGCGGTGGCATCAAGGCCCCCATCGTCACCAGCGGGCAGTTGGTCATCCCCGCAGGTCAGAAGGTGCTGCTGCGCATCTCCAGCCGCGATGTCATCCACTCGTATTGGATACCCAAGCTCAACGGTAAGCGTGACGCCGTTCCAGGTCGTGTGCAGACCCTGCGTCTTCAAGCCGACGAGCCGGGTATCTATGCCGGTCAATGCACCGAGTTCTGCGGACTGTCTCACGCCTACATGCGAATGGAAGCGGTGTCGCTCGATCAAGCTGGTTTTGCGACCTGGGTCGAGAACCAGCTTGCTCCCTACGAGTCACCTGCGGCCGGGACGGCGGCCAGTGCCGGAGAGGCGTTGTTCGTCACCAACTGCACGCGCTGTCATCAGGTCAACGGCATCAAGGACTCCAGCGGGGCAGCGATCATCTCCCGGCCCGATAAGTACGTCTACTCAGGTGCCGTGCCGAACCTCACCAACTTGATGACACGAACCACCTTCGCCGGTGCAGCGTTCGATCTTCTCACGCCCGACTGCAAGGCCACGCTGTGGAGCACCCCTTCGCCGCAGTTCACCGCGAAGTACCTCGAGGGTGTGTCACCCCAGTGCCTCGATACCGTGCAGTTGCGGGAATGGCTACGCAACGCTCCGGCCAAGAAGCCGATGTATGCCGACCCCGCCAAGCTCGAAAAGACAGGCGGCAAGTACCGAGGCATGCCGAACCTCGGACTTACCGAGGATCAGATTGACAAACTCATCAGCTACCTCACCGAGCGGAAGTAACGGAGCAACGTAGATGGCTATTACAGAACGCACCTCTCTCCCCGCGATCGTGGGCAACACGGCGCCAGCTCTCGTCACGCCGAGCAGTTCGATGGGCGTATTCCGCCGCCCGGTTTCGTCCACTGGCTGGCGGTCGTGGGCCTTCACGGTCGATCACAAAAAGCTCGGCATCATGTACGGCGCCGTCGCGATGACCTTCTTCGTAGTCGGTGGCGTCGAGGCGCTGCTCATCCGTCTTCAACTCGCCGCGCCGAACAACAAGGTGCTCAGCGCCAGTGCCTATAACCAGATGTTCACAATGCACGCGACCACGATGATCTTCCTGTTCGTGATGCCGATGGCCGCTGCCTTTGCGAACTACCTCATCCCCCTGCAAATCGGCGCGCGCGACGTCGCGTTCCCCCGCCTGAACGCATTCGGTTTCTGGTGCTTCTTGTTCGGCGGCATCTTCTTGAACACCTCGTGGTTCCTCGGTGGCGCTTCCGACAGCGGCTGGTTCGCGTACGCCCCCAACACCAGCGTCGTGTTCTCGCCAAGCCATGGCGTCGATTTCTGGGCGCTGGGCCTGCAGATCACCGGTATCGCATCGCTCACCGGCGCGATCAACCTCATCGTCACCATCCTCAACATGCGTGCGCCGGGAATGAGCCTGATGAAGATGCCGATCTTCACCTGGATGATCCTCGTCGTGCAGTTTCTGTTGCTGTTTGCCATCCCGGTCATCACCGTCGCGCTGTTCCTGCTCAGCTTCCAGCGCAACTTCGGTGCCGCATTCTTCAGTGTCGAAAAGGGTGCTGACCCACTGCTCTGGCAACACCTCTTCTGGATCTTCGGCCATCCGGAGGTGTACATCCTTGTGCTGCCCGCCTTCGGCATCGTCAGCGAAGTGCTGCCGGTGTTCGCGAAGAAGCCCCTGTTCGGCTACAAGTTCGTGGTCTTCTCCGGAGCAGCCATTGGCTTCTTGGGTTGGGGCGTGTGGGCCCACCACATGTTCGCCACAGGTCTCGGCCCGGTCAGCGTTGCCGTGTTCTCGGTGGCCACGATGGCTATTGCCTTGCCAACCGGCGTCAAGATCGTCAACTGGACGATGACTCTGTGGGGCGGCAAACTCACTTTCACAACGGCGATGCTTTTCGCCACCGGGCTCATCATCGAGTTCACCATCGGCGGTCTGTCGGGTGTCACACACGCAGTGTCACCATCTGACACACAACAGACCGACACCTACTACATCGTTGCCCACTTCCACTACGTGCTCTTCGGTGGCGCCGTGTTCGGGCTGTTCGCCGGCTTCTACTACTGGTGGCCCAAGGTGTTCGGCAAAATGCTCAACGAGCGTCTGGGCAAGTGGAACTTCTGGCTGATGGTGTTGGGCATGAACCTTACATTCGGTCCAATGCACATCCTCGGTCTGCAGGGCCAGCCCCGCCGCATGATGGTCTGGACCAACTTTCGCGCCGGTGAGGGTTTCTTCAACCTCGCCTTCTGGAACCGGGTGGCCAGCGTTGGGTCCTTCATCTTGGCCATCGGCATTTTGTGCTTCTTGATCAACGTGGCGTACACCGCCAAGCGTGGTGCGATTGCGCCGCTCGATCCGTGGGATGCGCGCAGCCTCGAATGGATGACCGCCAGCCCTCCCAAGGAACACAACTTCGACGCGATCCCGGTGGTGCATTCCCTCGATGAGTTCTTCCATCGCAAGTATGAGGAGAACGAAGAGACTGGCGAGATCCATCAGGTGGCGACGTACGAAGACGTGATGCTCGCCGAGCACGCTCGGGCTGACAAGCACTTCCACATGCCGTCGCCGTCGTATTGGCCGATCATTTTGGCCGTCGGATTGCCGATCATTGCCTACGGCATCATCTTCAACCATCTGCTGTCAGTGTTCGGCGCTGTCGTGGTGCTGTTGGCCATGTTCGGCTGGTCACTCGAACCATCGGTGGCCGACGATTCTGATTTCGATCCTCCCGCTGACGGTGAGACCACGAAGGAGTTGGCGACCCTTGGCTGACGTAGCGCTGCACACCCCACCGGCGTCTGGTCACGCCGGCCAAGATCAGGCTGGCCATGCTCAAGCCGGACACGCCACCTCCACCGGCTTGTCGAACAACAAGCTGGCGATGTGGATGTTCCTCGGCAGCGAATGCCTGCTGTTCGGCGGTCTGATCTCCACCTACATGCTGTATCGCGGCCGGCACGAGGGTTCGCCCACGCCGTCGCAGCTGTACAACATCCCGCTCACCTCGATCAGCTCGTTCGTGCTGCTGATGAGCTCACTGACGATGGTGCTCGCCGTATCGGCTGCGCAGCGTCACGACGACCGCAACACGATGACCTGGCTCACCGTCACGGCGCTGCTCGGCGCCACCTTTGTCGGTGCGCAGGTGTACGAGTTCACCTCGTTCGTGCACGAAGGTCTCGGCTTCACCACCAACCTGTACGGCTCGAGCTTCTACACACTCACCGGTTTCCACGGCGTGCACGTCACCGTCGGCATCATCATGCTGATGGCGCTCGTGGGCATCATCAGCCGGAGCAGGATGCCCGGCGACAAGGCCGAGGTCGTGGAGATGATCGGTCTTTACTGGCACTTCGTCGACATCGTGTGGATCATCATCTTCACCCTCGTCTACCTGATTCCGTCCTGAGGTCATGGGCATGAGCACTGAACACGCAATCGAACTCGACGACACCGCTACTGGACACGACGCCGCCAGTCACGAAGATGCCGGCGCTCACGAACACGAAGATGCTGGCGCTCACGGGCACGGCCTGACTGACATGGGTTACGTAAAGGTCGCCCTCATTCTCGCGTTGCTCACAGGGCTCGAGGTGTCGCTCACCTACGTGCACATCGGTTCGTTCTTCCTGCCGATCCTGCTGCTGTTGATGGTCATCAAGTTCGTCACCGTCGTGAGCTTCTTCATGCACCTTCGCTTCGACAACAAGATCTTCACCTGGTTGTTCTATTCGGGTCTGTTCTTGGCAATCGGCGTGTATTTGGTGATGCTCGCCACCTTCCAATTTTTCGCCGGCACCTGAGTTGCTGAGGACGCCATGATGTTGGCCACGTTCGATATCAATGCCGATCCATGGGCCTATCACTTCCATCCCGAGGTGTGGGCGCTGATCCTGTTCCTCGTGGGTGCGTGGTTCTACGCGATCAAGGTCATCGGCCCCCGCGCAGTCGCACCCGGCGCGGTCATTATCACGCGCCGCCAGACGGTGTACTTCGCAGCGACGATCCTCATGTTGTGGGGTGCCAGCGATTGGCCGATCCACGACATCGGCGAGACATACCTGTACTCGGTGCACATGTCCCAGCACATGATCCTGGCGTATTTTCTACCGCCGTTGGCTCTGCTGGCGACCCCTGAATGGCTGCTGCGACTCATCGTCGGTAACGGTAAGGGCTATCGCGTCGTGCGCTTCATGTCGAAGCCCGTGATCGCTGGTGTGTTGTTCAATCTCATGGTGATGGTCACACACATTCCTGGCGTGGTGAACACCTCCACCACCATTGGCGCGTTGCATTATTCGCTGCACTTCCTGCTCGTGATGACAGCGCTGTTGATGTGGATGCCGGTCATTGGTCCGTTCAAGGAACTGCACATCAGCTACCCGGCCAAGATGTGTTACCTGTTCCTGCAGAGCATCATTCCCACCGTGCCGGCGGGGTGGCTCACCTTTGCCGAGGGCCCGGTGTACAAGCACTACAACATCCCTGTTCGGGTATGGGGCCTCAGCGTGGCCAACGATCAACAGATTGCGGGTGCGATCATGAAAGTGGGCGGCTCGTTCTACCTGTGGGGCATCATCATCTACATGTACTTCGGTCCGTACAAGGACGGAAGCGGGCTCGACCAGAGCTACCTGCGCAAGAATCGCCTGCAGCATGTCGACGAGGTGGACGACGTGGTCGCGGCGGGGTTCGCAGTCGGGTCGTCGGGGGTCGACGACACGCTCACCTACGAGCAGGTGACCGATGCGTTCAATCGGGTGCCTGCGGCGCCAGAGCCCGAACGCTTGAGCTGACTTATTCCCAGCGGAACAAGCGCGCCGCTGCGACCGGAGCAGCCACTGCCCATGCAACGAGGATGACCCACGACGTGCCGGGTCGAGTACCGGTCTGCGTGAGTGCCTCGCGGAGTACGTCGGCGAGCGCCCCCGATGGCAGCGCTTTTGCGACTGCCGACAGTGCGGTGGGCAACTTCGCGAAGGGGATGATCATCCCGCCGAGCAGCAGCAACAACAGATACAGGGCGTTCTGCGCGGCGAGGTTGATCTCACCGCGCAGGCGCCCGGCAAGGCTCAGTCCGATGCCGGCGAAGGCAATGGTGCCGACCACCACGCCACCGAGCGCTGCGAGCCAATTCGGCGAGGGTGGCCGCCAGCCGAGCGCGTAGGCAACCGGGATGAGCACGGCGAACTGCACAAGTTCCACCAGGATCACCGCGCTGATCTTGGCGGCGATCAATCGGGCTCGTCCGAGTGGTGTGGTGCCCAAGCGTTTGAGCACTTTATAGCTGCGCTCGAAGCCGGTACCGATGCCCAAGCTCACCATGGCCGACGACATCACGGCGAGCGCCAGGATGCCCGGTGCAAGGAAGTCGATGGGATCCTTCGTGCCGGTGGGTAGCACGTCGACGAGGCTGAAGAACACGAGCAACATCACCGGGATGCCCAGCGTGAGCAACAGCTGTTCGCCGTTGCGCATGGTGGCCTGCATCTCGGCGCGCAGTTGGGCGCGGAGCATGGTCACGACTCGCCTGCACCGGTGAGGCGTAGGAACACGTCTTCGAGACGTTGCTTGCCGGCGCGGAGATCGGCCAGAGGTTCGCCGTGGGCGGCCAGCCACGCCGTGAGCGCAGCGACGTGGGCGGCGTCGCCCTCGACCACGAACTCGCCGTCGCCGAGTGATCGCACAGGAAGCTGCAGCGCGACGCCAAGTTCGTGATGGTCGAGCGTCGGCGAGCTGCGGAAGCGGATCTCGTCGTGGCCCCGGCGCAGTTCGTCGAGTGTGCCGTCGGCAATCACGCGACCGCCATCGAAGATCACCACATGGTCTGCGATCCGCTCGGCCTCGTCGAGTTCGTGTGTTGCCAGGACGACGGCGCATCCGTTGGCCGCCAGGTCACGCACAATGGTGCGGATCAACTGCCGGCCAGTGATGTCGACACCCGACGTCGGTTCGTCGAGAAAGGCGACGTCGGGTGTGGCGGCGAGTGCCAAGGCAAGCGAGAGGCGCTGCTTCTCGCCGCCCGAGAGACGACGGTACGTCGAGCGGGCGCGCTCGCCGAGGCCCACCGATTCGATGAGGGCATCGGGCTGCACGCCCTTGCCGTAGAGCTCGCAATACAACCGGGCCACGTCGCAGACGCGCGCGCCGAGCGACACGCCACCTTCTTGCAGCATCACGCCCATCTGGCGGCTGAGTTGGGCCTGCTGTCGGCGGGGGTCGAGACCCAGTACCGACGCGGTGCCAGAGGTAGCGAGTCGATAGCCCTCGCACACCTCGATCGTGCTGGTCTTGCCGGCGCCGTTCGGTCCGAGCACGGCCGTGACGGCTCCGGCCTCGGCGCGAAAACTCACGTGATCCACGGCCACCAGATCGCCGTAACGCACAACGAGATCGTCGACTTCTACTGCGGACACAAAGCGACCCTACTGGCGACGCGACCGGGTAACCCATCTGACACCACACTGGTTGCGCAGCTAGCCTTTCGCCTGTGATCGATGTTCGCCTCCTCCGTAACGATCCCGTTGGTGTGCGTGCCGCGCTCGCCCGGCGGGGCAAACCCGAACTCCTCGAACAGCTCGATCTCGTCTCCTCACTCGACGATCGCCTGCGCCTGATCACCCTCGAGCGCGACGAGCTGCGCCGACAGATCAACGAGACCAGCAAGCAGGTCGGTGCGCTGCGCAAGTCAGGCGACGTGGCTGCTGCAGAGGCGGCGATGACTGCGAGCCGCGAGATGGGCGAGCGCGAACGTGTACTCGCTGCCGAGAGCGATGAACTGTCGACGGCCTTGAACGACGTACTGCTGCGCATCACCAACATCCCGCATCCCGACGCTCCCGACGGTGCGAGCGAAGAGGACAATCCCGTCGTCAAGGGTCCGATCAACATGCCAGACACGTTTGCCGCTCACCAGCGCGTGCCGCACTGGGAGACGGGGGCGGCGTTGGGCATTCTCGACAACGAGCGTGCTACCAAGATCAGCGGCGCGATGTTCACGATGCAACGCGGCTTGGGTGCCACGATGGCGCGCGCATTGTGCCAGCTCGCGCTCGACCGCAACGCCGACGCGTTCGAGGAGGTCCGCCCACCGACGCTTGTCTCGACGGCAACGCTCACCGCCACCGGGCATCTGCCCAAGTTCGCCGACGATGCATTCGCGATCGAGCGCGATGGCCTGTGGGCCATCCCAACGGCTGAGGTGCCGCTCACGTCGCTGTATGCCGGAGAGATCGTGGATGAGTCTGCATTGCCGGCCCGGGTGATGGCACATACATCGTGTTTTCGTCGCGAGGCTGGTTCGGCCGGTCGCGATACACGGGGCATGCTGCGCACACACGAGTTCGACAAGGTCGAGATCCTTGCCGTTACGACGCCCGAGCAGGCTGGCGACATGCTCACCGAACTCGTCACGCGTTGCGAGGGAACCATCGCCGCGTTGGGCCTGCCGTATCGCATCATCGAGATCTGCACCGGCGATCTTGGCCAGAGCCATCACCGTTCGTTCGACATCGAGGTCTACGCACCCGGATGCGATCGTTGGCTCGAGGTCAGCTCGGTCAGTTGGTTCAGCGACTATCAGGCGCGCCGTGCCGATATCCGTTTGCGTCGCCCCGGCCAGAAAGGCACCGAGATCGCGCACACGCTCAACGGGTCGGCGCTCGCCGTGCCGCGCGTGTGGGCAGCGATTCTGGAGAACTACCGACAAGCCGATGGCAGCGTGCGCATCCCCGATGTGTTGTTGCCGTACATGCGCGATGCCACAGTGATTTCAGCCCGGGGTGCACCGTGAATGCCTCGGTCCGAGCTCGCCGCGTGCAGTACGAGACAGTAGGGCTCGATCTCGGTGACCTCGCCGGCGATCCCATTACGCAGTGGCATCGCTGGTACAGCCAGGCCGAAGAAGCCGGTTGCGTCGAACCGAATGCGATGGTCGTCAGCACCATCGGTGCCGATGGTGCGCCGGATAGTCGGTATGTACTGGCTCGGGGCGTCACCGACGCCGGCGTCGATTTCTTCACGAACTACGACTCTTCCAAGAGTATGCAGCTTGCAGCCCAGCCTGGGGTATCAGCGCTGTTCACATGGTTGCAATTGCACCGACAGATGAAGGTTCGTGGGGTTGCTGTGCGCGTGCCTGCGACCGAATCCGACGAGTACTACGCCAGCCGACCACGGTCATCGCAGATCGGTGCGTGGGCCTCGCCACAATCGCAGGTGTTGCTCGACCGCGCCGAACTCGAAGCACGCGTTGTTGCCGCCGAGGCGCGCTTTGCCGAGGTCACCGAGATTCCACGTCCGGCGCACTGGGGTGGATGGCGCATCGAGGTCTCCGAGGCCGAGGTGTGGCAGGGCCGGCCCAGCCGTCTGCACGATCGTTTCCGTTATCGCCGCGCGCCGGGCGACGCAGGCGGTTGGATCATCGAGCGGTTGGCTCCGTAGCGCCTTCGTTCATCGGCCACGACGTCGCTGCTTCGGCAAGACCGACGATCAGCGCCTCGGTGTGGGGCGTGTGCCCCGGACCTTCCCAGTCCCACCACAGCGGACTGGATCCACGAACGCGTGGTGGGAGTTCGATCTGAACCCCCTGCTGCGGCGGCAGGTTCACAGGGTTGTCCACGTGCTGGCCGCGTAGGTCGATCGGGATGGTGTCGAGTTGTGTGCGGATGTCGTATGCCGGCAGGTGCCGACGCAGATGGCTACCCACGTGATCGGCGAGATCGCGGTTGCGACCACCGAGCAGCAACGAGGTGAACATGGTCGCGCGGCCATAACCGTGCACGGTGATGACCACGTCGACGTGCTCCACGAAGCTGGCCAACACAGGTGACGCCGATGGGCTCACTTTGTGCGAGGGGATGTGCCACTGCAAATCTTCGGGTTGCAGCACGCCGTAGTAGCTCGCACCGGAGCGCTCGGCTGCGTCGCTGGCGATGACATCGGTCATCTCCTCCAACGAGCCGCCGTGGAACGCCATGAACCCGAACCTGGAACGCAGATGGCAGATCTCGCGAACGCCAGGATGTGCCAGCAGCTTCTCGAGCATGCCTATTCGCTCGCTGGGTCGTCGCGGCGGGTGAGCACGACAAAGGTGATGGCCCCACTGACCAGGAGGCCGAGCACGAGCGCCAGTTTCCACACGCCTTGGCGCTGCAGGAAGTTGACCACAATGCCTTGCCAACCCTCGACTTGGCTGGTGAGCCCGTCCGAGCCGCGGTTACTGATCGCGCTGTACCAGTACCAGGTGAGGTACATCCCGGTGAAGATGATGAACACCGCTGCGACACGGTCCATGTACTTCAGCCCGTTGCGCAGGAAACGCAACAGGCCACCGCTCGCGAATGCCAAGGTGACGGTGAGCGCGGTGACTAACAGGGCCATTCCCACGCCGTAGAGCGCCACGCTGATGACACCGCTGAGGAAACCTTTCGAGGCGAATGATCCGAGAATCGCCGAGACCAAGAATGGAATCGTGCATCCGATCGAGGCCACTGCATAGGCCACCCCGAACCCGAACATCGACACAAATGTCTGCGTGCGTTGCTTGCCGGCACCGAACTGTCCGGTGGCAAACGCGGGTTTCCATCCGGCGAGCATGAAACAGCCGAGCACCACCAGTGCGATGCCGATGACGAGTGAGATGTACTTCGCATTCTCTTGGATTGTCGAAGTGAACAATCGTGTGATCGCACCCACGATCACGAACACGGTGATGAACCCGGCCGATGTGGCCGCGCTCACCAGCAACGCGCGTTGCACGCTTGCCCGCTGCGTTCCGGGTCGTGAACCTTCGAGGCCGAGGAAGTACATGAGGTACGTGGGCAACATCACGAAGCCACACGGGTTGACCGCGGCAAAGATGCCGAGCAGGAAGCTGTATGCGAAGTTGCCCTCGAGTGCGATCATCGCTTGAGCAGTGATGTGGTGATGGTGCTGCGGATGGTGTCGGCGGTGAGCGCGATGCCCTTTTGCGCGACGATGGTTCCATCGGCGGCGATGAACAACGTGTAGGGCAGGCCGGTGACGCCGAGCGCGGTGACGAGCTCGCCGTTCTGGTCGGACAGCAGGGTGTAGGTCACACCCTTGTCGCGAGCGAATTTCAACGCGGTGGCGTCGTTCGCGAACTGATTCACGCCGACGAAGTTCACGCGATCGCCGAACTCTGTGTGCATCTGGGCCAGTGCCGGCATCTCCTTCTTACAGGCCTCGCACGTGGTGGCCCACACGTTGAGCACGAGCGGTTTGCCGAGCAGGCTGGCGGTGGACACCTTGGTCCCATCGTTGGCAACGAGCTGCACGGTCGGCAGCGGCTTGCCCTGCACGGGTTTGTTCACGGCGATGCCCGGCTCGGTGAACGTGCTGTTCGACGTGATGGTCACGGTGTCGTTGGCTGTCGATGCGTCGTTGCCTCGGCTGAGGGCATACCCGCCGACGACGCTGATGATGACGGCAGCGGCGAGCGAGCCAACAAGCACACGACGGTTCACAGCCACGTGCACAGGTTACCGACCGATGTCGATCAGTTCCCGCCGCGGGAATGGACCGGTGAGATGCACCACAGGGGTACCTCACCGATCCATCCCGGGTGGGCAGACCGAGGGTCGCTCTTCGCATGCTGTGAGGGTGCCGGCGCCTGCGGCGGGGGGTATCGCAGGCACCGGCACGGCTCATCATGTGTGGGCGTTGCCTCGGACCGGATCTGGGTGGGGCTTCGACGAGGTAGCCGGTGCAATGGCCGGTGCGGGAAGCCCTCAGGCAACCCGCACCGGTATCGCAATCGCGTCCTCGTTGATGACCACGAGCGGACGGGGGTGCTTGGGTGGACGCCCCCGCGGACGCTTGTTGGCGACGATTCGCCCGGCTTCGAGCAACTCACCGCCCCACACACCCCACGGTTCGACCCGGTCGAGTGCGCCTTCGAGGCAGGCCACCGAGAGCGGGCACTTGCCGCACATGGCCTTGGCGCGTGCGGTCTCGATGGGTTCGTCCGAGAAGAACAGGTGCGTGAGGGTGCCGTTGCCGTCACGGCAGCGGGCCTTGCTCCAATCGAGGGCGCCCGGGTTGGTGTCGGCGCCGATCAGCGCGTCGTTGAGTTGTGTGTCGAGGTCGTGGTCGAGTTCGTTGAAGCTGATGGCGTACATCTCGGGTCCTCTCGTGTTGTTGTGGGTGTTGTCGGGGATCGTGGGGTGCTGGCGGGGAAATAAAAAAGGCCGCCGGGTTGATCCCGGCGGCCTCGGAGCGATGTGCTCGACGTTGTGTTACGTCGATCGCTGCCCGAGCCGTCGGGGGGAACGCTTGGTGGAGCCATTGAATGCGGCGCCGGTCATTGCGTTACCGGTCATTGCATTTCCCGTGAGTGCGAAGTCGTTGGCACTGCATGGAACTGCCGCCGTCTGCCAGCCGTAACCGAGCCCATAACCATGCCCAGAAACATGCCCAGAAACATGCTCGGCCTGAACGCTGGCGCGCGCTACAGCGGCGGCAAGGCCAGCTGTGCGTTGTGCGTGCGTCGTGCAGTTCATGACGGAGTTCCTTGGTTTGTCGTGCTCGGAGAGTGGTCTCGGCGTGCGGCAGCGTGCCGAACGTGGAACAGGAAACCACAGATATCTGTCGTGCGCAACTCATTTATTCAGCGCCCGTCACCCGGTGCGTCACTAGGGTCGGAGGCGATGAGCGACGCCAACCACGAAGTGCTCGTGCCGGTCCCCACACAGGGCCGCATCTACGAGGCCCCGCGACGGGTGCGATTAGGCGATGCCTCGCCCGGTGGCCGTCTGCGCCTCGATGCCTGTGCGGTCTACCTGCAAGACATCGCCAACGACGACTCGCGCGATGCGGGCAGCCCCAACCCAACGGCCTGGGTGGCTCGGCGCACCGTGATCAGCGTCGAGCAATTCCCCGATTATCTCGACCTGCTCACGCTTCGCACGTGGTGCGGTGGCCTCGGTTCGCGGTGGGCCGAGCGGCGGTACTCGGTGGCGGGCGCCGGTGGTTCTTGTGGCCGCGTCGAGGCCGCCACGCTGTGGGTCCACATCGACATGGCGACGATGAAACCGATTGCGGTGCCGGCCGATTTCGCCGAGCAATTCAGTCAGGCCGCCGGCGGACGAACGATCAGTGCGCGGTTGCACCTCCCCACACGCGTGCCCGCCGAACTGACCTCGCAGAGTGTGTGGCCGCTGCGGTTCGCCGATTTTGACGTGCTCGGCCACGTGAACAACTGTGTCTACTGGGCCATCGTCGAAGAACAGTTGGCTCGCCTGCGCGACTTTCGTGCGCCGCTCACGGTGACGCTCGAACATCACGATGCCATCGATCCCGGCGCCGTTGTTCAGGTCAGCGTCGTCGACATCGACCGTGGATTCGACCTGTGGATCACCACCACCGATGACCATGTTGCCGCCGTGGTTCGTGCAACGACAGGCTCGGCCTTCGCCTAGTCGTTCAGCACGTACTCGAATACACCGTCGGTGTCGCGGCGTTCCATCTCGCCGTTCAGCCTGAGATGTTCGAGATGGGCAAAGGTCTCGCTGTCAGCCATGGCCCCCTGCACCCGGGGCGAGAACAAGTGCGTCGACATCTCCATCACGCTCGCCGGCCGTGACAACTCGATCGACGTGGTGCGCAGCTTTTCGAGGCGGCCCTCGTGATGGTGTTTGATCTCCTGGGCACGCCCGGCCAGATCGGCAAACGGCTGCCCATGTGCGGGCAGGGCGATCTTCACTTGCGGGCCGTAGGTGGCCACCTTGTCGAGCGAGTGGAAGAAGGCGCCGAGCGGGTCTCGGCTGGTGCCCATGCCACCGATGTGCGGAGTGATGGTGGGCAGTACGTGATCGCCGCACAGCATGCACCCCTCGGTGGGATCGAACAGACACAGGTGGTCGTCGGTGTGGCCGGGCGTGTGCACCGCGACCCATTCGCGCCGGGCCAGCGTGATGGTGTTCGCCTCGTCGAGACGCACGGTTGGCACGGGCATCTTGCGCATCTGCGGAAAGGCGCGCGCGGCGCGGAACCACAGCCGGCGCTTCAATGGAATATCGACGCCGGGGCCTCCCCACGGTGTGGTTTGCCATGGGAACCGGCGCACGTGCTCGAACGGTTCTTCCGGGGGGAGTTCGGCCTCGTCGATCGCGCCGGGAGACGCGGCCATGTCCTCGACATCCACATCGGGCGGCTCAGTGGGGTCCCACATCAGCCGGAACTTGCGGTGCGTGACGATGTCGGCGCCGGTTTGGGCATGCAACCAGCCCGCGCCACCGAAGTGATCGGGGTGACTGTGCGTGACGATGACCGTGTGCACCCGCTTGAGCGGATAGCCAGCAGCCTTGAGGCGAGCCTCGAGCGCGACGTAGGAATCCTTGCTCGGTAGGCCGGGGTCGACGACGGCAACCCCGCGCTCGTCCTCGAGCAGGTAACAGTTCACGTGGCCGAGCCCGGGCATCGAGATGGGCAGCTGGCTGCGCAACACGCCGGGGGCGAGTTCGATGATGTCCTCTGAAGCGGGCTCCTGCTCTTGCTTGCGAGGGCGCGCCGCCTGTTCGGTCATGCCTGCACGGTACTGCGGGCCTGCGCCGAGCGGCGAGTAAAGTTACGCGCCTGTTGTGGGAGCGCCGGGCGCCGGCGCGGTGGGCACGAACACGCGCTCGCGGTAGAACTGCAACTCGGCAATGCTGGCGCGAATGTCGTCGAGTGCGCGATGCGTGCCTGTCTTGTGGGGGAGGTCGTTCTTCACCTGCGGATACCAACGTCGCACCAGTTCCTTCACACTCGACACATCGATGCTGCGGTAGTGCAGCCAATGCTCGATGTCGGGGAGGTAGGCGGTGAGAAAGCGGCGATCCATACCAATGGAGTTGCCGCACAGTGGCACCGTTGAAGCGGTCGGTACGTGTTCTTTGATGAACGCAAGCGTGGCCGCGCCGGCTTGTTCGAGAGTGATGGTGCTTGCCCGTATCTCGGTGAGAAGACCGCTGCGCGTGTGCATGTCGATGACGATCTGCTCCATGTTGGCGAGAGCATCGTCGTCCTGATGAATCACCAGATCGGGGCCTTCGGCAACGATGTTGAGTTCGTCGTCGGTGATAATTGTTGCGATTTCAACAATCACGTCGCGAGTGGCGTCGAGGCCAGTCATTTCCAGGTCCATCCACACGAGCATCCACGCACTCTACTGACGGGCAACCCGCAGGCGGGTGGGGCGATGGTGAGAAGTAGCCTGACAGCGATGTCTGACACTCTCGCCCTTCTCAATCCGGCCACCGAGGCGCTGATCCTGCATCAGCCCCTGGCCAGCGCGGCAGAAGCCGATGCGGCGATCGCGCGTGCGGCTGCGGCGCTACCCGCATGGCGTTCGATGGCACCGCTCGATCGCATCATGCTGATGCGCCGGTTCGCAAACACCGTGGCCGATCACGCCGAAGAACTCGCGCAACTCGACACCGCGAACATGGGCATGCCCATCGGTAACAGTCGCTGGTGCGCCAACACTGCGGCCGAGGTGTTGCACTATTACGCGGGTTGCATCGACAAACACACCGGTTCCACGATTCCGGTGGCGGGCGGGGTGACGATGACCTTCCACGAGCCACTCGGTGTCGTCGGCGTCATTACGCCGTGGAACTTCCCCATTCTCACCGCCACGTGGAAGATCGGGCCGGCCCTTGCCTGCGGAAACACCGTGGTCATCAAGCCCTCGGAGCTCACGCCACTGAGCACGATCCGCCTCGGTGAGCTGGCGCTCGAAGCGGGGTTCCCCGAGGGTGTGCTGAACGTGGTCGTCGGTACCGGGCCCGAGGTCGGTTGGCGCTTCGTCGAGAACCCCACCGTTCGCAAGGTCGGCTTCACAGGCAGCACAGCGGTGGGGAAGCGCATCATGGCCGGTTGCGCCGACCAGGTGAAGCGGGTCACGCTCGAACTCGGTGGTAAGAGCGCCAACATCGTGTTCGCCGATGCCGATCTCGAGGCCGCCGCAGCGTCGGCGCCCGGTGCAGTGTTCGACAACTCCGGCCAGGACTGCTGTTCGCGGAGCCGGATCCTCGTGCAGCGCGACGCGTACGACCGCTTTGTCGAGTTGTTCATCGAATCCTCCAAGGGCTTCAGCGTCGGCGATCCGTTGTCACCCGATACGGCGATGGGACCACTCGTCACTTCGGCGCACAAGGCCAAGGTGCAGGGTTTCCTCGGCGAGGCCGACATGCTCTGGACAGGCACCGCCCCCACCGGTGCCGGCTACTGGATGCCGTGCCACATCGCGGCCGCCGATACCGATTCACGCCTGGCCCGCGACGAGATCTTCGGACCCGTGGCAGTCGTCATCCCGTTCGACACCGAGGCGGACGCCATCGCCATCGCCAACGACAGCCAATACGGCCTGTCGGGTTCGGTGTGGACCCGCGATGCGAGTCGGGCGATGCGGATGGCGCGAGGCGTCGACACCGGCACACTCTCGATCAACAGCAACTCGTCAGTTCGATTCAGTACGCCATTCGGCGGATTCAAGCAGAGCGGACTGGGTCGCGAGTTGTCGATGGCGGCGCTCGATCACTACAGCGAGTTGAAGACTGTGTTCTGGGCCAGCTGATGGTGCTCTTCTTCCTCTTTATCGTCGTGCCCATTGCCGAACTGTTCACGTTCGTGCAGGTGAGCAGTGCGATCGGTTTCTGGAATGCGCTCGGCCTGATCGTGCTCTTTTCGATGTTCGGCGCGGCGCTCGTGAAGCGCGAAGGCGTGAAGGTCTGGCGCCGCTTCACCCAGCAGGTGCAGGCCGGTCAGGTGCCGTCGCGCGAGATCGCCGATGGGGTGTGTCTGCTTGGCGCGGGTGCGCTGATGCTGACGCCGGGGTTTCTCACCGACATCGTCGGCCTGTTGTTGTTGCTGCCGCCCACCCGAGCGGTGGCACGCAATTGGCTGATGAAACGGCAAGGCCTCGGGGGCAGGGCCAGGGTTCGGGTCATCAAGGCCACATACGGTGGGCCGATGAACGATCCCACAGCGCCGGGCGGGCGCGGCAATGTGACCGATGTATCCGATGTATCCGATGTCATCGAGGTTCGCGGCGAGCTCGAACCGTGAGCGAACCATTCGATCCCCACTCCGTGCCGGTGAAGCCAGCGGCCACGGTGATGCTGGTGCGCGACACGGCGGCGCATGACGGCATCGAGGTCTTCATGTTGCAACGAACGATGAAGGCGGTGTTCGCCGGTGGCATGTATGTGTTCCCCGGCGGGCGTCTCGACGAGGTCGATGGCGGCCCGGCGATGGAGGCCCTCTGCGATGGTCTCACCGATGCGCGAGCCAGCGAGTTGCTGCAGATCGAGCACGGCGGACTCGCCTACTGGGTGGCCGCGATTCGGGAGTGCTTCGAGGAAGCCGGCGTGCTGCTTGCCCGCTCCGAGCACACCGGCCTCGAAATCCGTTTCGACGAACCGGCAATCGAGGCTCGCTTCAGTGCGGCACGGCATCTGGTGCACGACGGCACGCTCGACCTGATCGAGCTGTGCCGTACCGAGGGGCTGCGGCTGATGACCGACTCCATCGGTTATACGGCGCATTGGATCACTCCTGTCGGTGAGCCGCGCCGTTTCGACACTCGCTTCTTCCTGGCCCGCGCCCCGCACGCGCAGGAGCCCTTGCACGACGACGGCGAGACCATCGCCAGCCTGTGGGTTCGCCCTGGCGATGCACTGGTCCACGAGCGCGCCGGCGACCTGGTGATGTTGCCACCGACCATCGCGTGTTTGCGGTTCCTCGAGCCGCACGCCACCGCCGACGCGGCACTCGTCGCTGCCGAGAACATCGGCGTGCCGCCAAAGATCTTGCCGAAGGTGAAATGGGGCGAGCCGGGCACTCGTCTGAAAGTGGTGTTACCCGGCGAGCCTGGCTACGACGAGATGCCCTGAGCAGACGAGCATGTTCCCTGGCGCGCTTGCCACCGGTACGGACTCAGGCCTTGTCGAACGCAGCGGCGACTGCGGCGAGCATGCGTGCCGAACATCCGCTCATGTTCACTGGCGGCGCAATGTCGCTGATGATGCTCTGCGCGATGGACCGGAACACGGTTGCCGCAGCACCTCCATCGGGCGAGAGTGACACCGGCACGCCGGCATCGCCGCCCGCGCCAACAGCGGGTTCGAGCGGCACCTGACCCAGCAATGGCACGCCGATCTCGTCGGCCAATGCCTGTCCGCCACCGACGCCGAACAGCGGGTACGACTCGCCGTGATCGCATGTGAATGAGCTCATGTTCTCGATCACGCCGGCCACGCGCAAGAAGCTGCGCCGGGCCATGTCGGCAGCGCGGCTGGCTACCTTCTGTGCGGCCAGCGAGGGCGTTGTGACGATGATGAGATCCGTGCGCGGCAGCATGCGCGCCAGGCCCATCTGTACATCACCGGTGCCCGGTGGCATGTCGATGAGCAGGTAATCCATCTCGCCCCAGGCGACATCGCGCAGGAACTGCTCGACGGCCTTGGTGAGCATCAGTCCACGCCACATCAGTGCGGTGTCCTCGTCGACCAGGAAGCCGGTACTGACGACCTTCAATTCGCCGGTGCCGACCTTGAGCGAGTTGGGGATGATCTTCGGGCGATCAGAACCCGGCACCGCTTGTGCTTCGAGACGATCGGAGATACCCAACAGGCGAGGCACCGAGAAGCCCCAGATGTCGGCGTCGAGCACGCCCACGGTGAAACCCTGCGCGGCGAGCGCCGCGGCCAAATTGACCGTGACCGAACTCTTGCCGACGCCGCCCTTGCCGCTGGCGATGGCGAGGATGCGGCACGACTGCGGCACCTCGGTATCGGGTGCGTTCTCGCGGGCCGACCAACGCGCCTTGAGCATGACCTCGCTGCGCTCGTCACTGGTCATCTCGCCCCATTCGATGCGTACGTTGCGCACGGCCGGGTGCAGGGCAACACGCGACTCGACATCCTTTTTGATCTGCCCGCGTAGAGGGCAGCCGCCGATGGTGAGCTTCACCCACACCGTGACGTCGACGCCACCGGTGGAGTCGGGCGGCGATACCACCACGTCGGGCACCATGCCGAGGGTGACGATGTCGGAGCCGAGTTCGGGGTCGATGACAGCACCGAGTAAGCCGAGAATGTCATCGCGAGTGGGCACCGGGGGGTTGGTCACGCTCATGAGGAATTTTACCGTAGGCCGCCTGGTTCTCGCCGTCGACGGGAAATACCGATATCGTTGTCCGAGCAATCGTTTCTCCGAGGAGGATCTCATGATCACGTTGACCGACACCGCCGCAAGCAAGGTGAAAGAACTCTTGGCCGCAGAAGGCGCCACCGATCTGGCGCTGCGCGTTGCCGTGCGCCCCGGTGGTTGCAGCGGCTTCTCGTACGAGATGTTCTTCGATGGCGATGTCGCCGCCGACGACGAGCAGGCCGAGTTCGGCGAGGGCGTTCGCGTTCTGGTGGACCCCGCATCGGCACAGTTGTTGCAGGGTGCGTCACTCGATTACAAGGACGGCCTCAATCAGGCTGGCTTCAACATCATCAACCCCAACGCCAGCCGCAGCTGCGGGTGCGGTCAGAGTTTCAGCTGACCCGTTCGGGTTGCTGACTCACGCCTGCACCGTCACGCCCTCACGCCTTGAGTAGGGCGTCGAGTGACTCATCGAGTTCGGTCTGATCCCATGCGGCGTCGAGGCGCATCGTGATCTTGCCCGTCGCGTCGGCCAACCAGATCGCGGGTTCATAGGTGAGGCTGTAGGCATCGACAGCGGGTGCAGCCGTGGTGGCGGTGTCGTCGGCGTACACGTCGGCATGCACAATCGAGAGCTTTTCGCCCAATCGTTTGCTCGCGACAATGAGCGCTTCGAGGCCGGGAGCACACGTTCCGAATTGGCAGTGCGCCGGTGTGCCGATCATGTATGCCACCGGCTTGCCCGTCTTCAGCGCATCGGTGAGCGTGATCGCGTGGAACGGGCAGGGCCCACCCGTGAGACGGGTGCAGATGGGCTCGACACCGCGATGGTTGTCGGTGGTGGGCGTATCGAACGGTGGCAGTTGCTGGCCGACGACCGGAACCTTCACGGTGGTGGGATCGTTGATCTGGATGGCACCACCTTCGGGCGTGCCGCCGTCGATGATGAGCGCGTAGTTACCCACCTTGTCGAGCTGAGCATGAAAGTCCCAATAGGAGAGTGCCTCGGTGACCTTGCGACGCTTGGCCGAGATGGCCGGGATCACCGTCTTGCCAGTGCCGATACTGACGATCTTGCCGTTCAGCACAGTCGGGCCATCGGACAAGATGGCCTGCTTGCTGGCAAGCGAGATGGGCAGTCGCACCAGGCCCGGCACGAGCACCTCTTGGTTGAACCGCTGGGCGACGGCATAGCCATCGGCGGAGGTGCGGATCACCGGGTTACCGGCGGCATCGAGCTGAGCAGTCGATGAAGAAGCCGACGATGACGAGGAGGATGATGATGATGATGACGAGTTGCCACAGGCGGCGAGAACCAGTGCCCCGGACGCAACAAGGAAGGACCGGCGATCGAACGGCTGCACGATGCGCACGCTATCGACTCTTGCCCAATGCCACTCCGTGTGGGAATCTTCCCGAATCATGAATGTGAATGCCTCCCCTGTCGGTGATCAACGCGGCCGACGTCGACGGCTGCTGGTCATCGCGGCGATCGGGCTCGTTCTCGCCTTCATCGCGGGTTCGGTCTGGGCTGTGTCCTCGGTGCAGGACGACCTCACCGACAAGGTGACGGCACGGCTCACCGCCGACGGCGTCAGCGGCGTCGTGGTTCGCTTCTCGGGTCAGGATGGCACCCTGGCTTGCTCGTATCCCCTTGCCGATGCTGCGGCGGTGAAACGGACCGCTGCGGGCGTCAAGGGGGTCCGAGAGTTCTCGCTCGATCCGGCGTGCTTCGGTGCTGCGCCAAGTAGCAGCACCGGCTCGTCATCGTCGGCCACGACCGACAGCACCTCGGACGGCATAACGGACAGCACAACGGGCAGCACCTCGACAACGGTCGTGAGCAGCGATGCGCTCGTCTCGGTGACGTTGGCCGACGGCACACTCACGTTGTCGGGCGCCGTCGCCACCGACGCCCAGATTCTGACGTTGGTTGGTGCCGCCGATCAGGCGCTGAATCCCCAGTACGTGATCAGCAAGCTGGTTGTGGATTCCAGCGCCGCTGTCGATGCGAGCACACTGAAGCGCGTGGCCACGTTGACAACCGCGATGCCAGCCAACTTGGTCAGCGGCGACCTCACTTTCGACGGCACCACGCTGCACGTGAACGGTGTGTACCCCGACGCGACCTCAAAAGCCAACTTCGAGCGCGTCGCCTCGGGGGTGGGCGTCACGCCGGTGTTGCAGGCACGAGCGATAGCCACACCGGCTGATGGACTCATCTTGCAAAAACAACTGAACGACTTCGTGACCGCGAACCCGATTCTGTTCGAGAGCAACAAGGCCGTGCTTGTGCCGTCGACGACCACGCTGCTCGACCGGATTGCCGTCATGACCCGCAAACTCGGCGGCACCAAGATCGAGGTCCAGGGTCACACAGACAACACCGGTGATCCCGTTCGCAATCTGAAGCTCAGTCAAGGGCGCGCCGATGCGGTCGTGCTCGCGTTGATCGCGAGAGGTGTTCCCGCCGAACAGCTCGTCGCCAGGGGCTACGGCGTCACCCAACCCAAGGTGCCCAACACCTCGGCGGCGAACCGGGCCATCAACCGGCGGGTCGAGTTCGTCGTCACCACCAAATAGCTGCTCAATCGAACAAAGAGCGACCGAAGAGCTATACAGAGAACTGCAAGAGAAAGCACACCACATGCCCTACATTCTCGGAACGCTGCTGGTCTGGTTCGTCGCTGCTGTCGCGCTCGGCGGCGTCATCGGCTGGATTGCGCATTCGGTGTTTCGGGGGTTCGCATCAACTCGTCCGGTCGCTCCGGTGGCAGTCTCTGCCAGGGATGCAACGGCGATGGCGGTTGCCCCCGTGCGCGATCCGGCCATTCCCGCCGACGTGGAAGAGCTGTGGAGCCAGTCGTCCGTGCTCGAACCAGCGGCGCGTCAGCGCGATCGGTTGCACCGTGAGTTGGACGCGCGACGTACGGGAGGATCCCCGACTGCGGCGCAGCCGGTTCAAGACGGTGTCTCGAAGGAGCAGTACGAGGCGCTGCAGGCCGAACGCACATCGCTGCGCAATCTGGTACATCGTTATGAGGCAACGCTCGGTGTGCAGCAGGCCACGGTCGAGCGGCTACAACGCAAACTCGACACCGGCCCCGCCGATGCGCCGTCCCCACCCGATCTCGACAGCGGTGCGGCAGTACTCGGTCGCTCGGTCACGCTCGACGACCTCACGGTTGTTGTTGGCATCGATGCAGAGCTCGAGGCCTTGTGTCATCGGCATGGAATTTTCACCTGGTGGCAGTTGGCGACGATCCCCATCAGCGAGTTGCGTACGATGCTCGAAACATCAGACCTGATCGCGCCGATGCCCGATCCGAGCCCATGGCCCACGCTGGCCCGACTGCTGGCCCATGGCAACTGGGAGCAGTTCAAGAACGTCAGTGAACGAATGTACCGAACCTGACGAACTCAATCGACCGCGGCGCGCGTGACACATCGCGTCTACGATGACGCCTATGTCGAAGCCTGTCGGTCCCTATACCCCTATTGTTCGCGCTGGCGATTGGATCATCGTGTCCGGTCAACTCGGCTTGGTCGATGGCGCCATCGTCGAAGGTGGCGTTGCCGCGCAGACCGCGCAAGCCGTCGAGAACCTGAAGGGTCAGCTCGCCTCGATGGGAGCGTCGCTCAGCGACATCGCCAAGACGCTGTGCTTCCTCACCGACATGGACACCTTTGCCACGTTCAACGAGGCCTACGTCGCCGGGTTCGGCGACAGTCGCCCGGCGCGCAGCACCATTGGCGTTGCGGCGCTGCCGTTGGGCGGCAACGTAGAGATCGAGGCGTGGGCGTACAAGCCTCAGTGAGCATCACGGCATGACTGCCTCATCGTTGTCCCGGTGTTCGTGGGTGTCCGACGGTGACGCCATGCAGGCCTACCACGACACGGTCTGGGGCGTGCCCCAACGCGACGCAGCCACACTGTTCGAGTTCCTCACGCTCGAGGGAGCCCAGGCGGGTCTGAGCTGGCGCACGATCCTGCTCAAGCGTGATGGCTACCGCCGCGCTTTTGCCGACTTCGACGTGGCGACCATCGCTGCGTTCACCGACGCCGATGTCGAGCGTCTCATGCTCGATTCCGCCATCGTGCGCAACCGGCTCAAGATCACGAGCACCATCGACAACGCCCGGGCATGGCTGAACCTGGCCGAACCGGTGCAGTTCGTGTGGAGTTTCACCGACGACCTCCCGACTCGGAATCGCTGGGCTGACATGGGTGATGTGCCAGCCACGACGGCAGTGAGCGACCGGATGAGCAAAGAGCTGAAGCGGCTCGGGTTCCGCTTCGTAGGGTCCACGATCTGTTACGCCTACATGCAGGCATGCGGGCTGGTGAATGATCATCCCGTCACTTGCTTCCGTCACGACGAGTGTGCTGCGTTAGGCTGACCCCGTGCCCGGAGCCATTGCCATCCTCATCGTGTTGTTCCTGCTCCCTGTGGTGGTCTGCATGTCCTTCGCAGTCGTCGCGGCGGCCATCGGGCAATTGCTCTACAAGGACGGCGAGGCCCGCAATGAGGGCAGCGAACTGCTCGACCTGAACGTCTAGTGCATCAACCAGACGATGCAACCGAGCAACTGACCGAGGCCATCGTCGAGTACGCCGTGTATCGGGTGCGCCTCGACCCACCGCTCGATCATTCCCGTACCGTCGCCGAACTTACCGCGGCCGCTGGCGACACCATTACGCCACACGGCATCGGCGGGATCGAAGCGTTACGCATCTATCGCGAGGTGCTGGCCCCGGCCACCATCAGCGTCGATCACACCAAGTTCTTGTCGTTCGTGCCGGCAGCGCCAACCGAGGCGGCCATCCTGTTCGATCTTGTCGTCGGGGCGAGCAGCATCTATGCCGGTTCATGGATGGAAGGCGCGGGCGCTGTCTTCGCCGAGAACCAGGCGCTGCGATGGCTTGCCGATCTGGCCGGCTTGCCCGAGCAGGCCGGCGGGGTGTTCGTGAGCGGCGGCACCAATGGCAATCTGTCGGCGCTGATCGCCGCGCGACACCAGTGGCGATACACCACGGCGGGCCGCAACGACCTTGTGCGTGGTCTCGTTGTCGCGTCCACCGGTGCGCATTCCTCGATTGCGTCTGCGGCGCGGGCAATGGACGCCGACGTGGTCGCCGTCGTCGCCGACGAACGGGGCCGCCTGCGCGGCGATGCCCTGCGCGCCCGCATCGATGCCCTCTCCGATGACGACCGTTCGCGGATCTTTGCCATCGTGGCCACGAGCGGCACCACGAACGCCGGAGTGGTCGACGACCTCGACGGTATCGGTCGGGTCGCCAACGAACTCGGCGTCTGGTACCACGTGGATGGCGCCTACGGGGCCGCTGCAATGTGCTCGCCCACGCAGCGCCCCAAGTTCAACGGCATCGAACGTTGCGACAGCTTCATCGTCGATCCCCATAAATGGTTGTTCGCTCCGTTCGACTGCTGCGCGTTGATCTACCGCAACCCGGCCATCGCACGTTCAGCGCACACCCAGCACGCCGAATACCTCGATGCGCTGCACGTGGAGCATCAGGGAGAGGTCGAATGGAACCCCAGCGACTATGCGCATCACCTCACTCGGCGCGCCCGGGGGCTGCCGTTCTGGTTCAGCTTGGCCACCTACGGCACCGACCGGTACGCCGAGTCGCTCGACATCACGATGGCCCTCACGGCAGCAGTGGTGGAGATGATCAACGCCGCGGCCCATGTGGAGTTGTTGGTCGAGCCCGACCTGTCGATTGTGTTGTTCCGCCGCATCGGTTGGACGCCAGCGCAATATCGGGCGTGGAGCGAGCGTGAGCTCTTGGCGGGGCACGCGTTCGTGGTGCCCACGTCGTGGGACGGCGAGACCGTGTTGCGCTTTTGCTTCGTCAATCCGCTGACCACCACGGCCGAGGTCGGCGACATCTTGGACTCGATGCGATGACAACCCTGCCGCCGCAGCACGCCGATCTGTTGATCCGCAATGCGTGGCTCGTGGCCACGGTCGACGCCGATCGCCGCGAACTCCCCGGTGGGTGGGTGGCCATCTCCGATGGTTTGGTCAGTGGCGTCGGCGGCTCGACCGACGTCATGCCCTCTGCCGATTCGATGATCGATGCCGATGGTTGCCTGGTCACACCCGGGCTGGTCAACACCCACCATCATCTGTACCAGAACCTCACGCGGGCCTATCCACCGATGACCAAGGCGCCGCTATTCGGTTGGCTCCAGGCGTTGTATCCGTTGTGGGCCGGTATCGACGAGGAGGCCGTCTACACCTCGGCGTGGGTGGGTTTGGCCGAGCTCGCGCTGAGCGGTTGTACCACGTCGACCGATCATCTGTATCTGCATCCACGCGGAGCTGGTGATCTGCTCGCCGCCGAGATCGCTGCGGCCACCGACCTCGGCATGCGTTTTCATCCGACTCGCGGATCGATGTCGTTGTCGGAAAAAGATGGCGGCCTGCCGCCTGACATCGTGGTGCAAGACGACGACGACATCCTCGCCCAAAGCGAAGCGGCCGTGCGGCGCTTCCATGATCGCAGTCATGGCGCGATGATCCGCATCGCCCTCGCGCCGTGTTCGCCGTTCAGTGTGACCGAGCAGCTGATGGTCCGTTCGGCAGAACTCGCCGAGCGACTCGATGTTCGTCTGCACACGCACTTCGCAGAAAACAGCGAGGACGACGCCTTCTCCCTCGCCACGTTCGGGTGTCGGCCGATGGAGTACCTCGAGCGCACCGGATGGTGCACCGACCGCACATGGGTCGCGCACTGCGTGATGCCCAATCACGACGAGATCCAACGGCTCGGCGCGGCGGGTGTCGGCGCAGCACACTGCCCGAGTAGCAACATGATTCTTGCGTCGGGCATTGCCCCGGTTGTCGATCTCCGCGCCGCCGGCGTGCACGTGGGGCTCGGTGTCGACGGATCATCATCCGCCGACGCGGCCTCGATGTGGCTCGAAGCACGCACCGCGATGCTGCTCGCCAAACTACGCAGTGGTGCCGACGCAGGCGATGCACGCATGGCCTTGGAGATCGCCACCGTGGGCGGCGCCGGATGCCTCGGACGCGTCGGTGAGATCGGCACCCTCACCGTCGGTGCCGTGGGCGATGTCGCCGTGTGGTCCCTCACGGGGCCGTCGTTCGCCGGCGCGATCGCGGATCCCATCGAGGCGTGGCTGCGTTGCGGACCCGTGGGTGCTCGTGACACCATCGTGCGCGGACGCGCTGTGGTACGCAATGGCGCGCTGGTGAGTAGTCGCGTCGAGGAGCATCTCAGCACTCATCGCCGAATCGCCGCGCGCATCCAGCGACTGCAGGCATGATCAGTCGCCGCACACTGTTGGCGGCTGCTGTTGCGTCAACGGTGACAGCGTGTGGCTCGAAGCGTGATCTCAGCGGTATCGCCTCGCTGCCGGTCGCCCCTGTGTTGACCATGCTGGCGCCGGCACGGGTTCCGGCTTCGTTGTTGATGATCGGCGACAGCATCACGGTTGCGTCGCGCGCCACGCTCGAGCCGATCTTGAAAGCGATTGGGTTCAGCACGGTCGCGATCAACGCACAAGTCAGTCGGCGCATCGAGGTTGGCGGACGTAATGAACCTATTCCTGGTGTGATCGTTGCTGACCTCGTGCTTGCCTCCGGCAAAGATCCCGATGTGTGGGTCATCGCTCTTGGCACCAACGACGCGGGGCTGTACGTCACCGACGCCGAATACCGCGATCTCATCGCCAAGATGCTGGCACGAGTACCGCCGAAGGCGCCCCTGGTGTGGGTCGACACGTATCGTCGCGATCAGCTCAAAGGCGCCGAGCAGTTCAACGCTGTGCTGCGCAACGCGATCAGTGCGCGCGGTCACGCCGTGATGGGCGAGTGGTATCAGCAGGTCACCAAGAGCAAGGGCACGATCCTGCGCAGCGATGCTGTGCATCCCAATGATGCGGGCGTGTTGATCTTCAGTGATCTCGTCCGCAACGCCGTCGTGACGTTGTTGTCGTGACGCTTCTGTTGTCGTGACGCTGTTGTCGCGGCGACCGCGACTCCGCCTCAGTTGCCCGAGCCGCTGAGCTTGGTGCCGAGCCACTTGCCGAAACGGCTCGGCTCGGGGGCTACGTAGCCGGCGGGCACGGCTGCGGGCGCGTGGGTGGCTGCTGCGGAAAGCACGTCGTGCACGGTGGGATTCACCAGGCCGACAGCGCCACCGACCAACACGGTGGGCACGGTTTCGTTGCCGCGTGCGATCGACCTCACCACAGCCGCTGCCTCGGGCTCCTGCCAGATGTTGACGGCGGTGTAGGCAACCTCGAAGTGCTCCATCTCGCGAAGCAGACCGCTGCAGTACCCGCAGCCCGGACGCCAGAACACGACGATGTCGTCGATGTTGTTGTCGTCGATGCTGTTGTCGTTCACGGTGTTGTCGTTCACGGTGTCGTCGCTGTTGGCCGCCGAATGATCCGTCATGACATCAGTATGGGGTCAACCCCAGCGGCTTTGGCCGAAGCGGTAGCCCACACTGCGCACGGTCTGGATGAGGTTCTGGTGTTCCTCGCCGAGCTTGGCGCGCAGACGGCGGATGTGCACGTCGACGGTGCGCGCACCGCCGTAGTACTCGTATCCCCACACGCGACTGAGGAGCAACTCGCGCGTGAACACCTTGCCAGGGTTCTGGGCGAGGAACTTGAGTAGCTCGTACTCCATGTAGGTGAGGTCGAGCGGACGTCCCTCGATGGACGCCTGATAGGTCTCCACGTTCAACG
Organism: Actinomycetota bacterium; assembly: GCA_043753895.1. Lineage (GTDB taxonomy): Bacteria > Actinomycetota > Acidimicrobiia > Acidimicrobiales > Ilumatobacteraceae > WLMZ01. The sequence continues at coordinate 37,839 of JAYUWK010000077.1, forward strand.
CCAGTGCGCTGTACTCCACGAGGTCAGGCTTCGCGCTGCCGCCACCGCGCCACAACAGGTGACGCAGCCGCGCCTCGAGTTCGATGGGGTGGAACGGCGACAGGCAGAAGTCGTCGAACAAGTCGTCGCGCAGTGCCAACTCACCAAGTTGCCCACCGCCGAGGAGTAGCAACAGCGGCGACACCGGAACGTCGCGTTTTCGCAGCGAACGGCAGAGCGCCCATGCACCATCGGGATCGGTATCGCAGGCAATGACGGCACCTGCCCATCCGCCTGAGGGCTCGTTGCGCGCCACGTCGTCGGCACCCGACACGGCCTTCCACCGATAACCACCGAGGTCGAGTGTGCGGACGAGGTCGGGTGGTGGCGGATCAGGGAAGACCGCCAACAGTTCGGCCGGCACGCTCACAGCGACCTCAGGTACCGATCGTGTTCGAAAGTACTCACGTGCGCTTTGTAGGCACGCCATTCGTTGCGCTTGTTGCGCAGGAACCATTCGAAGATGTGCTCACCCAACGCCTCGGCGACAAGCGTGGACGTTTCCATCACCTTCAGCGCATCACCCAACGACGACGGGATCTGATCGATGCCCAATTCTGCGAGCTGTGCGTCGTCCATCTGGAACAGGTTCGCATCGGCCTCGACAGGCAGTTCGTAACCCTCGCGGATGCCGCGCATTCCGGCGGCGAGCAACACGCTGAACGCAAGATATGGATTGCACGCCGGATCGGGCGAGCGGTACTCGATGCGCGTCGCGAGCGGGTTGCCCTTCTTGGGGATCGGCACGCGAATGAGCCCGCTGCGGTTGTTGCGCGCCCAGCTGATGTGTACAGGCGCCTCGAACCCCGGAACCAGACGCTTGTAGCTGTTCACGGTCTGGTTGGTGACAGCGGTGATCTCGGCCGCATGGCGCAACAGGCCCGCCATGAACTGCTTGGCAATGAGCGACAGGTTGTATGCGTCGTCGGGGGAGTGGAACGCGTTCTGCTCACCGTCGAACAGCGACAGGTGAACGTGCATGCCAGACCCCTGCACGCCCTCGAGCGGCTTGGGCATGAACGAGGCATGCACACCCTGGGATGCGGCGACCTCTTTCACCACGAGACGAAAGGTCATGATCGAGTCGGCCATGCTGAGGCCGTCGTTGTGGCGCAGGTCGATCTCGTGCTGGCTCGGCGCATCTTCGTGGAAGCTGTACTCCACGGGAATGCCCATCGCCTCGAGCGTGCGGATGGTCTGCTTGCGCAAGGATCCGGCGATGTCACTGGCCGTGAGGTCGAAGAAACCGGCCTCGTCGAGCGGCTCGGGTGCCTGGCCGCGCTGCGGCGGTGCGAAGTAGAAGAACTCCATGTCGGGTGCCACGAAGAAGGTGAGACCCATCTCGCGTGCCGAGGCGAGGTTGCGGCGCAACACCTGGCGCGGGTCACCCTCGAACGGGGTGCCGTCGAGGTTGTGGATGTCGCAGAACACACGTGCCTCGGGGCTCTTTGCATCGCCCCACGGTAAGACCTCGAAGGTGTTCGGATCGGGGATCGCGAGCACGTCGCTCTCTTGGACGCGGCTGAAGCCGTCGATGGATGAACCGTCGAAGGTCATGCCATCCTCGAGCGCGTTCTCCAACTCGGCCGGGCTGATCGCGAAGCTTTTCAGGTTGCCGAGGACGTCGGTGAACCAGAGACGGACCAACCGCACGCCACGCTCCTCCACGGTATGGAGCACGTAGTTCCGTTGCTGTTCGTTCATGTTCATGAATCCTCGGGGTGGGGGTGAAAAACAAACAGGGGCCGGACGATCAGCCCGGCCCCTGACGCTACGGCTTCGTCGTTGTCGCTGCCGATCAGGCCGCGCTGCACACCGTGTCGGTGATGAGGCGGGTGACCGTGTACGGATCGGCGTTCGCGTTGGGGCGACGATCCTCGGCGTAACCCTTGGCGTCCTTGGCGACCTGCCACGGGATGCGGATGGACGCAGCACGGTTGCTCACGCCGTAGCTGAACTTGTTGTACGGGGCGGTCTCGTGCTTGCCGGTGAGCCGGCTCTCGATGTCATCGCCGTAGCCCTTGACATGGACGTCGATCTTCTTGCCGATCGCCTCGCAGGCCTTGATGATCGCGTCGTAGCCCTCGCGCATGGCGGTGGTCGAGAAGTTCGTGTGCATGCCTGCACCGTTCCAGTCGCCCTTGGCCGGCTTGGCGTCGAAGGAGATCTGAATGTCGTAGTCCTCGGCGATGCGGTGGAGCAACCAGCGCGCGACGTACATGTGGTCGCCGACGGTGAGTGGATCAGCGGCGCCGATCTGGAACTCCCACTGACCGGGCATGACCTCGGCGTTGGTGCCCTCGATGAGC
>JAYUWK010000078.1:0-4730 GCA_043753895.1 Actinomycetota bacterium
GTGAACCAACCCAGCGCCCGCCAGAACACGATGATGGCCGCGACGGTCATGAGCGATGCGGGAAGGAGCCGGCGGATTCGGCGCACATAGAACTGGCGCATCGAGAACCCACCAGTACGGTCTCGCTCGCGCAGGACCGTAGAGGTGATCAGGTAGCCCGATAGGGCAAAGAACAACGAGACGCCGACGAAACCGCCGGGCAGAAACGACGGCCAGAAGTGGAAGGCAACCACCACGGCAACGGCGAGGCCACGAAGCCCGTCGAGTCCTGAAATGTGCTCGCGCGCAGAGCTCTCCACAACCCACCTTTCCTTGTGGTGTCACGTTCCGAGGTTGTTCGTCCCGGTGAGCCAATCTAGCGGGGGTGACGACGACGCCTCAGGGCACCGTGACCCGAAGCGGGCGAGGCCGTGCGAGAATCTTGGCATGAGCCGAACGAAGTGGACCGAAGCAGACATTCCCGACCAGACCGGCAAGACCGCCTTCATCACCGGCGCGAACACTGGCATCGGCTACGAGGCTGCGCGCGCCCTCGCCCAGCACGGCGCTCGGGTGCTGATCGGATGTCGCAATGCCGACAAAGCTGCCGCAGCAGTCGAACGCATCCGCGCCAGCAGCGATGGAATCGACGTCGATGTCACCGTGGTGCCGCTCGACCTCGCCGACCTCTCATCCGTGCGGGCCGCAGCCGAGATCGCGAACGACGAGGACCGGCTCGACCTGCTCATCAACAACGCAGGCGTGATGGCTCTCCCCAAGCGCACCACCGCCGATGGTTTCGAGATGCAGTTCGGCACGAACCACCTCGGCCACTTCGCACTCACCGGGCTCTTGATCGATCGACTCAACGCAACTCCCGATGCCCGCGTCGTGAGCGTGAGCAGTCAGGGCCACCGCATGGGCCGCATCGACTTCGACGATCTCAACGCCGAGCGCCGCTATCACCGTTGGCCGCGCTACGGCATGACCAAGGTCGCCAACCTCTTCTTCATCTACGAACTCCAGCGCCGCCTCGCTGCCGCCGGCGCAACCACCATCGCAGTGGCGTGTCACCCTGGTGGCTCGAACACCGAACTGGCGCGTGACGCCGGCACCATCATGAAGCTCAGCCAGCCGGCGGCCAATTTGGTGATGCAGAGTGCGGCGATGGGTGCTCTTCCCACATTGCGCGCCGCCACCGATCCCACCGTCACCGGGGGTCAGTACTACGGCCCCGATGGGCTCGGCCAGACACGTGGGTATCCGGTGAAGGTTCACTCCAACGCATACAGCCACCGTCTCGACGTGGCTGTACATCTCTGGCTCGAATCCGAGCACCTCACCGGCGTGGATTACCTCGACTGACGACACGCGTTCTCACACATCAGCACGCACGGTGACCGTGGCTAGTAAGCCTGTCCATATACGTTGGCGGTATGTCGCCCCATTGAGAACACACCACATTGGTGGCAGGTCCTCCCGCTCTGGACCGGGAGTGCGCCGTTCAGCGATCGTTCGGTGCCTTCGAGCAGCAGATTCGTGGCCTTGAGGGCGCAGAAATACTGCCAGATCCGCCGAGGATCGCAATGCCCTGCGGGCTCCCGAAGCGAGCCGTATCAGTTTTCGACATGCGTCAACCGGCCTTGACAGTGCGTCAACAGGCGATGACGGATCTCGCGTGGTATCACCATCGCCCGGGACACAACAACAACAGGTAAGGCACCCACCGCCTGACCCACGCGGACTTTTGTGGTCAGCGCGCTAGGCCTGGGTCGCATTGGCAGCGGCATGGCTGACCTGAATCTGTTCGGGGGTTGCGTCGAGGTCGCGCCACCATCCCGAGACCACAAGTGCGACGAACACGGCCATGAACGCCGCTGCATCGAACATGAGCGTGTGTCGAAATCCGATCGCGTCACCTAATGAACCGAGCAGCTGCGAGCCGAGGGGAATACCGGCGAGAACACCGAGGAGGTAGAAGCTCATCGCCCGACCGCGGTATTCGTCGGGCACGGTGCCCTGGATGAGTGTGTTGAGTGCGACGGCCATCTGCAGGTGGGCCACGCCTGCAATGAAGTAGGCAACCTGGCCGAGCTGATACGAATGAGTCATCGCGAGCAGCGTGATCGACGTGATGAACAGCGCGATCGAGACCAGCGTCTGTGCGCTCCGCCGTAGCCGGTCGCCCATCTTCACCGTGAAGGCCGAGCTCAAGAGCGCACCCACGCCCAGCGCCGTGAGGAGACCGGCGTTGCCTTCGCTGGAATGATTAAACAATCGCTCGGACAACGCAGAGGCGATGTACTGCAGCGACTGCCCGAACGTGCTCGCTGCGAGCGCCAGCAGTACTGCGAGCCGCAGTGGTCGTCGGTGCCACATGTACTGCGCACCCTGGATCAATCCGGCCATTACCCCCTGCAGGCGAGAGCTCATCTTGCTCACACGCGGATGTACCACGAGCAATGTCGCGATCACGAGGAGATAGGTGAATGCATTACAGAGGATGGCCGCTCCGATACCTCCGAAGCGCACCACGATGCCGCCCAACGCCGGCCCGATCGCACGGGCCAGCGTGAACTGCACGCTGTTCAGGCGCACGGCTTGCAGCATCTCGTCGGCTGGCACGAGGAGGGGCACGAACGACTGCCACGCACTGGTTTGGAACCCAGTGGCCACCCCGTTCACGAAACCGAGTCCGATGATCCACCACGGTGTGATCACATTGCTCACGTACAGACCCCACATCGTGAACGCCATACACATCTGCACGGTCTGGGTGATCTGCAAGATGGTCTGACGCGACACCCGGTCGGCGAGCACGCCTGCATACGGCGTGAGGATCACTGCGGGAACGAGGCTGACAACGGTCGAGAGGCCCAACCAACTGCCCCGATGGGTGAGGTCGTACATCAGCGCCTGCACGGCGACCAACTGCATCCAACTGCCGCCGTTGGAGATAGAGGCAGCGGTGAAGAAGAGTGCGAAGTCGCGATGACGCAAGATGTGCAGTGAACCGTGCTCAGGCGCAGGTTGTGCAGCAGTCGCCACCACGCTTTCGCTCACAGGTCAGCGAAGGGCATCTGGAAGTTGGGCACCTGAATACCACCGTCGACGTCGATGATCTTGCCCGTGACATAGCTGCTGGCCGGGCTGCACAGGAACAGCACCGCGGCAGCGATGTCGTCGGACTCGCCGAGGCGGCGCATCGGTGTGGCCGCTTCGATCGCAGCACGAATCTCGGGGTTGCGCATGATCACCTCGAGCGAGTCAGTGTGAATCGCTCCTGGCGCCACCCCATTCACACGAATGCGCGGCGCCAGATCGGCAGCCATCAAACGCGTTGCATGATCGAGCGCCGCCTTCACTGTGCCATACGTGCTGTACCCGCGAGCCACGAGGTGTCCCATCGCCGTGGTGATGTTCACGATGGAGCCGCCGCCACTGGCGAGCATGTGCGGCACGGCGGCGCGGCTGAGCCGGATGGGCAGAGTCACGTTGAAGTCGAACGACTCGTTGAGCTGTCGATCGGATCCCTTCAGGAACGGCCCCGGCATGGCCCCGCCGACCACGTTGACGAGGATGCTCAACGAACCGAATTCGGCAACTGCGGCATCGAGTGCGGCGGTGTCGTCGCCCGGTGCCTCAGTGGCAGGAATCACCAGCGCTCGGCGGCCGAGGGCGCGGATGCCATCAGCTACCTCGTCGAGTTGCGACACCGTGCGTGCGCGGATGGCCACGTCGGCCCCGGCCTCGGCCAACGCCAGCGCACACGCCGCGCCGATACCTCGCCCGGCCCCGTTGACGAAAGCCACCTGCCCATCGACCCGAAACATCTGCATCACACTCATGACCACTCCCCCCGTTTGTTGAAATCCTGTTTGCCCGCAGACGCTGATTGCCCGAAGCTGCGCTTGTTCCGTCGACGACCTACGGCGAGTGCAGCCAACGCGAGATCGATTCGATCGTGCACACCAGCGCCCCCTCAGAGTCCTCGATCGTGACCATCATGCGCGTCTGCACGCCACCTTTCACATCGACGATGTCGTGCAGCGAGGCGCCACCACGCAGGTTCATCCCGGGTTGCAGAACCGTAGAGAACCGCACGGCGTCGGTGCCGTAGTTGATGCCCATGGCGAAACCCTGTACCTCCACGATCTGGGGAAGGAACATGTTCGACAGGCTGATCGCGAGGTAGGTGGCATCTGCGTCTCCAGTGGCCTCAGCGAACAACGCAAGACGTTCGGCGTCGATCTGCAGCCAGTCGCTATAACCGAGATGCGAACCAATTGCGGCACGCACACCATCTTCACCATGGAGAACCGTGGCCACCGTTACTCGCTCAGACCCTTGAGCACCACTGTTGCTTCATCGATGATGCGTTGGATCAACTCTGCGCATGAGGGAAGATCATCGATCACCCCCACCACTTGACCACTGGCCATCACGCCACTCTCGACATGGCCATCGACCAGCGCAGCCTTGAGCAGCATGGGCGTGTTCGCCGCCATGACCACCTGCGTCCAGGACAGATCCATGCTCTTGCGCATCGCCCGACCCTCGGACAACATCGATCGCAGGCTCACATGGGTCATTGCACGAAACCGCCACGCATTCATCGCTGCTCGGGGCAGCGCCAGGATTTTGCCGCGCCCACTCTCGAGTTCGTTGACGAGATCGGTGTTCAGCACGCGGTGCGGTACGCCATCGACCTGCTTGCTCACGGTGGTGTCGGTGACCGACTTCGAGAGGTA
>JAYUWK010000079.1:0-4667 GCA_043753895.1 Actinomycetota bacterium
TCGATCGGTAGTGCCGTTCGGCGAAGCGCCATCGCCCGTCAACTCGACGGTAGCCATCCTCGTAGCGGCCGTGCGCGTTCTGCCAGGTGTCGCTGGAAGAGTCGTGGCGGATCTCGCACATGAAGATTCGACCAGTCGCCAGATCCGGGTCATCGGCATCGATGTCGACCACGGTGTTGAGAATGACGAACGCGAAATGGTCGTACCGTTCGATGGCGCCGGCGACAAAGTGTCCGAAGGCGGTCGCACCGACGATGGTCTGCGGCGCGGCGGTCACGGTGTCGATATGGATCTGGGCATCGGGGACGAACAACGGCCCGAGCTCGGCCCACGCACGACGGGTGATGACATCGGCGTAGGTCGACTGCAGGCGCCACAGCTCCACCACATCATCTGTCTCGGAACTCATCGTGCCCACCTCCTCGATCCATCCTCGTGGGCGCGACGTGAGGTGAGCAATCGGGTATGCGAAGATCAGCGATCGCCGGTTCGACCGGTCCGCAGCCGGGGGGTTCGCCATGACTTCAGATCAGGCAGGTGCATCGTCAATATCAGCGTCGTCGTCGACGTGGACCCGAGAGGAGATCGTCGGGGCGTTCGAGAAGTATCAGGCGGCCGCCACCCATGCCGGGGTCACGCAGGATTGGGAGCCATGGCTCGAGTGCTTCACCGAGGACTGTCGGTACATCGAACATCTCTACGGACAGATGGAAGGGCGCGACGCAGTCCGGAAATGGATTGTGTCGATCATGGTCGACCAGTACCCCGGGAACGAGATGGACTACTTCCCCATTGAGTGGTCCGTGATCGACGCTGAGCAGGGCTTGGTGGTCTGTCAGGTCTGGAATCGGATGCGCGATCCCGGCGACGGCAGCATCTGGCAGGAGTACAACATCACGATTCTGCGCTACGCGGGCAACGGGCAGTTCGCTTCCGAGGAGGACGTCTACAACCCCCATCATTTCGGGGTGATGCTCGCCGGCTGGGAAAAGCGACTGGCGGAGTTGGCAGCGCCCTGACGGGTCAGGCGCAGGTTGGCGTGGCGGGCGTCCCGGCGAATCGGTCGGCGATCCACGCAGACACCTGCTCGGCGGACTTCTGCCCAGCGTCCAGATGTCCAACCTCCGGCAGTTCCCGGTATTCGACCGACTCGCCGCGGGCGCAGAGCGCATCGACGAATGCTCGCTGCACGGCCGGCAGGACCAAGGGGTCGGACAGTCCCTGCACGACGAGGATCGGAGCGCCCGTGGGTCGACTGCCGGGAGTGTTCTGAGCAAGGATCGTTTTCCACGGTTCGAGTTCCCATGGCAGCCCCTTCAAGAAGGCGACCTTGAGGATCTCGGCGTCGGGGATCACCGAGATCGTTGCGAGCCCGGCCCCGATGCAGTTCTTGGCGATCCGCTGGATCACCGGGATCGCTTCGGGGCGGACCACATCGGCGAGACTGAGTCCCGGGTAGGTCTTGGCCCACGAGGTGAGTGCGTAGGCAGCGAGGACATCGCCGAAGGTGGTGCCGATGTTCGCCCTGAAGAGTTCGACGAGGTTGGTCGCCGGCGCCGCTGCGGCGACGCCGACCAGGTTGAGTTCGGGTGCGTAGGTGGCTGCGTATTCGCCGGTGAACAGCGATGCCTGGCCGCCCTGTGATTCGCCGAAGACTGCGAACGACGAGCCAGCCTGCGCTTCGGCAAAGTTGTGGACAGCGCGGACGCTGTCGAGCACGGCTACGGCTTGTGCCTTGCCGACCAGGTAGGCATTCACGCCACTCGTTCCCATGCCCACATAGTCGGGCGCCGCAACGACATCGCCAGCAGCCAGGAACTGGTCGATACCCGGCAGGGCGGGGGCGTAGGTGGGACCATCGAGCAGCGACGGCGCGCAGTTGCGCGCCACGCCCACGGTCCCGTGCGCAATGGCCACGATGTTGCGGCCTCCGGTGCGCGCCGGCGTTGTCGGCACCACGATGATGGCACTGGCCGTCGCCGGTCGATCGGCGTTGTCGGTGCTCACATACAGCACTTTGTAGGCCGTGCCACCGGTGCGGAACGGGTCGATGAGCTGCGTGCGAATGATGGTGCCCGGCCCCCCCGGCAGCACATCGGGAGCGGTATAGAACGCGTCGGGTTCTGAGGGCTGGGCCCGACGGACCGCCGCGGCGACGCTCAAGGCGCCAGCGGCGAGGACCAACGCTCCCGCGACCCCGACGATGCGAACCCAACGCGGGCTTGTTGGTTGGGGAGTCAACGCTTCGCCGACTGTCGCGGCCCGGAGCCAGCGGAGCCGCAGCCCTGCAGCCATCTGTCCAATGCCGAACACGATCATTCGGATGCCCGTTACGAGCACGAGCACGAGGACGGTGGCTGAGGGCCAGAGGAGTGCAGCGATACCGACGACCACAGCCACGATGCCGCGGAGTCCGAGGACAAGTCGATCGTCGCCGACCCCGGCGATTGCGGCGATCAGTTCGGCGGCACCGGTCGCGACCAGGGTGACCCCGAGAAGCAACGTCAGGGTGCGAATCGTTAATCCGGGGAAGAGCGCAATGGTCGCTCCGATCGCCAACCACACGACGGCTCGGGCGCGGGCCAGCGCTGGCCAGATCGAGACCTTGGCAGCCGCGAATTCAACGAAGGCGCCGATGATGATGCCAGCGGCAATCAGCCAACGGAGCGCACGTGCGGTTTCCAGTGGCCAGGCCAACAGGATCGATCCGGCAGCAACGGCAACGAGCCCGAGCGCTATCAACGCGTGTGACCACCTCCGGCTCGAGGTGTCCGGTGTCTGTTCTGGCTGCGTCGTGTCAGCGGTCTCCGTCATGGGCACAGTGCTAGCTCACCAGACGCGGGTCGGGAGGGGACCGGCACGACACCGATCCCCTCCCTACTGCTGCTGACTAGTTGTGCGGGTCCAGCAGGACCTTGTCGATGACGTGAACGGTGCCGTTCACGGCTTCGATGTCCGTGGCAATGATGTTGGCGCCATTGACCTGAAGCGGTGACGTCTTGAACCTCAGGCGAAGGTCGCCCAGTGTCCAGGCGCCACGCTTGCGGCCAGCGCGCTCGAGCACGTCGACTGCGTCGAGTTCCTTGGGCACGATGTGATCCAACAGGATCGCCTTGAGGGTGTCGACCGGAACCTGATCAAGGCTGGTGAGCTTGAGTTGACCGAGCAGCGCCACGAAGGCGTCGTTCGTCGGAGCGAAGACGGTCAGCGTGGCGTCGCGATCGGTGATGGCCGGAAGGAGACCGGCCTTCACGACGGCTGCCGTCAGGATGGACAGGCTCGGCGTGGCGATCGCCAGCTCGGCAATGGTGGGCCGAGGATCGGGATCGGACAGGACCGTGTCGATGATGTGGATGATGCCATTCTGAGCCACGACGTCAGCCGTGGTGATGTTGGCTTCGTTGACGCTGAGGGGGGAGCGGTCGAACTCCAGCTTGAGTCCACCGATGGCGTTCTCGGTCCAATCCTGGCGATCGAACAGGGAGAGCCAACGCGACGAGTTGGAGCCGACAGTGACATGGTCAAGCAACACTGCCTTGAGTGTGGCGACGGGAATCTGATCGAGGCTCGTGAGGCCGAGCTTCTTGAGCAGCTTCACGAAGGCGTCGTTGGTCGGAGCGAACACCGTGAAGTCGGCGTTGGGATCTGACAGGGTCTCGACGAGTCCCGCCTTCTGTACGGCCTGCACGAGAATCGAGAGCTGTGGGGTAGCCACGGCAAGGTCGACGATGGTCGCCTCGCGGTGGGAGGGTTCATGCCGGTCGGTAGCGCCTGCGACTCCTGGTACCGCTGCGAAAACCGCAGCGGCCGCTATGAGCGTTGCCACGCCCCTTTTCCTGACTGATGTGATCATGGATCCTCCAAGTTGTGTCATGCGGGTCGAGGCCCTCCGCCGACTCCCGACCCCCCGCCCGTTCGGACGTACCAGTGATTCGCTTCGCTCCGTCGAATTGGATGCACCGGCCGCCGGTTCGGCTCCACCCCCGGCCCCATCAGACGGGTGGGTAATTCATGACAGTTTTTACTGTAAGGGGTCCTTGACAGCTCGTGATGATACCGACAGTGTGTACTGTTATGAATAAGACGTACCGCGTGACACCGTGGAACCGTCGGCGCTGGGGTCGTCTGTTGACCTCGCCGCTGGAGTTGGATTCCATGTTGTCGGCGATCAACCCGTTCCTCGGCGGAGCGCTTCGAGGTCGCATCGTGTCGATCCAACCCCAGACCAGCTCGGCTGCCTCCATCCGCTTCGAAACGAATCGCAAACTCCCGACCAGCCGAGCTGGGCAATTCGTGACCGTCGGTGTCGACGTGCGGGGCGTACGTCATCATCGCTGCTTTTCGTTGACGTCGATCCCCTCCGACGACGTCATCGAGATCACTGTCCAAGCGGTTGAGGGAGGAACGGTGTCATCGCATCTCGTGCATCACGCCCGGGTAGGAGACGTTGTCCAGCTCGCAGAACCGGCTGGCGATTTCGTGTTGCCCGATGAGCTCACGCCGATGCTGTGTGTCTCAGGCGGGAGTGGCATCACACCAGTGATGGCCATGTTGCGCGATCTCGATCGTCGGACCGATCACGGTGGCCGTCGTGATGTGGTCGTGGTGCATCACGTTCCGACCCGTTCCCGGCTGCTCTTTGCTGACGAGCTGGCCGACCTCACACG
>JAYUWK010000080.1:0-101654 GCA_043753895.1 Actinomycetota bacterium
CGCCTCAGAACACGTCACCCACCACCCCGACACCACCCTCGTCGATCTCAAGCGCTAGGCGACACGCTCAAGGCACCCGTCGGTGGATCCAGGCTAAGAACCGGGCCGAGCTCGTGCGGCGGCCGGCATAGTAAACCCCTGAGATTTGCGTTAGAGAGTGGGCCAGAATCGAGCGCAGTCGGCTAGCTCCGGCCTCGAACCTAAGAACCGGCCCGAGCTCGTGCGGCGGCCCGTAGATGCGAGCCGAGGCGGTCTCACGATTCTTAGGGCCGGTCTCATGGCCGGACCACACCGTCGGATTCGTCAATCTGCCGTAATTGGTTTTCGGTTTTTCGGGTGTCGGCGTGGCCTCGGCCAGGAGCGTGCGGGCTCTGACAGTCGAGTCGGCTTGGCCTTCAAGCGTGACCGTTCGTCGATGCGTTGCATCGCGAGGCGGCGACGTCGGCGGGCCGGCTTCGATAGTGGGCGGGCGCGGATGCCGATGTGACGTGGCGCGAGGTGTGCTCCTTCGGATTGATCGGGGTCAGAATTCGAGTTTGTCCTGCGCTGGCTCTGAGCAGGTGTGTTGCCCTTGTTGCCCTTGTTGCCCTTCCCGCGGGTGTGATCCGTGGCTATTGGTTGTGTTGTTGTGTAGGACGTACCCCACCTCAGCTTCGGCAGGGGCAACATCACTGCTTGCGCCCTTCTGCCCTGCGGTATGGGCAACAAGGGCAACATCCGCAACAGGGGGCAGATACCTGCTCCATGCGTCGTGGAAGTCGGCCACGGTGTACCCCTTGCGGGTCGTTGCATCGAAGCGGTGATCGCCGGGCTTCACCTCGTACTTGCGGAGCCGGCGTGCGAGTCCGCGTGCGTCGATGGGTGAGCCGCGCAAGTCACCCCAGGGTGATTCGGTGAGCGCGCAGAGTCCTTCGATCAGTGCTTCGGTGGTGAGTCGGTCGGTGCCGGCCTCGCCGAAGATTCGCTGACAATCGGCGAGCAGCAGCACCGAGAGCGACGGGTCACGTTGGAGTCGTGCAGCATTGATCGCTACGGCGGCTTGACGTGCTCGGTCGGCCCAGATGTCGCCAGCGATGTCGCCAACAGCGCACAAGGGTTCCCAGACATCGGCGGCGCGGTCGGTGATCCCCGCGGGCAGCTCGGGCCATGCGTCGGTGAGCGCGTCGGTGACATCTTCGCTCCATGCTTCGAGACGCTCGCGGAGTTTGTCGGTTGTCGGTTTCATGAGGCGTTCACGGAACGCGTCAACGTGCTCGGTCGGTGCGCGTCGTTTCATAGGGATCACGATTGAGCGGTCGATGATCGTGTCGGGTAGATCGCCGATCCCTGCGAGCGCAGCGGCGGCGAATGCTTGAAACTCGACAACCTTGACGGCCTTCCCCGCGACTTCGCCGCGGTACACGGTGGCCCCGCGTCGGTGGCCGGCGTTGATGAGTCCGCGCAAGTCCTCATGTTGTTTGGCGACCATCGGCCCCAGGTACGAGTCGGCCTCGTCGAGCAGCAACGTCGGTCGCTTGTCGTCAACGATTCGGAACAGCGCGGCCGCTGAGATGTTGACCGTGTGTAACGGGTTCGGCACGACCAACGACAGAATCTCGAGGGTGCGCGTCTTACCTGAGCCTTTCTCCGGTGACAACAACGCGAGCCGGGGTGTCGAATCGAACGCGTCGAGACAATGCGCGTGACCGACCCAGAGCACGGTCGCCCATCTCGCCTCGTTGCTCGGGAATGCTACGAACCGTGCGAACAGCTCATCGAGTTCGTCGAGTAGCTGGGCGCCGACGTTCGGTGCAGATAGTTCGGCGGCGCTGAGTGGTGCGGTCATCATGCGGCCACCCCGCGGAGCTTGGCGGCGGCGCGTGCGGCGTCGGACAGGTTGCCGTTGTGGTCGAGCATCGCGAACGCTCGAAACTTTTTGTAGCCGTGGGCGTCGCCGGCGCTGGTCGGCTCGAACACGGTGTTCGTTGTGTAGACGAATAGGCAACCGTTCGTGATCGTTGCCGAGCTGGCCGATGTTGCGGCGGGGTGTCGCCATGTTGAGCCGTCGTCGTCGACGTTGCCCCAGACCAACGACCAACCGTGGGGGGTGAGTACGTCGGCCCAGGTGTGTGTCGCCGTGAACCAGTCGGCCACCGAATCGCCGGTGAAGCTGGCTCCCGCTTTCGATGTCGGCGGCTTCGCTTTCGGCTTGACGCGGATCATGTCGGCCAACCACGACGGGCACGCCTGAATCGGTGCGAGCGCATCCTGCCAGCGGTACAGGCCACCGAGCGCGTGTCGTGATGGTGGCAGCACTGTGTAACCGCCGTGATGCTTGATGTCGATACCGGGCCCGATGTCGTCGAGGTTCCCGTTCAACTTCCCACCAGGGTGTCTGACGTAGAGGTGTCGCCCGTTATCACCGCGTCCGGTGATCGTTGTACGGGTCACAATCTCGCCGTGTCCTGCGGTGACCGTCGCCCACGTTTCGAGGCCACTATGTCGCGGGTCGATGTCGATGGCGATGACGCCTGCAGGGAGCCGGCCGCCGATGTTGGCAGTCGGCCACCGTGTCCACCACGCGGCCACTTGTGCGAGGTCGGTGCTCGCTTCCAAAACGCCGTGGCGCGTGCGCGGTGTCTTGCCACGCTGGGCCGGCGCAGTCGCGCAACCTGGGCGCTTCGGTGCGTCTCGGCACTGACAGTCCCACGGGTGTAGTGGGAACACTTCCCACCCCGCGGCGGCGTACGCGAGCGCATGGCCACCGATGTCGTCATCGGGCCACTCGACAACCGTCGCACCATCGGCGAGCAGTAGAGCCGCGACGCGAAGATCGTCGGCGCTCATCGAGTCACCCCATCGGGGAACATTTCGCTGACGAGGCGGGCGCAGATCGGGCAGCGCACTCGACACGCTGGCAGCGGCAGCACAGGCACTCGGGAGAACCCACACATGGCGGCTAGTTCGGTGCCAGCGAGAGCTGCGGCGGCGACCGATCCGCGCGGGCCGAGGTGCGAGTGAGACACGAACGGCAGCGGTTGTTTCGATGTATCTGCAACGACTCGCGTACGAGTTGTGGAAGTCGTATGGATTGGAGCGCGGCCCCCGCCTAGGGCTCGTTTCGCGTCAGGCTGCGATCTGTTCATCCTTCACCACCTTCGGCGCGGTGGCGATTAGCCGCGCGACTCGGGCGATGGTGTCAGCGGGTGGCGTCGGTGCGTCGATAGCGAGGCGCTGGGCATACTCGATGAGTGCTGTCTGATCGGACGGCGTCACGATGCACCGCCCGTCACGGTTTCGATGCTGATGCCGAGCACGTCGGCGAGACGTTGCGCCTGTGCGGGGCTCGGCGTCAGGCGGCCGGCGACTATCTCTGAGATCGTCGGGCCAGCTAGCCGAGACTCGGCCGCGATGATGTACTTCGGCCTCCCGACACGCGCAATAGCGGCCGCGAGTTCGTTGTTTCTTTCTGGCATTGAGGGCTCCTTGCGGTTGCCCTCCGGCGAGGATTTCGGCACAACGGGTGCCTGAGTAGGGGCGTCCTGAGACAGGGGCATCGTTTCTCCTTGAAGAAGTTGATGCTCAGCCGAAGTGCCCTACCGAATATGGCCGTATTGCCGAACGTGCCATACGTCGGTCAACTCGATCACGGTTCTAGTAGTGCGCTGCGCGTCCCTTTGCTGCGTTATTGGCCGACAGCCTGGCAGGTCTGGGTGCGTGCTGCCCCTTGCGGGGAAGCGGAGCGGTGATGTGTTTGCTTTTCGCTTGACAGACTACAAGCCTGTAGTTTGACGCCGCAACCCATCTTTATCCACAGGCAAGGCGCTCAGACCTTCCACGTAATCTGCACGCGGGTCGGATCGAATACGCGCCCAGCTCCCCCGGGGCGAATCGTGACGGTGCAGATTGTCGCGATGATCTCGCGCTGAGTTCTCATCGGGAGCGAACCGAAGTCATGCCCGATTGCATCGGCAACCGCTGGCGAGAACGTGGCGCGACGGGCGGCGTGCTCGGCGGCTTCGATCTTCGGGAGCATGTCGGCTTCGATCTTGCCGAGCGTGGCGGCCGACAATCGGCCAGCGGTGAATTCGCCCACGGCCTCATCAAGCCGAGCCCGTAGCCCTGCCGCAGTCGCCGTGGCGGGGTCGTCGGTGGTCACGGTCGCGGCCGCGATCAACGTGGCGATGTCGGGCCGATTCAGGTAGCTGTTCACGGCCTCGGTCACGATGATGTCAACGGGCTCTTTTCGTACTGTCAGATGACCGAGCCCGTATTGCCTGCCCGTCTCCGGATCGACCCAGTTGCGAGTTCGGCATACGTATACGTGGATGTTGTTGCGGTCGTGGCCTCGGAACATGCGCGCACCGCATTTCCCACACCGCACGATGCCGGAGAGCAGATGCACGGCTGTTGTGCTCGGCATCGGGTGGCTAATAGCGTTGGCATCTGTGCGCGCCCGCGCCGACCGCAATAGCGACTCAGACACAATCGGCGGCCACATGGCGGGGTGCTCATCGGTGCCGTGCACACGGATCGCGCAGTAGGCGAGGTTGCGAGCAACACGGCGCACGGCCGATGCCGACCACGTGAACCCACCGCCCGTCGTCAGTCCTCTATCGGCGAGTTCGTTGGCGAGTCCGCGCGTGCTTTCGCCGTTGGCGACGCGGGTAACTATCTCGACGACCACGAGTGCTTCGAGTTCGTCTGGCACTTGGCCGATCATGTTGCCGGTCGTTTCGTCGTAGGTACGCCGGTAGCCGTAGGTGCGCCGACCGTGCGGCCTTCCCTTCGCAGCAGCGGCGCGTGTTGCACGTCGGATTCGCTCCGACGATTGGCCAGATTCACGCTCGGCCAGCAGCGCATCGAGACCGCCTAGAAACGCATCTGTTGAAGTCGCCAGATCGAGCACGCGACCGCTATAGCTGAGCAGGGTTCCCGATGCCTTACACAGATCGCGCAGACGCACGAATTCGCCCAGATCGCGACTAGACCGGGAGGCCTCCCACGTGACCAGGACATCGACACGGCCGGCGCTTAGTTCGGCCTTGACTTTCGCCCATTCTGGGCGGCCTTTCTTCGCATACTGCGATGCGCTGCGGTCATTCTCTGTGATGACGCTGGCGACCGTCCATCCGCGGCGGTTGCACTCGGCTCGGCACTCGGTCTCCTGTTCGCCAACGGATCGAGATAGGCCGGCGCGATCTTGCGAAACGCGGGTGTAGATCAATGCTCTGAGGGGCGTGGTCTCTGTGCTCATTTAATCACCCTACTACACAACGTTCTGCCCAGACACGGCCGTGAGATGCGCCAGACCGGACCTTCGAAACTGGGTGATCATCGCCGTGGGTTCGTTGCGGTCGTCGCCGATGACCAGACCTGCGAACAGCGCATCGTCGGGTGAGCGCAGGGTGCCTGACCCGGCGGCGAACAGCCGACGAACGCGGTTCGATGCGCGGTCCATCGCCGAGCCTGCCGACCAGTCACCCACCACCTTCAGATCGAAGCCGCCCACCACATGCCGAATCGCAGCGCGGCGACCGGTTACTCCGGCAAGGGCACGGCGGTTGCCGGTGACAACGGCGCACTCGCCTGCGAGATGTTCAGTGAGGCGACGCCGGGGCGATCCGCGCGCCCATGACTCGAAGCGCTCACCCTGAATCTCGAGCACGACCACCATGGCCCCGCCCTTGGGCGCTGGGTCTGTCTTCAGGCACGCCCAACCAACATATGGACCGAGGTGATCGGGGGCCGTGTCGAGCCACGCCAGATTCGACAGATGCACACCCACTACTCCGAAAATCAGGCACATGACACCGAGGCGCGCCGACCGATGCACTGCATAGCTGAGGGCCATCAAACCCAACACCGGCAATGGTCTGCGCGTCCAGACGCCGATCACGATGTGGCACGCGATGAGCGCAAGGTGTTGAGTTGGTATGGCCTGCCACCAGACGGGCCGGCCCTGTCGATACGCTCGCGTCATGAGCATGGTCGGCGCGCCTCCCCAGCCGGCCGTACCACATGGGCCACGCGCGTTCCGGTTGCGTATACGCCGTCAGGGGCCCGTCGTCGCTCTGATTCCGGCCGGCGTGCTGGGCGTCGCGGCGTATCTGCTGCTGCACGACAACACCGCAGCGTTGCGTGGTGTGACGGGTTTCGCGGCAACGGTGCTGGCGGCGCCGGCGCTGCTGGCCGCTGGCATTCCACTGACCACTGCACCGGGTCGGTTCGCGATAGGCGTGGCCGTGAGTATCGCCCTGTGGCTAACCGTTGGCTTACTCGCAGCGCGACGCGCCACCCGCTCGCCGGTGGCGACGTGGCGAGACTTCTGGCGCGAATGGGTCTGGCTGGCCGCAGGGCTGTGGCTCGGTGTCGCGGCGGCGTTAATCGTGATCGAAGTCCTGCTCGGGCTTGCGGTGCTGTAGCGCCGTTGCAAGGAAGACCGCTCACACCCTCACCAGCGCCCGAATCGCATCGAGTTTCGCCGGGCCGATACCGCGTACGTCGAGCAGTCCATCGATCGTGGCAAATGGACCCTTCTGCTCGCGATGCGCCACAATCGCTGCCGCCGTTGCGGGCCCGATACCGGGCAGCGCGTCGAGCTCGTCGACGGTGGCTCGATTGAGATCCACCGGCCCCACAGGTTGCGTCGATCCGACCGTGACACCGCCGCTGGACCCCGCGACGCCGACGACTGCGGGCACAGGCTGACCCATACGGGGCACATAGACCCGATCGCCGTCGCGTATCGGTGCAGCAAGGTTGAGGGTTTCGAGATCGGCATCGGGTGTCACCCCCCCGGCGGCAGCAATCGCTTGCTGCACACGCGTGTCGGCCGGGAATCGATACACCCCCGGTGCAGAGACAGCCCCGGCGACGTAGACGAGAATCGTGCTCACCTGTACTGACCCTGAGGTAGGGGCTGGCGACGGCGGCGGCAACCCAGCAACCGTTGTGGCCGAGCCGGAACCGGCCGCTCGTGGAGAAACTGTGGTGGACGCCGACGCCTTCGCGTACGGCAGGGTGCTCTCTACCGCTGTCGGCGGAGCGCGCAGCAACCAATATCCACCGGCGCCGACGGCGAGAACGGCTGCCGCCGTGACCGCGAGTCGGGCAACGCCGAACCAGTGCAACCAGGCGTGCACTACCTCGCTGAACGGGCGCGCCGGGCGCGGACGTTCGGGTAATGGCTCCATACGACCTCCCGTAACGAGGGCGCTGACGCGCCGCTCAGGAATCGGGGGAAGCCACCGAGCACACTACCGACGATTCATCGGTACGCAACCGGACCGACCGCGAGCACTCAACCCGGGGTGGCGGCCGCCAGATCGTGGTCTCGTACTGCGGTGGACACCGATCGACGCTCCACCCATTCGGCTTCGATCTCGAGCGGGATGCGCAAATACGCGCCGCGGTGGCCCTTCAGTCGGAGCCGCCAGATCGCGTACGAACCGAGGTAGCGAACGCTGAACCCGACCACACCGTGGCGCCGCCACTGCCTCACGTGGACTTGCTCGTGCCGGAGCAGCGACGTGGAATGCTGAGCACCGTCACGCACGATCACGAGCGAGCCAAACGTGATTCCGTCGGAGCCCTTGGGCACAGGACCGCCGATCCAGAGGCGATACCCATCGCGTCGTTCAAGCGGCATGGGTTGACTGTAGCTCGCAGAATCGAGGCCGCGAACACGGCCTCTGCACCCGCATCAGAACAATCGCGCCGTGAGCTGCTTGCGGTAACCAGCCGTGCGGGGATCGTCGTTGCCCATCAGTTCGAGAATGTCGACGAACTCCTGACGAGCCTCTTCATCAGCCTTCACGCGAGGCAACAGGTCGGTGAGCAGCGCGTCGTAATTGTCGGCCTCGATGGGCATGACGCTGAGCCGTGCCGCAGCGGCAACCTTGCGGGTGCGCTCGGACTCGGGGATGCGCGCCAGCAATGCC
The DNA here is from genome assembly GCA_043753895.1 of Actinomycetota bacterium. Classification (GTDB taxonomy): domain Bacteria; phylum Actinomycetota; class Acidimicrobiia; order Acidimicrobiales; family Ilumatobacteraceae; genus WLMZ01. Next base: position 7,923 of record JAYUWK010000080.1, read on the forward strand.
AGCGCTTCGTCGGATCGCTGCGACTCGACAAGCACATCACCGAGCGCAATGATCGCGTCTTCGTTACCCGGCTCGATCTCGAGTGCGGCACGCAGACTGTCTTCGTCGCCAGCGGCGATGAGCGCGGCGAGATGATTCTCTGCCTCACTCGGAAGCAGCGAGTTCACGAACTCTTGGATCACATGCTCGGGATGGGCGCCGACGAAACCATCGACGACTTGACCATCCTTGAGCGCGTACACCGCAGGAATCGACTGCACCTGGAACGCCTGAGAGATACCTGGGTTTTCGTCGACGTTGACCTTGACCAGCACGACCTGGCCGTTGGTGGCATCGGTGACCGACTCGAGAATCGGTCCGATGGTCTTACACGGACCGCACCACGGCGCCCAGAGATCGACGATCACAGGAGTCGTTTGCGAGCGGTCGATGACCTCGGTCTGGAACGTTGCCTCGGTGACGTCAATAGCCATGTAGGGGAGGATACCGGCCGGGGCGTTACGTTGCGTTGCGACGCGGATACCGTGTGCAGGCAATGAGCGACATCCACGGCATCGATGTCCCCGCCGTTTCGGCATGGCTGCAGGCGCATGTGCCCGGCGCGCAGGGACCGTTCACCTTCACCGTCATTGCCGGTGGGCACTCGAACCTCACGTTCGCTGTCACCGGCGCCGACGGTGCGCGTTTCGTGTTGCGTCGCCCGCCGCTGGGTCATGTGCTCGCCAGTGCACACGACATGGGTCGCGAGCACCGCATCATTTCTGGTTTGCAGACCTCGGGCGTACCGGTGGCTCCGGCCCTCGGGTATTGCGAGGACCCAGCCGTGAACGGCGTGCCCTTCTACGTGATGGGTTTCGTCGATGGTCATGTCATTCGCGATGCCGCTACCGCCACGTCAGCACTCACGCCGCAGGCTCGCACACGGGCCAGCGAATCGATCGTCGACACGATGGCGGCGATTCACGCCGTCGATCTCCGCGCGACCGGTCTCGACGATCTCGGCAGGCACTCCGACTACATCGCCCGCCAACTCAAGCGTTGGTACAGCAACTGGAACTCGCAGAAGACGCGTGATCTTGCGGCAGTCGACCAGGTGCACGATGGCCTACTGCAGCGCATCCCCGATCAGGGCCCGGCGTGCATCGTGCACGGCGACTATCGACTCGACAACTGCATGGTGAACGACGATGGCGACATCATCGCGGTGCTCGATTGGGAGATCTGCACGCTCGGCGATCCACTCGCCGACCTCGGACTACTGATGGTCTACTGGACCGGGCCCGGCGACGACGCGTCGGCGTGGACAGGTTCCTCGACCACGTCGCCCGGCTTCTTGAACCGCGACGATCTTGCCGAGCGATACGGCCGGGTCACCGGAAGCGACCTGTCGCAGCTCGACTTCTACGTTGCGTTCGCCTACTGGAAGCTCGCCTGCATCCTCGAAGGTGTGTACTCGCGTTACCTCGGTGGCGCACTCGGCCAACGCGATCCACTCGAACTGCTGCCGTTCAAGATGCAGGTCGAAGGGGCCGCAAACAAGGCCGCAGAAGCCTTGGAGCGCCTGGCATGAGCGACGCATACATCATCGTGGGCGGAACCGCTCCGCTACTGCACGAACCGACGCTGGTGGTGATGCTCACCGGATGGATCGATGCCAGCGGCGCAGCTGCCGCCTCGATGGCCGCTCTCGAATCCGAGTGCAACGCGCGTACCATCGCCGTGTTCGACGGTGACACGTTCATCGACTATCGCGCCCGTCGGCCAACGATGGAACTGCGCGACGGCGTGAACGCGCGTCTGGCGTGGCCCGACATCGAGGTCAAGCACGGCCACGATCTCGATGGCCGCGACGTCCTGCTCCTCACCGGGCCCGAGCCCGATATGGCATGGCATCGTTTCGGTCGCGAGGTCGCCGCGCTCGGCTCCCAGCTCGGCGTGAAACGCATGGTTGCGCTGGGCTCCTACCCGTTCGCATCGCCGCACACCCGTCCGTCGCGACTCTCGATGTCTGCGCCGTCGGCTGAGCTGGTGGAGTCGCTGCCCATGCTGAAGAACTCCGTCGATGTCCCCGCCGGCGTTGCGGCGGTGCTCGAGCACGCGTTCTACAACATCGGTGCCGTCTCGATGGGTATCTGGGTGCAGGTGCCGCACTACGTCGCGTCGATGGCGTATCCGGCCGCCACCGTTGCGCTGCTGGCCGGCCTGCAGCAGTTCGGCGCAGTTCGCATCGACGGAGCCGCCGCACGGCAGGAGACCATGATCCAACGTCAGCGTCTTGACGAGTTGGTGGCTGGCAACGACGAGCACCGAGCGATGGTGCACGAGCTCGAGACGCTGTATGACAACAGCGAGCAGAAGATGCTCACGGTCGATTCCGACAACTCGCCCGCCACGCTTCCAACGACGCGGTTCACTGCGGCAGAGATACCCACCGGCGACGAGTTGGCGGCCGAGCTCGAGCAATACCTGCGCGACCAGAACGACAACTGAGCTCGCGCCCCGAGGCGTCGATCCTGAGTTCCTCGCACCGGTATTGCGGGCGCTACGTTTCGTGTGGCACATCGCACCGAGGGGGCACGTATGAAGGTTGATGGAGGCATCGGCACAGATCTGAACAAGGTCGCCGCGCAGGCCAAGGACGCAGAGGCCGCTGGCTACACCGGGGCATGGACAGCCGAGACGAGTCACGATCCGTTCTTCCCTCTGCTGCTCGCCGCCGAGCACACCACCACGCTCGAACTCGGCACATCGATCGCAGTTGCGTTCGCGCGCAGTCCGATGACGCTCGCCAACATCGGCTGGGACTTGCAGAGCTATTCCAAGGGCCGATTCGTGATGGGCCTCGGCAGCCAGATCAAGCCGCACATCACCAAGCGCTTCAGCATGGAATGGAGCCATCCGGCCGCACGCATGCGCGAAATGGTGCTCGCCATGCGCGCCATTTGGGACACCTGGCTCAACGGCACTCCCCTGGCTTTTCGTGGCGAGTTCTATACGCACACGCTGATGACACCTTTCTTCGCGCCCGAGGCATCGGACATCAGCGACTACGGCGTACCGAAGATCTTCCTCGCAGGCGTCGGTGAGTTGATGACCGAGGTCGCCGGCGAGGTGTGCGACGGCTTCATCTGTCACGGCTTCACCACCGAGAAGTACCTGCGCGAAGTCACGCTGCCGGCGCTTCAGCGCGGCCGTGCCAAGGCAGGCAAGACGATGGAAGGATTTGAGATCGTGGGCCCGAGCTTCGTGGTCACCGGTACCACAGATGCCGAGATGACCGCCGCAGTCGCCGGCACCCGCCAGCAGATCGCGTTCTACGGATCCACGCCGGCATACAAGGGCGTACTCGAGATGCACGGATGGGGTGGCCTACAGGAGCAGTTGAACGGCCTCAGCAAACAGGGCAAGTGGGTCGAGATGGGCAACCTCATCGACGATGAGATCCTCAACACCTTCGCGGTTGTCGGCGAGCCCGAGCAGATCGCACCCGAGCTCCACCGACGCTACGGCGATGTGATTCAGCGGGTGAGTTTCTATGCGCCCTACAAGACCGATCCGACGCGCTGGCAGAAGGTCATCGAGGCCGTCAAAATACCGTAGGCGTCGGGCCACCAATCTGCCCATGCGGCAGGCACCGTATCTTGCCGACTGTTACTCTCACTTTGATCGGCCCAACACGCAGGCCCGTTCTCGGGGGTTTACGGCGATGACACAGCAGCGCGGTAATGACGGCGGCGGCACCAACCAAGGCGCAGCGGTCGACACCAGCAACCGCGTACCGGTGTCACAAGCACCAAGCCCGCTGCGAGCCGCAATGGCGACCACGAGCTCCGATGGCGTAAACACCAGCCCTGCCGACACGCGTAACCGCGTGCCCGTACCGCAAGCGCCGAGCCCACTTCGCGCCACGGTCGCGACTGCGAGCTCCACAGAGGCCAACACCGCTTCAGTCGACGCGAGCAACCGCGTGCCCGTGCCACAGGCACCCGGTACCGTTACGGTTACCGTTAACGCGACGTGAAAGCCTTCGCACGCGGCGGAGGCACCGACGTCATCATCGACATCACCGGCTACTACCTCTGACCGCCGAGCCTCTGACCGCCGAGCCTCTGTCCGCCGCGCCTCTGACCGCCGAGCCTCTCACCGCCGTGCCCCTGACGGCCCAGCCTCTCACCGCCACGAACGCTACGCACCGAGGCCGACGAGCCAGCGCCGCACATTGTCACCCAGCGCAGCCACGTCGTAGCCTCCCTCTTGCAACACCACAGTGGGCAGGCCGAGCGCTGCCACCATCGCGCCGCAACGCTCGAAGCCATCGGCCGTGACCGACAGGTCACAGATGGGATCGGTGATGAACGTGTCGAGGCCGAGCGACACGATGACGAGGCTCGGTCCGAATGCAGTGATCGCCGAGCAGGTGCGCTCTAACGCAGTGAGGTAGGCATCGTCGTCGGTTCGTGCAGCCAACGGCACGTTGAGATTCGATCCGACTCCCCTACCCGCGCCGGTTTCGTCGGCGAACCCAACCGTGTACGGATACGCATGCGTCGGGTCGCCGTGCAACGACACGTATTGCACGTCGTCGCGCGCGTAGAAGATCTCCTGCGTGCCGTTGCCGTGGTGATAGTCGACATCGAGCACGGTCACCTTCGATCCGGTCGTCGACGCAACGTGGTGCGCGGCGATCGCAGCATTGTTGAAATAGCAATAGCCGCCGTAGAGCGTGGTGGTGGCGTGATGTCCGGGCGGTCGGCAGAGACCGTAGGCAGACCGTTCGCCGCCAAGTACCAAGGCGGTGGTGGACAACGCCGTGTCGACCGCACCAAGCGCCGCTGTGTACGTGCCGATGGTGAGTGGTGTGGTGGTCTCGAAGCACCACCAGCCCAGGCGACCGTTCACCGATGCGGGCTCGCGTCCGGGTGTCATGCCGTTGCGTAACGCAGGCCGATAGAAGACATCGGGAACCACGTCGGCAGTGGGTCCCGCAATTTGTTGGTATTCCTCCCACGCCGTGCGAAGAAATCGCAACAGCCCTGCATCGTGCACCGCACTAATGGGTGTCGTGCCCCATTCGCTCGGGGCGACAAGCGTGAAGCGATCGTCGGTGCTCAACGTCGCGTGGATGGCCTGACCGCGACCGACGTGCTCCCACGGCGACATCAGCCGCGATTGCTCGATGCCGGTCTGTGGATCGTGCAGCAGGTGCGCAGCTGTGTAGACCACCTTCATACAAGCAATCCAATCATGACGGTGTGAAGAGTTCGAGTTCCTCGTTGAGGTACAACTCGCGGCACTTCGCGCGCTGCAGCTTTCCCGAGGAGGTCTTCGGCAGAGTGCCTGCGCGCACGAGCATCACATCGCGCGGCGGCAGGCCGCACACCTCGATCGTGCGATGGTGAATCGCGTCGCGTACCGACTGCGGTTCCTCGGTGCGAACCTCGGCCACCACGACCACGGTCTCCTTGCCCTTGTATCCCTCGACTCCGAAGGCAATCACGTTGCCGGCGCGAACACCATCGAGGCCACCGACGGCACGCTCGATGTCCTCGGGGAACACGTTGCGCCCCCCAACGATGATCACGTCCTTGATGCGTCCACACAGCACCAGCTCGCCGTCGAGCATGTAGCCCAGATCGCCGGTGCACAACCACCCGTCGTAGAACATGGCCGCGGTGGCATCGGGACGCTTGTAGTAGCCGGGGGTGACCGACGTGCCACGAATCAGCAGTTCGCCGACGTGGCGTTCGGGGAGCTCCTCGCGGGTATCGGGATGCACGACTCGCATCTCGAGATCGGGCACCGGATGGCCAAGCAGCGGCAGGCGCCGGTGGGTGTCGGCTTCCGTGTCATCGGTGAGCTCGATGGGCTTCGCGACTCGATCACGTTCGAGCACCACGCGGTCGACATCGTCGCACCGCAGACCTCGATGGCGGGGAGGGAACGCCCCACCGATGGCAACCTCGGCCATACCGAACGCCGGGAACACACTGCCCGGCTTGAATCCGAATCGCGCGGCAGCATCCACGAAGGCTTCCACGGCCGAGGGATCAACGGGTTCGGCGCCACTGAGTGCCAGGGTGAGCTGCGACAGGTCGAGCCCCTGCATGCGCTTCAGCGCCCGAGTGGCGAGCACCCACGAGAAGTTCGGTCCGGCTGTCGCGGTACCGCCGTGGTCGCTGATCCATTGCATCCAGTTGCCAGGGTGCGCCATGAAGTCCTGCGGCGCGGCCTGCACGAGTTGGCAGCCGTTGGTCATCGGGATCGACAAGAAGCCCACCAGACCCATGTCGTGATACAGCGGCAGCCACGACACCATGACTTCATCGGGGCCGAGTTCGGCCGCCGTGCACGACGCATCGATGTTCGCGGTGAGCACCCGATCGGGGATCATCACACCCTTGGGTTCGCTCGTGGAACCGCTGGTGTACTGCAGGATCACGAGGCGTTCCGGATCATTCGCTGGAATCTCGAGGCGCTCACCTGATGGGTTGCCGGGGCCGGGCATGACCGCTGCCATCGGCTCGATCGGCGGATCACCGGGGCCTGACTGGTAGAACGCGGCGAGCGCATCGTCGATCAGCACCAGCTTCGCATCGCCGTGCAGGATGCGCGCGCGAGTGCTCTCGACGAACGCCTCGAGTGACGCCATGCGCATGGGCAAAGGCAACACCATGCTCGCGATGCCGCTCAGCCAACAGCCTTGGATGATGGTCATCAGCGGTCGGCTGGTGGGGCCGAGAATTGCGACATGATCGCCGGGCACGAGTCCGCGTGCCTGCAGCGCTGCGCCGACCGCACGAGCCTCGTCGTGGATCTGACCCCACGAGTAAAAGTTCGGGCCCTCGGCGGATGCGACCGAGGAGCCCACGAAGCGGACGCCCGTGGGACGATCGGCCGCACGTTGCAGGCGATCGGTGATGGAACCGGTGATCAGTGACATAGACGAACTTAAGCTAGTGGCCATGGGAACTTTGTCTCTGCTCACAGCGAAAAGGTCCGTGGCAACCAATCGGCGCGCTCGTACAGTGTGGGTCCTATGGCTCGCGCCGACTCCGAAACGCCCCCATTTCGCTATACATCCGCGCTCGCACAAGACATCGAATTGCGTTGGCAGGACTGGTGGGACGACCACCACAGCTTCGAGGCCCCCAACCCGGCCGGGCCCCTTGGCGATCCTGCGGCGGTCGCTGATCGCGAGAAGATGTTCGTGCTCGACATGTTCCCGTATCCATCGGGAGCCGGCCTGCACGTCGGTCATCCGCTGGGTTTCATCGGCACCGATGTGTACAGCCGGTACAAGCGCATGGCCGGCTACAACGTGTGTTACACGATGGGGTTCGACGCGTTCGGCCTGCCCGCAGAGCAGTACGCAGTGCAGACCGGGCAGCACCCAGCCATTACGACGGCCGCGAACATCGCCAACATGCGCCGCCAGTTGCGACGCCTCGGACTGAGCCACGATCCGCGACGCAGCCTCTCCACCACCGACCCGCAGTACTACCGCTGGACGCAGTGGATCTTTCTGCAGGTCTTCAACTCGTGGTACGACACCACCGCCGACGACGGCACGGGTCGCGCCCGCCCCATCTCCGAATTGATCGATGCGTTTGCATCCGACGAACGCCCCACGCCTGATGGCCGCCCATGGTCATCACTCACGCAGGGCGAACAGCGGGCAGTGATCGATGATCACCGCCTCGCCTACGTGTCCGAGGCGCCAGTGAACTGGTGTCCGGGTCTGGGCACTGTGGTCGCCAACGAAGAAGTCACCAATGACGGCCGCAGCGACCGCGGCAACTTCCCGGTGTTCAAGCGCAACATGCGCCAGTGGATGATGCGCATCACGGCCTATGCAGATCGGCTGATCGACGATCTCGATCTGCTCGATTGGACCGATGCGATCAAGGCGATGCAGCGCAACTGGATCGGCCGTAGCGAGGGCGCCCGCGTGCGCTTCGCCAGCGAGGCCGGCGACATCGAGGTCTTCACCACGCGGCCCGACACGTTGTTCGGGGCCACGTTCATGGTGCTCGCACCGGAGCACCCCTTGGTCGGCGCACTCACCGTCCCCGCCCAAGTCGACGCCGTTGCCGACTACCAGCGCGCGGCGGCAGCCAAGAAAGACATCGATCGTCAGGACGCCACACGCGAAAAGACCGGCGTCTTCACTGGTTCCTACGCCACGAACCCCGTGAACGGCGCGCAGGTGCCGGTGTGGATCGCTGATTACGTACTGATGGGGTACGGCACCGGCGCGATCATGGCCGTGCCATGTGGCGACGAGCGCGACTTCGAGTTTGCCCGCCAGTTCGGGCTCGACATCCCGGCCATTCAGCAACCACCGACCAGCTGGTTCGCCGAGCATGGCATCGAACCCTCGCTCGACACCGCGACGTGGCCAGAGGCATTCGTCGGCGATGCGCCCTACGTGCAATCAGCCAATACCGACGGTCTCGACCTCAACGGGCTCGCGTCGGTCGCAGAGGGCAAGCTGCGCACGAACGACTGGCTGGTCGAGCACGATCGCGGGCACGGCACCGTCAATTTCAAGCTGCGCGACTGGTTATTCAGCCGGCAGCGTTATTGGGGCGAGCCCTTCCCCATCGTCTACGACGAGTTCGGACCGCTGGCACTACCCGACACCGCGTTGCCCGTGCTGCTGCCCGAGACCGAGTCGTTCTCGCCGCGTACCTTCGATGCGGACGACGAATTCAGCAATCCCGAGTCGCCACTCGACCGGCTTGATTGGTGGACCGAAGTCGAGATCGATCTCGGAGATGGCCCACGCACATATCATCGCGACACCAACGTGATGCCGCAGTGGGCCGGTTCGTGCTGGTACGAACTGCGCTACCTCGACCCCACCAACGAATTGGTCTTCGTCGACAAAGACGTCGAGCGGTATTGGATGGGGCCCAAGGGCGACGGCCATCCAGGCGGCGTGGATCTGTATGTCGGCGGCGTGGAGCACGCAGTACTGCACCTGTTGTACTCACGGTTTTGGCACAAGGTGTTGTTCGACCTGGGCCACGTGAGCTCCAAGGAGCCCTACTACCGCCTGTTCAATCAGGGCATGATCCTGGCTGCTGCGTTCAAGGACAGCCGCGAGCTGTACGTCGATGCGACCGCCGTGCAGGAACGCGACGGCACCTTCTTCTTCGAGGACCAGCCCGTCACCCGCGAGTGGGGCAAGATGGGCAAAAGCCTGAAGAACGCCGTCTCGCCCGACGACATGTACGACGCGTATGGCGCCGACACGCTGCGCCTGTACGAGATGAGCACCGGCCCGATGGATGCATCGCGTCCCTGGGAGACCCGCGACGTCGTGGGCATGTACCGCTTCTTGCAGCGTGTGTGGCGCAACTTCGTCGACGAGGAAACGGGCGAGCTCCACCTTGGCGCTCCTGCCGACACTGACACATTGCGGCTGCTGCACCGCACCATCGCCGACGTGCGCGACGACATGGATGGCCTGCGCTTCAACACGGCAATAGCGAAACTGATCGAGTTGAACAACGCACTCACCAAGCTCGGCGCGTGCCCCGCAGATGTGGCCGAGTCACTGGTGCTCATGATCGCTCCGTTGTGTCCGCACCTGGCCGAGGAGTTGTGGGCGAAGCTTGGCCACCGCGACTCGCTCACCAACACACCATTTCCGGTTGCCGATCCGGCACTGCTGGTGTCGGACACTATCGAGATGCCTGTGCAGGTGAACGGCAAGTTCCGCAGCCGCATCATCGTGGCCACCGGGGCATCGAACGACGAGGTGCAGGCTGCAGCGCTGGCCGACGAAAAGATCGTCATCGCCCTCGGCGGAGCCACACCGAAGAAGGTCATCGTCGTGCCCGGGCGCACGGTGAACATCGTCGCCTGACGAGGATTACACGTGGCGCAGGGCCACGGGCATCCACCGTTGTGATCTGAACCGTCGCGCGTTCACGAGCGCGCGACACGTCATCCACGCCAGTTGGCCACCCCACAGACCACCGATGCCGAGTGCCGGGTGAATCAACGTCGCAACGAGGAACGGCACATACGCGACCAGGTTGAACACCGCGGCTCGGCCGAGGAACCGACCATCCTGGCCGCCAATGAGCGCGCCATCGAGTGCGAACGCCACCGCACCGGGGATCTGGATCACACCCAGGAAGAACAGTCCGGCCATGACCCGGCTGATCACCGCGCCATCGTTGGTGAAGATGTGCGGCACCAGTGGACTGGTGGCGACCACGATCACACAGAAGCCGCCGCCCACCCACAGCGACAAGCGCGTGCTCGACCAACCCACCGCCATCGCCCCGTCGGAATCGAGCGAGCCCATTGCCTCGGCGACCAACGACTGTGCCGGAATCGCGAGCGCGTCGAGGATCAGCGCGAGAAATGTGAAGAGCTGGAACAGCACCTGATGCGCGGCGAGCGTGGGGGTGTCCACGTGTGCGGCAACTCGCGTCACCGTGATCCACACCGCAAGCATGGCTGCGCTGCGCAGACCGAGATGGCCGCCGATCACGAGGAACGGTTTCATCCGTTGCCATGCCGGCCGCACCGTCGCCATGTGCGGTCGAAGAATGATTGCAAATGCAATTGAAGCGCCGATCTGCACCACCACTGTGCTCCAAGCCGAGCCTGCGATACCCATTCTGAACCCGTACACCACCACGATCTCGATAATCACGTTTGCCACGTTTGCGAAGAGCACGATCAGCAGCGGCTTGCGGAGATCGTTGTACCCACGCATCACGCCGTGGCCCACCAGTGTGATGAACACGAACGGCAGGCCGACTGCGCTGATCCGCAGGTAGGTGGTGGCAGCGTCGAGCACGCCTCCGGTGGCGCCGAGCAGGCTCGAAAGCGGGTGTGCGAGGAGCGCGACGAACACTGCGACGGGAATACCCAAGAACACGGCCAACCATGTGGCGTCACGGGCAATCACCCGGGCCCGCTCGATGTCACCCGACCCCCGCGCGTACGCAACCTCGGGGGTGACGCCATATTGCATGAATCCGAGCAACGCCGTGATCGTGAGGAGCACGGTGCCGGCAATAGCCAGGCCGGCAAGCTGGGTGGTACCCAGCCGACCCACAATGGCCGTGTCCACCAAGATGTACAGCGGTTCGATGGCGAGCGTGCCGAGCGCTGGAATCGCGAGAGCGATGATCCTTCGGTCGAGCGCGCTCAGCTTCACGACCCATCGTCGCACACCGCTCCGGTGCGGCTCGGTCCACTTCCGCGCGGGCACACTGGGGAGATGTTCGAGGCCCCCTTCGACGTGACTGATGCGTCGTCGACAATGCCGGAAACGCAGGGGCCGGCTCGGCACGCCCGAGGATGTCGCGCGGCCTGTGTGTGGCTGGCCAGCGACGAAGCGGCATGGGTCACCGGCCAGACGATCACCATCGATGGCGGATCCGTCACCACCTGACGCTGCCTCCCGACTCGGTCGTTGTCGAATTCACGAGGGAGTGCGCACCCCACGGTCGTCCACGCAGGATCCGTCATCTCCTGTTGACACTTGTGTCAAGCCCCGTTGACAGATCTCGGAACAGGGAAGTCCACGTCGGCAATCGACTCCAACGCACGTCTTGACACCAGCGCCACCATCTCACGTTCGCGAACAGCACACTAGTTTGTGCCCTCGTGAACACCAATCGCATCACCAGCCTGTTCGGGCTCGAAGACCGGGTCGCCATCATCACCGGAGCAACACGCGGTATCGGCCGCTCAGTTGCCGAAGGGTTCGTCGATGCCGGTGCCACCGTGGTCGTGGTGAGCCGCAAGGCGGACGCCGTCGAGGTCGCCGAGACCGTGCATGCGTTCGGTGGCATCGACATCGTGGTGAACAACGCCGCGACGGCACTCAGCCAACCGCTGGGCTCGCTCACAGCCGAGGCCTGGAGCAAGGTCAACGATGTGAACCTGCGCGGCCCGGTGTTCTTGATTGAGGCGGTTCTCCCCCACCTGTTGGCGAGCAGCCACGCCTCGGTGATCAACGTGATCTCGGCAGGCGCGTTCCTGGCGTCGCCGCATCGGCAATGTATGCGAGCACCAAGTCGGGCCTGCTCAGCTTCACGCGCACGATGGCGTCGGATTTCGCCACCCGCGGCATATGCGTGAATGCCATTGCCCCCAGCACAGTAGAAGACCGACATGGTGCTGAACAACACCCCCGAGGCTCAACAACGCATGGCTCAAGCATGTGCAATGAAACGGATGGCGCATCTCGAGGAGATGGTCGGCCCGGCATTGTTCCTGGCCTCCGATGCGTCAAGCTATGTCACGGGCAGGTGGTCATCGCTGATGGTGGACTCTTTGCGACACGCTAGGGCGATCAGCACCAAGGCGACCACCGCACTTTGGGACTAATTGCTCTTGCCATTGACACGCCCAGCCACCACGATGACCCCATGGGAAAGATTGTCGTTGGAATCGATGGGTCCGAAGGCGCTACACATGCACTCAAGTGGGCTGCTAGCGAGGCCAAGCTTCGTGGGAGCACACTGCAGATCGTGTACAGCTGGCAGTACCCGCTTTACGTCACGTCTGAGCCGATCTACATGCCACCGCCCGACAAGGAGCTGATCGTCAAGGCTGCGGTGACGACCGCCCAGAAGTTGGCCGTCGATGTCGATCTGGCATCAATGGGCGTGGAATTCACTATCGAGACACCGCAGGGTCGTCCGGGTCCCGAGATGATCCGGCTTGCAGCCGATGCGGAACTCCTCGTTGTTGGTTCACGCGGAGCGGGGTCCGTGCGCGAGATGTTGCTCGGCTCGGTGTCGAACTATTGCGCGCACCACAGTCCGTGCCCCGTGGTCATCGTCAGGCCCACGGAGTAGACCAGCCCATGCAGGTCGACGTCGTAAATTTCCGGGACGCAGCTGCCCCACAAGCCTTTACGCGCTCGCTGCGCGAAACCGGCTTTGCCGTTCTGGTGAACCACACCCTCCCTCCCGAGCTGGTACAGGGCATCTACGACGAATGGCTGGCGTTCTTCGAGAGCGAATCCAAGTTCGCCTATCGCTACGACGATGACAACCAGAATGGATACTTCGGACCCGATGTGTCCGAGACCGCAAAGGGCAACACGGTCCGCGACATCAAGGAATTCTTCCACGTGTATCCGTGGGGGCGTTATCCAGCCACCGTCAGCGACGCCGCGCTTCGTTACGCCGAGCAGGCCACCGCCCTTGCGACCACTCTGCTCGGCTGGGTCGAGGACAACACGCCAGCCGAGGTGTCTGCGCACTTCTCCCGTCCGTTGAATCACATGCTCGACGGCAGTACGCGCACGCTGTTACGTGTCTTGCGCTATCCGCCCCTCAGCGGCGATGAGCCTGCTGGCGCAATGCGAGCCGCTGCCCACGAAGACATCAACCTGCTCACCGTTCTGCCGGCCTCGAACGAGCCCGGACTGCAGGTGCGCGACGTCGCGGGCGCGTGGCACGATGTACCGTGTGACTTCGGCAGTCTCGCGGTGAACTGCGGCGACATGCTCGCTCTCGCCAGCGGCGGCTACTACCCATCGACGACCCATCGCGTGATGAAACCCACCGGCGATGGTGCCACCCGATCGCGGTTGTCGCTGCCACTGTTCCTGCATCCGGCCGACGATGTCGTGCTCGCTCCCGGTCGCACCGCATTCGAGTTCCTGCACGAACGCATTACCGAGCTCCGCAGTCAGGACATCAAGAAGGGTTGAGTCATGACGGACCGCCACGTTGCAATTCCTCGGTGCCGTCGGCACCGTCACAGGGAGTCGGTTCCTCATCGAGCAAGGAAACCACACGATCCTTGTCGATGCCGGCCTATATCAAGGACCCAAGGCGCTGCGTCTACGCAACTGGGAGGCGCCCACTTTCGATGTCGACCGTCTCGACGCGGTCGTGCTCACCCACGCCAACAAGCTCGGATGGTCACGCCACAATCCCGCACTGGCGCTGTTCACCGAAGATGAAGCCATCGCCGTCGGCAGCCTCTTCCAAGCAGTCCCGTTTGATCAGCAACAGACGGTGACCGAGGGACTTGCACTTCGATTTAGTTCGGCCGGGCATATCCTCGGTGCCGCATCGGTCTGCGTGACCACAGCCACCGGGCGTCGGGCGGTGTTCAGCGGCGACCTCGGCCGATCGAATCACTCGTTGCTCCTGGCGTCCTCCGGCGCGTCCCGAATGCGATGTACTGTTGATCGAATTCACCTATGGCGACCGCACGCACGTATACAACGGCATCGCATCGCACCGCTTGCGCGTTTTCGGGACATGCGGACACCGACGACCTCATCAACTGGGCCGATACATCGCGCACCTCGCCACACACCACCTTCGTGGTGCATGGCGAAGCCGACTCGAGCGCCGCACTACGCAGTCGGCTGCAGTCTGCGTCGTGGACAACTGTGATGCCGCGCTATGGCGAACGCGTCGTCATCTGACGGGCTGTTGTCCAGCAGCGATACCGTCGGTGATGCACTCCAACCAATCGAGGAAACCATGAGCAACATCGTTGTCGGTGTCGACGGATCAGAGAACTCGCGCCACGCGCTCGAATGGGCCGCCGCCGAGGCGACACTTCGCGGCGCACATCTACACATCGTGTCCTCATGGGAGTTCCCCATGGTGGTCGCCTCCGAAGTCGTCTGGGTCGTGCCACTCTCGAACGACGCGCTCATTCAGGCCGCCGCCGAGCGGGCCGATCGCTTGATTCATCAGCTTGCGCTCGATCCCAACGTGGTGCACTACGACGTCATCACGCCAGAAGGCCGCGCCGGAGTCGAACTCGTGCGGATCGCCGAGGACGCCGACTTGCTCGTGGTGGGCTCACGCGGTGAGGGCGCAGCCCACGAACTGCTGCTCGGCTCGGTCTCGAACTACTGCGTCCATCACAGCCGCTGCCCCGTCGTGATCATTCGCCCGCCCGCTTGACGGCTTTCTTGGCGGGCGCTTTCTTGGCGGGCGCTTTCTTGGCCGGCGTCTTCTTGGCGGGCTTCACCTTCGGCTCGAGTGCAAGCACCTCATCGAAACCGGCGCGGAGGCAGTCCATGAATTCGTCGTGGTCGACGATTGCCTTGGCGTCGATGTTCACCCCGAGACAACACGTGTCGCGATACGACATCAACGTGATGTTCACCGCTGAGCCGGCCGTGGGGCCAAACGGGTAGAACCGTTGCACCTCGGCACCGAGCAAATACATTGGGATAGGCACGCCTGGCACGTTGCTGGCCAGGAAATCCACGTGCTTCAACATGGAGGCGATCACCTGCTTGGGGAGCAGGTTCAGCGCTCCGGCAATCACACCGGTATAGGCCAGCGACGGTTCCGCACGAATACCCTGACCGAGCGCGTGTAACGCGGCGATCCGTTCTGCGGTGTCGGACAGCCCCACCGGCACCTTGAACCGCATCACCGTGACGTGGTTGCCGCCCGCGGCGTCGTCCTTTTTGCGCAGACTGATCGGCATCGAGATACGGAGCTCGTCGACCTCAGCGCCGTGCATTTCGTGATAAATCCGCAAGCCCCCGCAGATGCCCGCGAGGAAACCGTCGTTCACCGTTCCTCCCGCTGCCTTGGCTGAGTCGTGCAAGCGTTTCAGCGGCACGTCCATCGTTCGAAAGCAGGTGGCCAGATGTCGCTCGGACATGATCGGTGACAGTGTTTCCATCGCTGGTGCAACGGTGCGGCCGATCGAGCGAATCACGCCGACCGTGTCGGCAATCGCCTGCTGCGGATGGCGGATGGCGTGGAGCAGGTTCGGCACCGCAGAGGGAGCGTTCCGTCGAGCGAAATCGACGAGGCCGTCGACGTCGTGTTCCACGACATCGCGCAACCTACTCATGAAGTCGTGCGCTCCGGCAACGGGTGCCGGAGGCGATGAGGCACCTCTACTGTCCGCGTCGAGTTCGAAGTCGAACAGATACGCAGCGAGCTGCACCGAGCCCACGCCGTCGGTGAGCACATGATGCACCTTCATCACCAAGGCGGCGGCGCCGTGTTCCAGTCCCTCGAGGAGCGTGAACTCCCACAGCGGGCGAGCCCGATCGAAACCCTGCATCGAGCAATGGCGGGCGAATTCGAGTACCTGTTCGCGACCAGCCGGAGCGGCAAGGGCAACCCGACGGAGATGGAAGTCGATATCGAAGTCCTCATCCACCTCCCAGCGCAGCAACGTCGGATGCAGCGGCGGCCTCACCACCTTGTGGCGCAGGCCGGGAACCTGAAGGGCCACGCGCTCGACGCGCTCGACGAGTGCACCCCAGTCGGGCGACCGATCCAACAACACGACGCCGAGAATGGTGGAGCGCAACAGCGGATCGGCCTCGACCATCCACATGATTGCATCGGTCTGGCTGAGATAGCCGGGGCCCAGTTTTGTGGTCTTCATTGCCCGCTTCCTTGTTGCTGCGTCACTTCACAATTGCGGAGTGGGAGCGCCCCTGAGGGCGCTCCCACTCATTCAGATTCCCAAGGGAACGAGAGCGGTCAGGCCGTGTGACTCACCGCTGCGACGATCTTGTCCTTCGAAGTCGTCATAGCGTGGATGAACCCGGCGATCGAGGCGAGCAGCAGGATCAGAGCGGCAGCAAAAGCCACGAACTCTGCCTGAGTCGCCTTCCGGCCAAACTCACTGAAACCGTACGAGGTCAGCAGCAGACCACGCAGGGTCTCGCCCTTGAACATGGTCTCACGAAGACCCTTGAGCGAGTCCGCAGTCTTTTGCAGTTCGTCGGTGGGCGTGGCAGCGGCCTTGGCATCAGCGACGGCCTTGTTCGCCGCGGTCACCACAGATCCCAAGGTGGCGTACGTCTTGCCCTCTTGGCCGGCAGCCGTCGCGCCTTCACGAAGGTGCAGGGCGATGTAGTCGTTGGCGTAGCACTCGGCCATCTTGCCGCTGTCCATGAGCTTGCCCGCATAGTTGTTGAGGCACACCGAGTTCTTGGCATCGCCGGTGAGACCGGCCACCGGAGTAAATGTGATCTGTTGTTCAGTGAGTTGATCCTTCACGTATGACTTTGCGAAGTCGGCATTGGTCTTCAAGACCATGCCGAGAACGACGAGCAAGGCAGCGAGTAGTACGCCGCCGACGCTGAAGACAAGATCCAGGGTTCTGCGCTTCATGATTGATGTGGCTCCTCTTGGCTGATTCAGCCTTTGGCTGAATGTTTCGGACAGCGTCAGAGTAAAGACCGAATCACAATCGGACTAGGGACCAATGGCCCACCGCGGCGGGACAACCGATACACACGTTCGCATCGGCGTGACGCTGTTGTGGATCACTTGTGCCACGGCTACCTCCCTACAGGGGGCCGCCGTGGCTGAAACGGGCGGCGCGTCGGTGCAGTTTGTGGACGTCCAATCGCCCTCCGGCCTCAGACGGCACCAGTTGCATCGAAGCGTAGAAGCGTTTCTTCGCGATCTTGATCAGCACCAGGTAGGCCACCACCATGCTCGACAACGCCGCGAAGAAACCGATCGGGAGAGCTGCGAACCCCAATTTGTTCAACAAGATCTGACTCGGCAGCATCGGCAGGAACTTCAAGAAGGCCGACGCGGCCACCCGACTGCAGCCCGAGCCCGAATTGGGATCGTGCTCGGTGGCAAGCAGACCGAGCAGCCGCACCCGGTCGGATGCCGCCCCGCCCACGTCGATCGCACTGGTGAAGGTGATCCGGCGCGAGAACAGCACGGCATCGATGAATGGCCGATGCAGGACAAGGCGACAGTTCGGCCATCGCCGCGCCGGCCGGCACCGCTCCGGTGTGCTTGTCGGCAGGCACCACCACGCCCAGACCGAGGTGCACGACATCGCCGGGAACCAAGTCGGTCACGTCACGCTCAATCGGCTCACCATCACGCGACACAATCACGCGGTGTCGCACTTGCGAGTGCAACGCCTCCGCAGCGCGCTCGGCGCGGAACTCGTTGAAGAATCCCAACCCGATGCTGGCGCTCAGGATCACGCCGATAATGATCGCATCGGTTCGCTCGCCCAAGAAGTACGAGGCAACGGCTGTCACGCCAAGCAGTACCAGCACTGCACTGCGGAGTTGTCGCCCCAGCACCCACAGGGCTCTCGCGTGATGTGTGCGTACCGCGTTCGGGCCCACCTGGCGCAACCGTTCGGATGCGTCGGCGGTGCTCAGGCCAGCAGGTGTACTGCCCAACGACGCGAGCACGTCTGCGCCGGAATCAGTCGATGAATCGGTAATGCTCATCGAAACCGCGATCACGCGCGGATGCTAACCGCACGTCCGCCTTGGGATCAGCGCGGGATGATGGTTCCCATGTTCATGATGCTGTTGGGATCGAACGCGTGCTTGAGCGCAAGCAGCATTGGGTACGACGAGCCGTACTCGTCCTTCACCCATCGAGCGCGGGCCTTACCGATGCCGTGGTGGTGCACGATCGAGCCACCGTAGCGAAGGGTCTCTTCGCAAATGATCGCGATGATTGGGAAGTAGTACTTGTCGTTCTCTTCCTCTGGCTCACAGTCGATGAGGTCGTAGAAGTAGTTGAAGTACATGTTCGTGCCGTTGATGTAGCTGTGCGACGAGTGGCCGCCCAGCAACGTGATGCCGCGGATCTCGCTGCGGATGCGCGCGAGTGCGGCCTCGTAGATCGCGTTGACCGAGCTCCAGTCTGCGGAGATCTCGGTGGTGCGGTTCACGTTGCGAGTGGTGCGAATGCGTTCGTCCTCGCGCGCCACCTTGTCGGGGCCCCACACGAGATCGTCGAACCACGTGGAGATCAACTGCGCGTCCACCGGCGTACAACCCTGATGACGGGCGACGATCTCGGCGATGCCCTCGGCGGTTGCCTTGGTGATACCAGCGTTGCCCTCGGCCATGAACAACACGATGCAGTCGTCGGGAGCAGCGAAGTGCGAGAAGTGCAACTGGCCATCTTCGGGGTCGTACAGGCGCGCCACCGATGGCTTGTACCCGGCCACCATCACCTCGCGCAGCACCTCGAAGCCCACCTTCATGTCCTTGAGCGTCCAGCCGAGGAAGATGTTGTTCTCGGGCATGTACGGGAACAACTTCACAGTCACTTCGCTGATGAAGCACAGCGCGCCCTCGTTGCCGATGACGATGTGGCGGATGTCGGGCCCAGCAGCGCGGCGGGGCACGTTCTTGATCCGCGACACCTGGCCGCCAGGGAACACCACCTCGCAACCCACGACCATGTCTTCGATACCGCCGTACAGGGTGGAGAACTGGCCGATGCTGCGAGTGGCCACGAGGCCACCCATGCTCGCGATGGGCTTCGACTGGGGAGAGTGACCCGTGGTGAGCCCGAGTTCGCGAACTTGATCTTCGAGCAATTGCAATGGCACGCCGCACTGCGCAGTGGCCTGCATGTTGTAGGCATCGACGCTGATGATCTCGTTCATCAGGGACCCGTCCATCACGATCGAGTTCTCCACGGGTGTCTCCAACCCGCCCTCGGTCGCGGTGCCGCCGGTGCGGGCGACCACGTTCACGCCGTGCTCATCGGCGAACGCCAACACCGCTGCAGCATCCTGCGTACCGCGCACCATTGCCACGGCCGCGGGCACCGGCATGGTGTACACGCCGAAGATGTTCTGCAGTTTGCGGAAGTTATCAATGCTGCTGCGCTGCAACTCGTGCTTATCGGTGATCACGTACTCGACGCCGAGGATGCTTTGCAGGTGCTCGACGATTTCGGTTCGGGTGAGGGACATGTTGGCGTTCCTTTACTGGGGACTGACTCAGTGAGAATCCGGGTGGAAGATGGGGAAAGCGCGTTCGAAGAGCGGATCTGTCGCGAGGCGGATGACTTGGTACACCGATTCGTTGATGCGTCGGTACATCGCGGCGTTGTCTGTATTCGTTGCGAAGGTCTCGCGTAGTTTGGTCATCTGCACTGCAGCCGTCTCGATGTCGGCGTGCACACCCGTGGCCGCGGCGGCGCAGATCGCCGCGCCGAGGCTCGCACCACCACCGTCGATGCTGCGTGACGCCGGAACGGCAAAGACGTCGGCGAAGATGCTCATGAACAGCGGACTGCTCGAGCCACCTCCCGAGATCACGATCTCGTCGAGCGTGATACCGACTTCGGCACACATGGCGTCGACGTTCGCCTTCATCGTGAGCGCGATGGCTTCGAGGATCGACCGGTAGATATGACCGCGCGTGTGCCGTGCGTCGAAGCCGAGCATCGATCCTTTGCGGAATGGCATGTCGGTGGTTGCCAGCCAGTCGAGCACGGTCATCAGCCCGTCGCTACCGGCCGGGACGAGCGCAGCCTCGCGCTCGAGGTATTCCTCACGCGACAACCCCAACGACGCTGCACGCTCGGCCACTTCTGGGCCGAGAAGATCGAGGAACCAGGTGAGCATCCACATGCCTCTGCGCACACCGTTGCTCTCGTACAGGTAGCGGTTCGGGATGCATGCGAAGTTCGTCCAGAAGTCGGTCGGCGATGTATAATTTTCGTGACCGTGCACCATCGCCGCAATGTAGGTACCGAGCGACACCAAGGCGGTGGTTTCTCCAAGCGACCCGGTGCCGAGCATCTCCACCGCTTTGTCGTTCGCAGTCGCCACCACCGCGATACCGACGGGGATGCCAGTGGCTGCTGAGGCAGCCTCGGTGACCCGGCCGATCACATCGCCCGGCATCTGCAACTCCAGCAGCATCTCTCGCTTCACGCTGAACTGCTCGTACAACGACGGGTCCTCACTCCATTGCCACGTGTCGGTGTCGATAGGCCACTGCAATGCGATGTTGTTCGCTGCCGTGTCCCTGAACTCACCAGTGAACCGGTGCGCCAGATAGCCCGACGACGTGGTGGCGTAGACCACGGTTGGATCGCCAGACACGTATGGCTGGTAGGCGCGATCGTCCATCCAGCTGATCACCGGTTCGGCCAACGAGCCATCGGCGTGCAGGAATGCCTTGCAACAACGAATCGTGCACAGACCCACGCCTGCGATTTCGCCCGGATCACCGTTGAACGCGTCGAGCGCCCGCTGGCTGGCCGACGCGATCGAATCCCACAGATCGTCGTCAGGGTGGACCACCACACCGTGCCGCGGCCGATTCAACGCGCGCAGAACCTGCTGGCCGCGCGCCACGGCGTTGCCACTCGCGTCGTACACAACGACCTTCGCACTCTGCGTTCCGCAGTCGATGCCGATGAGGTAGGGACCTGCCATGGATGCCGCCGTCCGGTTCGCCCGCCCTAACGGACGAGGTAGCCGCCGTCCACTGCGAGGATGTGGCCGTTCACGTACTCAGACGCACGGCTTGCCAGGAACACAACGGTGCCCATCAGGTCGGCCGGCTCGCCCCAGCGGTCGGCAGGAATGTGATCCAACACCCGCTGACTCGTCACCGGGTTGCTGCGTGTGTTCGCCGTGATCGGTGTGGCGTAGTAGCCCGGGGCAATCCCGTTGACCTGGATGTTGTACTGGGCGAGTTCGTCGCAATAGGCCTTTGTGAGCCCGGCAATACCGTGCTTGGTGGCCGAGTACGCAGGCGACAGGCGCCCACCGAGGAACGAGAACATCGAACAGATGTTGATGATCTTGCCACTGCGCTGGGGCACCATTTTCTGGGCGACCTCGTAGCTCATCTCGAACGCGGCGGTGAGGTTCACGTTCAACGTGGCGTCCCACTGCGGGCGGCCGAACTCGAGTACGTCGGCAAGCGGGCAGATGCCGGCGCTGTTGATGAGAATGTCCACCGAACCGAGCCGCTCGACGCATGTATCGACGATGAGTTTCGGTGTACCAGCCTCGGTGATGTCGGCCTGCATGAACTCGTAGCGCACACCTTCGGCCTCGACCATTGCACGCGTGCTCGGCGTATCAGCGCTGTCGGCATCATCGATGATGCTGGGCACGAACACGTTCGCGCCACCCTTCGCGAGCGCCAGCGTGAACGCCTGACCGAGGCCGGTATTGCCGCCGGTCACGATGGCGTTCTTGCCAGCGAGGCTGAAGTAGTTGATTGCGAAATCCGTGATCGTCATGCGTGCTCTCTCTCGTGATCAGCGCGCCGCACATTACCGCACCACCAGCACGTAGGCGGCACACTCGTACCAGAAACGAAACGAGCGACCCCGCTTTCTCCCCAGCTCGTGGACCAGCCGCTGCAGCTACTGGGGTCCGGAGCAACGGCGGCAGCGGCCGGCCAGTGCAAAGTGTTGTTCGGTGAGCTGAAACCCGGTCTCGCGCTGCAGCTCGGACGACCACCGATCGATCGTCGAGGAGTGGATCACCTCGATCGTGCCGCATTGGTCGCACAGTACGTGGGCATGACGATGCGTGGTGAGGTGATAGGCAGCAGGACCATGCCCGAGGTGTACGTGGGCAACCAGACCCATCTCCTCGAGCGTGTCGAGGAAGCGATACACGGTGGTCACGTGCACGTCGGGAAGTGCACTGTTCACGCGACCGACAAGCTCGTCAGCCGTCACGTGATCAGATTCGTCGAAAAGAACACGGAGAATCGCTTTGCGCTGATCGGTGACGCGACCACCGTGTTCACGGATCGCTTGCAAGGTGCGGTCGATAGCGTCGGAGCCGGTCACAACGACTCAGACTACGACCATTCGTGCTCCCGGCGAGAGGCGATACCGACCTCGACGTGACGTTCGTCGGCGGGTGAGCTTGTTGCAACCAGCCTGCGATAAGTTCATCGCATGACATCACGAATCTCTAAAGCGATCTGCGCCGGCGTTGCGCTAAGCCTGACGGCATGCGGCAGTAGCTCCGGATCCAGCTCGGGACCCGCCACAGCCGGGGAGGCCGCGAAGGACGCTCAGGTGGTCGCTCGCAGAGCATGCGACGCCGGCACACCGATCGCAGCGGGAAAGCGACTTCGGATCAGCTCGACCGTTGCTCCGATCACTTCCATCGTGGCCAACGTCGCCGGCGACCACGCCGACATCGCCGGCCTGATCCCCGAAGGCACCAACTCTCACACCTTCGAGCCCGCGCCGAGCGTTGCAGCTGCCCTCGCAAAGACCGACGTGTTGTTTGCCAACGGGCTGAAACTCGAGGAACCAACCAAGGACCTCGCCGCGAAGAACCTTCCGAACGGAGCCGTGCTGTGCGAATTGGGTACGGCGATCCTGCCCGTCGCCGACTACATCTACGACTTCTCGTTCCCGATCGAAGGCGGCAAGCCGAACCCGCACCTGTGGACCAACCCACCCATGGCAAAGAAGTACGCCGAGATCGTCAGAGATGTTCTGGTCCACATGGACCCGGCCAACGCCGGCGCCTATCGCAACAACGCAACTGCGTACATCGCCCGGATCGACGGACTCGACGCTGCGATGGTCACCGCCACCGCCACGGTGCCTGCGAAGCAACGCAAGCTGCTCACGTACCACGACGCCTACGCATATTTCGCAAAGAATTACGGCTGGACCGTGATCGGCGCCATTCAGCCGTCGAACTTCGACGAACCAACGGCGAAGGAGGTAGCCGACCTGATCACCCAGGTACGTAAGGCTGGAGTACCCGCGATCTTCGGATCAGAGGTGTTCCCGAGCCCTGTGCTCAAACAGATCGGTGCCGAGACCGGTGTCAAGTACGTGGATGTACTGCGCGACGACGACCTGCCCGGTAAGCCTGGCGAGCCTGGCCACTCATTCCTCGGTCTCATGCAGTTCGACTACATCACGATGGTCGACTCGCTCGGCGGAAATGCTTCTGCGCTGAAGGCGATCGATAGCAGCGATGTCAACGTCGACACTGCGGTGTACCCACAGTGACGAGCATCGACGACCGCACAGACGTGGGCGCGGTGACCAGTCGGGCCCGCTCGCTTGTCGAGGTCGTCGGCGTGTCGCACAGCTACGGCGGCCCCGTCGTGCTCGATCACATCCATCTCTCGATCGAGGCGGGTTCGTTCCTCGGCATCATCGGGCCGTCGGGTTCAGGCAAGACCACCCTGCTGCGGCTCATCCTCGGCAGCCTCTCCCCCACGATCGGCACCGTTGAACGCGAGCCCGATCGTCGGTTGGCGTATGTGCCGCAGGTCGAGACGGTGAACTGGAACTTTCCGATCACGGTGAGCGAGGTGGTGCTGATGTCGCGGTCGTCGTCGATTCGCCGCCCGTGGGCCACAGCGGCCGAGCGCCGCGACGTGTCTGGCGTGCTCGAACAGTTGGGACTCGCAGGCCTCGGGGATCGCCACATCCGCGAGTTGTCCGGCGGCCAGCAGCAACGGGTTTTCCTCGCCCGTGCACTGCACCGCCAGCCCGATCTCTTGGTGCTCGACGAGCCGACTTCGGGTGTCGACGTGCGCACCCGCCACGAGGTCGTGCACCTGTTGACCGATCTGCATCGGGCGGGCATGGCTGTGGTGTTGACGACGCATGACATCAACGGCTTGGCGACACATCTACCCAGGATCGCGTGCGTCAACCGCGAGCTCATTGCGCTCGGGAGCCCACGTGACGTGCTCACTCCGCAGGTCCTCGAGCGCACGTTCGGCGCACCGATGGAAGTGCTCGAGCACGGGGGACTTCTGTTGGTCACCGACACCCCATTGGCATCGTCATGAACCTGTTCGAACCTTTTCAGTTCGCCTTCTTCCGCAACGGAATCATCGTGGCCACACTCGCAGGAGCGATCTGTGGACTGATCGGTGTGTACGTCGTGCTCCGTCAGATGAGCTACATCGGCCACGGTCTGTCGCACTCGATCTTCGGAGGCGCTGCTGCGAGTGCCGTGCTGTCGGTGAACTTCTATCTCGGCGCCGGGTTGTGGGGCTTGCTGTCGGCGTTGATGATCGGGCGGGTGGCGCGCCGGGGCAAGATCGGCTCGGATGCGGCGATCGGGGTGATCACCACGGCCTCGTTCGCGATGGGCCTTGCGTTGTCGAACCTGTTCGGCCAGGCGAAGCGGTCGATCGATGCTGTGTTGTTCGGATCGATCCTCGGGGTCGGTGGTGCCGACGTGATCGCAGTGATTGGAGCTGGGGCGTTGTCGGTGGTGGTGATCTATACGTGCTATCGCCACTTGCTGTTCGCCACGTTCGATCCCGAGGTCGCCGATGTGTCCGGTGTGAACGTCGCCCGAATGGAAGCACTGCTGATGCTGATGCTGGCGATTACGATCCTGTTCACCATGAAGGTGATGGGCGTGCTGTTGATCAGTGCGATGCTCGTCACTCCGGCGGCAACGGCGCGGATGATGACCAACTCGTTCGCCAGAATGCTGAAGATCGCGCCGATCATCGGAGCCGTCTGCGGATTCACGGGCATGCTGCTCAGCTACCACATCGACGTGTCGCCAGGAGCCACCATCATCCTCATGGCGTCGACGGTGTTCTTGGTGGTGTTCACGGTGACGGGCAGTCGCGGCCGACGCAACGTCGGCGGACTTGGCCATCACTAGGCCACGAAGCACTCGGCCTCTCGTGGCCATCAACTCAGGCGGTCGGTAGCAGGTCCCAGACTTGACCCTCGGGCGTGTCGCGCACCTCGACCCCCGCAGCAGCGAGACCGTCGCGAATCGTGTCGGAGAGGTCGTATCGCTTCGCGGCACGAACCTCGAGTCGCGCGTTCAGCGCCACATCGATCACCGGGCCGAGAATCGACCGTGGATCGGTGAGTCCGGCGACTGCGGCCTCACCGAGGCGCACGATCATCGAGCGCAACAAGGCGCGGGCGCGCGTCGCGGCATCGCTTTGCAAGGTATCTGTCGACCAACCAACGATTGCCTCGTCGAGATCGAGCACCGCAGACACGGCCAGACCAGCATCGCGATTCGCCAGCGCTTCGTCGAACACTGTAGAAAGCCGCTCAGCGTCGCCGGCCAACGATGGCGCAGACGGCGCAGACGGCACCTGAGATTGCGCGCTGCTTGGCCGACTGCCATCCGGCGTCGTGTCGACAGCCGCCGACGAGCCGGACGGGGCCGGTGCTGCCGAGCGCGATTCGGGGCCGGCGCGCAGCACGTCGATCGGCACGGTCTCACCCGTGCGGATCTCCGTCGATCTCCCGCCTCGACGCAGCGTGAGCACGCCCAGACCGACAACCGACGCGGTGTCGGCTTCGAGGTCGAAGATCACCCCGGTGTGCTCGTCGAGGCCCAGAACGAACGCACCATCGGGCAGCAGCCGCTCCATCATCGCCAGGCGGCGTTCTCCGAGGTAGCAGAACCGGGTGTCGTGATGTCCACCTTCGGCATTGTTGTAGTGCGGGATCACCGCCACCGGAAGGCCGAACGGTGACAACAGGTCGAGTCCATCGAGCCAGTACGGATCGGCACCAGATTTGTACACCTCGTAGACCGGCACCGTTGCCAGGCCGAGCGTGAGCGCAGCCGCGCTCGAGAATGTGACGGCACCCTCGGTTCGCAGCTTCTCGGCGAGCAGATCAGGGACCGGCGTGCCTGCCCACTGCCGAAGCGCGTACGTGGGGCTGCCGGGGCCAGCGAACACGAACTGCGCAAGGCGCACGCGGGTGAACGCCGCCTCGCGTTGGAGAGAGGTCGTCGTCTCCAGGCGTTGAAGGCCGGCGACGCCGATGGTGCGGGTGAGACTGGTCTCGAAGTACGCAACAGTCTTGGCAGAGAGCTCATCGGCGTTCTCTTGGAACCCGAACGGCGTGTCGAGGAATACGGCCGGCACCGCACCTGGCGCATCTGCCTCGAGACGTTCGAACACCATGCGGTGCGGCTTGACCATCGTCGGTGCCGTCTCGCCACTTCCCATGATCGTCAGCAGGCGGGTCATCGTGTACGTCCTTCGTTTGAGAAATCAATCAACAACTCGGCCAACTCGACCGGATGCTGAGCGTGAATGTCATGGTCGGCTGGCGAGAACCATCTCACGCGCCCATGTTGCAGTAGGGCAAGCGCAGCATCGACGGCAGCGCTCTTGTCGTGCGTCCATGCCACGTCACCAGTGTCTGCAGGAACGAGCAGGGTCGGTACAGCGAGGCGGGCGTACCGCTGCGACGGGCGGTGCGCGTAGAGCGCCTCGAGGATCATCATGTGCCGTTCGAAGGTGAGCCACGGCGCAATCGTGTCATCGGCTCTGACCTCGAAATTCGCCATCGAACCGACGATGCCTGACTCGGGCCAACTCGGGTGACCATCGCGGATCCATCGCTCCATCGTGGCGACGGGTGTACCGATCAACCGAGGTGGCGCCAGCACGGCGCGACATTCGTCCCAGGTAGAGAAACGATCGCCCAATTCGATGAACCCACCGTCGACGGCCACGATCGCTCCGGCGAGCTCTGGGTGGGTTGCGCCGAGCTCGATGACGACGTTGCCTCCCCAGGACTGGCCGACCACGACGGGTCGAACCCAACCGAGTGACGCGATGAGTGCCACGAGATCAGCGACGATCGTGTCGAAGTCATAGCCGCCATCGGGCTTGCTCGACAGGCCGTGGCCACGTTGATCGACCGCCACCACCGGATGGCCGGCCGCGACGAGCACAGCGGCGACCCCGTCCCACAGCCGGGCGTTCGAGGCGAGGCCGTGCACGAGCAGGAACGGGACCTCGCTCCGGTCCAGGTTGTCGGCGATGATTCGAAGTTTGACACCGGGTGCAACCTCGACCATGTGCTCCAATGACGTCATCGTGTTCCCCCTGCGGCTGAAGCGGCCGTACGGATTCGGTCGCACAGATCGGCCATGATGATCGACTCACTCACGGGCCGCGGCCACACCGCCTGCCCGCGCACCGCAGCGGTAAACGCTTCGATCATCGCGAGGTAGCAGTTTCCACCCGCGGTCGTTCGGCGCTCGACCGTGCCATCTGGTCGGGTGAAGGCGAACGAGGTGTCGGTCGGTCCTGGAGTGAACGGTCGATCGACAGCGAGGCTGCCATCGGTACCGCACACGAGCAATGACTGACGCTCGGCCAGTTCGATCGAGGTGACCACCGAAGCGGTCGCGCCGCTTGACCATTCGAGCCAGACGGCCGTGGTGGCATCGACGTTGCCGGTGGTGCTGGACCGCGCTGCAACCGTGCACGGTTGGCCGCCCATTGCCGTCAGCACTGGCGAGAGGCAGTAGATCCCGACATCGAGCAGCGCTCCCCCGCCACGCTCGGCCGACCACCGGTAGTTCTCGGCCTGCGCGAGACGGAAGGTGAAGGCTGCGTCGACGTGGCGGATCTCGCCGAGTTCGCCCGCACGCAGGCACGCATCGATCGTTGCGCTCCGAGGATGGAACGGGGTCATGTACGCCTCGATCAGCAAGACTCCTGCGGCATCGCAGGCCTCAGCCATGCGACAGGCCAGGGCTTTGGTGACCGCCATCGGCTTCTCGCACAACACGTGCTTGCCTGCCGCTGCGGCGGCCAGCACCCATTCGTAATGCATGTCGTTCGGGAGAGCGATGTACACGGCATCGACTGAGGGATCAGCGAGCACGTCGGCGTAACCGATCGAACCGGCGCGCGAACCGATGCTGCCCAACGCGGCCCCGGTGCTGGCGTGGATCGCTGGGATGACTGCTTCGTTGGCGATCCAGGACCTGCCACCGAGTACGCCGATCGTGACCGGTCGGCTCACCGTGTCAGGCACTTGACACCTCTTGCGCGCATGCCGCAGATCGGTGCGCACGTTCGAGGACAGCGACCACGTCACGGGACTGCGCGGCGGGTACGGGGCTGGCTTCGCCGAGCAGCAGATGGTCGGCAAGCGCCCGATGAAAGGGCCAACCAGCAGTCTGGACCGGAGGCAGCGTCATCTCGACGATGCCGTAGCCCGGCTCGTAACGGCCGAGGCGCAACGTGGAGGCGACCTCGGCATGGTGCCAACTGGTGGGCACATGGCCGCGGCCGGCGACAAGATCGTCGGCAATCACCTGCCGATAGTCGGCTGCGATGGTTCCAGCGGTTCCCTGGACGTAGAACTTGGGTTTGCGGATGGCGGCGACATCGCTCTGGATGAATCGCGCTTCGCGGCCGTCGGCCCAGCGCATCTGTACGTCGATCTGATCCGAATTCGTCACGTCGCGCCATACACGCTTGTGCGAAGACGCTCGCACGGAGTCGGGCGGCCCTCCGAAGATCTGCAGGATCCAATCGACGTGGTGAGATCCCCAGTCGTAGACCGCGCCGCCGGACAGGGCTTCATCGCTGTGCCACCACCGGCAGGGATGCTCGAAAGATCCGACGAAGGTCTCGATGTTGAAGACGTCGCCGATCATGCCAGCGTCGATCGCACGTCGCAGCGCAAGGTAATCGCCGTCCCAGCGGCGGCTCTGGTGCACAGTAATGGTCCGATCCACGGCCGCGGCTTCGTTGAGCAGCATGTCGGCGTCGGCGGCCGTGAGGCACATCGGCTTCTCGACGACCACATGCTTACCGGCGCGCAGCAACGCGAGGGCGATCGGGGCGTGCAGCACGGGTGGAGTGGCGACGATGACCACGTCGACGTTGTCGTCGTTGCCCAACGATTCGAGTTCGGTGTACGCACGAACGTCCGGGAAATCGGCCAGCGCGGCATCACGCCGCTCGGCGTTGGTGTCACAGATCGCGGCGAGGTGGAGCCCGTCGGTCTCCGTGGCCGCTAACCCGTGGGTGTAACCCATTCCGCCGAATGGCCCATAGCCGACGATTCCGACGCCGATGCTGCCCGTGACAGGCCCCGGCGGCGCGCAGAGACGGTCGAGGAACCGCCCGTGCTCGGCAATGCTGCGCAGGCGATCGGGCTCGATCGCAGTGACGATCACCCGGCCATCGGGGATGGCGCACTCGACGATTGCGGGGACATCGGTGAAGCGAACCCCGGCGGTGGCCACAATCGCAGCAATCGAGGGTTCGATGACACGGATGTGGGTGAAAGCGCCGACCACGGCCGTCTCGCGGGGCATGCGTACAGCTTCCGGACGTCGTGCATCGGGGCGGACGAACCACTCAGCCATCTGCAGCGTGTCACCACGAGCGATGCCGAGGGAGGCAAGTTCGGTGTCGGAGAGGTCAGCCACGTGGACCACGCGCACAGAAGAAAGCATGGAGAAAACCTAGCCCGCACAGCTGCAATTGCCCTGTTGGAGTCAGGGATGGAGGCGCTCTACGTGCGCTCAATGCCCGCGCCGACGGGTCGGGAACAGGAGTTCGGAGTTGGCCCTTGCGTCCCACAGCATTTGTTTGACCACCGCAACGCACCCAGTCGCACGCCGGTATATAACTGCAGGCGTGACGCCGGTAATCAGAGATTTGTTGTTGTCGGACATCGGTTCGGCTGTTCGCCTGCTCGAGGAGTGTCGCGGTCTCGCCGACACCAAGCCTGCCGACATCGCCCAGTTCGTCGGTGACGTCTCCTCCGGCGCGCCCGGTGTGGTCGCCGTCGACCACGACAGAATCGTCGGACTGGTGCAGGCGCGTACGGTCGGCGACGACGCCTGGATCAACGTGGTGGTGATCGACCCGGAAAGGCGACATCAGGGAGTCGGCTCGGCGATGATCCAGCGACTCGAAGACAAGCTGCTGCACCTCGGTGTGAGAAAGATCTCAGCGCTGCTCTCAAGCGCACAAGCCGGAGAGGCCGCTTTGGTCAATCGAGGCTTCGAACCCTCGCATGGGTTGGTGCTCTATGAGAAGCTTGAGCCGCTCGCACCCACCGCGATGCGAATCGTCGATCAGTACGGCGGCGAGATCCTGTCGGACCAGCTGTGGGACCGCGTTGCAGGTATGGACGCCGAGAAGCGGATAATCGACGGCAGGGTGGTTGCCCCGCTATCCGACCCTGAGACGGCTTCACGAATCGGTGTGCGTGCCCCAGCGACGGTGATGTTGTTCGGTCCACCCGGAACGGGGAAGACGACCTTTGCGAAGGCGATTGCTGGCCGTCTGGGCTGGCCCTTCATCGAGTTGCTCCCATCAAAACTCGAAAGCGGTGACGACTCGATGTCCGCCGAGCTGCGGCGCGCGATGACGGATCTGTTGCAGCTCGACCGGGCGGTTGTCTTTATCGACGAGTTCGACGAGATTGCTTCCGCACGGGAACGCAATCCTGCCATGAAGGGCGTCGTCAACGAGCTGTTGAAGATGATCCCCTCATTCAGATCAGCTCCGGAGCACCTGCTGGTCTGTGCAACCAATTTCGTTGCAGGCATCGACGCTGCCGTCCTCCGGCCCGGCAGGTTCGATCTCGTCATTCCCATTGGACCGCCCGATCTGAGTGCACGTATCGCACTGTGGCAAGCGGCGTTATCGACGCTCGATGAGAGATGCGCCGACGTCGAGGTGTTGGCAGGAATGACCGAAGGCTACACACCGGGCGATGTGGAGCTTGCCGCGCAGCGAGCCGCAACGGCAGCGTTCGACCGGGTACGTCAGGGCAGCGAGCCGTCATACATCACGGCAAACGACCTGACCGCAGCCGTCGAGCGCACCCCGGCGTCGGTTACCGCCGACATCGCAGAACGATTCTGTGATGAAGTCGAACGCTTCGCACGTATCTGACCGGCCTTCCCGCCGTGGCCGCCATCGAAGGTGGCGGGACCGACCTTGGCCGGACCAGTCCTGAAGATCTTGAAGAGTCGTCGTAATCCGACGCGATACGATCGCCGAACGATGAACCATCGATGGGTGAGCCGTGAGATCGCCGTGCCCGCCGAGGTGATGTGGGAACTACTCGTCGACGTTCGGCGCTGGCCTGACTGGGGACCGTCGGTCCGCCATGCGACGCTCGACTCGAGCCGGATGGAATTGGGCGGTCGCGGGACCGTGCGCACCGCTATCGGGCTCACGCTCCCATTCGAGGTGACCCGCTCTGCCGCGCCGCGTTGTTCGAGGGAGTCGAACGCCGTGAGCCACTGGAAGATGCCCCCGTCGAGCTAGCGACACAGATCATCCGGGCGGCTGCGCACGTGGGAACCGGGCCCGACACTCGCTCTGTGGACGCTCAACGACGCACGGGGTAGAAAGCGTTCTGCGCAGTTGCTCCCCAAGTTGCACCCTGGCCGCTCTCGACCGGAGAACGAGAACAACCGCAGGTCATCTGAGCTGCGGTTTCTTTGTGGAGCTGAGGGGAATCGAACCCCTGACCCCTTCCATGCCATGGAAGTGCTCTGCCAACTGAGCTACAGCCCCGAATCGGGAACATGAAGATACCAGCGCGAGCAGTATCGTCCAAACGCGTTGGAGCGACTTTCCTCAGCGAGCAGCGTTGTCGGCCGAGTTCCATTCGACCACGGGCGCATCGCGATATAGGCGCTCGATCTCGTAGAACGACCGGGTCTCGTCGCTGAAGACGTGCACCACGATGTCGCCGTAGTCGATGAGCACCCATTGCTGCTCGCGAGCACCCTCGACCCGCAGCGGTGACCGCCCCGATGCTTCACGCACCTTGGCCTCGACTTCATCGGCCACGGCGCGCACCAGACGGCGATTCGACGCGCTGGTGATCACGAAGTACTCGGTGATCGCCAGAATCGGCCCGACCTCGAGCACCAACGTGTCAGTGGCCTGCTTGTCGTCGGCGGCACGGGCGGCGACGATTGCTAGGTCTCTCGAGGCCAGGTCCTCGGTCGGTTGATCGGTCATATCAGGACAACACGGTAGCGCCGGTTGTATCCACAACCGTACGGCGCAGATCACTGGCCTTCGTGGTGGTCGTCACGGCTGGCGCGCTCTGACGGTTCGCCTTGGCGACGTCGAGATAGTTCCTGCCGATCACCAGCACCACGTCGACGAGCGGGAAGGTGAACGCTGGCCGACGGAACTCGATGTCACCGAACAGATTCTTCAGGCCCTGCGCCTCGCCGTCGGACATCGGACTGGCGGTGTACACGATGGTCTTGTCCGGCACCTTGTGCGTGTCGAGCGTGAACACGGTCGATGAGACCGACACGACATTGCTCTCCACGAAGAGCAATTGACCAACCGCATCGCGACTGAGGTCGGCGCTGGTGGTATTGGTGATGCCAGCCTGCCGGAGATCGGCATCGGTCAGGCCATTCTCGATGCGGTAGCTCTGCCCTTGATACGGCGCGATCATCGCACCTGGGGCAAGTCCGGACATCACGAGTATGACCGAGGGTCGATCCAGCGCGCCGACGTCTCGCTTGTCCGGATTGAAGTTGCCGGTGATCGGTCGGGTATTCAAGTCGTTGTACACCTGCACGGGCCCAGCAAGAAAGTGGGCGAGGAAGTCATCAAAGCTGCTCGGTGCTGAGGCCCCGACCGATGTTGGCTGCAAGCCCTGGCCGACTGCGCCGGCAAGTCCGTTCCACACGGCGCGCACATTGGCGAGGCGAACCGTCGAGGACTGCGACGGGTCGTTGGCGGCGAGCACGCTCGCCGCCTGCGACGGGCTCATCGATGTTGCGCCTGACGGGAACAGCGTGGTCGGGGTGCCTGTCGTGGCAGGGGCCAGAACTGGGCCGGGTAGCGTGACTGACATCGCGCCGACAGGCGTGAGCAACGCCGCAACGTCGGACTCCTTGGCGATTGCGTTGAAGTTCAGGGTGACACTGCTCAACGACTCGACATCGCTGAGCAGACCATCGGCACCGCTGTTGATGACGGTGTCGGCAACAGCAATGTTGGGCTCGCCAAAGACCTGAGCGCGGGTTGTATTTGTGGGGATCGACACCAGCGTGCCGCCCTTGCCAGTGCCCGGTGTGAGTACCAATACCGCCAACGAGGTCACGACCTGCTGGCTGTCGACAACGGCGAGCATCGCGGTGGGCGTCGACGGAAACCCGACCTCTGGCAGCGTGCTGGCTGACGTGCCGGCCTTGGAGTTTCGCAGCACGTCCCAGCCGTAGTAGCTGAGCAGTGGTGCTGCAACGAGCACGAGCACACCGGCAAGGCCCGCAGCAATGGTGCGGGTACGGCGCGTCGAGGCGAGCGCCGTCATCGTGCACCGCCGTAGAGCCCGCGTTCGCGAACAACCTGCAACACCGGCGCGGTGATGAGGTAGTCGAGCGGGCGCCCGTCGCCGAATCGCGCACGCAAGTCGGTGCTCGAAACGTCGAGATGGGGAATCTCGACGTGATGCCAGTCGAACTGTGTCGGTAACTCCACGGCTTTCCCCGGTCGATCGACAACCACGAGCGAGGATCGTTTGGCAACTTCCTCGTAGCGGTCCCACGTGGTGAAGCCCGCAGCAGCGTCGTCGCCCATGATCGTGAAGAATTCGGCGTCAGGATGCTCGCCGGCCAGGATTCGTAGCGTGTCAGCAGTGAAGCTCGGTCCACCGTGATCGATCTCTGTTCGCCCAGCCTGCAGTCCATCGACGGAAGCAACCGCTGCGTCGACCAACGCAAAGCGGTCTTCGGCGGGCGTGATACGACGGCTCAATTCTTTTTGCCATGGCACATTGGCCACCATCAGTACCACTACGTCGAGTTGCAGAGCGTGCCGCACGTTGACCGCTGTCACCAGGTGCCCGACGTGAGGCGGGTCGAACGTACCGCCGAACAATCCGATACGTTGGGGCACGAGCATGCAGTGTAGGAGAAGTAGACAGCGAATCTGCGGCAGCTCACCGCCGTTCGCGTTCATCGGCGGCGTCGCGACGCACGATATTCCGACACGACAGGGCTTGACCGATGGTGTACTCTGTCGTTTCCCCCTCATAGCTACACTTCACGATCTGCCCAACACCCCCTTGGACAGTGGATTTCGCTCCATTTCGCGCTCTGCGCGCACCGTTGCGGCGTCCACCTCGGTGGGTGCGTGGCATCTGGCGCACACCAGCAATTCCAACCTGGTGTGCCCGACGCCACGTCACGCCGCGGAATGCGAACATAACAAGAACGGTTACACAGCACGATATGAACGACTCCATTGGTCTCTACTTGAACGACATCGGCAAGGTTGCCTTGCTCAACGCTGAAGAAGAGCGCGAACTCTCCCGCGCTATCGAGGCAGGCCGCGAGGCCGCAGAGCGCATCTCCAACGGCGAAAAAGGCGCACAGCTGAAGGCGTCCGTGAACGCCGCAGCCAAGGCCAAGGATCGGTTCATCCGCTCCAACCTTCGCCTCGTGGTGAGCATCGCCCGCCGGTACCCACTGCCCCAGGGTATGGATCTGCTCGACCTCATCCAAGAGGGCAACCTCGGCCTCGAGCACGCCGTCGACAAGTTCGACTGGCGCCGTGGCTTCAAGTTCAGCACGTACGCCACCTTCTGGATCCGTCAGGCCATCGGTCGTGCCCTCGATCAGAAGGCCAGCCTCATCCGCATCCCCGGCGACCGTTCGGCCAGCCTTCGTGCCGCATTGCGTCAGGCCAGCGGCGATGGCGAGACGCTCGATCTCGGCAACGCCGAGCTGCACCGCCTCACGACGCCCGTCTCGCTCGACAAGACCATCGGTGACGACGGCGACGCCACGCTCGGCGACCTCATGGCAAACGGCGACGGTACTCCCGAAGACGCCGTGATGGCCATGGTCGACAGCGATCTCCTCGACGAACTCCTCGGTACTCTCGACAAGCGTGCCCGCTACGCCGTCGAGGCGCGTTTTGGTCTGCTCGATGGCGAGCGTAAGAGCTTTCGCGAAGTCGGCGAGAACCTTGGCGTCACGGCTGAAGCCGCCCGCCGCTTGGTCAGCCGCGCCGTGGCAGGCCTACGCGAAGACGCTGTTCGCATCCTGGCGGCCTGATTCCGGTATGGCCAAGGCGTGGACTCCCTCCTCTTGGCAGTCGTTCACGGCGGCACAACAACCTGAGTGGCCTGACACGGGCGACCGCGATCGCGCTCTGAAGCAGATCTCAGGATACCCGCCGTTGGTGTTCGCGGGTGAGGCACGCAGCCTGCAGACATCTCTCGGCCACGTTGCCGCCGGCAATGCATTCCTGTTGCAGGCCGGCGACTGTGCCGAGAGCTTCGATGATTTCTCGGCGATCAACATCCGCGAGAAATTGCGCGTCATCCTGCAGATGGCTGTCGTGCTCACCTACTCACTGGGTGTACCGGTGGTCAAGGTCGGGCGCATCGCCGGGCAGTTCGCTAAACCACGTTCCTCACCCTTCGAACGAATTGGCGATCTCGACCTCCCCAGCTTCCGCGGGCACATCGTCAACGGCGAAGCCCCGACGCCGGCAGCTCGTGTGCCCGATCCCGAGCGTCTCGTGCAGGCGTACCACCAGAGTGCGTCCACACTTAACCTCGTGCGCGCCTTCGCCAAGGGCGGCTTCGCCGACCTCAATCGCGTGCACGCCTGGACTCAGGAATTCGTGGCCAGCAGCCCCGAGGGTCGTAAGTACGAACAACTCGCCGCCGAGATCGATCGCGCGCTGCGGTTCATGCGCGCCTGTGGCGTGGATACCGAGTCCAACAGTCGCCTGCATGAAGTCGATTTCTTTACGAGTCACGAGGCACTGCTGCTCGGCTACGAAGAGGCGCTCACCCGTCAGGATTCCCTCACCGGTGGTTGGTACGACTGTTCGGCGCACATGCTCTGGATCGGCGAGCGCACCCGCCAACTCGATGGCGCGCACATCGAGTTCCTCCGCGGGGTCGGCAACCCGATTGGCTGCAAGGTCGGCCCCTCTACCGAACCCGACTTCGTACTCGAACTGTGTCAAGCACTGAATCCTGCTCGCATACCGGGTCGACTCACGCTCATCAGCCGTATGGGGGCTACTCAGGTGGAAGACAAGCTCCGCCCATTGCTGCGTGCGGTTCGCGACGCCGGTCATCCGGTGGTGTGGGCGTGCGATCCGATGCACGCCAACACCTACACCGCTGATAGCGGACACAAGACGCGTGACTTCGATGAAATCTGTTCCGAGATCGGTGGATTCGTCCGGGCACACAGTGCCGAGGGCACCTGGCCGGGAGGCATCCACGTAGAGCTGACCGGCGACGACGTCACCGAATGCATCGGCGGCGCGGACAAGATCCTCGACTCGCAGCTCGACGATCGCTATCAGACTGTGTGCGACCCGCGTCTCAACGGTCGCCAGAGCCTCGACTTGGCGTTCCGCGTGGCCGACCTGATTCGCACCAACGGCCTCGCCTGAGCACCGCCGTGCAGGCCCTTTCTCTGATCGACAGTTGGCCGGTGCGCAATGCATCCGCTGTTACCGTCGGTTTCGACGGCGCCGTCGCCCTGCACGGAGATACCGCTCGTCGGTATCGGTTGGCGTCCATCGCCAAGGTGGTGAGTACGCTCGCCATGCTCGTGGCCGTAGAAGAGGGTTCGATCACGCTCGACTCCCCCGTTGGCCAACCCGGTTGCACGCTTCGCCATCTGCTCAGCCATGCCGGTGGATACAGTTTCGACGGCGCCACCCCAATCGTTGCCCCCGGCCGTCGTCGCATCTATTCAAACACCGGCATCGAACTCGCCGCCGACGCCGTCGCTGATGCAACTGGGATACCGTTCGTCGACTACCTCACCGAAGCGGTGCTCCAGCCACTCGGCATGGCAGACACCGTGCTGCACGGTTCGCCGGCGCACGGTATCTGGAGTACCACCGACGACGGAGTCCGCCTGCTCGGTGAACTCATCCACCCCACGCTGATCGCGCTCGAGACGGCCGGCGACTCCACGACGGTTCAATTCGGCGATCTCGCCGGCGTCGTGCCCGGCGTGGGTAGCTTTCGGCCGTGCCCGTGGGGGCTCGGGGTGGAGATACACGGAGACAAACATCCACATTGGATGGGATCCGCGAACAGCCCCGCCACGTTCGGGCACTTCGGGGGGTCAGGCACGATGATGTGGATCGATCCGGTGGCGCGAGTGAGCGTGATGGCCCTGACCGATCGACCATTCGATGAGTGGAGCACCGACGCACTGCGTCTGTGGCCCGAGTTCAGCAACGCACTGCTATCCGCTTCCACCGCGTGACCGGGACCCGCCGACCCACCTGCTGTCAGTTTGAACAAGCGGATAGGTCGAATGTCAACATGTTCGCTCGGCCAAACCGGGACTACGGGCGTGAGTTAGTCAGGCGGGCTACAGGAGTACGGCGGGGTCCATGGGCCGCGACCGCACGAGGTCCACAGATCGCTCGCCGCATCGGCGCAGGCGCGCATGGATGCGCGCACGGATCGGGGCGTCCAACCGTGGCGACCGAGCTCTCCCGTTGGCGCGAAGGTGCCAGAAAGCACGTTGAGCTGAAAGGCGCAGTGCGAGTCGTCACGCGTCTGCGCGTTCTTTGTAACGGCGCGATAGTTGCATCCGGCTTCGCGCGATGCGATATAGACAGCCCACTGTTGGGTGTCGATGTCGGCACCGTCGAGGGCGAATTGATAGGCGATCATGTTCGCATCGCGTAGCGAGCACGCCCTGCGACCCGCGAAGTAGGGGATGCCGCCCCCGGTGAGGCTGAAGCTCACGAGAGGCTGCATCGGTGCCGGCCACGGTCCCGCTGGCGCGGGGGTGAGATCCTTGCGAATGGCCAGCGTCGAGCTGAACGGCCACGCAGTACTGGGAATGAGGCAGGCGAGCGCGATGAGTATGACGAGCACTCGCGCTCGCCGGTTCATTTCACGAGATAGCAGAGTTGTTGAACAGCAATGTTCAGCTGAGGCGCTCGACGATCATGGCCAGACCTTGACCGCCGCCGACGCACATCGTCTCGATGCCGAAGGTCTTGTCAGCGCTCTGCAGGCCGTGGATGAGCGTGGTCATGATGCGTGCGCCGGTCATGCCGAAGGGGTGACCGAGGGCGATTGCCCCGCCGTTCACGTTGAGCTTCTCCATCGGGATGCCGAGATGGCGAGCCGAGGGCAGCACCTGAGCGGCGAAGGCCTCGTTGATCTCGACCAGGTCGATGTCGTCGATGGTCATGCCCGCACGCTTCAGCGCCTGACGGACGGCCTCGACTGGTCCGAGGCCCATGATCTCGGGGTTGAGACCCGACACGCCCGATGACACGACACGCGCCAATGGCGTGAGACCGAGGGCCTTGGCCTTGTCGGCGCTCATCACCATGACCGCGGCGGCGCCATCGTTGAGCGGGCATGCGTTACCGGCGGTGACCTGACCATCGGGGCGGAACGCTGGCTTCAAACCCGCGAGACCTTCGAGGGTGGTGCCCTCACGCGGACAGTCGTCCTTCGACACTACGGTGCCGTCGGGAAGCGTGAGCGGGGTGATCTCCTGCTCGAACCAACCGTTGGCCACGTTCGCGCTGGCGAGATCCTGTGAGCGCTTGGCGAAGGAATCCATGTCTTCGCGGCTCACGTTTTCGACCTCACGTACGTTCTCGGCGGTCTGACCCATCGCGATGTAGGCATCGGGCAGGCCGGCCTGGGGCGTCCACGTGGGCTGGCCGCCACCCGAACGCTCGCGGGTGCGCTCGCCGGAGGGCTTGAAGATGGGGTTCGGTGCGGTGTCGCTGGCGCCGAACTGGTAGCGGCTCACTGTTTCGACGCCGGCCGCGATGAAACAATCGCCCTCGCCGGCTTTGATCGCGTGCGCGGCCATACGAATGGTCTGCAGGCTCGAGGAGCAGTAACGGTTCACGGTGACGCCGGGAACGTTGTCCAGACCCGCCAAAATGGCGACCATACGGCCGATGTTGAACCCAGCCTCGCCAGCAGGCTGACCGCAACCCATGATGAGGTCTTCGACGTCACTGGCCTGCACCGAAGGCACCTTGGCCATGAGGGCCTGCACGATCTGGGCCGACATGTCGTCGGGGCGCAGCGTGGTGAGCGTGCCCTTGTTGGCACGCCCGATCGGGCTGCGAGCGGTGGCGACGATTACTGCTTCGGGCATGGTTCCCCCTGAGGACGATTCGATCTGGAGACGTTCGAGACAGGCAGCCTAGCGACAGCCGCCCGCCATCTCCCAACGCTCGCGCGGCCGGACCGCGAGGTCGGCGAGGCGTGGTCTATCGAGTATCGACGACCTGGAAGGTCTCTGCGCAACGACCCTCGGCAAGGCCGAACTGCAGCGCCGTAGCCGCGGTCCACGAGCGGACCATCTCTTCGATCGCTGAGGGGTCCTTGATCTGTGTCTCGTGACGCAACAGCGCGCGGATCTTGCGATCGACGTTGTCCGTGATGTCCTCGACATGCATGTTCGGCCCGGGGGCAGTGCCGATACTCATCACCCACACCTCGGGAACTGTCCAAGGCTCGTGGCCCTCGCTGAGCAGATCGGGATAGGCGAACGGATTTCGTGAATCGGGGTAGACGGCGGCGATCGTGGCTTGACCGGTGGCGAGATGATCGGGATGGCTGGCGTAAATGCGCATGAGGTTCAACTCCGGCGACTGCGCAAGCACGCGTTGCGGACGGACTTCACGGATGACCCGCGAAAGCGCGCAGCGCAACTCGAGGTTGTACTCGACTCGCCCATCTGGGAAACCGAGGAAGATGAGGTTCTCGACGCCAACCTCCTTGGCTGCGCAGGTCTGCTCTTCGCGCCGTAGCAATGCCATCTGTGGTCGAGGGATGGTCTGATCGAAGCCACCTGCGTCGCCATCGGTGACGAGGCAGTACGTGACCTCGATGCCGGCGTCGGTCATGTTCGCAACCGAGCCAGCGGCTCCGAAATCGACATCGTCGGGATGGGCGGTGATGACCAGCGCCCGCTGTACCTCGTGTGGTTCCAACATGAGTTGCAGGCTACGGCCCACCTAGATTGCTGCCATGACTTTGCCCTCCGTTTCTCTCGGCTCGTTCGACCTGTCCGACCCACTGTTTTGGACTGAGTCACGCGAGTACCGCGATGGCGCATTCAAGACACTGCGCGACAATCCCGGTCTGCAGTTCTTCGCAGAGCGTGAGATCCCCGACATCCCGTTCCCCGTGGGCCCCGGCTACTGCGCGTTAGCACGCCACGAAGACGTGTGGCACGCCAGCCGCAACGCACAATTGTTCTGCAGCGGCAAAGGCAGCAACATCGGCGATCTCCCCCAGGAAATGAACGAGTTCTTCGGCTCGATGATCAACATGGACGACCCGAAGCACTTTCGCCTGCGCAGCATCGTGTCAAAGGGCTTCACGCCCAAAGAGATCGGCCGCGTCGAGGAGTACGTGAAGGTGAAGGCGAAGGCGATCGTCGACGATCTGTTCGAACGCTTCCCCGATGGCGAGTGTGATTTCGTCGAGCAAATCGCTGCCCCCCTGCCCTTGCAGATCATCTGCGAGATGATGGGCATCCCCCCCGAGGATGAAAAACAAATCTTTGCGTGGACCAATGTGATCCTCGGCGCCGGCGACCCCGAGTTCGGAGGCACGCTCGACGCGTTGATGGGCACGGCGCTCGAGATGTTCATGTATGCGCAGGCGCTCGGCGAGGACCGTTTGGCCAACCCACGTGACGACATGACAAGCACGATGATGCATGCCGAGGTCGATGGCGAGCGTCTCTCCGCACAGGAGTTCGGCAGTTTCTTCATCCTGCTCGTGGTGGCCGGCAACGAGACCACCCGCAACGCGATCAGCCACGGTATGCGCGCCCTCACCCAGTTTGCCGATCAGCGAGCGATCTGGTTCAACGACTTCGAGGCCAACACCAAGACAGCCGTCGAAGAGATCGTGCGTTGGGCCACCCCAGTGATCCACTTCCGTCGCACCGTCACCGAGGACACCACCCTCGGCGGCACCGACTTGAAAGCCGGCGACAAAGTGGTGCTGTGGTACAACTCTGCCAATCGCGACGAGCGCGCGTTCACCGATCCGTTCAGCTTCGATGTTCGTCGCAGTCTGCTTCCCGCCCAGGCCGGTTTCGGTGCCGGCGGTTCACACTTCTGCCTCGGGGCCAACCTGGCCCGCCGCGAGATCAGCGTGATGTTCGACGAGATCCGCACACGCATGCCGAACATGCAGATCATCAGCGAACCCGACATGCTGCAGAGCGCCTTCATCAACGGCATCAAGCGCATGCGCTGCAGCTGGAAATAGCCGGCAGGTCGTTGCCGGCCGCTGGGTGCCTGTCGAGAGTCATCAGCTCGTTTCGCCGCTGAGGTAGTGGCGCCGGCACAGCAACTCGTAGCGCACCACGTCGCCGAACAGCGGTTGTTCGGCGTCGGACGAGGTGTCGCCGACCACTACGGTCTCGCCTTCATACACAATGCGACCGTTTACGAGACGGGCATTGTGCGTGGCCCGTTCACCGCACCAGCAGCGGGCCTCTACCTGCAGCGGCACACGCTCGTCGGCGATTTCGAGCAGCCGCTTCGTGCCATCGAACAGCAGCCCCCGGAAGTCGGTGATGAGACCGAACGCAAAGACGTCGACGTTCAGTTCGTCGACAATGCGGGCCAGTTGGTCGCATTGCTCGACGGTGTAGAACTGCGCCTCGTCGCACACAACGAACGACAGCGGCGTGTAGGTCCGTGCAAGTGCAAATATGTCGAGATCAGGGCGCACCTCGATGGCCGGGGCTGACACCCCGAGGCGGCTGGTGATCTGCGTGCCGTCACGATCGAGCTTGGTGAGCAGCAAACCCTTCAAGTTGCGTGACGCCAAGTTGTGTCGAATCTGCAGCGCGAGCGTGCTCTTGCCTGAACTCATCGTGCCGAAGCTGAACCGGAGTATCGCCATGTTGGGTTCGCACCGTAGCCGATGAGGACTCAGACCCGACCGGCTGCGACCGCTGCCTCTTCCGCAGCGGTGAGCTGCTCGTCGACGATGGCCAAACCGCCCACCCAGAAACCGGGGTCGGCAAGGTCGCAATCGACGATGCGGCCGAGGTCCTCGGGGCTCATCGAGCCGCCGGCGCGCAGCAGGTCGAGATAGCGCGGCACAAACGCATCGCCTACTTCCTCGTATCGCTTGTACACGCTGAGCGCAAGCAGCTGACCGTAGGCATATGCATACACGTAGCCAGGCGTGTGCATGAAGTGAGGGACGTAGCTCCACCATGTGCGGTACCCCTCGGTGATCTCCACCGACGGCCCGAGCATGTCGGTCTGAGTCTGCGCCCACAGCTCGTTGATGTGCTCGACCGCAAGTTCGCCGTCGTGACGGCGGCTGGTGTGCACCGCATGCTCGAATCGATTCATCGCTATCTGGCGGAACACCGTTGCGATGGAATCTTCGAGGGTGGCAGCCAAGAGTGCAAGTCGCTCGTTGGGGTCGGTGATCATCGCGAGCAAGCGCGTGCTCGTGACGGTCTCTCCGAACACTGACGCAGTCTCCGCGAGTGTGAGCGGTGTATTCATTTGGAACACGCCCTGCTCGCGGGACAGATAGCCGTGCACGCCGTGACCGAGTTCGTGCGCGAGCGTGGCGACATCACGAGTACGACTGGTCCAGTTGAGCAACACATACGGATGATGCGACGGAACCGTGTAGGCACAGAACGCGCCGGGGCGCTTGCCCAAGCGGTTCGGCGCGTCGATCCAATTCTCGCGCAGGAACCGCTGCACGATGCCGGCCAATTCACCGCTGAACGACGAGTAGGCATCGAGTACCACCTCGGTAGCGACAGACCACGGAACCTGCTCTTCGGTACCGGCCACCGACGCCATGCGGTCGTAGTCGGCGAGGACGGGAAGGTCGAGGATCTTCGCCTTCAATGCGTACCAGCGATGCGGAATGTCGTAGCGCCCGACGACGGCATCGATGAGCGCCTGCACACTCGCGTCGCCGGCCTCGTTGGCGAGATTACGACTGGTGATCCAGCTGGGATAACTGCGCAGCCGATCGTCGACCGACTTGTCGTTGAGCAGTGTATTGAACACGAAGGTACGCGTGCGCAGTCCCGGCTGCAGGCCCGCGGTGACCGCTGCGTGCGCCCGCTGACGCTCGCTGCGATCGGGGTGTTGTAGCAGCGCCAAACCGTTGGCCAACGGCAGCGTCGCGGTGGTGCCGTCGGGCTGCTCGAGCGAGACCTCCATGGCTGAGCTGAGCTCGTCGAACAAACGCCCCCACGCCCCAGCACCGGTGACGTTCTTCTCGGTGAGGATGCGCTCCTCGGGTTCGGTGAGCAAATGCGGCATGTAGCGGCGGGCCGAACGAAGGTGATGACGGATGAAGTCGAGCTGATGGTCAGGGTTCGACAACACGACATCGACATGTTCGTCAGTGGCCTCGGCCCATTCGAGCTCGATGAACAACAACTGTGTGTTGATGGCCGTGCCCCGCTCCTGCACGTGGGCCACCAGCGCACCGTTCGCCGGGTCGGCGGTGTCTCCGGCGTACAGCAGGCCGGCGTAGTTGTCCGCCCGGCCAACCAATTCGATCAACTCCGCGTAGCGCCGATGAAAGGCGGCGAGCTCGCCGGCCGACATGGTCGCAACACGGCCGCGGCCCGACGCGACGAGTTCGGCAGCGATGATGTCAGCCTTGTCGAGCAGTACATCGACATTGGTGGCTCCATCGAGCAGGGGCAAGAGATCCCACGACACACCATGAGCGGCGATGTCATCAGGGTCGGAGGCGCGCGAGGCACCGAGTGCAGACGTCATGGCACGAGTTTACGCCTGGCGGGCTGCCAATGCCTCTGCGATCATGGCCTCGATGAACGCCCGGCGCTTGGCCGTGAGGTTGGCGTTCAGCTCCAGATAGGTGCGCAGCTCGACGACCACATCGGTGAATTCATCGACTCCGTCGACCGCGTCGGCGCCAGCAACATCGGTGCGGGTATTGAGGTATACGTTGGCCATCAACTGGATGGATCCGGTGGACAAGAGTTCCTCG
This sequence comes from Actinomycetota bacterium, assembly GCA_043753895.1. Taxonomy (GTDB): domain Bacteria; phylum Actinomycetota; class Acidimicrobiia; order Acidimicrobiales; family Ilumatobacteraceae; genus WLMZ01. The sequence goes on from JAYUWK010000080.1 coordinate 52,427, forward strand.
AGACGAACAATCTCGTAGCCACGGCTGTGGATCACGTCGATAATGCCCGGCAGTGCATTGACCGTTTGGGTGTGCGAGCCGCCCTCGTGGATGAGGATGATGTTGCCAGGGTGAATGGTGCGGGCCACGTTCGCGATGATCTGCGACGACGAGATGCGCGGCGACAAGAAGTCGTTGAGAATCGTGGATGTGAACACGTTGGCCATGCCGAGCCGTCGACATTCGTCCTGGATAACTGCACCCTTGGTGAGCCCCGGTGAGCGGAAGAACTCGGGGGTCCAACCGAAGAGACTCTGAAAGACATCCTGTGCGGGGCTGATCTCGAGCGACAAGCGATAGGGGTTATAGGTGGCGTGGGTGAGGCTGTGATTTCCGATGCCGTAACCGCGTTGGAACACTTCGCGGGCAATATCGGGAAACGCCGCTGCATTGTTCGCGACCATGAAGAAATGGATCAGTCCGAAGTTCTTCTCGAGACCCGCATCGCGCATGTGGTTCATCATCGCTCGGGTGTTCACCGGCCATGGGCCGTCGTCGCACGTAATGGTCACAATGCGCGGGCCGTTGATGTCGCCGGCGCGAATGAGATCGCCCGGCCGCCATAGCCGCGGCCACATCGTCACCGGGGCAGGGGCGGGTGGATTGAGTCGGCTCGCCAATTGTGTGCCGGAGGCGGCCTGGGTCACGTCGGTGAAGCCCACATCGAGTGCACCGAGATCGTGCACCGAATGACCGTGGGCGCCGGCACGGCGTCCGACAATGGCCGCTCCCGCGCAACCAGCGAGTCCCGCCGAGGCGAGCTGTAGCAGCTGCCGCCTCGTCAGAAAGCCAGATTCAGTTTCGCTCTTCAGGTGTCGCCCCACGGACTGCCACTCTATGCGAGCGGCGTGATGCCTTCGCAACAACTCGACAACCGGTCACGACACGTAGACGTTGCGGATGACCTCGTCGATGGTGGTGATGTCGTTGGCGACGAGATGCATTGCTTCCGTTCCCATCGTGCGCATCCCCTGTTTGGTGGCAAGGTCGCGCACATCGTGCGGCGTTGCGCCAGCCACGAGCAACTGGCCGATCTCCTCGGTGACCTCGAGTACCTCGTACACACCGACACGCTCGCGAAACCCGGTGTCGGAGCAGTAGTTGCATCCGGTACCGCGCACGAACACCTTTTTCTGCGGACCACCGAGATAGTCGTACCACTTGAGATCGCTCGCAGATGGCTTGTACGGCGCTGCGCACGAAGGGCAGACCTTGCGCACGAGACGCTGGCCGACCACGCCCACGAGCGACGAAGCCACGAGGAACGGCTCAACGCCCATGTCGAGCAATCGATACAGCGCCGCACTGGCGTCGGTGGCGTGCAACGACGTCATCACGAGGTGACCCGTGAGAGCCGCATGCACTGCAATGCTCGCTGTCTCTTCGTCACGGATCTCGCCGACGAGGATGATGTCAGGGTCCTGACGCAGAATCAGTTTCAGGCCGCTGGCAAAGGTGACGTCGGCCTGCAGGTTGATTTGCATCTGATTGATGGCGGGGAACACGTACTCAACGGGGTCCTCGATGGTCATCACGTTCACTTCGCTACGGCTCACGTCGCTCAACGTGGCATACAGAGTGGTGGTCTTGCCCGAGCCCGTAGGACCACTGCACACGATCATCCCGTAGGGCTTGCGTACGATCGATTGATACCGGGAGTAGGTGTCCTGGGGCATTCCGAGTTCGGCCAACTGCAGAATCGACTTGCTCTTGTCGAGCAATCTCAAGACAGCCGTCTCGCCCCAGATGGTTGCGCCAGTGGCAACTCGCACGTCGAGCCCCGAACCGTCGATGGTCATCTGGAACTGACCGTCCTGCGGACGGCGCCGTTCGACGATGTCCATCTCGGCCATGATCTTGATGCGGCTCACCAGTTCGGGGCCGGCCGAGGCAGGCAGGCTGAGCACCTCGCGCAGGGCACCGTCGACACGGAAGCGGATGCGGATGCGACCATCGGTGGGTTCGATGTGAACGTCCGAGGCTCGATCGCGTAGCGCCTGGCGGATCATCTTGTTGACGACCTGGATGATGGGCGCATCGTCGTAGTCGACGATGTCGACCTCTTCCTCTGGTGCCGCATTCGCCCAGAACTGCTGCACCTGGCGATCGTCGGCCGAGATCAACCGATAGTGCGTGCGAAGGGATGTCTCGACGTCGAGGGGCGACGCCAAGAAGACGTTGACTACACGCACCGGAAGCTGCGTCAGTACCTCGCGCACCTCCGTATCGGACCCATCGGCGATAGCGACATCGAGCACGTCGTCGTGGAGGCGCAGCGGAATGATGTTGTATTGACGAGCAAGTTCTTCGGAAACAACCGCCAGCGCGGCCGAGGTTGGCCGCTCGCGACGCAGATCAACAGTGGGCAGGCCCAGTTGGGTAGCGAGCGCCTCGTTCAGCACATGCTGATCGATAAGCCCCTGCTCGACGAGGATAGCGCCGAGCATGCCGCCCGATTCGGCCTGCCGGTTGAGGGCATCCCAGATCTGCTCGCGTTCGAGTCCGTGCTCGGAGAGAAGGACTTCGCCCAGGCGTGGACGCTCGTCGGCATCGATGGTGGCAGTGACGCTGGCAGCGGCGCGGTTGGCGCGAGCGTGAGCAGCCACTACAGCTGCGAGCGAGTCGTCTTGTCGTTGCCGCTTTCTCACCGGTGGATAGCTCCCTGTTCGCGCCTTGCAGCGGCCGACATTTCATCAAGGTATCGACAAGCCGAGCGGATCACTGAAGCATAAATCTACTCGGCCCCACCGGGCCGCGAGAGGCATTCGCAAGTTCTCGTCAAGGTCACTACCCAGCGAACGGCTTTGCGTGTATTCTGTCGACCCTGACAACGAATGGCCCATGAAGACTTGGCGGTAAATACATGGCAAGTTCAATTGACCAGGGACCATCCCTGCCTGTACGAGTGTCCACGTCCGGAGTCGTCGCGTCCTTGGGCGACTCGGAGAGCTTCGTCGACCGAACAGGAACGGCGCACGCGGCAACGGATACCCTCGATGGCGCGCCCGCCACTCAGCCCATTCCCTGGTACCGCAAGGAATATGGCGGGGCCCGCAAGGTCAAGCCCGAAGTCATCATGGAGTTCTCCCGCCAGCTGGGTTCGTTCATAGAGGCAGGCATCCCACTGATCGATGCACTCGAAATCGTCGGCCTGCAAACCGACTCCGAGGACATGGGCAAAGTCATCGCAGAGATTCGCGTGTCGATTCTGCGAGGCACCAGTTTCGTCGACGCTGTCGCGGCCCACACCGATGTGTTCCCGGCCTACTACCGGGCGATGGTGAGATCGGCCGGCTACACCGGAAACCTCGACGAGGTGCTGGCGCAATTGGCCACCTATGCCGAACGCGATATCTCGGCACGTCGGCAGGTGAAAAGTGCGCTGACGTATCCGATCATCGTGATCATCGTGGCAGCGATTGCCATCGTCGCGATGGCGGTCTTTGTGCTACCGAAGTTCTCGAGTCTGTATCGCAGCCTCGGTGCCCGTCTCCCCCTGCCGACCCGCATTCTGCTGGGTTTCACCGACTTCATGGCGAAGTACTGGCCGTTTGTTGTGCTCGTCATCGGGCTGGCCGCACTCACGATCTACTTCCTCTACGGCAGCAAGCAGGCCAAGCCGCGGCGTGACCACGTCATGCTGAAGCTGCCCGTATTGGGCGAACTCGTCCATCTGGTTGCCGTCGAGCGCTTCTGCCGCGTGCTCGCCGCGCTCGCCAAGGCTGGCGTGCCGCTGCCCGAGGCCATTCAAGTGTCGGCAGATGCCACGAATAACCATGTCTTCCAGACCAAACTTGCCGTGGTGCGTGAAGCGCTCGTGCGCGGTGGCGGTCTGTCGGAACCCATCGAGGAATCCGGCATCTTCCCCATCGCTGCTCGTCAGATGATCGGCGTCGGCGAAAAGACCGGTCTACTCGCCGTGCAACTCGGCAAGGCGGCCAGCTACTACGAGCGCGAGGTGACCTATCGCATCAAGAAGGCCACAGACATCTTTGAACCTATGGTCATCATCTTCGTCGGCGCCCTCGTCGGTTTCGTTGCGGTCGCCCAGGTGGCCGCGATGTACAGCATCTTCAGCCAGATCAAGAAGTAGCGATCCGGCTCAACATGTCAATACCCCCAACTGTCGAGACATCGGCACCACACAGAAAAGGAAATGCAATGAACACACTCGACAGCAACACTGTCAATAGTCACATCAAATCCAACGACAAGGGCTTCACCCTGATCGAAGTACTCATCGCCATCGTGGTCGTGGGTATCTTGTCGGCGGTCGTCATCATCGGTATCGGTGCCCTCACCAACAAGGGCAACAGCTCGGCGTGCCAGGCATCAGCTGACGCAGCCAAGGCCGCGGCCACCGTTCACTATGCCAACACCGGCTCGTATCCGGCCACGCTCTCTGCGATGACCGTCACGAGCCCCAAGGAACTGGAATTACCGAGCGGCGTCACCGTCGCCGCCAACGTGACGGCCGGGGCAACCTGGACGCTCACCATGACAGCCGGAACGCCGCCAACGTTTGCCTGCAGCTAAGGAACGACGCAAGGCTTGTGGTCTAGATGCGTATACCGCATCCAGACCACAAGCCTTTGTCACGACAATCGAATTTGCCAACGTTTCCAACTCTAAAGCGATGTGACACCATGAAATTCATCAATAGCAAAACCGACACGACCCAGACCACAGCCACCGATTCGGGCTTCACCCTGATCGAAGTACTCATCGCCATTGTGGTCGTGGGTATTCTGTCAGCGGTCGTCATCATCGGCATCGGTGCCCTCACCAACAAGGGCAACGGCTCCGCGTGCCAGGCATCAGCCGACGCAGCCAAGGCCGCGGCCACCGTGCACTATGCCAACACCGGCTCGTACCCGGCGGCGTTGTACGACATGACCGTCACGAGCCCCAAGGAACTGGAATTGCCGAGCGGCGTCACCGTCGCCGCCAACGTGACGGCCGGGGCAACCTGGACGCTCACCATGACCCCCGGCACGCCACCCGCGTTTGCCTGCAGTTGATTTGAGCGTTTCGGCTGGGAGCGCGTCGTGCTCCCTACCGAAACGACCGATCAGTCAATGCTGCCAATCGACGACACCACCAACGGTGGCGAGACGACCGACTTGAGAGGAGGGCACCAACATGCGACAGCGAAGTGATCGCGGCGAGACACTCGTCGAGATCGTGATCACCATCTTCATCGTGAGTATCGCGGTCACTGCCCTCATCGCCAGTCTCGGTTCAGCTGCTGGGTCGGCCAAGGCCCACAAGGACAACGTGGTCACGGACACGGTGATGCGCAACTACGCAGAGGCCACCAAACGCGCCGCTGATGCGTGCACTGTTGGCGCGAACTACACCGTGGTCTACACGCCGCCCTCAGGCTTCAGCGTCAGTACGTCCCCCAGCGGAACCGCATGCCCGGCCGTCACCGCAACCAGACAGCTCACGCTCTCGATCACCGGGCCGGCCTCGGTCACAAAGACCATGCAGATCAAGGTGCGCACGCCATGATGGCCGCGCCACACGTGCACCGCCATGAAGATCGCGGTGCCTCGCTCATTCTGGCCATCGGTTTTGTGCTCATGGTGAGCGCAATCGTGGGAGGCCTCGCCGCTCTCATTACGTCGGGCATCAACAATCGCAGCACTCTGCAAACGGTTCGCGACCGCCAGTACGCCGCCGACGCCGGCATTCAAGACGCGATCACTACCGTACGAGCCATCACCGACCGCTCGGGCAACTACGCGTGCGACCCCAGTAGTGTTGGCACTTACGTGCCGTACATCAGCGGCCTCAACTCGATCTCGATTCGCGTGGATTGTGTCAAGGCCTACGCCGTGACCGCCAGTGGCGTCACCGGCAGTTCCACCGACAACTATGTGCTCGCGCAACGAAACATCATTTTCAATGCCTGCGTCAACACCGGCTCAGCGTGCCTCGATGCCAACGTGATCGTACGCGCGCAGGTCAACTTCGAGCAGTTGTACGGTGTGGGCGTGACCAAGACGTTCGTCCAGTCGTGGAGCGTGAACGGATGAAAGACGCACGGCCGTACTGGCGGCGCATGATGCGCCCACAGGGAAACAACGATGGCTTCACCCTGATCGAACTGGTCATGGCAATCGTGCTCGGTGCGCTGATCTCCGGCGTCATCGTCGCGGCAATCGTCACGTCGCTGAACATCGCCGATTCCACATCTGCACAGGTCAAGGATTCAACCGACGCCAGCTTGATCTCGGCCTTCCTCTACCGCGACGCCCAAGCAGCCGGCGGCACTGATCCGAACCAGGCCCAACTTGATGCCACCCTTGGCGTGTCCACCACTGACGCGGGCACATGCGGCGTGCCTGCCGGTTCGACGCTCGTAGTGCGGTTCAAGTGGCTCGATCGCCAAACGGTGTCCGCCAAACGAGTCATGCTGGCCACGTATTCGTTCAACAGCAGCACCAAGCAACTCACGCGCCGCATCTGTCAGGATCTCGTGAGCTCCGATTCAATTCTCGGTCGGGCCCTCAACACGGCCAGTGCCACGTGTTCGCCGGCGTGCACCGGCCTGCCCAGCTACGTCACCCTCGCAATGGCTGGCAGTGGCACAAGATCGACATTTTCCTACAGTCTGTCGGCTTCGCTTCGTCCGCAGACCCAGGTCCGACCGACCACCGGCACTGCATCGACCGTGACGCTGCTCGCGCTGGGAGGCGCTGCATCAAGTTGCCCCAACCTGTCAACAGCTGGCACGTCGACGATCACCGCGCTCGGCGACGTCACCGTTGCCTCGGAGTGTGCGACGTCTCCGGCGATGAGCGTCGCCCAGACGATCTCGTTCTCCGGGAGCGGAAGCCTGAGCACACTTTCGGGGCTCACTGACCCGTTCGTGACCCTCACGCCGCCATCGGACACGTGCGGCGTGGGGGCGAACCCAGCCGCGGGGACGTTTGGTACGTATCCGAACCCGGTCACCATCAACAGCGCCGTCATGTTCACCCCCGGCACCTTTGTGTTCTGCAATGGATTGACCTTGGGGGCGGGAGCCTCCATCACCGGAACCGGTGTGTTCCTGTATTTCAAGCAGGCGGGAACGCTCACCGTCAATACCGCCGCGACGGTTGATCTCACGCCGAGTTCTTCTGGCGCGTACGCGAACATACTGGCCTGGTTGGCAACGTCCGGCCAGACCGTCGCGATCGCCAGCGGCTCGCAGGTCAGCAGCTACCGCGGCCTGCTCTACGCACCGACCTCCACCGTTGCGGTCTCCGGGGCGGGCGCCACCAACATCGGCGGCATCGTCGCAAAGACCATCAACTTCAGCGCCACCGGACTCAGCACCAGGATCGGTCTCCCGATTCCGACCATTGCCATTTCCCCCGCCTCCCTGAGCAACGGCGAAGTAGGGGTGTCTTATACCGCTAATCTCAGTGCCTCCGGCGGTACTCCTCTGTACACGTGGACGGCCAGCGGACTTCCGGCCGGACTTTCGATGAGTGCTGCCGGCGTCATCTCAGGAACACCGACCACGACGGTTGGAAGCCCATTCTCGGTGACGGTCACCGCACTCGATTTAACCAAGGCAGCAGCATCGAGGACGTACTCGCTGACGATTGTCGCCGCACCTGTCATATCTTGTCCTGCCCTTCCGCAGGCGACGCAGGGCAACTACTACGCATCGAATCTGATCTCCGGATCTGGCGGAGCGACGCCGTATTCGTTCACAGCTCCGTTGCTGCCCGGAGGCATCGTCATGGATGCCGCAACCGGTGCGCTTTCGACTCAGACGAGCGTGGTGACGGCTTCGCCCGGCCTGTACCCGGTCACCATAACCCTGACCGATGCGTTGGGCGGTATCAGCAAATGTAGTTCGAGTATCAACGTCATTGCGTCGCTTATCCTGCCCGCAGGATTTGATATCCAGACCATCAACACCGCGACCCCGGGCGGGAGAACCGGTTTCATGGAAGCAGGAGATCAGATCATCTACACATATGCCGGCACCGTGAAACCGAGCCTGATTCTGACTAATTGGGACGGAGTGACGAACCAGGCCGTGTATGTGCGTATGGCCACTGGAGAATCACTTCCAACAACGATGGACACTGTCGACGTGTTCTCCTCCTCGAAAACTCCGCCGTGCATTCAGGTGGGCGGTAACCTCTCTCCCCTCATCGGGGACGTCGCTGTCGGCAGAATTCAAATGGGCACCGGCATAAAGAACAAGTACGTCAAAGGGGTAGGGGGGGTCGTCGTGTTCAACGCCACGCTGTCGTTCACCAGTCCGGGCACTATCACGGTGACGCTCAGCACCCCGACCTCAGGGTGCGCCAACCTACCCAATAATCCCAACGTCGTGGCGGGCAGCATGATCTGGACGCCGTCGGGCAGCGTGGCGACGGTAACTGAGTCGGGCGCGCCCGACGTCGATTTCTGAGCTGTCCGTCCACGTCGCGTCGGATCGTTCCCCTCGATCTACCGGGATTCGCGAAGCGCGTGCTATCCCCCAAACAGACCGTGACGCAGACCGACACGTGGTCGGCCTCCGACAACAAGGGCGCTCGAACCGGCACGTTCGCCGTCGAGTCAAAGGGGCGCGCCCGTGAAGGTGAGCGGCGCGTTTCGTCTCGCTCCTAAGGGCGCCAAAGGATGCACCAACACCAGCACGGTCACCATCGAGTGCAAGCTGCCAATCATCGGTGGGAAGATCGCCGACTTCGTTGCAGGCGATGCCCGCCGATCCGTAGATCACGAACAGACATGGATCAGCGCGTACCTAGACCTGGCCGGGTACTGACCGATGCTCACTCCGCCGCTATTCCCGTTGTTCCGAGTGCTCGTGGCGATGGTGGATGTCGGGGAGATGATCCTGTTCGTGCACCACCACGAGATGCCGATGTGACTGGCCACCGAGCATCTCAATGGCGTTTCGTTGATGATGAATGTCAGTGGGATCGATGGCGTGTCCGTGCACGACTTCGGGGTGGGAGTGCACATGCCGATGATGGCTCGTAACGACGACCATCACACCCGCGAGTGAGATCGCAAAGGCCACCAACATGCGACCACGCAGGGACTCGCCGAGGATTGGCCAAGCGAGGATGGCTCCTACGAACGGGGCGAGCGCGAAGATCGCCTGGCCACGAGCCGCTCCGATCAGACGAGCTCCCGCAATCCAGAGTGTGATCGAGAGGCCATAGCCGACGGCACCGATGGCGAGCGCAGCAACAATCGTTCCGACGCCCGGAACATGTTCGAGCCCGAGGCCCAGTGCCATGTTGACGGTGCCTGCAACCAAACCCTTGACGAGCGTGATCGTGGTGGGGCTGTACCGATCGAGGCTTGCGGTGATCGCATTATCGACACCCCAACACAGGCATGCTCCGGCGACAAGAAGCGCGCTGACGGTGAGATGCGTGCCGCCGAACCCCGTAACGACGACTCCCCCGGCAACCACAAGGGCGATGCCAAGAGCGGTACGACGGCCGATGTGTTCGTGGAGGAAGAGGCCGGCGACCAGCACCGTGGCGACGAGCTCCAGGTTCAACAGCAGCGACACCGTTCCCGATGTCGTGCGGACGAGCGCCAGCAACATCAATACCGGAGCGACGCCTCCACCCAGCGTGACGGTGAGCAGAAGCAGGCCACGCTTCGATGGCCGGGGTGGGCCTGCTTCGGAGCGGCGTTCACGGGTTCGGAACGGGAGTACGGCGATTGCTGCACCGAGGTACAACAGGCCGGCGAGGGTCAATGGCCCCGCCTCGCTCACGATCAACTTTGTCGTCGGGGTCGCTGCGCCGAAGAACATCGCGGCGGCTGCGCAGAGCCACCAACCTCGCCACTCTCGCGTGAACCTCACGGAATCAGTTTCGCACGCTGTCCGCGGCAGAACATCACACCACGATCAACTCGGCGGCTGGGTCGAGATGGGCGAGCAGACGACCGACGCTTGTTGCAGTCGAGGGTGACCGTGATCTTCTTCGATGCCTTACCAACCACCAAGCAGCGGTGATCTGTCAGAATCTCCGGATGCCAACGTTCATCGACCTCAGCCACGACGTGCGCGACGGGATGATCACCTACCCGGGGTTGCCCGCACCGCGGCTCAGCTCGGTGATGTCACGCGAGAACAGTCGCGACCGCTATGCCGAGGGGGTCGAGTTCGACATCGGCATGATCGAGTTGTGCGCGAACACAGGCACCTACCTCGATACACCGTTTCACCGTTACGCCGATGGCCACGATCTCACCGGCCTGCCCCTCGAGCGTTGCGCCGACCTGCCTGCCTTCGTACTCACTCCCCCGGCCGGGACTCAGGCGATCACCGCAGCAGATCTTTCGCCCGGGCTCTTGGCACTGTTGCGCGGCGGGGCCCTGCTGTTGCACACCGGATGGGACGAGCATTGGGGAACGCTGCATTACTTCCACTCCGACCATCCGTTCTTTGCCGAAGATGCGGTGCGCGCAGTGATCGACGCAGGCGTGGTGTTGGTGGGCATCGACTCGTTGAACATTGATTCCACGGCTGGCAATGATCGCCCGGCGCACAGCCTGCTGCTGGCTGCGGGCATTCCCATCGTGGAGCACATGACCAACCTCGCCGCGGTGCCCGCCACGGGAAGCCGATTCTCCGCGGTTCCGGTGAAGATCGCCGGCCTGGGCACGTTCCCCGTGCGTGCGTTCGCGTCCGTGGCCGATTCGCCCTCCAAGAGTGACAGCAATGAAGGCGGTTCGCAGTGACCTACGACGACATCATGGCTGTGTTCTGCGCCACCCCCACCGAGCCGATTCCCGTGCCGATCGTGCCTGCCACCGAAGCACGCCTTTTCCGCGATGCGCTCGAGCCCATCGCCACGCACGGCTGGTGGTCACGTCCGCCATCTGAGCGAATCGCCGCGTTGGGCCTGAGCTTCTTCGACGGATACGTGTGGGGTCGTGCTGCAGCGCTGGGCACGCCGGAGGCTTCGGTGGTCGTCGCGACATTCGGCGTCTTCGAGCCGGGCATGCTCATGGCCGTCTATCAGCACGCGGTGTCAGTGGCCTCGCGTGACGCCGTGTTGGCGGCGCGTGCCGATGGCGCAGCTGAGAGCTTGGCCACGCTCGTGTCCGCCGACGAGGCCGCAGCCATTGCTGATCCGCTCTTTGCGGCAATCAGGCAGCTCGATGGCATGGGCCGACCACTGTTCAGTGCCCTCCGTGGGCTCCCTCTTCCCGATACGGCACAGGGTCGTTTGTGGAGGGCGGCCGAGCTCGTGCGCGAGCATCGTGGTGATGGCCATCTCGCCGCTGCCGTCGCAGCGGGTTTCGACGCCGTCACCCTGAACGTGATCACTGAGCTATGGCTCGGTTATGCCATCGGCGAGTACAGCCACACACGTGGGTTCACAGCCGAGCAGTTGGGCGCGGCCGTAGGCGGCCTCGAGCAGCGAGGTTGGGTCAGCAACGGCGCGCTGACCACCGCTGGTCTTGCCGCGCGACTCGAACTGGAGCACGCGACCGACGTATCACAACAGCGACTGATCGATCTCTTGGGCGATGATCTGGACGACATCATCAGCCGCGCCGAAAGCGTGTCGACGCAAGTCCTCGCCGCGCGCGCCTTCCCCACCGATCCGCGCAAACGCGCAGCCGGCTGAGAACACGCGGGCGCGGCGCCGCAGGTTGGACTCCGGGTCAGACTGCTCCGTACGATGCTCTGACCGACACCCGCTGGGTGCAAACGACGAGGTGTGCAATGTTCGAATGGAACGACGAGCAACAGATGATCCGCGATGCCGTGCGGCGCTTCGTCGACGACGAGATCCGCCCTCACGTGGAAGAACTCGAGCATGGCGACATGCCGCCGTACGACATTCTGCGCAAGCTGTTCGCCACGTTTGGCATGGACGCAATGGCCCGCGATCGCTTCAAGCGGCAGATGGAGCGCGAGCATGCGGTGGCCGACGCTATCTCCCGCGGCGAGACACCTCTTGCTCCGGTAGAGCATTCGGGAGGCGACGGCGGTGGCGCTGGCATGACCCTCATCCCGATCATCGAACTGTGTCGCGTCTGCCCGGGCATGGTGACCGCAATGGGCGTGAGCATGGGCCTCACCTCAGCCGCGATCATGTCGAAAGGCACGCTTGCGCAGAAAGAGCGTTGGGCACTCGACTTGCTCACCATGGACAAGGTCGGCGCTTGGGCCATCACCGAGCCGGGCTCTGGATCAGATGCGTTCGGTTCCATGCGCGCCACCGCGCGACGCGACGGCGACGACTACATCCTCAGCGGCTCCAAGACATTCATCACCAACGGTCCATACGCCGACATCACCGTATTCATTTGCAAGCTCGACGAAGGCAACCCGCCTGAACAGCGCAAGGTATTGAGCTTTGTGCTCGAACGCGGTATGCCCGGCTTCGTGCAGTCGAAGCCACTGCGCAAGATGGGGATGCACTCCTCGCCCACCGGCGAACTGTTCCTCGACGATGTGCGTGTCGGTCGCGATCGGTTGATCGGCGAGACCGAAGACCTCCCTGCGGGTGGCCGCGATGGCGCCAAGGCGACATTTCAGCAAGAGCGCTCGGGCGTGGCCGCGATGGCGCTGGGCATCATCGAGGAATGCCTGCAGCTCAGCGTTGCTTATGCGAAGAACCGCGTGCAGTTCGGCAAGCCCATCGGTGAATTCCAACTCATCCAGGACAAGCTCGCCCGCATGGAGGTTGCCCGGATGAACGTGCAAAACCTGGTGTTCCGCACCATCGAGATGAGCGCCGCAGGCACGAGCATGTCGCTCGCCGAGGCGTCGGCAATGAAGCTCTACTCTGCGCGAGCCGCCACCGAAGTGGCGCTCGAGGCCGTGCAACTTCACGGCGGCAACGGATACATGAGTGAGTTTCGCGTCGAGCAACTCGCGCGTGACGCCAAGGTGCTACAGATCTACGCCGGTACCGACGAGATCCAGATCACCCACATCGCCCGCGACCTACTGCGCGCCTGAGCGGCTACCCGCACTCGATTAATACGGAGCCTTCAGCCGGACAAACATCGGGAAGTGCTTCATGTTGCGCGTGAGCAGCGGGGCATCGAGCAACACCGCTGTCGCGGCGACGACGTAGTCGATCGCGTCGATGCCCGAATGCGATCGCCGGTACTTTCGCGAGAGTTGCGCTTCGGTGTCGGCAACGGCGCTGTCCACCGGACCATCCACGCACGCATCGAGCAGACCGAGAATCACGCTCATCTCGCTCGGGCGAGCACCGGCAAGAACCTCGCAGCGGACCATCGATGGCACCACGACGATGTCGTCGGCGTGCCGATCGAGCACTGCGACCGCTGCGGGCACGCCACGCAGGACATCGACGAGCACGTTCGTATCGACGACGATCATCGGGGTACACGGCGTCGAGCGGCGCTCACCTCAGAGACCTCTGCCACCGGGCGAGCCAGCAGCGACGCCCGCATCCGCTGCTGATACCCCAAACCGTCGTCCCGGCGCCCATTCCACACCCCGGACGCGTCGTGCAGAGCTTTGCTGAATCGCGTGGATCGCTCGGCCGCGGTTTCGATTCGGTACTGCGCTGAGATCGATTTTCGAACGAGTTCTGCAATGGACGCTCCAGTTCGTTCGCTCTCGTTGGTCAACGCCACGTAGTGGGCGCCATCGAGGGTGATCTGCATGCGGTGGCTCATGACATCATCTTACATCAGCTCACATCACCATACGAAGCGTCGATGGTGAAGCGGTCGCGCCCTCAGCCGAGGAGTGGACAATTGACAGCATGCATGACAGATAGTTGAATGATGGCCGGACTCGCCCGGTGGCGGTCAGGGGGACGCGATGAATCAGTACGACCGGTTCGATGGTGTGATTGGACGCACCACCAAGGACTCGACGCCCTGGTGGCCAGAGCCGCCACATCCCGGCGAGGACGCTCCAAATGTGCTGATCATCCTCATCGACGATCTCGGCTTTTCCCACTTCGAATGCTTCGGCTCCACCATCGAGACGTCCAACATCAATCGCCTCGCCAACGGCGGCCTGCGCTTCACGAACTTCCACGTGAACCCGGTGTGCTCCCCTACCCGCGCCGCGCTGCTCACCGGTCGCAATGCACACGAAGTCGGTATGCGCTCCGTCTCGAACTTCAGCAGCGGCTACCCGCACATGCGCGGCCGCATCTCCAACCATGCAGGCACCATCGCCGAAGTGCTCCGCGCCGAGGGCTACGGCACGTTTGGTCTCGGCAAGTGGCACCTGTGCCCGATGGAGGAAGCATCGGCCGCGGGCCCGTTCGATTCATGGCCATGCCAACGCGGCTTCGACCGCTTCTACGGATTTCTCGATGGCGAGACCGATCAGTTCCATCCCGAACTCGTCTACGACAACCATCACATCGACCCACCCAAGACGGTGGAAGAGGGTTATCACCTCAGCGAGGACTTGGTCGATCGCGGTATCGGCTTCTTACACGACAGCATCTCCATCCGCCCGGATCGCCCGTTCTTCATGTACCTCGCCTTCGGCGCGACCCACGCCCCGCATCAGGCACCAGCCGAATACGTGGAGAAATATCGCGGCCGATTCGACGAGGGCTGGGACGTTGCCCGCGAGCGTTGGTTCGCCAACCAGATCGAGATGGGGCTGCTGCCACCCGACACTGAGCTCGCCCCGCGTAACCCGGGTGTGGCCGCGTGGGGCGACCTGCCCGACAACCAGCGTCGCCTTGCATGTCGCCTACAAGAGGCGTACGCGGGTTTTCTCGATCACACCGACGCCCAGATCGGCCGGCTGCTCGACAGTCTCCAGCAACTCGGCCGACTCGACAACACGCTCGTGTTCTTGATGTCCGACAACGGCGCCTCGCAGGAGGGTGGTGAGTTCGGCGTGATGCACGAGATGAAGTACTTCAATTTCATGATCGAGACCCCCGACGAAGCCGTGCAGCACATCGACGACATCGGCGGGCCACACAGCCACTCGAACTACCCGTGGGGCTGGGCCCAGGCCGGCAACACGCCGTTCAAGTGGTACAAGCAAAACACCCACGAGGGCGGTGTCCACGTTCCGCTGGTGGTGCACTGGCCATCGGGCGTCGCCCCCGAGCAGGTCGGTGCGATACGCGATCAGTTCCACAACGTGAACGACGTGGTGCCCACGATCTACTCGATACTCGGCATCGCACCGCCCGACGTCTTGCGAGGTCTCGAGCAGCTGCCGATCACCGGAACATCGATGCAGTATTCATTCCACGACGCCGACGCTCCGACGCACAAACACGTGCAGTTCTTCGAGAACATGGGCAGTCGCGCCATCTATCTCGACGGCTGGAAGGCTGTCACGCGCCACATGCCGGGCACGTCGTACGACGACGATCACTGGGAGCTGTACCACTACGAACAGGATCGCGCCGAGATCCACGATCTCTCTGCCGAGCAACCCGACAAGCTGCAGGAACTCATCGACGCATGGTGGGTCGAGGCAGAGGCGCACGGCGGGTTGCCACTCGACGACCGCGGCATCGAATTGTTCCGCGCTCGCTTTCGCGATCGGTCACCGCACCGGGCCAACCGCACGTACTCCTACATCCCGCCCGTCACGCCGATACCCGCGATGGTCGCAGCAGGCATCAGCGGGCGGAGCTGGGAGCTCAACGCCACTGTTGATCGCCCGGCCGGTGCAGGCGGCGTGCTCTACGCAACCGGTACGCACAACTCCGGCCTCAGCGTGTTCGTTCAGCACGACCGGTTGGTCTTCGATTACAACTGCTTCAGCGACCGCACGATCATCGAGTCCGAAACCACGCTGCCCGTTGGTCCATCGGTGCTCGGCGTGCAGTTCAAACGCACGGGCCTAAAGGCCACGGTGACCTTGACGGTAAACGGCGAGCCCTGCGGGAGTGGCTCGATACCGCGCATCATGACGATGATCTCCTCGATCGGACCGAGTGTGGGCATGGATCACGGCTCCACGGTGAGCGAGCGCTACACCGACGCCAACCCGTTCACCGGTCACCTCGAACGAGTAGACATCGCGCTGCGTTCGGATCGACCCGCGGAAGACCGTCAGGCCGCCGCGACCGCCGAACGGGTGACGAACCTCACCCAATAAGTGGCCCCTTCGTAGGCGGCACTACATCGTGAACGCGAGTCGGCGCGCTGCGTGATCGCCGAGTCCGGCATCACCCGACCAGGTGACACGGCCATCGTCGATGGCTGTCTGCGGATCGATACGTCCGCAGGCGAGCATCATGAACGTGAGCGAATCCATCGACAAGGTCACATCCGGTGAGGCCAGCTCGTCGACGCGAGCGGCACGACCATCGACCTTCGCCAGCAGTCGGCGGCGCACGGGTCCGGTGAGCTCGATGGCAATGCCCTTGCCATCTGCCAGCCCAATCTTCTTGCCGACAATGAAGCCAATGGAAGCGTGGACCTCGTCGAGGGCCATCTCTGCGGCGGGCCCACCGTCATCACCGGCAAGGCCGAGCGGCACCCGGATGTCGCGTTCGTGCACCCACATGTCGAACTCACGAATCGCCATGAATCGCGCATAGGTGCCGGGCCCCACAGGAGTGATCGACGGCTCGTCGAACTCCGCGTCAGTCATCGCAGAGAGTTCATCGAGGCGCTGCGCCGTGACGACGCGGTAGCGCTCGGCGAGCTGCTCAGGGCCGAGCGGTGCGAGATCGGCACCGATCGCTGCCATCGCACCAAAGGGATCGTCGTTACCCGGCCGCCAGCCGAGCAGCGCCGTCTCGATGGTGGTCACGTGCGCCACGACGCCCTGAACATCCCACGCTGGGCACAGCGACTGCCTACTCCATTGCTCGGCGGACAGTCCTGCAATCACATTGCCGAACGACGTGAAGACCGCGCGGAGGTTGTCGGTGATTGCGATGCGGGTGCTCATCGTGCCGGCCTTTCTCTGGATTCCCAGTCGCGCCCGGCGAGGTACGGCGTGAACTGTTCTTCGATGTGTCGTAGGTCGGCGTCGGACTTGGGCCGCTTGATCTCATAGAGGTGCGGGAACCGACGCGTGGCGCTGACGAGGTCCCACAGCGCAACGGCGTCGTCGCCGCACACGGCCGGCGTGAGGACGGGGCCGTATAGGTGGCTGCCATCGTCGAACACCAACGTGGGAACGCCGAACCCACCATGCGAAACGACCGTGTTGTGATCCTGATGGACGTCGTCGTGGGTGGTGGGGTCATCGATGGCCTGTTGCACCAGACCGGGGTCAAGCCCGATCGACTCGAGCAACTCGCGAGCCACCTCTGGTTGGTGCGGCTTGCAGCCATGCAGATGCAGCGCGCTGCCGGCGGCCAGGTAGAAACGATCGCAGTCGTCCATCGATGTGCGGCGCAGCAGCGCAGCGATGCGCATCATGCTCCACCCGTAGGACCACTCGCGTTCCCACGGGTGCTTCTTGCCTTCGGAGCGGTTGATCTCCTCGAGCGAGAAGAACCGCCAATCGATCTGCAGGCCGGTTTGGCGGCGCACATCACGAATCCACAACGATGTCTGAAACGCCCATGGGCACATGACGTCGAAGTGAAAGCCGATGCGCTCTGGGCCAACCTGAGTACCCGCCTCGTTAGCAATCTCCATACGAGTCACATGTTCTCCGCAGCAATCGACGATACGAGTTGATTGATCGTAGGGGTCAACACCAAGGTATAGGCATCGGCGATTGCAACCTGTCGGTGAGTCGTGTCAACCTCGATGCGCTGTAATTCAGTGGCGACGGCGGCGAGTGCGGCGCGACTTGGGTACGCCACGAAACGAACCTGATCCCACGAACGCCCGTCACCCAAAATGGTGCCTTCGACGTTGAAGAACCCGTCGATTCGCGCCCCCTGTGGTCCGGCCAGCTCACCGGCCACGTCCTGATAGCCCGTCATGTCATCGAGCCCTTCAGAGTCTGCCAACTTCAGAACGTGGAGCACCACGATGGGGCCGTCATCGACCGTGGACGGGTGCGGGACATCGGCCCAATCGGCGATGTCGAGCGGCGACGCGGCGACGTCGATCGGCAGGCAACCAATCACGATGGTGGTCGACATACCAGCCTCTTCGTGGGCGCGCAGTTCCACAAAATCGGGCCGTGACTGCATCTCGATGAACGAGCGACGGGTGGGGTACTTGACCACGCCGACGCGGTCCCACGTCGGCTCGGCCCCGAGAAGCTGCTGTTCGACATCGGCGAAGAAGACCGCCCGTGCGCCGATTGCGGCGAGCGGCCCGAGCGGCGCGTAGCGATCGTCGGCTTCGCGCCCGCTGATCGCAGACTCGCGCCCGTCGGCGTAGTCGGCGGCCTCTCGGTACTTCATCAGGTTCACCATCCACACCGGGCCATCGTCGTCGGGCGCCGAAGAACAAGCGCTCGGCTTCTTCCGTGAGCCAACTCAGCTCTTCGCCTCGATCCTTGATGCAGCCTGGGACTGCGATGTCGTGGTCCTCGGGACCTTCAGTCGACCAGACCGTGCAGCCGAAGCCCTCGCTGGAGCAGAGTCGACCTCCGACTCGCGTGCACGTTCGCACGCCAATCAGCCCTCTGGGCAATCAATCTGATCACCGAGATGACCGGAGCCGTCGCCATCCTGCGGTCGTCGCCGCTCGAACGGCGTGAGAGAGACGTGCGTGCCGCAGCGAAGGATGTCACCATGAGCCCGGCCGCCTACATCACCGGTGGGGTGTCAAGCTACGACTCGGATGCGATCTGTGGAACACCTCACTCGATCACATCGCAACCGCAATCAGCTACAGCCGCTGGTGCTCCCGCAACTGGGGCAGGCATGGCACGAGCCGGCACGCACCATCTGCACGCCACACTGCATGCACATCGGGGCGTCAGACTGACGTACGCGAGGAACTCCAGCAGAGGGCGTGTTGTCGCTCTTTGGCGCCTCGGGGGCGAGCCCGAGTTCCATCTGCCTGGCGAGATCGTCGGCCGATGGAATGCTCTTCGGATCGCTCACGATGTCGCTGCCGGTACGGGTCTCGATTGCGCTCTCGTACACGCCGGGCAGTGTGGGCTGCAGGCGTTCGTCGACCGAGAAGATGCCCAACTCCGAGCGCTCGTCGTAGCTGAGATACTCAAGGCCCAAGCGACGGAACAGATAGTCCATGATCGATGACGCAAAGCGGATGTCAGGATCGTCGGTCATGCCCGCAGGCTCGAAGCGCATGTTCGTGAACGCCTCGACGAAGGCACGCAGCGGCACGCCGTACTGCAGCCCATAGCTGATGCTCTTCGCGAACGCGTCCATAATGCCGCTGAGGGTGGAACCCTGCTTCGACACGGTGAGGAAGATCTCACCGGGCTGGCCGTTGGGGTACTCGCCGATGGTGGCGAAGCCCTTGCAGTCGGCCACGCGGAACTCGAACGTGCGACCACGCCGGCTACGCGGCAGTTTCTGGCGAACAGGCCGGTGCTCGATGCGCTCGACGATACGGTCCACCGTCTGGGTAGCTGCAACACCGGCCTCGGATGAGGTGCCGCCGGTGAACATGCCATCTGCGCCAATGGTTGCGTCGCCCTTCTTGCCAGTGGACAACGGCTGGGCAACCTTGCAGTTGTCGCGGTAGATGGCCACCGCCTTCAGACCGAGTTCCCACGACAACATGTGCAGCGATTCGATGTCTTCGATCGTGGCTTCTTCTGGCATGTTCACGGTCTTGGAGATGGCACCCGACAAGAACGGCTGGGTGGCACCCATCATGCGCACGTGACCCTCGTAATGAATGGTGTTGTCGCCCATGCTGCATGCGAAGACCGGGATGTGCTCGGCCGAGATGTGCGGGGCGCCGAGGATACTCTTTTCGACGTCGATATGGGCCGCAATCTCGTCGATCTGCTGGGGTGTGTAGCCCAGCTTGCGCAGCGCGCGGGGAATGGTCTGGTTGACGATGCTCATGTTGCCGCCGCCGACGAGCTTCTTCATCTTGACCAGACCGAGGTCGGGCTCGATGCCGGTGGTGTCGCAGTCCATCATCAGGCCGATGGTGCCCGTGGGTGCCAGCACGCTGGCTTGGCTGTTGCGCACGCCGTATTCCTCGCCGTCGCGAACCGCAGACTCCCACGCCAACTGTCCGGCGGTCATGATCTCTCCAGGAACAGCGCCGGCCGCTTCGATCTCGTAGCTGGCATCACGGTGCATGCGCAACACATTGAGCATGTGGATCTCGTTGTCGGCGAAGCCAGCGAACGGGCCCATACGGCTTGCCGTGCGGGCGCTAACAGCGTAGGCATGACCTGTCATGAGCGAGGTCAGCCCTGCGGCCCAAGCGCGACCCTCGGGCGAATCGTAGGGAAGGCCGAGGGCCATCAAAAGAGCGCCGAGGTTGGCGTATCCCAGACCGAGTTGGCGGAACTGACGGCTGGTCTCGCCGATCGACGGGGTGGGGTAATCGGCACGACCGACGAGGATTTCCTGCGCGGTGAAAATGGCCTCGATGGTGTGCTTGTAGGCATCGATGTCGAAGGTGCCCTCTTCGTCGAGGTACTTCAACAGGTTGATCGATGCCAGATTGCACGCCGAGTCGTCGAGGTGCATGTACTCGCTGCATGGGTTCGAGCCGTTGATGCGACCTGTTGCGTGCGCGGTGTGCCACTTGTTGATCGTGGTGTCGAACTGTAAACCGGGGTCGGCGCACTCCCAGGAGGCCGTCGCGATCTGGCGCCATAGGTCGCGAGCAGGCAGGGTCTTGATGACCCGGCCATCGGTCACGGCAACCAAGTTCCAGTCGGCGTCGGTGACTACGGCCTGCATGAACTCGTCGGTGAGTCGGACCGAGTTGTTGGCGTTCTGATACTGAACGCTGAACGAGTCGGCGCCGTCGAGATCCATGTCGAATCCGGCATCGCGCAACACTCGAGCCTTGTTCTCTTCCTTGCTCTTGCACCAGATGAACTCTTCGACATCGGGGTGATCGACGTTGAGAATGACCATCTTGGCGGCACGGCGTGTCTTGCCGCCGCTCTTGATGGTGCCCGCTGATGCATCGGCACCACGCATGAAGCTCACCGGGCCGCTGGCCGTGCCGCCGCCCTGCAGCAGTTCCTGACTGGAGCGGATCTTCGACAGGTTGATGCCCGAACCCGAGCCGCCCTTGAAGATGGTTCCTTCTTCGCGGTACCAGTTGAGGATGCCATCCATGGTGTCGTCGACCGACAAGATGAAGCAGGCACTGGCCTGTTGCGGCACGCCCTTGACGCCGATGTTGAACCACACCGGACTGTTGAATGCGGCGCGCTGGGTGACGAGGATGAACTTGAGTTCGTTGTTGAAGTTCTCGGCCTCGGCGTCGTCGACGAAGTAGCCGCCCTCGACACCCCATGTCGTGATGGTGTCGACGACGCGATCGATGACCTGGCGGAGTGAATGCTCGCGCTCGACGGTGCCGGGCGCCCCACGGAAGTACTTCTGGGCAACGATGTTGGTGGCGTTCAACGACCAGCCCACCGGGAACTCGACACCGAGTTGCTCGAAGGCAACAGTGCCGTCTTTCCAGTTGCTGATTCGTGCGTCACGACGCTCCCAGGCGAGCTGATCGTAGGGGTGAACACCGGGCGAGGTGAAGTGCCGGTTTAAACCAATGGACAGTCGTTCTGGGGCCAAGGACATGATGTCGTTCTGCTTTCTGCGATTTCTGAAGTGCGTGATGCGAATGGATGGTGATACTGAAACGGTTGGTTTTCGGCGGTCGTGGGCAGAGGGCGCCATTGCCCACCGACCACAAGATATTGTGCCTGTTACTCGTGATCCCCCGATCGAGCCACAAGCAGTTGGAAGATTACAGCATTGTAGTTACACCGCTGTCAAGAACTACTTTTCCACAGATGTTGCCGCCGATGGGTGATGGGACGAGCAATGGGTTGGGCAATGGGTCGGGTGACGGCATCCGTTCGCGGCCCGATCGGCTCGCGGGTCGCGGCCCGATCGGCCCCCGGATCGAGCCCCGGATCAGGCGGGCCCGATCCGATGTGATTTGGCCGCGGTGCGAGGTCGCAGGTTCAGGACGCCTGCCCCGAGTCGCACATCTGCTGCATCGAATTCCAGCTCTGCGCGCCTCCCATCCGCGCCTCGGCACCGCAGCCGTCACGCAACGAGCGTACGTGCACATGCCTGTGTGGAGGAAGGGGCATAACCATGTGAATTTGCGGTGGATACCGTGTGGATGTCGATGGACTGCAGGTGAACTCGCCGAGTTATCCCCAGCCTGTCCGCGATCACGCCGGCAGCAGAACCTCGACCGGCTCGACCGTGACCGGGATGCCGTTGAGCACCGATGTTCCCGACAACGGATCCAGCGCCTCGTGGTCCGACAACACGTTCGAGTTGACTCCCGATCGCTCCGCGGCCACCCGCAAGCGCGTGCCTTCGACCCCGTGCCCCCACCCGTGGGGCAGGCTCACCACGCCCGGACGGATGTCATCTGTGACCTCGACTGGGGCGACCACGTTGCCGACGAGGCTGGTGATGGTGGCGTAGCCACCGTCGACCAGGCCCAGTTCAGCGGCATCATCGGGGTGTACCTGCAGCGTACATCGAGGCTTTCCCTTCACGAGTACCTCAATGTTGTGCATCCACGAGTTGTTCGAGCGGAGGTGTCGGCGACCGACGAGTACGAGCGGCTGCTCAGCAAGGGTGACCATCGCTGCGCGCAACCGCTCGACATCGGCCGCCAACACCGGCGCGGCCAGCTCGATGCGACCTGACGGTGTACGCAGAATCTCAGGCAGGCGCGGCTCGAGCGCGCCAAAATCAACACCGTGAGGACTGTCAATGAGGGTCTGCAAACTCACAGCCTGTGGATGTTGGCCAAAACCCTCCCCAAAGGGACCGGTTCGGAGCATGAAGTCGAGCATCCGCTCGGGTCCGCGGTGCCCGGTTGCAGCGAGTATGTCCAGGATCTCATCGGCATCGCGACCATGGATGGGCGAGCTGGAATCTGACACTGCGTGAGCGACCAGCCCGGAAATTGCCACATCGTCAACAATTGCCGGATCGGCGTCGGCGTCTTGACCCTGCAGCAGCATCGCGACCTTGGCCAGGACCTCCCACTCGTCAGGTTGGTCGTCGTCGAGGGGCAGCGGGGCTGGGCTGTAGTTGGCCACATTACGAATGGCGAACTGCAAGAGCAGCAGGTCGTAGTGGCCGCGCTGCAGTTGCGACGGCGGGGGCAAGATCACGTCTGCGTGTCGCGTCGTCTCGTTGAGGTACATGTCGACGCTCACCATGAACTCGAGGGTGGCCAAGGCGGCATCGAGGCGATCCGAGTTAGGCGTGGATAACACTGGGTTCCCGGCAACGGTGATCAGCGCATGCAGCTGGCCCGGGCCGGGCTCGACGATCTCCTCGGCAAGCGCGGCAACGGGGTACTCCCCCATGATCTCGGGGAGATGACGCACTCGTGTATGACCACGGCCGGTCGCGAATCCCTTGCCCGTTCCCGAGACACCTCGTGTGCTGGCTCCTCCGGCCACCGGCATCGTGAACATCGCCCCACCCGCCCGATCGAGATTGCCGGTCAGGATGTTGACGGCATCGATCAGCCACGAGGCCGTGGTGCCGAACTCGGTGGTCGTCGTACCGATGCGGCCGTACACGGTGGCAGTCGGCGCCGCAGCGAGTTCGTGGGCGATTCGTCGAACCAAGGTTGGGTCGAGTCCGACCGCCGGAGCAACAGCCTCAGGCGTGAACGGCTCACTGAGTTCGCGCAAGGTATCGAGGCCATTCAGCACCGCTGACACATGAGCGCCCGGATCAGCGAGACCGTCAGCGAACAACACGTGGACGATCGCCATCAACAAGAGTGCATCGGCTCCCGGACGGATCGGCAACCACTCGTCGGCCTCCTCGGCGGTGCGGCTGCGGCGTGGGTCAACGACGACTACCTTTCCGCCACGGGCACGAATCGCCTCGATCCGGCCCGGGAAGTCGGGGGCCGTGCACAGGCTGCCGTTCGATGCGTACGGGTTCGCACCCAGAA
Source organism: Actinomycetota bacterium (assembly GCA_043753895.1). Lineage (GTDB taxonomy): Bacteria > Actinomycetota > Acidimicrobiia > Acidimicrobiales > Ilumatobacteraceae > WLMZ01. The sequence continues at coordinate 76,430 of JAYUWK010000080.1, forward strand.
TCATCAGGTAATCGGTGCGATCGAGGTCGGGGATCGGCACGCTCACCGCCGTACCGAAGATATAGGCCGCGGCGACCTGACGAGGTGCCTGATCGACGGTAGACGCGCTGTAGCGATGACGCGAGCCGATGGACTGCAGCAGCGTGCGGTTGAACATCATCGCCGACAGGCTGTGAGCCCCGGGGTTACCGAGATATGCAGCGATGGACTCGCGCCCGTGGCGATCGATCACACCGCAGAGACCACGCTGCACTTCGTCCCACGCCTCGGGCCACTCGACCTCGACGTGAACGCCATTTCGCTTCACCAACGGCTTGCGTACACGATCTGGGTCGTCGTGCAGCTGCTTCAGCGTGGAGCCCTTGGGGCAGATGAATCCATGGCTGAACACATCGTCGCGATCACCGCGAATACGCGTGACCTGCTTGCCGATAATGGTGATCTCGAGGCCGCAACCTGCCTCGCATAGCGGACAGGTCCGAAAGGCCGTGCGCGTTGCCGCGGTCTGGTCATCATCAAGGGACGAGTTCTGTACGGGCGCAGCGGTCGACACTGTTTCGGTCATGGTGGAAGTATCGCGCTGTGCAACGGCTCTACCCCCAACCAGGCGGACCCACCACGGCCATCGAGGCCTATGGGGTCGATCGACCACCGGGTCGCGGAGGCCGCCCCTGGATCGGCGTGTGCATGGTCGCGAGCGTCGATGGTTCTACCGTGCTCTGCGGAACCTCGGGTGGTCTGTCGAGCAGCACAGATCGCGATGTCATGCTCACGCTGCGAACCGTGGCCAACATGATCATCGTCGGGGCGGGAACCGTGCGTTCCGAGGGGTACGCCAAACCGGCCAAGCCGGGACAACGAATCGGGGTAGTCAGCCAAACGGGTCACGTCGACGCCGACTCTGCGCTGTTCGCCAGTGGAGCGGGGTTTTTGATCCTGCCCGAAAACGCTCCACCGAGCAGCATCGAATCAGTTCGCGCTGGCGTCGACGAGATCGACCTGGCAGCTGCGCTTTGCATGCTGCCCGGCGCCCCTCGCTTCGTGCACGTTGAAGGGGGGCCATCGCTGAACGGGGCGCTTGCCGCAGCCGACCTGATCGACGAGATGAACCTCACAATGTCGCCGCAACTCATCGGCGGTTCGGGGCCGCGGGTGTTGAGCCACGCGCCGGATCTGAACACGTCCCTGCGGCTCGTGCACCTGCTGGAGTCGGAGAACTTCCTGTTCAGCCGCTACACGCGGGCCTGACCGCGCCCACGCCGGACCCGTTGACTTCGGTCAGTGACGATCGGTCTGAAGCTTCTGCAGTAACTGCAGCTCCTGGGCGAAGTCACGCGCAGCATCGAAGTTCTTGTACACGCTGGCGAAGCGCAGGTATGCAACTTCGTCGAGTTCGCGGAGGCGGTCGAGCACGGCGAGTCCGACGACCGCGGTCGATACCTCATTGCCGTGCAGACGGGCTTCATCTTCGACCGACTCTGACAACGATTCGATCTGGTCGATTGACACCGGCCGACCCTTACAGGCAGCCTGAACACCGGCTGTCAACTTGGCTCGATCGAACAATTCACGACGTCCGTGGGTCTTGACCACCGTGAGCGGCAGTTCCTCGAGACGTTCGAACGTCGTGAACCGGTGCGTGCACAACGGACACAACCGACGCCGACGAACCGCACAACCCTCGTCGGCAACACGGGAGTCGATGACCTTGGTGTCATCAGCGTGGCACGACGGGCAGAACATACACTTCAGGTTAGCCATGAATGTCTACGGCAGTCTCAGCACCTGTCCCGATCGCACGGTCGCGCCGCCATTGGCGTGCACCAGAGCATCGACATAGTGACTCATTGCATGGCCGCCACGAAAACGCTGCGCCAACGACCACAAGGTGTCGCCAGGCTGCACGATGTATGCGACCGCGGCGGCTGCTGACGGAATGGCCACCGGCATCGCTGCAGGAACCGCAGATGCGACCCCTGCAGCGACCGGGGAACTTGCCGGGCGGATCGCGGGAATGGAGGCAGGTACACCCCCGCGATCCGCCAGAACGGTGCTCACGCCAACGCCGACGAGAGCAATGAACACGACCACCAGCATGGCCACGACCAATCGACGACGCACATAGACCGAGTGCGTCGGCCGGCTGGGGCCGAAACGCACCTCGATCTCACCGAATCCTGACGGGAAGAGTGTTGCGGTCATGGGTAGCTCCTGTTGATCGTGCTGTTGATCGTGCTGGTGATGTTCGGCGGAGGCGTACGATGGGGCGGAGCGCACGATCGCATGTTCGCCGAACAGACGTACGTAGTGTGCCACGAACAATCGTTCGGTGTCAACGCCAGATCGAACAAATGTTTCTAGAACGAATGTTTGACTTTGTCATCGAACACTCGTACGCTGAGTCCATGAACGATGTCCTCCTCACCGCCCGGCAACGTCAGATCCTCGATGTCATCGAGCAGAACATGCAAGATCGCGGCTACCCGCCCTCAGTGCGCGAGATCGGCGAGGCCGTCGGCCTTACCTCGCCGTCCACGGTGCACAGCCATCTCACCTCGCTCGAGCGGCTGGGCTATCTGCGCCGCGACCCCACCAAGCCACGCGCCCTCGAAGTCCGCTTCGATCCCAATTCCGGTGTGGCGATGGAACGCCGACCAGTGCGCCACATCCCGCTCGTGGGCGACGTGGCTGCCGGCACCGACGTACTCGCCCAGGAAAACGTCGAGGAACTGCTCCCCATGCCCACCGACTTCACGGGCGACGGCGATCTGTTCATGCTGCGAGTTCGCGGCGACTCGATGATCGACGTCGGCATTCTCGATGGCGACTTCGTGGTCGTGCATCAGCAGGCAACCGCCAACAACGGTGACATCGTCATCGCCGGCATCCCCGGCGAGGAGGGCACCGTCAAGACCTATCAGCGCAAGGGAGCCACCGTCACGCTGGTCCCCGCCAACAGCCGTTTGGCACCGATGGTATTTCCAGCCGACCAGGTCGAGATCTTCGGCCGTGTCGTCACAGTGATGCGCCGCCTCTAAGGCGTCCCGGTCGCGGCAATCTCATTCGGTAGGCGCAGGCGCAGGCGCCGCCGGATGAGGCGGTTCCCAACTCGGCGGCGCGAAGGGCGATCCAGCTGCGGGGTGAGGGGTCGCATAAGGCGTCTCCGGTGGCTGCGGCATCCATGTTGGCGTGATGGCCGGCGGCTCGGTCGGTGGTGCCACCGTGCGCCGAAGACCCAGCAGGGTCAAAACGCCGCCGATCAGCAACCCCGTGATTGCAATGGCCAGAGCGATCAACAGCTGACGGTCATAGTCGCCCTGAGGATCTCGCCCGACGGCAATGACAAAGTCGGTGTCGTCGCTCTCCACTGTCAATGTGAACGTCGCCGGCTCGCTGATGGTGAGTGTTCGGATCGAGGTACCAACGAATCCACCAGCGTCATAGCTCGTTCCACTCGAACGTGTGAGCCGCACCTCGGCACCCGCCGCATCGAGCAGCGTCAGCGTCACCGCCGGCAGGTCTTTGCCGGGCCGACGTGCGTAGCTGGTCTCGGTGTTCGCACAATCACCACGCAACGTCCCGATCTTGCCCTTGGTCTCGATGAAGAACGTGAAGGTGCCGGTACCGCTGAAGTCGAACTGAGTGTCGCATCCAACGGGGGCTCGTTGCAAGCGGGTCACCGCATCGGTGTATTGCGAGCTGGCCCGCACAGCCATGACTGCTCCCGTCGCGATGCCACCGATGAGCACGAGCAAACCAATGCCCAGCAGTCCCTTGTGGCGTGCGCCCTTCGACGCAGCTCGTGCAGATGGATCGGACATCACTTCACCCCTAGTCGTCGGGCTACCAATTCAATTCGATCCTCTGGTTGTACCACGGCGACGCGCACATTCTGCGCACCTCTTGCGCCGTAGAAGTCGCCGGGGCTCACGAGCGTTCCGGCAGTGGCTGCGAGCCGCTCAGCGAACTCCCATCCGTCGTGGGCGTCGAACCACAGATAGAACCCCCCGGCGGGCAGTGGGATCTCCAGCCCCGACCATTCGGTGAGCGCGGACGCCATCCGTTCGAGGCGCCACCGATAGCGGTCGCGCTGCACCGCGACATGGTCGTCGTCGCCCAGCGCAACCGCGGCCGCTGCCTGCACCGGCCCGGGCACGAGCATGCCGACGTGCTTGCGGATCTCCTGCAGATACGTGACGAGTTCAGCATCGCCCGCGTAGAAGCCGACGCGCAGGCCGGCCAGATTGGATCGCTTCGACATCGAGTGCACGGCGATCACTCCATCGAGCCCACTCTCCAGAATGGTGCGCGGCGGCCCGTCCCAGGTGAACTCGATGTAGCACTCATCGCTGAAGATGGGCACGTCGTTGGCACGACCCCACACTGCAACGGCGTTCAGATCGTCGAGCGCGCCGGTTGGATTGTTGGGGCTGTTCACCCAGAGCAAAAGCGCTCGTGCGGCATCGGCTGGTTCGATGGATGACAGGTCCATCGACCCGTCGGGTGACGTGGCCACAGCGACCGCTCGGCACCCCGCGAGTGTGGCGCTCATCTCGTAGGTGGGGTAGGCAACGGCCGGGAACAAAACCGTGTCACGCGAGGGCGTGCGCAGCTTCAACCACTGTGCTGTGGTAGCCACGAATTCCTTGGTGCCCACGCACGCACCGATCTGACCGAGTGGTACATCGACGCCGAGCCGACGCGACATCCATGCCTGTGCCGCACGACGTAACGATTCGGTACCGATGCTTGGTGGGTACCCCCGCTCCGCGTTCGACGACGACAACGCCGCGATCACGGCGTCGGGTGGCGCATCACATGGGGTGCCGATGGACAGGTCGACCAGACCACCGTCCATCGCCTCGCCGAGCGGCTTGAAACGATCGAGGCGATCGTAGGGGTACGGCGGAGGGACGAATCCTGCAGTCATGATGTCTCCATGCTGGCCGATCAGGACCCGTGAACCACAAACTGATCGAGCCGACCAGCCGAGGCCCCCGCCAGACGTGCGCGAATTCGCATGCCATCGGGTTCGTTTGCGGTAGAGATGACCTCGCCTTCGCGGTGCACCGCAGCAACGATGTCGCCACGGTCGTAGGGCACGAGTAGCTCGACCACCTTGGCTAGGGCGCGCAGGCGATCGGCCACGGTCTGCAGGAACTCGGGGATGCCGTCGCCGGTCATCGCACTGAGCGACACCGAACCCTCGTTTTGGCCGACCAGGCGTTCGGCGTTGACCGGATCGAGATCGGTCTTGTTGAACACGAGCAGTTCGGGCACGTCGAGCGCGTCGATCTCGCCGAGCACCTTGCGCACCGCTGCAATTTCACCTTCTGGATCGGGCGCGCTGGAGTCGACGACATGCACCAAGAAGTCGGCATCGCGCACCACCTCGAGCGTGCTCTTGAACGCCTGCACCAAGCCGTGCGGGAGCCGACGGATGAAGCCGACCGTGTCAGTGAGCAACACCGGTTCGCCGCCCGGCAACGCAAGCCGACGGGTGGTGGGGTCGAGCGTTGCGAACAGGCGGTCCTCAACAAGTACGCCAGCCTGCGTGAGCCGGTTAAGCAACGTGGACTTGCCCGCGTTCGTGTAACCGACGATGGTGACCGTGCCGAGGCCGCTCTTGCTGCGGCCCTTTCGCTGCAACTGACGCGTGTGCTGGAGGTCGACGAGGTCGCGTTCGAGTTTGGAGATGCGCCCCATGATGCGTCGACGATCGACTTCGAGCTTGGTCTCACCAGGGCCGCGCGTGCCGATGCCCGCGCCCTGTTGCGACAGATTGCCGGCAATGCCGCGACGCAGGCGCGGGAGTCGATAACGCAACAGCGCAAGCTCCACCTGGGCCTTGCCCTCGAGCGTGTGTGCGTTCTGGGCGAAGATATCGAGAATGACAGCCGTGCGGTCGATGGCGGTTCGGCCGAGATTCTTCTCCAGGTTGTACTGCTGCGCCGGCGCGAGTTCGTTGTCGAACACCACCGTGTCTGCGTCGACAGCTAGGCACAGCTCACGAAGTTCGTCAACCTTGCCCTTACCGATGAACCACGTGTGGTCGGGCGTATCGCGCCGCTGGGTCATCCGCCCGACCTCGTCGGCACCGGCGGTATCGATGAGCAACGAGAGTTCGTCGAGGCTGGCGTCCATTTCCTCCTCGGTGTGACCGTGCAGGATCACGCCGACGAGCACGATGCGCTCACGCTTGGTGCGCTCGATGAGCGTTGCGCCAAGAGCCTCCTGATATGGAGTGGACATCGCTCTCCTCTCTACAGTTCGTTCGGCAGCGGAAGCTGCACACGGGCAATGAGCACCGCCGGGCCAACCAGCGTGACGTGCCCCTGCTCGGGTTCGTTCAGACGTACTGTGGCATCGCCGCCGTCCATATGCACGAGAATTTCGCCGCGATCGGGTGTGGCCAGACCCCAATGGGCCGCGGCCCACGCGCTGGCGCACGCTCCAGTGCCACACGCCTGAGTGATTCCGGCCCCACGTTCATGCACCCGCATCGTGATGCCGTGCACCTCGGGCCCCGGCTCGACGATCTCGAGATTCACATGTGGCACCATCAGCCCGAGGCTGAGTAGATCGATGATGGCGACGTCTTCGACGCCGACGACGGTGTGCGGATTGCCCAGGCTGAGATGCCGAACCGGCCGCGCCGGATCGGCACCAATGGCCGCCCAACCATGCGGTTCGTCGAGATCGTCGACCGCCCCCATGCTGACGCTGGCCTGCACGGTGACGGCATCGACCGGGTTCACGGCGACGATGCGAACGCCAACGTCGGTGTGCACCCTATAGCTGACGTTGCCCTCACGACCCTGCGCGTCGTGGGCCGCTTGCGCGAGACAGCGAATGCCATTGCCGCTCATCTCGGCCCGACTGCCATCGGCGTTGTGCAGCACCATCGAGAGTTCGTCGCGGTCCACGATGCTCAGCAGCAACAGGCCATCGGCGCCGACTCCGGTGCGACGATCGCACCATTCGGCGGCCAACTGCGCCCACGGCGCGACACCGCTCATCTGCGCGGTGTCGCAGACGAGGAAGTCGTTGCCGAGTCCGTGGTGCTTGGTGAGGGTGATCATGACAGGTGCCTCCGCACGACCGGAAGCACTTCGGCGACCGGGTCGGCGGTGATGTCGACCCACTGTATGCGAGGGTCGCGACGGAACCACCGCTCTTGTCGTACGGCGAACTGACGTGTGCGCAGGATGATCTCTTCGACCGCGTCGGCGATGCTGGCTCCGGTTTCGATCGCCACGATGAGTTCGCGATACCCAAGTGCCTGACGCGCAGTGCGTGACACACCACCTGGTCGAGCCAGCAGACCCTGCACCTCGGCCAGCAGGCCGCGCTCCATCATGTGATGCACCCGCTGGGCAATGCGCTCGGTCAAGCGTTCGCGCGACCATCGCAGACCGATCTGCACGGTGTCGATCGTCGGGTAAGCGTCGGCACCCGGGCCGAAACTGCTGAATGCACGTCCGCTGCCGAGGCACACTTCGAGAGCGCGCACGATTCGCCGTTGGTTGCCTGGCTCGATCTTGGCCGCGGCGGCCGGGTCGAGTTCAGCGAGTTGACCAAACAGTACATCGATGTCGGTCTCGGCTTCGAGCCGCTTGCGGATGTCGGGCCACTCCCCCGGCAAGGTGAAGTTGTCGATGACTGCGGTCAGATACATGCCCGTGCCGGCGACCAACACGGCAATGTTGTCACGCACGGCAATGTCGACCAGCGCCACCCGTGCTGCTCGTTGAAACTCGGCGACAGCAAACTGCTCGCCGGGTTCGACGAGATCGATGCAGTGATGCAGCACTGACCGTTGATCGTCGTGCGTGGGCTTGGCTGTGCCGATGTCCATGCCGCGATACACCTGCATGGCATCGACAGCGACGATCTCGACGTCGGCGCGTTCGGCGGCAAGCGCCATCGCGACATCGCTCTTGCCGCTCGCGGTTGGCCCAAGGATGACGATCTGGCGCGTCACAACATCTCGATTGCGTGCAGTACTGCGAGCGCTACTTCATCGGGACGTGAGAGAACCCAGAGATGATTCGCGTCCTCGACCGTGACGACTGGCCAACCACGACTCTGAGCGATCGACCGTTGGTCGGCGTAGCCGTCGCCGAGGGCAACGTACGCGGACGGTGTCGAGTCGGATGGATCAGGAATCGGCTCGGCAAAAAAAGCCCGAGGCATGGAGGGACATTCACTGATGAGGTCCTGGCGAATGGCAGCATCGGGCAGAAGGTCCGCCAGCACATCGTCGCCCCACCATCGCACCCAGGGCGCAAGCACGCCACCGTCATCCAGCGCGTCGAGGAGTGCCCCGAAACGCGGTTCGGCATCGGCTGGCACACCATCGGACGGCAGACGCGCATCAAGATAGACGAGTGCGTCGGCCTCACGACCCGTCCGGCGCAATCGCTTCTGCAAAGCCGTCAGGCGCGAGCCAGCAGCGCTGAAACCGACGACGACCCATGGAGCATCGCCACGAGGCGAATTGTCTGCGACTTCTTCGAGCCATCGCACAAGGTAGGGCGGGCCGGTATCGATCGCTGGACACGCTCTAGCGACGGCAACGGCGGTGCCATGCTGACCGAGCGCGTCAGCCAGGCGATCCATCGAGGCAGGCCCAAGCAGCGGACTCGGCACAAGCAGGATCGACGAAGGGATCAGCCCGCCACCACCGGGATGCGGATCTTGTGGGCAGGCTCGGCAATGAAGTCGACCATTTCACCACCGAGATGGTGCGGCGCAGCAGAGGTGATCATCACGGTGACATAGGAACCGGAGCGCAGCGGCATGACCGACGGAAAGTGCACCAACTTGTGTTGGCGGGTGCGGCCCGTGGTGACGCCGGCGTTCTTCTTCGATGGACCCTCGACGAGCACTTCTTCGACACGACCGATGCGGTCGCGATGCTTGATCAGTGCGCTGCGCTCGACGACCAACTTCAGTCGGTCGAATCGCTCGGCGGCAACGGCGGGATCGACGAAATCGGCTTCCATCGTGGCGGCCTCGGTGCCCGGCCGCGGCGAGAAGATGAAGGTGTACGCAAAGTCGTACTCGGCCGCCGCGGCAACCTCGAGGGTACGCACGAAGTCGGCCTCGGTCTCGCCGGGGAAGCCAACGATGATGTCGGTGCTCACGGCCAGATCGGGCATCGCCGCACGCGCCTGCGCCAAACGTTCGAGGTACCGCTCGGCGGTGTAGCCGCGGTGCATCAGGGCAAGCACGCGATCGCTGCCGGACTGCAACGGGTAGTGCAGGTGCTCGCAGACGGCGGCTGATTCCGCCATCGCTGCGATGGTGTCGGGACGCATGTCCTTGGGGTGCGGGCTGGTGAAGCGCACACGGCGGATGCCCTCGACCGTAGCGACAGACCGCAGCAGCTCGGAGAACAGCGGGCGGATGCGGATGTCGCTGTCGCCTCCCCGGCGCTGCGCCAGCGTGAGATCGCGGCCGTAGCTGTTCACGTTCTGGCCGAGCAGGGTGACCTCAGTAACCCCCTGAGCTGCCAGCGCGGAAACCTCGAGCACGATGTCGGCGAAGGGTCGGCTGATCTCGACGCCACGCACGGCGGGCACGATGCAGAACGCACATGAGTTGTCGCACCCGATCTGGATCGTGACCCATGCGTTGAAGCTGCTGTCGCGGCGCACCGGCAACGCGCTGGGGAACAACGCCTGGTCGTCGATGACCGCTTCGTCGAAGATCTCGGTGATAGGTCCAGAGGTAGTTGCATGTGCAATCAGATCGCCCGCACGATGCACGTTGTGGGTTCCGAGCACGACATCGACCCACGGGGCGCGTTCGCGAATGGTGTCACGATCCTTCTGGGCCATACAACCGGCGACCACCAGTTGACGGCCCTCGACGCGGTCTTTCCAGCTCTTCAGGTGACCGAGGTTGCCGTATGTCTTGGTGTCTGCACCCTCGCGGATGCAGCACGTGTTGACGACCACTACATCGGCATCGTCCTCGGACTCGGCACGCACCAAACCATCGGCTTCAAGCAGACCGGCGATGCGCTCGGAGTCGTGCTCGTTCATCTGGCACCCGTAGGTGCGAATGACGTAGCTGCGGCTCATAGGGTTGCCATCCTACTGTCCGGTTCGCTCAGGCCGATCAGGCCAGGCCCAGCCGCACGAACTGGTCATCTGGCGCATCAACGCTCTGGAGCGCATGCCGGAGCAATTCCTCTGCCTCGACCGCGACAGCCGAACCGCTGAGGTCACGTGTCTCGTATGGGTCGTCGAACCGGTCGAAGAGGAGCGTTTCGTAGTCTGGGGCATAGGCCCAGAACGGCAACATGTCGCCGGGTTGAAACGGCTGCCGAATCACCGGAATGGTGGACCCGGGCATGTGATCGAGTGTCGCGCGTGAATCGGGTGGCGGCATCTTGAAGTCGGGGACCCGACCGATGGGCATCGTGCTCCAGCGGTTCGACCACATCGACAGTGGTGCGTTGTCGCCGGAGGGGCCCCTCGCGTAGCGCCACTCGTTGGTGACCAGATGTACCTCGCGGCCCCAGACTCCGGTGAGCAGCCACTCGCGGATTTCTGTGGAGGCGCCGGTGAGTAACGGCTCCAGAGAAAGCCCATGCGTGCGATGCTTCGCAGTGACCCCGAATGCATCGAGCAAGGTGGCATGCAGGTCGGCGGTAGTCGTGAGCGCATCACACGAGCCACCCGCGTTCGTGGCCCCCGGCCACCACACCAACAACGGCGTATGCCCGAGGGTGCGGTACACCGGTGCTGCCGGCTTGCCCCACACATCGCGCCCGTGTACATCGGCTTCGCCGAGGTAATGACCGTGATCGGTACAGACGATGACGGCAGTGTCGTCCCACGCGTTCGTGGCATCGAGTTGATCCATGATCCTGCCGAGCCAGTGATCGATCATCGAGAGCTTGCCGCCGTACTGGGCCCGGATCTGGCGCGCGTCGGCGGGCGACAACGTCTCGTCGGCCAATGCCCCAACCTTGTAGGGCGGCCAGATCAGGTGTGGCCCCTGCCATTCCGGGTCGTACATCGACGCCCACGGTTCGGGCGTATCGAATGGTTCGTGGGGATCGAACTCATCGACCCACAGGAAGAACCGTTGGCCGGCCGCCCGATGATGTGGCGACTGCTCTCCGATCCATTGCGCCGCAGCGACCATGGTCCGCGGGCCGGGGAAGTCGTGCTCACCACGGAAGTAGCCGCGCGAGCTGTCGTAATGCGTATGCCCACGCCCATAACTCGGCGCGCCGATCCACGACGTATCGGGCCGGGTCTTCCACGGGTCGCTCTCGTGGCCACGCTCGTACTGCCACGCGGTGAAGTCAGTGTGGTAGTTCTCGCCACCAGTTTCAAACAGATGTGGGTGATCGGTGATCAGCTGCGTGACCACGCCCGCCCGACGCAGTGTGGCGGTGATCGCTTCCTCCCACAACTCGATCGAACCCCATGGTTTCCACAGGAAGTCCCATGCACCAACCAGCAGGTCGTGGCGCGCCGGAATACACGGCAACGAGCCGGTCTGATGGTTGGTGAAGCGAACCGCACGACTGGCAAAACGATCGAGGTTCGGCGTGGCCCACTCGGTACCGCCGTAGCACCCGAGCGCGTGTCGATTGAGGCTGTCGAGCAGGACGACGACAACATTGGCAGGGCCAATCGAAGGGCTGGGTGCCGGCCCCTGCATCGGCTCCTGCATCGACACCGTCACGGGCTACTCACCCTGTTGCAGAACGCGTAACTCTTCGAGGGGAATGTGGCAGCGCATCGCATGACCGAAGGACACCTCGACCAGTGGCGGTTCGGTGACCTCGCAGACGCCCACGATCGCGCGTGGACAACGAGGGTGGAACACACAGCCCGATGGCGGATTGGCGGGGCTGGGAATCTCGCCTTCCAAGCGGATACGGGTGGTGATTTCGCCGTCGACGCTGGGCACGGCTGACAGCAGCGCTTCGGTGTAGGGGTGATGCGGTCCCTTGAAGATGTCGTCGGTGAGACCGATTTCTTGGATGCGCCCGAGATACATCACCGCGATGCGATCAGCGAGATATCGCACCACTCCCATGTCGTGGGTGATGAACACATAACTCGTGCGTTGCGCGGACTGCAGGTCCGCGAGCAGGTTGAGAATGGCGGCCTGGACCGACACGTCGAGTGCGCTCGTGGGCTCGTCGCACACCACGATGCGTGGATCACCGGCGAACGCACGCGCAATTGCGACGCGCTGTTTGAGTCCACCCGACAACTGGCGCGGCTTCAGGTCGAGGTGTCGCGGTGTGAGACGAAGGTGATCGGCGAGATCCTCGACCCGCTTATTGGCTTCCGCCCCCTTGATACCAGTGAGCTTGCGCACCGAACGAAGCAGGATGCGTCGCACCGACCAGGCTCGGTTGAGCGCAGAATCGGGATTTTGGAACACCATCTGCATCGAGCGCTTATCCTCGGCGGAGCGCTTGACCGTCGATGCTGGCAAGCCATGACCGTCGAGGGAAACCACACCACCGCTGTCGAGCGACTCGATGCCCAGCATGGTCTTGGCCAAGGTCGATTTACCGGAGCCGGACTCACCCACGATGCCGAGGGTCTCACCCTCTGCGAGATTGAGCTCGACATCGACAAGAGCAGGAATGGCCTTGCCGCGCTGGCGGAACGTTTTCGAGACATGCGACAACTCGAGCACCTCAGGGTTGTCGTCGACCGGAGCGAGCATCGCGATGTCGACATTCACCGGCTCCTGCGGGATGTCGCCGATGCGATCAGAGTGGTGACAACGGGTGAAGCGGCCGGGAACGGTGCCGACCAGCACTTCGGGTGGCTCCACGGTGCGGCAGAGATCGGTTGCGATCGGGCAGCGGTCCACGAAGACGCATGTGGGCAAATCGGTGCCGATGAGAGGCAACATGCCCGGGATGGTGGCCAGGGCGCGCTCGGTCTTGCGCACCCCATGGCGGGGCAAAGAGCGCAGGAGGCCAACGGTGTATGGATGTTGCGGGGAGTCGAAGACCTGATGACTGGGGCCCTCTTCGACGATCTTGCCGGCGTACATGACCCCAACCCGGTCGCACATTGAACGGATGATGCCCAGGTTGTGCGCGATGAGCAGCACTGCTGCGTCACTTTCCTGACGGAGCATGCGCACGAGATCGAGTACTTCGGCCTCGACCGTGGCGTCGAGACCCGTGGTGGGCTCGTCGAGGACCAGCAACTTGGGATCCTTGGCGAGCGCCATTGCGATGACGACGCGCTGTTGCATACCGCCCGACAACTGGAACGGGTATCGCTCGAGCACACTCTCGGGCGCCGCGATGCGCACTTTCTTCAGCGCATCGAGCGCCGACTGCTGTGCCTGCTTGTCGGACTGGCCGAGCAGTGTGAAGCATTCGGCAACCTGTCGACCGATACGCAGCGACGGGTTCATCGCCTGTCCGGGATCTTGGTAGACCATCGATGCACGGTTGGCGCGGAACGCGCGCAGCTGCGACGACTTCATTGCCGTGACGTCGTCGCCAGCGACCAAGACTCGACCAGAGCTGATCGTGCCGTTGCGGGGCAGGTATCGCAGCGCAGCGTAAGCCGTGGTGGACTTACCACACCCTGATTCGCCCACGAGTCCGTAAGCCTCACCCGGAGCGACGTGGAACGTGACACCGCGCAGTACTGCCCGTTCGACGCCGCGCACGTTGTAGGTGACGTGGAGATCCTCGACCGACAGAGCGGCTGTGGTGGCGGGAGCTGATGTGATGGTCATGATGCCTCCAGCACTGACTGGACGGAGTCGGCAATGAGGTTGACGGCGATCACCAAACTGGCAATGGCTGCGGCCGGGAAAAAGGTGGTCCACCAGATACCGGCACCGAGCACTCGGTAACCATCGCTCACCTGGGCACCCCAGTCCGGCGACGGCGGGGGCGGGCCTGCGCCGAGGAATGACAGCGTCGCCACGGTGAACACCGCATAGCCCACGCGGACGGTGAGTTCCACGATGATCGGACCCATCACGTTCGGCAGGATCTCACGGAACATGATGAACGTGCGCGTTTCACCGCGCAAGTCTGCCGATGTGACGTAGTCGAGACTTCGTTCTGAGAGCACTGCCGATCTCACTGTTCGGGCAACCACGGGTGTGAACAGCACGGCCACAACGCCGATAACTACCCAGTCGGAAGAACCGAGTGTGGTGATCGCCAACAGCGCAATGAGCACGACCGGGAGCGCAAGGAAGGCCTCGACGATGCGGCTCATGCCGAGGTCGAACCAACCGCCGATGTAGCCCATCAGCATCCCGATGATTACGCCGAACAAGACGCCGAGCACAGCAGCCAGTGGAGCGATCTTGAGAACGTCGCGAGCACCTGCCATGACACGCGAGAGCACATCTCGCCCGGTTGCATCGGTTCCGAACGGAAACGACCCGCGTGGCGACAGGTGCGGTGTGGACCGGAAGTCAAGCGGGCTGTGCGGCGTGATTTTCTCGCCGAGGAGTGCGCACACACCCCACACGGTGACGATCATCGTGCCGATGATGAACGACGGACGCCGACGAATCAGACGCCAGTTCTCGCGACGAGCCTGCTTGCGTTCGCTCACCGGCTGGCCACCGACGATGGCATCGGCAGGGGCCGGGGCTCCGCCCATTTCGACAGTCGGACTCGGCGTGGGCCCTGGCACTTCAGCCTGTGGTGTGGGCTCGCTCATCGTGCCGTCTCCAGTCGTACCCGAGGATTGAGGTAGGCGATCAACAGATCGGCCGCGAGGGTGGACAGCATGTAGACGATGCCCACCAGTAACACTGCTCCTTGCAGCACCGGAATGTCCTTGGCCCCGACTGCAGTCAGCATCGTCGAGCCGAGGCCGGCGTAGTTGAAGACCTTCTCGACGCCGATGATGCCGCCGAACAGATAGCCGATCTGCACACTGATGACCGTGATCGTGGGTCCCAGTGCGTTGCGCAGAATGTGGCGGCGCATGACTTGATTATCGGAGAGCCCCTTCATCGTCGCCGTTCGGGCGTAATCGGAGTGCAACGCGCCGATGACCCCGGCCCTCGTCATTCGGGCGATATAACCAAAGTAAGCAATCACCATCGCCATCGCCGGCACCAACAGGTACTCGAGTTGACCGATGGGCGACGTACCGGGCGGCGGATTGGCAAACACCTTGCCGAGCTTCCAGTGCACGCAAAAGATCGACAGCAATACTGCGGCGGTGACGAACTCGGGAATCGACGAACTGGCAAGACCGACATTGACAACCGCGCGGTCGGCCAACTTGTCCTGGCGGCGAGCGGCAAAGATTCCGGCCGCAATCGAGATCGGAATCGTGATCACGAAGGCGAGCAGTGCGAGCTTGCCCGACCGGAACAGCGCGGAGAAGATGATGCTCTTCACGTCCTGACCGCTCTGGAACGAGTTGCCGAAATCGAGCGTGAAGACACGTCTGATCGACGTGAAGTACTGGGCGAGTAGGGGACGATCCGTTCCGAGACGATGGTTGAAAGCCGCCACCTCTTCTTTGGGCGCAAATGGCCCGAGGATCTTGCGTCCGACATCGCCGGGAAGCACGTTGACGATGAGGAACACGATGGTGGCGAGCAGCCACAGCGTGACGATCGCCGACACCACTCGTTTCAACAGAAATCGACGCACCCCAAGCCCCCTTGACAGATGAAATGTAATCAACCGGGGTATGTGCGACCAGTGCCCGTGATGCTACGAGAGCGCAGCATCGCGGGCACTGGAAGAAGCGACTCCGGGTGACGCGGACTCAGGCGGTGAAGCCAGCCTTGCCGCACTCGTAGTGACCGAGGCCCGATACCACCACGCCGCTGACGTTCTTAGCGTGAGCGGTGAGCGAGTTGTAGAAGTACGGGATCGCGTACGGCACGTCCTCGGTGGCAATCTTTTGCACCTCGACCATCGCAGCGGCACGGCCTGGCGTATCGAGCGACGCCTGATACTTGGCCACTGCAGAGTTGAACGTGTCTGACTTGTAGTGGGCCGAGTTCCACTCGCCGGTGGTGTAGGCCTTCACCAAATACACGTCGGGGGTACCACGGTTGCCGTAGTCGACAATGCCGAACTCTTGGCCCCCGTCGCAGATGGGGTCATAGGTCTTGCACCACTGATCGTAAAAGGTGCTGGTGCTCTCGATGGCCAGCGTGATATCCACGCCGATTTCCTTGAGTTGGGTCTGCACGAGCTCGGCGAGCTGTGGGATCTCCTGCAGCTTTGGAGCATGCAAGGTCATCTTGAGCCCTTCCTTGCCGGCTTCCTTGAGCAGCGACTTGGCCTTGGCGACGTCGCGGGTACGCTGGGGTTGCTTGCTGTCCCAGAACTCATAGACCGGGGCGATCGGGTGATCGTTGCCCAGATCGCCCTTGCCCTTGAGCACGGTGTCGATGAGCGCCTGACGATCCAAGCCGAGCGCAATCGCTTGGCGTACCTTCACATCGACGAAAGTACCCTCGCGGGTGTTCATCCAAATCTGACGGTGAGCCGCGCCGCGGATGGACTCGACGGTGATGTTCGGATCGGCGAGCAGCGCATCGCCACCCACCACAGAGAACTGCACGATCGCATCGGCAGCTTGGCCCTGCAGACCGCTGATCTGCGTGGCTATGTCATCGGAGAAGATGAACTCGAGCTTGTCGAGGTACGGCTTGCCGCCCCACCAATCGGCGTTCGCCTCGAACGTTGCGCCGGTGGCGACATCGAACTTGGTGAGCTTGAACGGGCCGGTACCGGCTGGGCGCTTGTCGAGGGTGGTGCCCACGACGTAGTCGGCCGGGGTGATGAGCGACTGCGGGTTGTACAGCGACACCTGATACGGGAACTGGCCGTCGGGCTTGTTGAGGGTGACGGTGACGGTCGTATCGTCCGTGGCCTTGGCCGCACCGGCGACGATGTACGCCTTCAGGTTGCCACCGGCAAGTCGATCGAGCGTCGCGGTGACGTCCGCGGAGGTGAAGGGCTTGCCATCGTGCCACTTCACACCCGAGCGGAGCTTGAAGGTCCACACGCTGCCATCGGCGTTGGGGCTCCACGACTCGGCCAGCGCCGGTGCCAGCGAGGCAGCTTTGCCCTTACCGCAGAGGTATTCGAATGACTGGGTGACCGGGGTGTAGCTGCCCAGGTTGTCCATCGCTACCGGATCAAGCGGGCTGCCGGGCTTCTGCGAAGCAATGCGCAGCGTGCCGCCCTGCTTGATCTTCGAAGTCGCCGGGGTGGTACCGCCTGCTGGAGTGGTACCGCCTGCTGGAGTGGTGGCCCCAGTTGCAGTGGTGCCGCCCGTTGCAGTGGTGCCAGCAGGTGCCGCCGCCTTGTCGGAGCCACAGGCGGCAATGATGGTGCCCATGAAGGCAACGCCAAGACCCAACACAGAGCCGCGGGTGACGAACGTGCGACGCGAGATGGAACCCGCCGCGTATTCGTCGATGAGCTCGTTCTCGAGCGGGCCTACGCCACGCCGCGCCTGATTCAATTTCGAAAAGTTCATTTCTCCCCTAAGTGCTAATGGTCCGTGTAAGAGGTACCCCCACAACGCTTCGGACGATACCGGTGGTCATGACGTGTGTCAAGCATCGGAGCAGCCAAAACACGTCTTTCTTGGTACGAACGTACTGGCTTGAATCACCCTGCAGATCCGACGATTTCATCGGCATGACACCTTGATGTCGGGAGTGTGAACGCTCGGTGTTCCAAGTGGATCACCCTCACTCAAACCTGTTGGGAAACGGCACTCGACGACTCGCGTTCTAGCGGTAACGGACTCCTTGACGTTCGAGTTCGCGCTGCACCGCGGCGAAGTCGACGTGCTCGAGATCGCAGGCGTCGTGCAGCGATTGTGCGGCTGCGATACCGGCGCCCTGGCCGAGGACCGCACAACACGACATGTTGCGAGTGGAGGCATGCGAGATTCGATCGCCGCCCGACGCGCGCCCAGCCACGAGCAGATTGGCGATGCCGCGGGGCACCACGTTGCGATACGGCAACTGGAAGTACCTCCCGGTGGTGGGCAGGATCAGCACGCCGTACCCATCGATGAATTCGGGGTAGATGCCGATCGAGTCCTCGAAGCGACCCTGACCACGCACGTCTGCCTCAGTCATGTCGTAGACGGCATTGATCTTGCGCGTGTCGCGAATGCCGAGCGTCATGCCGAAATTACGCAGCCGCGCTCCGCTGCAGCCCGGCGTGTAGCGGCGAAGGGCCTCGATCGCGTGCATCGCTTGTCGGCGACCCTCGATTTCGCCGCGAGTGAGATCGTCGGGATCGGTGCCGTCGATGTCGCCGAGTTGTATCAGGTTCATGTAGGTGAGTTCGCCCGAGTCGTGCATCGCGCCCCAGGTACCGCCGATCGTGCACAGATCGGGCGGGATGAGGCCATCCTCGATCGCCTGACGAAAGGGCTTGAGCAGGAATGGCGAGAACATGTCGTCCTCTTTGCCCGTGGTCTCGATGTTCCATTCACCACTTCCGGCCCAGTCGCGATAGGTCTGCGGGTCAGAGGCGATGCCCGCCATGAACGCTGCCTTGTCGACGCCGGCGAGGTGGAACATCACCGAAGTCGCCATCATCTCCTCCCGCGGCGTGAGATGCGTCGGCGCGCCGGCTCGGTACGCGATGTCGGCGTCGCCGGTGGCGTCGATGACCCGTTTGGCGAGCAGCGCCTCGCGGCCGGCCTTCGATTCGGTGATGATGCCGACGACAGCATTTCCTTCCATGATCGGAGCGACGAAACTGCGATGCAGCATGGGATGAATGCCGGCCTCGACAACGAGGGCATCGGCGACCACCTTGAAACCCTCGGCGTCGAGTTCGTACGACAACGACTGACTCTCGGGCACCGCTGCCCCCATCGAAGCAGCCCGAGTCTCGAACTCGCGACCAATGCCGTTGGCCTCGACTGTCTGCTCGTGGCGGTACCAGGCCATGCCTTCGACCCCCACGGTGGTGATGTTGCCACCGAAGCAGCCGAACCGCTCGACGAGGGTCACGTCCACGCCCGCTCTGGCTGCGGCCAGCGCTGCAGCCAGACCAGCGGGGCCGGAACCCACCACCAACACGTCGGTCGTATGGATCACGTCGACCTCGCGAGCCGGTTCGGTGATGGTGCCGAGGACCCGGCGCTTGCCTGCCATCAGCGGCTGGGGTCGACCAGCACGCGGCCGCGCATCTGACCGGCGAGGATGCGATCGAGTTCGTTCGGTAAATCGGAGAGGCCGACGACGCTTGGCTCTTCGGTATCGAGCCACGTCGGGCGCAGGTCGGTGGCGATGCGCGCCCACATCGCACGACGCGGACCGATGGGCGTCTGCACGCTGTCGATACCGAGCAGGTTCACGCCGCGCAGGATGAACGGATGCACCGTGGTGGGAAGCTCCGTGCCGCCAGTGAGACCGCTGGCCGCGACGGATGCGCCGTACCGAAGCGTCCGTAGGACATACGCCAGCGTGGTGCCGCCGACGCAGTCGACTGCCCCGGCCCAACGCTCGCGTTCCAATGGCCTACCCGACTCGGGTGACGTCTCGCTACGGTCGATGACCTCACTGGCACCCAGCGAATGCAGCCATGCGGCCTCGTCCATCTTGCCCGTGCTCGCCACCACTTCGTAGCCCTTTGCGGCGAGCATTCCCACTGCCATGGAGCCCACGCCACCGGTGGCACCGGTGACCAACACCGGACCGCAGCCTGGCACGAGTCCGGCGTTTTCGAGCGCCGCGACCGACAGCGCTGAGGTGTACCCGGCGGTACCGACCATCATCGCCGACCGGGCATCGAGGCCATCGGGCATCGGCACGATCCACTCGCCAGGCACACGCGCCAATTCGGCAAAACCTCCGTGGTGCGCGACGCCAAGGTCGTAGGCGTGCGCGATGACCTTCGAACCCACGGAGATATCGGGTGCACTCGATTCGATGACCTCGCCGGCGAGATCCACGCCGGGGATCAGCGGATCGATGCGTGCGACGCGGCCCTTTTCGCTACTGGCGAGTCCGTCCTTGAAGTTGATACCCGAGTACTCGACCCTCACAAGAACATCGCCGGCGCCGAGGTCGTCGACGCCGAGGTGGGTGACGCGGCGAGACCAACCTGCTTCGGTTGGGCCGACAACGAAGGCGCGTACGCTGCTCGGACCTGTTTCTGCGTTCGTGCTCATCTTGGGCTCCTGTGTTCGTGTGCTCGACAATTCATGGGTCTCATGCAACCAGACCGAGATCGGCGATCATGTGATCGACGCGTGTACGCCACGCAGTGCTGGCGATGTCGGGCGGGCGGAGCCGACCGAGGATGGTACGAGCCGCCGCCGTTCCGTCGGCAATCGTGCTGCGCTCTGCAGCCCAGATCACGTCGTGACTGCGCATCAGATCGACAGCGGCCTTCACGGGCGCTGCGAGCGCGCGTAGCGCGCTGATCTCGTAGACACAAACATTCCACGCCGCGTGTGCGCCAACGTTGGCGGCTGCGCCTGACACGACCTCGGCCCACTCGTGCTCGAACGAGATCACTGCGTGCGGATCGGCCAAGCGAGACATGACAGCCGATGTCTCGCCGAAAACGAAACCCACCTCGTGACCATCGAGATCCGTGGCGATCGCATCGAGTTCGCGACCGAGCGAACGCGCGATGACCGAGGGCTCGTAGGGCTGGCGCCCACTCCGGCGGAGGTTGATCGAATGATGCCCATGCGAGCTCGGGCCCGGCCCATTGCCCCCCGAGTCAGCGCATACCCACCTCTCGACGCCTGCGGGTACGACACGTTGGACATGCTCGAGCGGCGATCGCCGAGATCCGTCGACGACCAAGAGCGCATGCCTGCCAGTGGGCCGCAACGAAGAGGCGAACAGCTGCACAGCGTCGATGCCCAACGCGTGGGCAAGGCGCGCGAGCACATCAACCGTGGGGTTCGGCACCGCAGGCTTTGACCCGCTGCCCCGGCGGGTCTCTCGGGATCGCTCGAGGGCCACCACGTACGGCTGCGAGATGCGGGCCCGGTGAGACAGCTCGCGGGTGGACCAACCGCGGCGGACGCGAGCGCCGACAATGGCCTGTGCGAACAGGCGGGCGTCGAGTTCGACGGGGCCGTGCAGCTGGTTCGAGTTGCGTTCCAGGTCGATGCGATCACTATAGTGATCGCTCGTGGGATCAGCCAACACCGCCACCGTCGCCGCACCGCCACGACGCGTTGCGTGGTCACCGTGGCCGGTGTTCATCGTAGGACTGGCCATTAGCTGGGCGGCACTGATCCGCCACCACATCGGCGCCCAGCACATGATGCACGGTGATGACGCCGCGAGCGTGTTCGCGATGTGGGCACTGATGAGCACCGCGATGATGGCGCCGACGGCGGTACCGGTGTTGATCTCGCTGCGCGCCGTCCTCGGTGCCACCTCGACACGGCCCTGGTGGGCGTTTCTCGCCGGGTATCTCGCCATCTGGATCGGGTTTTCGGTTGCGGCCACCACGGCGCAGCTCTGGTTGATCGGACGCGATTTCATCAACACCAATGGATCGAGCAGTTCGTTGGCGCTGAGCGCCGCCTTGCTGGCAGCAGCGGGCGCGTACCAATTCACCTCACTGAAACGACATTGCCTCACCGAGTGCGTGAGCCCGATGACGTTCTTTTTGAAGTTCTGGCGCGATGGTGTCCGCGGTGGGGCGCGCATGGGTGCGCGCCACGGACTGTCGTGCCTCGGATGCTGTTGGGCGCTGATGCTGCTGGCCTTCGTGGGCGGCGTTGCCAACATCTGGTTCATGGTGTTGTCTGCGGCGGTCATGACCATCGAGAAGCTGCCAACTCTGAGCCGTTTCGTCACCGTGCCGCTCGGCGTCGGGTTGATCGCCGCCAGCATCGTTGTCACAGCGCTGGCTATTTCTGGTGCTGGCACAAGCCATTCGCATCACATGCATCACACCGTGTCTGCATTACACGGGTCTGCATTACACGGGACCGCATCGCAAGGGTCCGCATCTCGGGTGTCGATCGAACGAAAGGAACCACATGAACACATGGACCCTCGAGGGTGAACTCATCCTCAACTGCAACTGCACGGTGTTTTGCCCATGCGTGATCTCCCTTGGCAAACACCCACCGACCGAGGGTTACTGCCAGGCATGGGCGGGGGTACGCATCGACTCCGGACGTTCGGGCGACATCGATCTCTCCGGACTGAACGTGGCCATGTTGCTCGACATCCCCGGCAAGATGGAGCGCGGCAACTGGACGCTTGCGCTCTGGATTGACGATCGCGCTACCGACGAGCAGTTCGAAGCGCTCCAGACCATTTTTCGTGGAACCTCACGCGGCACCACCGGCTTGTTCAAGCTGCTCGTCGGCGAGCACCTCGGTGCCGAACGTGCCCCGATCTCGTTCGTCACCGATGGCGAAACCCGCACGTTGTCCGTCGGCAAATTCATTCAAGGCGCCGTGGCCCCCATCGGCGGTGCACGCGCCGGCGAGGACGTGAGCGTGGTGAACACCCAGTATTGGATGGGCCCAGAAGTGATCGTCGCCGAAGCGAGCTTGGGTCGGGTGCGTGCATTCGGCCGGGTCTGGAACTTCGAGGGACGTAGCGCCGAGATCTGCAGCATCCGCTGGGAAGGCCCATGACACTGCCGACCGACGCGTTCACGTTCGCCCCCGGTCTCGCGCTCACCCGCCGGCTCCGTTCAACCCCGTTCACCAGCCGGGTCGAGGCCGCAGGGGTTCGTTCATACACGGTGTACAACCACATGCTGCTCCCCACGCATTTCCGCGGAGTCGATCAGGACTACCACCATCTCCGTGGCGCAGTGCAGGTATGGGATGTGTCGTGCGAACGCCAGGTCGAACTGGCCGGACCCGACGCCGCCCGGCTCGCGCAACTCCTCACGGTTCGCGATCTGCGCTCATTTGCCGTTGGCCGTTGCGGGTATGCCCCCGTTGTGGACAATGACGGCTTGCTGATCAACGACCCGGTGGTGCTCCGCCTGGCCGACGATCGCTTCTGGTTCTCGGTGTCGGACTCTGATGTCGTGCTCTGGGCGGGCGGCCTCGCCGCAGGGCTCGGTCTCCACGTGACCGTGCACGAGCCCGATGTATGGCCTCTAGCGGTGCAGGGTCCGCGCTCCGAGGACGTGGTCGCAGCGGTGTTCGGCGAGCAGGCACGCGAGATCCGCTTCTTTCGGTTCGCGCCACTGCAGTTCCGCAACCATCAACTCGTGGTGGCCCGAAGTGGGTGGAGCGCACAAGGTGGCTTCGAGATCTACGTCGACGATGCAGCACTCGGTGGCGAACTGTACGACGCTCTGATGGACGCCGGTGGTCAATACGATATTGGTCCCGGATGCCCGAATCTCATCGAGCGCATCGAGGCCGGGCTGCTCACATATGGAACTGACGTGACCCGCGCCGACACCGCCTTGGAGGCCGGTCTCGACCGCTATTGCTCGCTGGATGCACCGATTGCAGCACTTGGCATCGAGGCGCTCCGTCTCCAAGCAGCCGCTGGCGTGTCTCGCAGAATCTGCGGGTTGATGATCGATGGCGACGCGGTTACCCCACCCCGCGATCCGTGGCCGGCGCACGCCAGAGGATCCACCGCCGGCCAGATCACCTCGGCAGTGTGGTCTTCACGGCTCGCCACGAACGTAGCCATTGGGATGCTCGACATCGAGCATGTGCGCCCGGGTACCGCGCTGACTGTGGAAACCACGGCTGGCACCCGCCGGGGCACCGTAGTTGAGATGCCGTTTCCTGGCGCCTCGCAACGATGAAACCGTGATACTAGCTACTAGCTACTAGCTACTAGCTACCAGCTTCAGCGCCGGTGCCAGCGCGTGGCTGGGGTGACGAATGATGCCGTCTCCCCAGCCACGCCAACTGTGAACACCAAACGGTTACGACTCGAGCGAGATCGGCTCGTCGTCTTGGGCGCCAAACGTGTCGATGTCGGTGGTCAGGCCCGCCTGAGTACGCACCTTTTCGGAGATCTCGACCATGAGCTGCGGGTTGAGCTGCAAGTAGTTCTTGGCGTTCTCGCGACCCTGGCCGAGCTGTTCACCTTCGTAGGTGAACCATGCGCCCGACTTCTTGATGATGGACATCTCGACGCCGAGATCGAGCAGGCCACCCTCGCGGCTGATGCCCTTGCCGTACATGATGTCGAACTCGGCCTGGCGGAACGGTGGGGCGACCTTGTTCTTGACCACCTTCACGCGTGTGCGTGAACCAACGACTTCGGCACCGTCTTTGATGCTTTCGATACGACGGATGTCGAGACGCACCGACGAGTAGAACTTGAGCGCACGCCCGCCAGGGGTGGTCTCGGGCGAACCGAACATCACCCCGATCTTTTCGCGCAACTGGTTGATGAAGATGGCCACCGTGTTGGTCTTGTTCAGGTTGCCGGTGAGCTTGCGCAGCGCCTGGCTCATCAGCCGGGCCTGCAGACCCACATGCGTGTCGCCCATTTCGCCTTCGATCTCGGCGCGGGGCGTGAGCGCTGCGACGGAGTCGATGACGACAACATCGAGTGCGCCAGAGCGCACCAGCATGTCAACGATCTCGAGCGCCTGCTCGCCAGTATCGGGCTGGGAGATGAGCAACTGATCGACGTCGACGCCAATGGCACGGGCGTAGATGGGATCCATCGCGTGCTCGGCATCGACGTAGGCGCAGATTCCACCGTTGCGCTGTGCCTCGGCCACCACGTGCATGGCGAGGGTGGACTTACCCGAGGACTCCGGCCCGAAGATCTCCACGACGCGACCGCGTGGAAGACCACCGATGCCGAGGGCAAGATCGAGTGCGAGCGCACCCGTGGACACGGTGTCGATTCCCAACGATGTTTTCTCGCCCATACGCATGATGGACCCTTTACCGAATTGCTTGTCGATCGCCGCCAGCGCCATCTCGAGCGCCTTCTCACGTTCCATCGCCATGATTGTCTCCTGATCTTTCTCTGTGTCAGCTATTTCCAGCTATGTCCAGCTATGTCCAGCTATGTCTTTGTTATTGGTAGTTGTGCACGGTGGGGGACCGACTTGCACGGCCCCGATTCGCTGAGCCGCACCATATGAAAGGGGTGTGACACTCGTGATTTCAGACCCGATTTCAGACCCGATTTCAGTTCCGGTCGACGAGCCTGAGGGCACTACGACCTACGAATGACAGCAGTGTAACTACGTACAGGCGTTCGATCAAGCATTCACGTCAAGATTGCCGCGCACCCGCTCGTGCGC
>JAYUWK010000081.1:0-38732 GCA_043753895.1 Actinomycetota bacterium
TTGGGCTGGGGGGTTTCGTCCCGTCGATCTATACACATATCCCCTGGTCAGGGAATATGTGTTGGTGGAGCTGGGGGGAATCGAACCCCCGTCCATCAGCCGGAGAACGACACTGATACGACCATTCCCGCTTCATCGCTAACGCAGCAACACCGGCGGGTCGGCTGACCCTCACCCGAAAGTGGGGGCCCGCGAATCGTCTTTCCGAATCGTCAGCAGACTTTCCCTGCGGTCAGCGTTCTTTCTCGCCGTCATCCTCCGCTTCTGTTGCCGGGCTGCGATGGATTGGCCCCGTGCGGCATTTCTGCTCACGATTTCTCTTCGTTCACCTAAAAATTAGGCGACGAGAGCGAATTGATTGTTGTCAATTCTTTTTTGTGCCCCGTTTTACGAGTCTGAGCAACTCGGGTCGCATTACCGAACAGCGACACTGACGTCGAAACCTGTCAGCCCCTCTAGTTTGAATTTGCCTGCTCAGACTAGCGCGGTCCAACGACAAGCCCTCACGAGTTTCATGAGCTGGCACGCCAGCGAAGTGTGGATAGCCTCCCCGCCCACAATCGACCCGCTCGGTAACATCCACACTGTGGCGATCAGACTGTTGCTTGCTGAGGACAACGTGTTACTGCGCGAGGGTCTGGCGCGCCTGTTCACCCAGATCGACCACCTCGAACTGGTGGGCACGTGCGGGTCGCTGCCTGAGTTGGTGCAGATGGTCGATGCAGATCCGCCCGACGTTGTCGTGACCGACATCCGCATGCCGCCCACCCACACCGACGAGGGCATCCAGGCGGCGAGGTATCTTCGACAAACGCATCCGAAGGTCGGTGTTGTCGTGCTCTCTCAATATTCGTCACCTGGCTACGCCCACGCGCTCTTCGAAGACGGCTCCGACGGCCGCGCCTATCTGTTGAAAGATCGCGTGGCCGATGTTGATGAGGTGGTATTTGCAATCGAAGCGGTGGCGCGGGGTGGTTCGGTCGTCGACCCGAAGATCGTCGAAGAATTGGTCTCGGCCCGGGCACGCAAGCCTCGCTCACCCATCGAGCAGTTGACCACTCGCGAGCGTGAAATTCTTGCGGAGATCGCCTCCGGGAAATCGAACGTGGCAATTGCCAGCTCGCTGTTTCTCTCGGAGCGAGCGATCGAGAAGCACTCCAATTCGATCTTCTCCAAGCTCGGACTCTCGCAGGAACCAGACGTGAACCGCCGCGTCAAAGCGGTGTTGCTCTACTTGGCTGCCGAGCGGGGAGTCCCGGCATGAGCCGCCTCGACGATGTAGCGGTGGTTAGCGTGATGGTGGTCGATGACCAGCAGCCGTTTCGCGACGCTGCACGAGCCGTCATTGATCGGCTCGAGGGCTTCGAGATCGTGGCAGAAGCCGAATCCGGCGAGGAAGCGGTCGAGGTGGCATCGGCGGTACACCCCGATCTGGTGCTGATGGACATCAACATGGGTGATATGGACGGCATTACGGCAACATCCATCATCACGTCATCGAACCCGGACACGATGGTGGTGCTCCTGTCCACGTACGAGCTCACTGATCTCCCACCTACCGCGCGTACGTCAGGCGCAGCGGCGTACGTGAACAAGGACGACTTCGGTGGACGCAGTCTTCGCCGATTGTGGGCCGAATCCGGAGACCCTGACTTCCGCCGCTGACGCGCTGGCCCCATTGAGCGGATCCCTCACAGTAAATCCCGTTCAGTGGATCCCGTTCAGTGGATGAGTGGGATCTCGCCGCGGATGGTGGTGCCGTTGCCGAGCGACGATGTGACGGCGAGTCGACCGCCAACAGCACCGAGCCGGTCGGCCATGTTGACGAAACCATGACCGCGTACCCCGAGCGGGCCTGTTTCGAAGCCGGCCCCGTCGTCGTGTACGGCGAACACCAACATCGTTCCGTCATCGCGCACTGATACATCGATCTCGGCCTCGTCGCCCGCGTGCTTGCCGGCGTTCTGCATCGCTTCCAGGCAGCAGAAGTAGACCGTCGATTCGATCTCGGGCGTGTAGCGCGTGATCCCCGCTGTCTCGACGGTGGTGATCAACGCAGCGCGACTCGCGGCCGTCGGCAGGGCTTCGGCCAAACCACCCGACGACAACAGCGGCGGGAAGATGCCGTGGGCAAGGGCGCGAAGTTCGGCGATCGCGTCCTTCAACCCGTTACGCAGCTCGCCGATCACCTTCACCGCCTCGGGCGGATCGTCGTCGATGAGCTCCTCGGCCATGCGCAGCTTCACTGCCATCGCGACAAGATGTTGCTGAGCGCCGTCGTGCAAGTTGCGTTCCAGCTTGCGGCGTTCGGCATCGCCCGCAGAGACAATGCGCAAGCGTGACTCCTGCAATTCCACGTTGGTCTGTTGTAGTTGTTCGAGCGACGCCTGCAAGGCTGAGTCGAGCTGCACGTTATGGAGCGCGAGCGCTACCTGGCGAGCGAGCTCGGTGACGACTCGATCGTTCTCCTCGTTGAATTCGTCGCCGTTGGGCTGTCGGGTGAGCACGATCATGCCCAACAGATGCCCGGCATGGGCGATCGGTGCAATGCGGACATCTGCGCTGTTCGCGCCGGCCAGAGCGGGGATCCAGATGTCGAGCCATGTGCCGCCGGTAACGCCGGCGCGGGCGACCACGGCGCGTTCCTTCTCGCCGATCGCGACCACGGGTGCCTCGCGGTGAGGGACGCCCGCTGCCATTTCGTAGCGCCCGTCGCTACCGGTGAAAATCTCCGCCGCAGCGAGCCCCATCGACTTGCGCAGCGACTCGGTGAGTTGCAGCAGCAGTTCGTCGAGCGGGATGGCGCGGGTGAGGCGGCTGCCCCACGTGCGTAGAGAATCGTCGGGAGTATCGCGTTCGCCGTACACGAGTTGGTTCGCGACGAGCGCCAGGCGATTGCGCATTGGTTGGTAGACCAGCGCGGCGACCAGTGCGGCGACCATGGAGAGCAACAACAACGATCGTTCACCGTCTCGCATCGATCGGCCCAGCGCGACTACGACAGCGACATAGGCCACGATGACGAGCGCGGTCAGTCCGGCGAGCCCGACCGTTGCAGTGAGCAGGCGATCGACTCGGGCGATTATTGTGACATGGGTGCCTGCTGCAAGCGACAGCGGGATGAGTGCTGTGGTCGACAGCGCAATGAGCGCAGCGTGCGCTGGCCAGTCGGCAATGACGCGCAGGGCAATGACGACCAAGCACAGCTCGGCCGAAACGACCATGGCCCAACCAACCCACTGCATCCGTCGCCGATCGACTGCGTCGGCGGACAGATATCGACCGTGCGCAATCTTCAGGCCAATGCCGAGCGCAGCGATCCAGAGGAGCGCGAACGGCCAGGCATCGGGTCCCGACGAATCGTGTGGGGCGAGCGCGCCAACAGCGGCACCCCAGGCGAGCAACACGACCATGCTCACCTGCGCGCTTCGTCGCCGGAGCCGACCGTCGGGAAGGGATGCGAGCAGCATCGCAGCGATGGCCGGGAGAACGCCCAGCGCGACGCGAGCGAGCAACGCATGATCGTATGCATCGACAAGCATGCCGAGCGCGCCCACACCTGCGATGGTGAGCGCAATCGGTCCGATGCGCTCGTCGCGTCGCCGAAGTCCGATCAGCGCGCCGGTCATCGCCCACACACATACCAGAACGAAGCGCACCCAGTCGATGCCCTGTGGCGTGTCGCCGTGGGTCAGCGAGAAGCCGGCGATCGCCGCTGCCGCAGGCGCGACCGCGAGGCAGAACGCGGGTCGGAGTGGTTCGTCGGATTGCACGTCGCTCAATTCGAGGTGCCAACGGGCCAGGTCTGCGCGGCGTCGCTGACGCCGTCGGAGATCACTCGGCCATCCTTCATCTTCACGAGCCTCGACGCAGCGCCGGCTACGGGCTGATCGTGGGTGATCAGCAGAATGGTCTGTCCGCTATCGTCGTGAAGCCGGCGGAACAGTTCCAGGATCTCGTCGCCACCCTCAGAGTCCAGCGCTCCGGTCGGCTCGTCGGCCAATAGGATCGTCGGCTTGTTGGCGAGCGCTCGCGCGATCGCCAACCGCTGGCGTTGACCGCCCGAGAGGCTGGCCGGCGCGGCCTTGGCTTTGTCGGCCAGACCGAGCAGATCGATGAGGTCCCTTGCTCGCGTTTCGGCGATCTTGCGTTTCGTGCCCGCGATCAGCGCCGGCATCACCACGTTCTCCAACGCAGTCATCCCTTCGAGCAGGTTGAAGAATTGGAACACGATGCCAACGTGTGTGCGGCGCATCCGGGCGAGTTCGTTGGCGCCCTGCCCAGTCAATGACTCACCGGCAACCACCACTTCTCCCTCGTCGGGAATGTCGAGTCCCGCGATGATGTTCAAGAGCGTCGACTTTCCGCAACCCGATGGGCCCATGACGGCGACGAATTCGCCGTTCATCACCCTGAGCTCGGCGCCGCGCAGCGCACGTACCGGGGCTGTCTCTGCCTCGAACGTGCGGTACACGCCCTTGACCTCGATGACTGGATCAATCATGATTCACTCCCTTGTTGCTGTGCTTTGCTGTTGCTGTGCTTTGCTGTTGTTGGTCGTAGTGCTTGTTGGCGTTCAGATCATTCATCACGAAGCGCCTCGGCCGGGGACGTCATTGCTGCCGCTCGAGCAGAGGGTGCCGCGACGATGTTCGCAGCCGCAATAGCCACGATCGGTGCAAGCACCACAAAGGCCCAGGGCACAGCGGCGGTCTCCGGCACGCCGATTTGGTGGGCGGCGGAAAGCCACGCTTGGCGGCCGGCGATCACACCAAGCGGGACACCGATTCCTGCGGCGAAAACAGCGATCGTCGTTGCGTGCCAGCCCACCGTAAATCGAACCTGTCTCCGCGTGAATCCGAGTGCCTGCAGAATTCCGAAGTCGCGCCGACGCCTGCGGATCGATGCGACCAACGCGAAGCCAACGGTGGCGGCGGCAAGCACAGCGAGGATCGCGGCGAGAGCAATTGGCGTCGAGACGAGGCGTCGGTATGCCGTGACCTCCGGTGCCTCGATCGAATATCCAGACACGGAAGGAATGCCGGGTCCGGTCACGGTCACGTCGGCGGTACTCAGGCCCGCCGACACGTCGGCTGGACGGAACCGTTCAACGAACGCCGTGGTCGATGCGCCGGGTACGAGATCAACGAGGATTGCCGATCCGGCGTACTCAGGATCGGTGATGCCGAACACTTTCGCCAACGCAGGGAGCGTTACGAGCGCGCCGCCGCCCAACGTGGCGGTGTCGGCGTCGTTCAACGAGAGCCCCGGGAGCACGACAAGGCCCACCACCGCGAAGGTGTCCTCGCTGGTGCCTTGGCTGATCTTGACGGAGTCACCGATCGATACCCCGATGCTGCGAGCCGTTCGGGTGCCGAGCGCGACTTCGTGATCAGATGTTGGAGCGCGTCCTGCGGTAATGGTTGGGGTCACGGCCTCGCCTCCCTGGGTGCTGATACCCATGATCGGTTGCGGCCTGCCATTGATTTGGCCCTGGAGAACATCAGCCGTCGCCCATCCCCGTACCTTTGGATCGGCATCCAGTATCGAGCCCACCGCGCGGACCGTGTCGTGGTTCCCGTGCCCGGGCAGGTCCTGGACATAGATCGTGGCCTCCCAACCCCATCCAAACGCGGCGGCGTCGTTCACAAAGGCGCGCAGGTTGAGCGCAAACGTCGTCACGAGCGAGACGACCACCACGCCGGCCGTCGCGCCGATCAGTGTCGATCGGATCGGCGAGGCGGTACCGGTGCCGGACGAATCAAGCGCGTTGGAAACGCCCGTGGTCAGTGCCGGCGACTGAACCAGGCGACGCGCGCTGCGGCTGAGTCCCGAAACCTCAGAATGCGGTTCGGCCTGACCTGCCGAACGCCGTGCGACGGCTGCCCCAATCGCGATGACGCCGACCATCGCGATCATGGCCCCACCGAGGAGTACGAGCGCGTCGAAGTCGAAGCCACGACTCGGTTCGATTCGGAATGCCTCACCGATGGGCATGAAGTTCGAGGCGAACGCGCCCACAGCGATCGCGGCGACCGCCGCCGAGACGGCGATAACGAAGGTGCGCGCGATCTCGACGATGCGCCGATCGCCGCTCGACATGCCGAGAGTCTGCAAGACCCGATCGTCTTCGGCCATCAATCGATCTCGTCGGGCGACGAGTTGTGCCCACGAAGCGAGAGCGGCGATCGCCATCACGATGCCGAAGGCCAACAAAGCCAGCACCTGCGGACGAAGAATGCGTTGCGTTGCCGCACGAGTGCTTGCCGTAGTTTGGAAGTTGAGTTGTTCGCCAGGCGTCAGCGCGGATGCCTCACGTTCGAAGGTCGCGAGGTCTGTTCCGGGAACGAGGCGAACCAGAAACCCCGAAAAGATCGGTCCCGCATGGGTTTCGTCGTACAGGGCCTTTGTGAATACGAGCGCTGACCGATCTGGTACGGCTACTGACTGCATGACCAGACCAACTCCGACCACCGTGAAGGTTCGGTTCTGTCCCAACTCCCCCCGCTTGATTTTGGCAAAGTTCTCATCCGTCGCGAGGTCCGCGACGTTGCCACTGTTCACCTCTGGCCACACGGTGAGCGAGAACGTCTGGCCGACGGTGAGGCCGAGCTCGTCGAGCGCGGGCTGGGTTGCGAAGACCTCATTCGATCGCGATTCGTCGGGGAGTCGGCCAGTGCGAATGAGGGGTATGCCGACCGTGTTGAGGAACTGGTTGTCGGTTGCGACCAACGCTGTGTAGGGATTGCTGCTATCTGCTCGGAACGACGCGAAGCCGTTGAGGCCGCTGACAGTCTCCACTCCCAACAGCGCAGCGAGGCGTTCGGTGGTCATCGCCGCAGTTGCAGATGCGGTGTTTGGAGCGACCAACACGTCCTCGGACTTCGTTGCATCGACGAAGCGCTGGAACACCGTGGCTGTGCGCCGCGCCGCGGCGAAGGCAGTCAACGAAGCGCCGAGCGCGACTCCAATAATGATCACCGAGACCGCGACCGACCGCCAGCCGGTGCGGAACTCCGCACGGAACCGGTACAGAATCGCCGCGCCTGATCCCTCAGACTCGTTCATCGAGCTCAGCCATCGCCTGCTCCGGATGCAACCGTTGCTATCCCGACTCGGTATGGCTGCACCGGCGTATCGCGACCTTTCACGAGTGCTGCATCGAGACGCTCCGCGTCGTCAGGTTGGGCGGTGAGCGCGTGCCAGGTGGGTTCGCTGAGAACTGTCTGGCCGTTGGCTGCGAACTGCTGGAGACGCTGACACAGGTTGACCGCATCGCCCACAACGGTGTACTCGGCGCGTTCCTCTGAACCGAGCAGCGCAGCCGCGACGTCGCCCGTGGACAACCCGATGCCGATCTCGAACGGGGGTAGACCAGTGTCGACCCACTCGATGTTGACTCGTGCCTGCGCGGCGTGCATCGCGTAGGCGGCCGATAACGCGCGATCGGCGTGATCGGTGGACGGCTCCGGAGCGCCGAACACCGCCATCACTGCGTCGCCGACGTATTGCATGACGGTTCCACCCTCACCGATGATGGCACGGTTCATTTCCGCGCGGTGCCGATTCAACTGACCGGCGAGCACCGATGGGTCGGCGTGCTCAGCGATGGTCGAGTAGCCACGAATGTCCGACATCACTACCGTCACGTTCAACCGCTCGGTTTCGCCGATGCCGTGGCCCGACGCGAGTAGTCGTTCGGCGATACCGCCCGGCAGCAAACGTGACAATGACTCTCCCTGCTCCTCGCGGCTCACGATCGCTTCGTGCAGCATGCGCAGTCGGCGCAGTGCCCCCTGCGCCCCGGCAGACGCGCTCTTGGCGAGGTGGGCGAACACGCGCTCCACGTCGGCGTTCACCGATGCCGGTGTTGTGTGTCGTACGACCGCGATGGCCTTCATCGGCTTGCCCTCGGCGAGCATCTTCAGCAGAGCTTCGTCATCCGCGCTCAGCCCACCTTTGCGTACTGCCGGGCTGAGCATCGCGTCGACGATCGAGGGGTCGAGTACCGAGCCCCCGGTTGCGACGGCGCGTATGGCGGCGACGAGCTGGTCGCCCTCGGCGATGCGGTCCTTCAACAGGTACGCGTATCCGGCTGCGCCCTCGCTCAACAATGAGATCGCGTAGTCCGGGTCGTCGAACTGCGACAGGATCACGACGCCGGTGCCGGGATAGCGCTTACGGATCTCCTTGCAGGCGTCGATGCCCTCTGATTGAAAACTTGGCGGCATACGGATGTCGGACACCACCACGTTCGGTGCCAATTCCGTTGCCGCGGCGACCAGGGTGTCGTAGTCGTCGGCGGCGCCGACGATCTCGATGTCGGTGTTGCGGGCGAGCATGGCCCGAACGCCTTCGCGCACGATGATGTTGTCGTCGGCCAACAGCACGGTGATGGTGGTGCTCATCGAGCGATCATCCAATGGTCTCCTCGCGCCGATGACCCCGCGCCAGTTGCTGCAGTGCCTCTCGGTCGATATCCACCGATGATGCCACGGCAAGCTTGCACGCCGTGACAGCCCGCAGCGTTGCAGTCCGCAGGCCACCCTCGAGCGTCGACCGCTCGCCGATGACGACGCCGGGTCCGAGCTCGCCGATCTCCACGCCATCGACATCCACGCCTAACACTCCGTCGAGCAGGATGAACAGTTCGTGGCCGGGATCGCCCTGCTTCACCAGCACGTCACCCGCTGAGACCTTCTTGATCGACGGCTTTTTGCCGCCGCGCATGATGCTGTGCGACAGTTCGCGCTCAAGCGCGGTCTCGACGGCCGTCACGAGCGCAGGGGAGTCGAGGTCGCCCCAGGGCGTGTGGTCACCGAATGCGTTCTTGTACCAGCTCTTGAAATCCACAATGCCTGACTTGGCCGTCAGCGCACCAGTCTCGTCGAACACCCAGTGCCGGGGGAACGGGCTGGCGCCGACCAGTGAACCCTCGACCCGACCATCGGTATGGATCGTGAGCGACAGCGTCGACCATGCAATCGGCGCGTGATATTGCACGAACGGTGCGCGCCGAACGGTGCGTGGCGCAGGCACCCCGGTGCGGCCGCCGGCGGTCTGCAGGAAGCGCACCCAGCCGTCGCCGATTTCCGGCTCGGCCTGTTTGTCGGGAAGTGCGACAGCAGCAATCGTGACGGGCGCGCCGAGCGTCAACGTGGTCGATCCGATGAGGCCACCGCCTGTGTACCCAGCGGCCGCGACATTGCCGAGGTCGTCGACATCGATCCACGCGCTCAGATTGTTGGCAAAGCGGAATCGATCGGCGTCACGCAACTCCACGAGCGTGGCCCCCGGTTCGCCGATGTGGTCCGGAGGTGGCGCGTCGTAGTGCGCCAGGCCGGAACCGAATGGCAACTTGGCCAGCCCCGCGACGGCCTCCGAAGGTATCCAAGAAATAGCTGTGATTTCGCGAGCGATTCTCATGCAGTCATCGTGTGGCCCGCGGCACCGTGGCGACAGGGTGCAACCGTGTGTCTTACAGGTGTGGCTGGCACCACCGACAACGGTGGCGAGTTCGATACCGTTGGCATCCATGAATCAGGCCGTGAATCAGGTTCGCAATGAGTACGACGTCGTGGTGGTCGGAGCCGGTCCGAATGGTTTGACCGCTGCTGCGCGCCTCGCCGTCGCCGGCCGCCGGGTTCTGGTCCTCGAAGCGTCGTCCACCATCGGTGGTGGCTCGCGTACGAAACCACTCGCCGACGGTGCGATCTACGACGTCTGTGCTGCGGTGCATCCCTTCGGTGCGGCGTCACCTGCGTTTGCCGAACTCGATCTCACCGCTCACGGGCTGCAGTGGCTGCACCCGCCGGTCGCACTCGCTCATCCGTTCGATGACGGTAGTGCTGCGCTGTTGTACCGCGATCTGGCCGAGACATCAGCGGGCCTCGGCGACGACGCACAGCGTTGGGATTCCACCGTGGGGCATTTCGCACGCGATTGGGACCGCGTGAGTGCGCTTGTGCTCGGCCCGGTGGCGGGCGCACTGCTGCACCATCCGTTGCAGATGGCTCGATTCGGGATGTTGGCCGGGCTTCCCGCCGCCGTTGCGACCCGACTGTTCCGCACCCGTGAGGCGCGGGCGCTGATGGCCGGGCTCGCAGCGCACTCGGGTGTGTCGCTGCGCCAACCCGCGACGGCCGGCGTCGCATATGCATTGGCTGCTGCGGCTCATGCAGTGGGCATGCCCGTCGCTGCGGGAGGAAGCCAGACCATCGTCGATGCCCTCGTCGGGGTGATCACGGCGCACGGCGGAACGATCGAATGTGACCGGCGCGTCGCAACGCTGCGCGAGTTGCCCCGCGCTCAAGTGACTCTGCTCGATGTCACGCCCGGACAGTTCGCCGACATCGCCGGCCTGTCGGCGCCGCGCTGGAAGCACGGTGTCGCGGCGTGGAAGATCGATATGTTGCTGTCCGCCCCCATGCCCTGGGCCGCTTCTGCGTGCGCATCGGCTACCACGGTGCATCTCGGTGGCGAGCCAGTCGAGGTGGCGCGGGCAGAGGCACAGACTGCACATGGCGGCCTTCCCGATCGGCCCTATGTCATCGTCACGCAACCCTCGGTGGTCGACACCAGCCGAGCGCCCGCCGGTCAGCACGTTGTTTGGGCCTACCGCCATGTGCCCAACGGATGCACCGCCGACAACGCGACGGCCGGAATCGAGGCGCAGTTCGACCGGTTCGCACCGGGCTGGCGCGATCTCGTCGTGCATCGCCGCGTCACCACCGCCACCGACTATGCGGCGTACAACCCGTCCTATATCGGTGGTGACATCGCGGGCGGCGCGATGACTCCGTGGCAGACCGTGGCGCGACCCCGACTCGCCCTCGATCCGTATCGCACCAAGGTGCCCGGCGTGTGGCTGTGCTCGCAGTCCACCCCGCCCGGGCCGGGCGTGCACGGCATGAGCGGTTGGCACGCAGCCGGATCGGTGCTGGCCCACAGCAAATGACAAACAGGGGCTGACGCCGACAATGACTTAGGCGTCCATGCCCTTGCGTTGCCGACCGAGTGCCTTTTGCATCTCGCGTTGCGTGTCGCGCTCGGCCATCGCATTGCGCTTGTCACCCTTGCGCCGACCCTGCGCCAGCGCCAGTTCGACCTTGACGCGACCTTCCTTGAAGTAGAAACTCAGCGGCACCAAGCTCAGCCGCTCTTGGGCGATGCGGGCGCCGATCTTGGCGATCTCGCCCGACTTCATCAGCAGCTTTCGGGCGCGATCGGGGTCGTGTGCGCCGACACCGTGGGCGAAGGCATACGGCGGGATGTGCACGCCGTCGAGCCACAGCTCACCGTTGATCACCCGTGCGTACGCATCGGCGATTTGCAGGTGTCCGAGACGCAGTACCTTGACCTCGCTTCCGTGCAGCACGATGCCTGCTTCGAACGTGTCGAGCACGTTGTAGTCGAAGCGCGCCTTTCTGTTGGAGGCGATGATCTGAATGCCGTCGGTTGCCATAGTGGGGTGATCTGAATCTGCGAGGTGCTGTGTTGGCTGCGTGGTGAGGAAGCAGCCAGCGTACCGCTAGCGTTCGCCGGCGATGTTGGCTGTTTCCCGTTCCGCGTTCGCAGAGATGGTCGCTCAGGCCTACGACCGCTATCCCGAAGAGGCGTGTGGCCTCTTGGTGGGGCGCCCCGGCGGCTCGCAGGTGGTGCGGTTCGTGGCCTGCGACAACACCACCCGATCCGCCAAGGTGTACACCATCGAGCCCAGGGCAATGTTGCGCGCCGAGCGTGAAGCCGAGGCGGACGGGTTGGAGATCATCGGCGTGATGCACAGCCACACGCACACCGAGCCGTACCCCAGCCAGACCGATGTGAACCAGGCCCCCGATCCCACGTGGCACTATGTCATCGTGAGTCTGAAGCGCGACGCTCCCGAGGCGCGCAGCTACCTACTTGCAAACGGGACCATTGCCGAAGAGCCGATTGCGGTCGGCTGACCCGCACCAATCGAGAGGGCCACGATGAGTACGACACGCACCGCAACCGTCATTAATGACACTGAGCACGTCGAGGTCGAGGTGGCGTTGGGTTCGCGTTGGCTCATGCAGCCCGACGCATTCGAGGCGCTTACCGGCTGGACGCTGAAGTCCGAGGGCATGTGCCGCGGCGACGTGTGCGCTCCGATCTATCACCCCGACAAAGTGCTCGTCGATGGGCTGGTGGACTTGCAAGAGGCAGCGCCCATCATCGGGCTCAGCGCTGTCACCGATCCCGAACGGGGTGTCGCGGCACTCGCCGCTTCGGCGCCGTTACGTGCACAGGACATGATCACGCTGCAGGCGCCCGATTTCACGCTGTCGAACCTGGCCTGCGAGCCGGTGAGTCTGCACGATTTCAATCGCCGCAAGGTGCTGCTCCTCGCGTGGTCCAGTTGGTGAGGCTGTCGCTATGAGCTGCCCGTGTGGCAGCAACTCCAAGAAGAACTCGGCCCACACGGCCTGAGCATCATTGCGGTCGCAATCGACAGCGATGTGCCCGCCATTCGTGAATGGGCTGCACATTCGCCGGGACTCACTGTGCTCGTCGACCGTGATTACGTGGTGGCCGAGCGATACGGAATCGTCAACGTCCCGGCTGCGGTGTGGATCGACGAGGACGGCCGTATTGTGCGCCCCGCCGACACGGCGATGGGCGACGATCGGTTCCGCGCGTTCGCACACATCGACTCGGCCGTGCATCACGATCTGTTGCGCGCTTGGGTGCTGCGCAACGAGCGCGATCTCGACGACGAACAGGTCGTCGCGAACATGCAACGCCCGTCACCCGAGCTGCAATTGGCCCGCCTGCACCGTCGTGTTGGCGTGCTGCTGCACGATCGTGGCGACAACGATGGTGCGTCCACGCATCTGCGCGCTGCAGAGGCGTTGGCACCTCACGACTGGGTGATCCGTCGCGGCAGCATGCCGATGCACGACCAAGATCCCTTCGGGGCCGAGTTCTTTTCGTTCGTCGAGGAATGGATGGAGGCTGGTAGCCCCGGCTACTCATTGCGCACCGGACGTGAGGACTGACTCCGTACGATTGATATAATCCCGACCAGTTACATCGGGATTCGCCGGAGGTCACCGTGTTGCCATACCAAAACGTGCTCGACATAATCGGTAACACGCCCATGGTCGATGTCAGCGTGCTGTCACCGAACCCCAACGTGCGTATCTACGGCAAGCTCGAGGGCCAGAACCCATTCGGTTCTGTGAAGGACCGAATTGCCAAGAGCATGATCGAGCAGGCCGAGAAAGACGGCAGCTTGGTGCCAGGCCAGACAATCATCGAGCCATCGTCGGGGAACACGGGCATTGCGCTTGCGGCCATTGCCGGGATGAAGGGCTACCCGATCAAGATCCTCATGCCCGAGAGCGTAAGCATCGAGCGCCGCCAGATGCTCGAGGTCTTCGGCGCCGAACTGATTCTGACCCCCGGCGAAGAAGGCAGCAATGGTGCCGTTCGTCGCGCGCAGGAGATGGCCGCAGCGCATCCCGAATGGTGCTTCATGTACCAGTATGCGAACGACGCCAACCCGCGCGCCCACTACGAGGGCACCGGCCCCGAGATCTGGCGCGACCTGCCCGAGATCACCCACTTCGTCGCCGGACTCGGCACCAGTGGAACCCTGATGGGCACGGGTCGTTATCTCAAGGAGCAGAATCCGAACATCAAGATCATCGCCATCGAGCCGCCGCTCGGCGAGCGTGTCGAGGGTCTGCGCAATCTCGAGGACGGCTACATCCCGCCCATCTTCGACAACTGGCACGGCTTCGACATCCTGGATCGCAAGCGCGTCGTGCGGCCGCGCGAGAGCATCGAATGGACCCGGCGCCTCACCCGCGAATGCGGCATCTTCGCCGGCATCTCAGCCGGTGCGGCAATGGCTGGTGCTGCAAAGGTGGCATCGCAGATCGACGAAGGTGTGATTGCGTTCATCGTGTGCGACAACGGCTGGAAGTACCTCTCTACCGGCGCCTACACCGACGACCTCGACGCCGCCGAAGCCAAGGCCGAGTCGATCATCTACTTCTAGTTCCTCGCACAGCACCTCCGCTGCGCTTTGGCGAGGTCCATCGGGCGTCCTTCGGGTCGCGTGATGTGTGATTAGGGTGCACGTTCACAAGTACACATGGAAGTGTGGATCACATGAAGGATCACGTACACGACATCGCGGCCGTGAGAGCTGTCGTCCAGCTCTACATCGATGGCGCGCAGGGCGACGCCGCCAAGCTCAAGCAGGCGTTTCATCCCGACGCCCGTATGTTCGGCCACATCGGTGACATGGCCACTTACGTGCCGATCGGTGACTTCATCGGAATGGTCGAGAGCAGCCCCCTCGATGGCAGGTCCGAACTACACCGCTGACGTGCGCAACGTCGACGTCGTTGGCGATGCCGGGGTAGCGGTGCTGGTAGAGCATGACTATTTCGGTTGCGATTTTGTCGATTACTTCACCGTGGCACGCATCGACGGCCGGTGGTGGATCACCTCCAAGACCTACGCCCACACCGGGGGATCGCCGCCCGCACACTGATCCGACCGCGGCGAGCATCGCCGATCGCTGGCGACGGCCGGAACTTGCGCCTCCCGGGCCCGTCTTGGGCCTGTGCAACGGAACTTCGGTGCTACTGACCAGTATGGGCGTGCTCCAGGAATCGGGTGATGGCGCGCACGGTGTACACGTTGCGGCGGGTGTTCATCAGATCGAAGGCATGTTGCGCGAACGGTACCTCGGCGTAACCCACCGGGCTCGTCGACACCTTGCGGAGTGCATCGACGAAAGCGCGCGCGTCCTCGCGCCACACCAGCGTGTCCTGTGCGCCTTGCACCACGAAGAATGGCGGGGCGTCGGGTCGAACGTGCGACAGTGGCGACGCGGCGTGCCAGGCGTCGGCCGCCTGAACCGGGTTGCTCTTCATCACCACCTTCGACAACACGGGTTCCATCAGCCCCTTGTGCAGCCCGTCGCGGTCGAGGAAGTCAAACACGCCGTACACCGGAACACATGCGTTCACCCTGGTGTCTACCGTTTCGAAGCCGGGTTGAAACGTCGGATCATTGGCGGTGAGCGCCATCAGTGCCGACAGATGCCCGCCGGCCGACCCACCGGTGACGGCCACGAAGGACGCATCGCCGCCGTACTCACCGATGTGCTCGCGAATCCACGCAAGTGCGCGCTTGGCGTCGATGAGGTGGTCGGGAAACGTGGCCCTCGGGCTGAGCCGATAGTTGATCGCCACACAGATCCAACCTTGGCGAGCGAGGTGCCGCATGAGCGGCTGCCCCTGCTGCTTCTTGTTGCCCATCATCCAGACACCGCCGTGGATCTGCAGGAGTACCGGGCAGCCAGTGCGACCGTCGGCCGGTGCGAGGACGTCGAGCCGGTTGCGCTTGAACTCGCCGTATGGCACGTCGCGTACGATGCGCACCCCCTTGCGGCTGGGGGAGAATGGCCGAAGGATCGTGCTGAGCGGAACGGGCTCGGCAGCAACTGACGCCAGGTCTGGGCCGACGGCAACAGCCAGCGCGGCGTCGAGTGGGGCGGCCGCGGCGCGATGGCGAATCATCAGCGCCACGAGTCCGGCCCATGACACCACCATCAGGCCGAGTCCGACCTTGCCCGTGGAGGAACCGGCGGCTCCCATCGCGACGGCGATCGCCGTGAAGATGATCTGCGCAACGAGGTGGAACACGGCCAGATCACCGGCGAGCCAACTGATGAAGAATGTTATCGGGATCAGGAAATAGGGTCGTCGTGGGCACACGAGCCCTACCAACGTGAAGGCCGCCGCAGCGGCTCCGGTGATGCAGAGAACTAGGGCCATAGGACCCTCCCCTCCGGGCGGTGCCCGACGTATGTTGCTATCCAGTGAGGGGGCCGCAAACACGGCCTTGATCGGGGATAGTGCCGATGCAAAGGATGTCGAGTCAAGATGCAGCATTCCTATACGGGGAGACCGCTGCGTGGCACATGCACGTTGCGTCGCTGGTGATCGTCGACCCAGTAAGGAGTGAAGGTCGGTTCAGTTTCGAACGCGTACGTGAACTCACGATGGAGCGGCTGCCACAGATGCCGCAGTTCCGTTGGGTGCTGGTGGATGTGCCGTTTGGCGTCGACCTGCCGGGCTGGATCGAGGGCCCACCGATCGATGTCGAATATCACATCAAAAGCGTATGGCTGCCAGCCCCAGGAAGCGATATCGACCTGTGCGAGACCGTCAGTGAACTGGTCGCAGGCAAGCTCGACCGCAGTCGTCCGCTGTGGGAGGTGTACGTGATCGGCGGCCTCGAAGGCGGCCGCGCGGCCGTGCTCACCAAAGTGCATCACGCGCTCATCGACGGCATCTCTGGGGCGGGTCTGAGCGAGGTGATGATGGACCTCACTCCCGAACCGCGAGCCGCCCCCACCGAGGGTGTGCACATGATCGATATCGACCGACCGTCCGACGGCGAACTCTTCACTCGCGGCGTGATCAACACTGCAGTGCAGACACCCATACGACTGCTTCGATTCGGCGCGCAGTCGATCCGCCAAGGTCTCGCTGCGTCGAAAAGCCTGATCGCACCCAAGCGCCCGGCGATGCCGTACACCGCGCCGCGAACGCACCTCACCGGTGAGTTCACGGCGACCCGAAAGCTCGGCATGGCAACCATCGACATCGAACGGGTGAAGTTGGTACGCCGTGCGTTCGGCATCACGCTCAACGACGTGG
Organism: Actinomycetota bacterium; assembly: GCA_043753895.1. Lineage (GTDB taxonomy): Bacteria > Actinomycetota > Acidimicrobiia > Acidimicrobiales > Ilumatobacteraceae > WLMZ01. The sequence continues at coordinate 16,710 of JAYUWK010000081.1, forward strand.
TGCTCGGACTGTGTGCCGGGTCGCTGCGCGCCTACCTTGGCGAGCATGACGACCTCCCAGAACACCCGTTGGTGGTGCAGTGCCCGGTGTCGCTGCGCAAAGCCGGCGACAAAGACAGCGTCGGTAGCAAGGTCGGTTCGATGTTCGTGGAGCTCGCCACACAGATCGAGGACCCCATCGAGCGGCTCGAAGCGGTCGCGACCAGCGCATCACGGGGCAAACAAATGCACAAGACACTCGAGGAGCATCACCACCTCGGCGTCACCGAGACAGCGCCGCCCGCTCTGATCGGACTCGCTTCTCGCCTTTACACGACGATGCATCTCGACAGGATGCCGGCCGCGGTGAACCTGGTGATCTCGAACGTGCCGGGCCCGCCTGTGCCGTTGTACGTGGCGGGCGCGGTCGTGGAGGGAATGTTCCCGATGGGGCCATTGCTCATGGGCATGGGGCTGAACATCACCGCCTTCAGTCACAACGGTCATCTCGACATCGGTGTGTTCTCGTGTCCAGATCTCGTGGACGACCCGCAACGCATCGCCGACGGCATCCAAGATTCGCTCGACGAACTCGAATGGGCAATGGGCAACGCCTGAATCAGCCCAGCTGAGCCAACCCAGTTGAATCGGCCCAGTTGAGCCGGCCCAGCCTCAATCAGCCCAGCGCAACCGACGTTGCGATCGCTGGCCAGTGGCCTTGGGCCTGTTGCTCGACACGTCGTTGCACATCGAGGCAGGCATCGGTGAGCTTGCGACCGAAGTCGGGGCTCATGCACGCCACATGGCCATCGGCCAACAGGTTCACATGTGAGTGCGGGATGGTGCTCGCCATGCGGAACTGAGCCACCGGCTGCACCGCTGAGTCCTGCGTGGTCACGAGGACCGACGTGGGCACATCGACTCGGTGCAACCACTCACGCGAGCTGTAGGTCGCCAGCGATTGACCCGCCTCGAGCAGCATGCGCATGTTGTGCTTGCTCATCTCGCGCCGGGCCCAATCGACCATTGCTTGGTCACGCTCGGATGGCTTCACGTTGAGGATGCGTCGTGCAATGGTGGCCGGCACAAAACTGGCCAGTGTGCCGAGCCGGGTGGTGCCGGCGAGTATCTGTGAGAGTGCCGCAAAGACGTAACGCTCTCGGTTGCCGGGAAAGAAATCGGCTCCCGTGGCGCACAACACCATGCCGCTCACCGACTCGCGATGATCACGCCACATCAGCTGCGCAACGGGGCCACCCATCGAGTAACCCACGGCGATCGCCGGGCCGGCATCGAGCGCGCGCAACGTCTCGGACACATCGGTAGCGCAGTCAGCGAGACGGAAGCGCCGGTTCGATCGGATGCCGCGGCCATGTCCGCGCAGGTCCGGAGCAATGACGCGGAAATGCTCGCTCAGCGGCTCGAAGGCCTGGAACCAGTTGAGCGCTGCCGTGGCGTACCACCCGTGCAGCAGCACCACCGTGGGCGCACCGGGAGGACCCTTGATGGTGCGTACAAAGGTGGTGCCGCGCTTGTGCAGCACGATCTTGCTTCCCCGCGGAATGTGCGCGGCCGCATCGGCGTGCGCGGTTCGTACGCGTTGGGATGTTTCCCCATCGACCCACGTGGCAGCAGTCATGTGACCACCCTTTCCACGCTGAGGGTACTCCGGGGTGGCGTTGCTGGACGAGGGCAGAACGGCCCTATTCGTGGTCCAGGCGTGCAATCGCTACTTGCTGGGCCAGATGACCTTGCCATCGGTGCCGTAGATGGCCTGCAGCACCGAGGCGTCGAAGCGTTTGGCGATGTCGGGGGCCTTGCCGCCGAACAAGCCGATCTTCGCGTAGGCGTCTACCTCGGCCTGCAGGCCGGCGGCGCTCGGCAGCCCGACAGCTTCTCCCTCGGGCGTGGTGTCGGTGACCAACTTCGACTCGGTGTTCCACCGGAAGGTCTCGCCCTCGGGCGACAAGAAGTTGGGGTTGCCGTTGCTGTCGATCATCGCAAGCGCGGTCTTCGACGCGGCGGCCGGATCGGCGATGGCGTCAGCGAGGCCCATCATCGAGGCGCGCATGAAGTCCTCGGCAGCGGTGGGATGAGCAGTCATAAAGGCACGGTTGGTGTAGACGATGCCGAAGCTGCCGGGGATATCGCTGGCCGACGGATCGAACAGCGTGTACTTGATGCCGGCTCGGTCGAGTTGGCCAGGCTCGTTGCTCTTGTAACCAGGGAAGCCAACGATGGACGGGATCGCAATGTGCACCTTCGGGTCGAAACCATCAACCGGCACGGTCTGATAGTCGGTGCCCTCGATGAGGCCTGCCTTGGCGAGCATTGCCTGCACGCTCGGGGGGATCTTGCCCTTCACGCCGATGGTTGTGCCCTTGAGGTCGCTCAACTTCGTGGCCTTGCCTTCTTTGACGATCAACGAGTCGATCGCGGTCTTGCCCTCGACCGCCAGCGCAACGACATCGGCATCGGCGTTGTCGGCGGCGAATGCAGCGACCTCGCTGAACGAACCGCCGCTGCTGAACTGCGCCTGGTTTCCGGCGATGAGCGGATAGTTCGCTGTGGAGAAGCTGGCCTTGACTTCCACGTTCAGGCAGAGGGCATCGAAGTAGCCCTTTTCCTTGGCGACGAGTACGTCCACGATGCTGGCGGCAGCGGCGAAATCGAAGCTCGACAGGTACGTGATTGTGCCTGCGGCCTTGTTGGCATCGCACCGGGCGGTGGGGAAGGGTTTGCCCGAAACGACCTGATCGGCTGCCGGGATCGTGAGCGGTGTCGTCGCCGGTGTGGTCGCGGGGCTGGTGGACGTACTGCTGCACGAAACGGCGACAACGGAGCAGGCGAGCACAGTGGCCACAAGGCACTTGGATGACATGGGGCATAGGGTATCGGTGCGTGAATCTCCCGACGCAGGCGGGCTGATCGCTGAGACCAGCGACACACGTTCGGCGCGGCTGGTCACTCGCGTTCGGCGAGGGCCTCGAACAGCGCCAACACATTGGTCGCGCCGACGCCGACGCGGTGGCCTGTGCGCGAGATGAACCCCAACTGCACTCCGATCGACGGATCGCGCAGGGTGAAGAACTGCTCGTGTCCGTTCGAGTCGATGACGACGTCGGTGAGCAGTGGCGCATCGACGGCGGTGAGTGCAGCGCGTGCGTAACCGGCATTCAACACATCGATCGCCACGTGCTGGATACCGCTGCCGTGTTGCTGCAGATACGCCGCGACCGCCGGACTGGCTGTTGGACCGACGAGCACCATCGTGACGCCACCCGCGGCGACCACGCGCATTCCGGGGGCCTCGTCTTCAGAGGGCGAGACGCGATGGAAGCCGAGCCGCTCGGTGAACGTGGCCTCGGCCTCGGAGAGATCGGTGACGGCAATCACCACGTGATCGATGCGTGTTGCGACGGTGTCGAGCGCAGATCGTGTGCTCTCGGGTGCCGCGGCCTTGTCGGGTGCTGCATCGGGACGATTGCCCGCGACCTCGATGCGATGCGTCTCGGCCAGCAACACGCGAAACACCTGCTCGGCGAAGTCGGGATCCACGCCTGCATCGATGGCCCACTGGCGACGACTGGTGATGACATCGCGAACGCGGGTGGGCTGGATGACCGGAGTGTCGGAGCCCTCCTTGACCCGGGCGACCTCACGGCAGACCTGTAGGCGCTCGGCGAGAACCTGCACGAGACGTCGGTCGAGTTCGTCGATCGAGGCGCGAAGTTCGGGCAAACCAGTCATGGCGTGAACCGTAGCGAACGAACGAATGGTTCAGCGTGCTGCGCGCCGCTGCGAGGCGTGCCAGCTCAACAGAGTGCGTTCGAGGACGCTGATGGTGACGAGCGCGATGGCGCCAAGCAGGGCCGAGCAGAACACCGTGGACCAAAGCGGCAGCGCCGCGTTTGCGGCGAGTGCCTTGCGGCCGATGGCACCAAGGCCGTTGTTCGACAAGGCGCCACCCTCGGTGAAATAGACAGCGGCCAACGCCAAGCCAATGGCAAAGCGGGCGGCAGTGAACAGGTTGGGGAGAGCGTTCGGGAGTCGAAGTCGCCACAGAGTCTCCCACGCCGAAGCATCGACGGAGCGCAATAACTCGAGCGATGCCGGGTCGGCAGAACGCAGCCCCATCATCGACGCAAAGGCAAACGCGGGCACGCACACGAGCGTGGCCACGAACAGCACGGGCTTGGCGCCGCCACCGATCCACAACACCACCGACGCGCTGTAGGCCACCCACGGCGTGACCTGTACGAGGATGAGCACCGGCTGCGCAGCTTCTTCGAACCAACGTGATGCTGCCATCAATGCCCCGAACGCGAGACCGATCAACAGAGCGAGCAGCAAAGCCTCGAGCGCAGCGACGCCGGTCTGCACAGTGGCCTTCGGAAAACCGGTGCTGTCGTTGATGAGATAACGCATGATCTGCGATGGCGGGCGCAGCGCGTAGGTGGGCACGTTGCCCGCACGAACGAGCACCTCCCACAGTCCGAAGAACGCGATGACGCCGATGACCGGGGCCGCGACGGAGCGGATCTTCATAGCTGCGGTTCCGCGACCATGGCCACCCGCAGCGAATCGCGTAACGACGTGACCGTGCCGAAGAACTCCGGGGTGTCCTCGAGCGCCGGAACCCGTGGGCGCGGCGCGGTGATGTCGTGGACGGCACTCACCCGGCCGGGGCGCGACGTGAGCACGGCGACACGATCGCTGAGGTACGCCGCCTCGGCCAGCGAATGGGTGACGAACACCACCGCAGCCCCCGAGCTCTGCCACAGATCGACGAGCAGGTGACGCATCTCGAATCGGGTGATCTCGTCGAGTGCTGCGAACGGTTCATCCATCAGCAGGATCGGCGCACCGAGCGCGAACGCGCGCACCAGCGCGACGCGTTGTTGCATGCCGCCGGAGAGTTCGTGGGGGAGCGCCTTCTTGAAGCCGGCGAGGCCGACTCTATCGAGCAGCGCTGCGGTGTCCACCGGGTCGGGGCGATTGGCCGATTGGTTGACCTGAGTCAGGAGGTTGACGTTGGCCTCGACAGTGCGCCATGGCAACAACGCGGGCGATTGTGGGACCCAACCAATGAGCTTGGCCGCGCGGGCTGCTGTGGCCGACGCGCCTTCGATGACCACGTCGCCAGCGCTCGGCTGCTCGAGCCCGGCGATGATGCGTAAGAGCGTGGTCTTGCCACTGCCCGATGGTCCCAGCAAGGTGATGAATTCACCGCCGCGCACGGTGAGTGAGATGTCGTCCAGCGCGACCAGATCACCGAAGCGTTTGCTCACTCCGGCGATGTGGATGGCAGAGTTGTCAGGACTCACGGCCACGACGGTAGCGGCGGCAAGGTTGCCTGCGGCGCACCGTGGCCCTAGCCTTGCATGGTCCGCCAGGGCTCTCGTGAGAGTGCGCTCGTGTGATGCCACCGAGTCGTTGGCCCGGGGCGACCTCCTTTTGGAAGGCATGATCATGGAAAAGCAAGCAGTCATCGGTGAGCACAAGCGCCACGACAGCGACACGGGCTCACCCGAGGTACAGATCGCGTTGCTCACCGCACGTATCAACCACCTTACCGAGCACCTCAAGATGCACAAGAAGGACCACCACAGCCGTCGTGGTCTGCTCATGCTCGTCGGCCGTCGCCGCAGCATGCTCGATTACGTGAAGAACCGCGACGTGCAGCGCTACCGCGACATCATCGCGAAGCTCGGCCTGCGCCGCTAGTAAGCGGGCAAAGCGGCGGGCAAAACAACTCGTCCATAGCTGGTGGTGCGCTGTTCGGCGCGCCGCCCCAGTTGTTCTGCCAACTGCGTGAACCGTTGCGGGGTCATCTCCTGTCCATGCGCGGCTCCCGCTGCGCGTGAAATGTTCTCATTCATCAGCGTGCCACCCATGTCGTTGCACCCGGCGCGCAGCATCTGTGCGGCGCCGCTGAGCCCGATCTTCACCCAACTCACCTGCACGTTGGGGATGTGACCGCGATACGCGACGCGCGCGATCGCGTGCATCAGCAGCGTTTCGCGGAAGGTGGGTCCGCGGCGTGACTTGCGCTGCAGGTAGATCGGCGATGCCATGTGCACGAACGGCAGGCCGACGAACTCGGTGAACCCGCCGGTTTCCTTCTGCAAATCGCGCGTCACGAGCATGTGCCGTGCCCAACTCTGCGGGTGTTCCACCGAGCCGAACATGATGGTCACGTTCGAGCCGAGCCCGATGCTGTGTGCGACACGGTGACACTCGAGCCATTCCTCGGTGTTGATCTTGTCGGGGCACAGGATGGCGCGGATCTCGTCGTCGAGAATTTCGGCCGCCGTGCCCGGCAACGATGCAAGGCCGGCGTCTTTCAACCGGTACAGGTACGTCTCCAGATTCTCGCCGAGCCGTCGCGCGCCTTCGGTGACTTCGAGCGCAGTGAACCCGTGCACGTGCATGTCAGGCACGGCCTGCTTCACTGCGCGAGTGACGTCGATGTAGTAGTCGCCATCGAAGTCAGGGTGGATGCCGCCCTGCAGCGTGACCTCGGTGGCACCCATCTCCCACGCTTCACGAGCCCGGTTGGCAATGTCCTCGAGGGTCAGCAGATACGGCGTACCGCGCAGGTTGAGGCTGAGCTTGCCCTTCGAGAAGCCGCAGAACTTGCACTTGAACGTGCACACGTTGGTGTAGTTGATGTTGCGGTTGTGTACCCATGTGACGGCGTCGCCGACGGCCTCGATACGCAGATCGTTGGCCAACTCCGCGATCGCGTTCACCTCCGGACCTCGTGCGCGGAACAGTGCGACGATCTCATCAAAACCGACCTCGTGGCCCATGCGTACACCATCGAGAATCTCGTCGATTGCCGATCCCGGTCGGGTGCGCGCGACAGCGGCGTTGTCCAATGGGATCAGTGTCGTCGGTTCCACGTTTGCGCCGCTGTACCACTGCGAACTGCGATGGCCGATCAGCACCACCTCGGCGCCATCGAGCACCACATCCGCCGCGGTGACCTTCTCGGGCCACACCGAGCCGGGGTCGTCGCGGCTCATGCCTTCTGCATCGCTGCGGTCCATCACTGCGAAATGCAGCGCGGGGTCGAGCCACGTGTCCGGCTGATGCACGAACTCGGGATAGATCGTGAGCCGCGGCGCCAACGCGAAACCGCGGGCCTCGGTGACCTCGCGCAGGCGATCGAGCTCTGGCCACGGCCGTTCGGGGTTCACGTGATCAGCAGTCACGGGGGATACACCGCCCCAATCGTCGATGCCGGCGTCGAGTAACACACCGAAGTCGTCGCTGAGGTTCGGCGGTGCCTGTAGATGGATCTCTGCCGGAAGGATCAGCCGCGCCGCGGCGATGCTCCACAGGAACTCCTCGGGCGGGCACGGCGCTGCATGTTGCATCCCGGTGCGCAGCTTCGGCAGGAAGTTCTGCACGATCACCTCCTGCACATGGCCGTGGCGCGCATGCGACGCGGCAATCGCGAGCAGTGCGTCAATGCGGTCGGAACGGTCTTCGCCAATACCCACGAGGATGCCGGTGGTGAAGGGGATGCACAGTTCGCCGGCGGCTTCGAGCGTGGCCAGTCGCCGAGCGGGCACCTTGTCCGGAGCGTTGCGATGGCAGGCCAGATCGTCGCGCAGCGACTCGATCATCATCCCCTGACTGGGCGACACGGGTCGCAGCAGCCCGAGTTCATCGGCGTAGAGCGCGCCCGCGTTGGCGTGGGGGAGCAGTCCGGTTTCGTCGAGTACGAGTTTGGCCATCGAGGCTACGTAGTGAACCGTGCTGTCGTACCCGTTGTCGCGCAGCCAGATACGAGCGACCTCGTAGCGATCCTCTGGTCGCTCGCCCAAGGTAAACAGCGCTTCGTGGCAACCCTGTCGGGCGCCCTGACGAGCAATCTTGAGCACGTCTTCGGCCAACAGATACGGCTTTTCCACACGTGCCGGTGGCTGGGCGAACGTGCAGTAGCCGCACTGATCGCGGCACAGCATGGTGAGTGGGATGAACACCTTCGGCGAATAGGTGATGCGCGTTCCGTGCGCGTGATCACGTGCGTCGCGAGCGGCGGCAAGCAGATCGTTCAGGGGTGCATGAATGAGGTCCGCTGCGGTGGCAGCGGCGACTGGTCGCGACATAGCAAAAGCTCCAAGTGATGGGAGGGTGGGAAACCGATGATTTGCTAGTACGCGGCGGACGCTGCGAGCCGTTGTGAGAAGTGGCCCGAGAATCCGGTGTGCCGTGCGAGCCTGATCCTACAGTGAGTCAACGGCCCACGTCGGATCGGGCGCCGGCTCTGACCCCCGGATCGGACGCGGTATACGGGCTGACCAGACGCTCGATGTGCTTGGCGAGGATGTCAACTTCGATGTTGACGACCGCGCCGACTGCTCGGAGGCCAAGCGTGGTGACCGCGGAGGTGTGCGGGATCACGGCCACACGAAACGTGTCGTCGGTGGGGTCGAACGCGGTGAGGCTGATACCGTCGGCCGTTCCAGGTTCACGCGGTCACCGGGTATGAGCATTCCGATGTTGGTACGGTCCACCGTCTCGTCGCTGACGTCGGTTTCCCAAAAGTCGTCGACGCGGGCGACGAGCGTGAGGCAACAACCGTTCACCGCAATGGAGGCGCCGATGTCGGAACCCTCGAGCACGGTGTGCGCGGCGATGCACAGCCGTAGCCCGGGACCCCATTCGGTGTCGACCTTCTCGGCCGTTTCGATGGTGCCGAGCTCTTCGACGATTCCGGTGAACATCAACCGCGAGCCTAATTGGCGCGTCGATCAGTAGCGTTGCCGATCAACAAGCAGCACCAGAAACAAGCAGCAGAGGTCATTCGTGAAGTCAGAACTCGACAACATCCCCCAGACCCTTGTGGGCATCTCATTCCAGGATCAGTACCGCGCGCAGGAGTTCATGACCGCGACATCACGGCTGGGGTCGAAGAATCTGTTGAAGGTGCACGACGCGGTCATCGTGACGAAGAAGGACGACGGCAGCACCCATGTCGTCGAGACCACCGACCCCTCGCCGGGGCGCGCCGCTGCATCGGGTGCCATGTGGGCCGGTCTCATCGGTCTCTTCGTCGCCGGCCCGGTTGGCTGGATCGCCGGCGGAGTGATCGGCGCGGGTGCAGGCGCCGTCACGGCCAAGGTCGTGGATCTCGGTGTGCCCGACGAATGGGTGGCGTGGTTCCGCGAGGCAGTGCAGGCCGGTACGACAACGGTGGTGCTGTTGCTCACCGATGTGTACATGGACGCGCTCGTCACCGAAGCCGAACGCTTCACCGGCGCCCACTTGGTGTACGCAAACATCGATGCGGTCAGCTTTGATCGCATCTCTGCGGCGCTGGGCGAACCCGCCGCGACGACTGCCGACGCACCCGCGCCTCCTGACACGCCCGTCTGAGCTGCGCCCCATCACGCCGTTTTAGGCCCCACTGCTGGTAAGGTTTCGTTCGGTGCAGGTTGTTCTTGCACCAAACTAACCATCAGAGCGGACAACTGGATCGGTTGTCAGTCGCCTCTGCCGGTGCTCCCCGGACCTCACCTGATCAGCCCGTACGGACTGTGTTGATGCGGTCACGGCCTTGTGGCCATGGTTGCAGTACCGACACCGCCGACTGGGAACCGGCCTCCGCTCCAACCGTCGAGGCGTGAGAAACAACGCGCCCGATTTGAAAGGAGCTCGACATGGCTGAAGCCATCCGAGTGTCGGGTGCCGTTTCCGGTACCGACAAGACCATTTCCTTCGAGACCGGCAAACTTGCTCAGCAGAGCCAGGGTGCGGTGTTGGCCAGTATTGGCCGTACCACCGTGCTCGCTACTGCGAACGCAGCAAAAGATGTCCGTCCCGGTATGGATTTCTTCCCACTCACCGTCGATGTGGAAGAGCGTGCGTATGCAGCCGGCAAGATCCCCGGTTCGTTCTTCCGTCGTGAGGGCCGCCCCACCGAGGCAGCCATTCTCACCTGTCGCCTCACCGATCGCCCCTTGCGCCCGTGCTTTCCCGACGGTTTCCGCAACGAGACCCAGGTCGTGCTCACCATCCTCGGTGCCGACCAGGAGAACCCGCACGACGTGCTCGCCATCAACGCTGCCTCGGCATCGTTCATGATCAGCGGCATCCCGTTCGACGGCCCCATCGGTGCCGTGCGAATCGCCTTCAGCCAGGACGGCGAATGGATTCCCCACCCCACCTATGCCGAAGGTGAAGCCGCCACGTTCGAACTTGTTGTCGCCGGGCGCCAGCTCGACAACGGCGATGTTGCGATCATGATGGTCGAAGCCGGTGGCACCGAGAAGAGCTTCGCCTACTACGCCGACGGCGCCCCCAAGGTAGACGAATCAGTGCTCGCTGGTGGGCTTGAGGCCTGCAAGGTGTGGATCAACGAGTCCATCAACTTGCAGCGTCAGCTCGTCGCCAGCGTGATTGCGACCAAGGGTCCCATCACGCCGTTGCAGTTCACTGCGCAGCTCGACTACGCACCCGAAGTGCTCGACGCCGTTGCCGGCGTGGCCAACGATGCCTTGGCACATGCCGTCACCATCAGCGCCAAGGCTGACCGCAATGCGGCCACCGACGCCGCTGCCGCAACCGCCATCGCCGCGCTCTGCGGTGAGGGGGGCTCGTTTGCCGGTCGAGAGAAGGAAGTCAAAGAAGCCGTTCGCAGCCTCACCAAGAAGTTGGTGCGCAAGCGCATCGTCGACGAGGGCATGCGTATCGATGGTCGCGGCCCCCGCGATCTACGGCCGCTGTCGTCAGAAGTCGGCGTCTTGCCCACCGCGCACGGCACCGGCCTGTTCCAGCGTGGCGAGACTCAGGTCATGAACGTGGCCACGTTGGCCATGCCGCGCATGAACCAGCTGCTCGACACGCTCGATCCCGAGACCCACAAGTACTTCTTGTTCCACTACAACATGGCTCCGTGGGCCAACGGCGAGACCGGTCGCGTGGGTTCGCCCAAGCGTCGCGAGATCGGCCACGGTGCGCTCGCCGCCCGTGCGCTCATTCCCGTGCTGCCCAGCCAGGACGAATTCAGCTACGCGCTGCGCCTCGTTGCCGAAGTGTTGGCCTCGAACGGCTCCACGAGCATGGCTTCTGTCTGCTCGGGCAGCTTGGCTCTCATGGACGCCGGCGTACCGATCAAGGCTCCCGTGGCCGGTATCGCGATGGGCCTGGTGTACGCCGAAGGCAAATACACCACGCTCACCGACATCCTCGGCGCCGAGGATGCCTTCGGCGACATGGACTTCAAGGTTGCCGGTACGGCCGATGCCATCACCGCGTTGCAGCTCGACACCAAGATCGACGGTATTCCCGCCGACGTGTTGATTGCAGCCCTGGCCCAGGCCAAGGAAGCACGCGATGCCATCCTCGCCAACATGAACGCATGCCTCAGCGAGCCCCGTTCGGAAGTGTCCGAGACTGCACCGAAGATCATCTCGGTGTTCGTGCCGCTCGACAAGGTTGGCGAGATCATCGGGCCCAAGGGCAAGGTCATCAACACGATCCAGCAGGAAACCGGCGCCGACATCAACGTCGATGACGATGGCGTGCAGGGCATCGTGACCATCGGCTCGGTCGATGGGTTCCGCGTCGAAGAAGCCAAGGCCCGCATCCTCAGCATCATCGACCCGCCCAAGGCCGATATCGGTGCTGTCTACATGGGTCGCGTCGTGAACATCACCAAGTTCGGTGCGTTCGTGAACATCCTTCCCGGCCGCGACGGCTTGCTGCACATCTCCAAGTTGGGGCGCGGCAAGCGCATCAATGCGGTCGAAGACGTGCTCACGCTCGGCGACGAGATCGAGGTCCGCGTCGACGAGATCGACGACAAGGGCAAGGTCAGCCTGTCACCCGCCGGCGATCCGCCGATGGAGTCGGGCGAGGGTGAGTCCACCGAGCGCGGCAGCGAGCGTGCACCGCGTAGCGATCGTGGCGACCGCAACGATCGCGGTGATCGTGCGCCCCGCAGCAGCGGTGCCAGCCCCGATTCGAGCACCGTCACGGTGAGCTTCGAGGATGCCTTCGACGACGAACTCCGTGGCGAGTTCGGCGATCTGGGCCCGGTCAGCGAGACCGCCCCCACGGGCGATCGGCCGCCGCGTCGCGATGGTGGTGGAAGCCGCGATCGCGGTCCTCGCCGTCACCGCTGATCACTACCTGATCACGGTTGAACGTCGCTCGGCTCACTGCCGTGCATGACATCTGCAAACTGGCCGCTGGCCGCGCCCTCGGGCGTGGTCGGCGGCCAGTGAGCTTTTCGGTACACGTCGGCGAACAGGGGGCTTGCCCGTAGAGTTTGCGCATCTCCGAATCATCCGTAGCGAACGCACTTCGCATCACGCAACTGCCGTCTGGCCTCACCGTAGCCACCGAACATGTTCCGGGAGCCCTCTCCATCGCGGCCGGCGTGTGGGTGGGCGTCGGTGCCCGCGACGAACCAGAGGAACTGTGTGGCGTCAGCCACTTCCTCGAGCACCTACTGTTCAAGGGCACGGCAACCAAGACGGCGCGTGAGATCAGCCAGACGGTCGACCGCGTGGGTGGCGATATCAACGCCTTTACCGCGAAGGAATACACCGCGTATTACTGCCGCCTTCCCGCTCGCCATCAGGCACTGGGAGTGGGCCTACTCGGCGAGGTGCTCACTACTCCCACGTTGCGCGACGACGACATCGGTAACGAACGTCACGTCATCCTCGAAGAGCTCGCGATGGACGATGACAGCCCCGACGACGTTGCCCATCGTGCGTTCATGCGTCACCTCTTCCCCGAGCATCCACTCGGTCGCGAGACGGCTGGCTCGGTCGACACGGTCGAGTCGGTCACGCCGGGCGACGTGCGCAGTTTCTTCGGTGCCCACTACCGGGCTGGTTCGTCGGTGGTTGCAGTAGCCGGGCCGCTCGATCACGACGAGACCCTGCGTCAGGTCGAGGCGGCGTTCGCCGGCCTGCCCGCTGGCGATGGTCGCGTCGAGCGAACCGGCTCAGGCGCTGCGACTCGTGGCGAGATCGTCGACGACGACACCGAGCAGGTGCATCTGGTGCTCGGTATGCAGGCGCTGCGCCGCGACGATGCCGATCGCGAGGTACTCGACGTCGTGAACCACGTCTTCGGTGGTGGCTTGTCGAGTCGGTTGTTCGACGAGATTCGCGAACGGCGTGGGCTTGCCTACAGCGTGTACAGCGGAGCGTCGTCGTATGCCGATGCCGGAGCCTTCACGATCTACGCAGGTACACAACCGGCCCATGCGCCGGAGGTGCTCGAACTGATCTACGAACAGCTCGATCTCTTGCTGAAGGATGGCATTACCGACGACGAACTCGAGATCGCCAAGGGCTACCTCACCGGCGCGTTCGAGTTGGGTCTCGAAGACACCGGCTCGCGCATGGCACGTTCGGCCGGTCAGCTGACCACGATGGGCAGTATCCGCCCGGTGTCCGAGCAGGTGGCAAGGTGGGAGGCGGTACAGCAGGCCGACACGCGGCGCGTCATCGAACGCGTCCTGCATCAACCACTCACGGTCGTGGCGTTGGGCCCGATCGACGCATCGGTACTACCGACGCGCTGACCTGGAACTCATACTCTTTGTTCTCTTGCGCCCGCGGGCGGCTACGTTCAGGAACATGACGACCAGCATCAAGACGACAAGGGTTGGAGTAGTTGGCGCTGGTGGGCGTATGGGCCGGACCGTATGTGCTGCAGTTGCGGGAGACCCAGAGCTCGAACTCGTCGCCGCGGTGGATCCGAACGCCGTCGGTGAGGCGCTGCACGGCGTGATCGTGGGCGCCGAACTGAAGGGCTTGGTCGACGCGGGCGCCGAGGTTGTGGTGGATTTCACCGTTGCGTCGGTGTCGCGCCAGACCCTTGCGTGGTTGGCGATCCACGGCATTCACGCTGTGGTAGGTACTACCGGTTTCTCCGACGACGATCTCGAGGACTTCCGCGCACGCTTCACCGGCAGCAACTGTCTGGTCGCCGCGAACTTCACCATCAGCGCGATGTTGATGATGCGCTTCGCTGAGCTCGCAGCGCCATACTTCGACAGCGCCGAGATCGTCGAGATGCACCACGATCACAAGGTTGACGCTCCGTCGGGCACGGCGGTGATCACTGCAAAGCGCATGGCCGCGGCATCGAGCACCTGGGGAGTCGACCCCACGGAACACGAGGTGTACCCGGGCGCACGTGGCGGTGAAGGGCCGGCAGGAATTCGGGTGCATTCGTTGCGCATCCGCGGTACCCAAGCGCATCAAGAGGTCGTCCTCGGCGCGCAGGGCCAGACGCTCACCATTCGTCAGGACAGCTACGACTCGAGCAGCTACATGCCGGGTGTGCTGCTGGCGTGCAAGCGCGTCGCCGATCACCCCGGACTCACCGTCGGCCTCGACGGCTACCTCGATTTGTAGATGGATTTGTAGATAGATTTGTAGACCACGCCAACGGGTCCATGCCATGCGACCCTCGTTGAGCTGCCCACAACGATCCCCTCCGTTCCGAAATCCGTCAACAGGGCTTGACGCTTTCTGTCAACTGGCGATGACAGATGTCGTACAGGTATCGTCACCGGACGGACTCTTCCCCAGGATCGGGCTCAGGATCGGGCTCAGGATCGGGCTCTCCATCAGGAGCCAGCGCCAGCGAATGACCGGTCTGGTGCTGGCTGGCCATCAGCTGTACGGTTCAGATCACTGTAGGCGGCTGCCACAGCACTCACAGCGTAGGAAGGGGTGATCGTGCCATCTGCGTCGTTTGCGTCATGGCGAGTCCGTGTGGGCCTCGCTGGATTGTTTGTGGCCGCAGCGGTCACGACCGCATCCATAGCAGCGCCTCGGGCCGCGGATGCCGCATGCACTCGCAACGGCACGCTCAATGCCGCTCAGTTGAACGCCGTCTTCGCATCGCCGGGCATCGGGGCCGGACCCGGCGCCGAGGGCTTCGGTGGCGGTGACTATCAACATGCATACCCGTTGCCCAACGGCCGGGTGTTGTGGCTGTTCCAAGACATGTTCTTCAGTAACGACAACAACTTGAATCTGCCGGTGAACAATGCAGCGCACAACGCCGGGCTGATTCAAGACGGTACCTGCTTCACAGTGTTGGGTTCGCCGGGTCGCGACGTCATCGGTGATGCGTTGACCATCGACGGCCGACGTTGGTTCTGGCCGCTCGATGGTGAGATCGGTGCCGACGGCAACCTGTGGATCTTCATGGTCGACATGTACAACCCCAACGGCACCGGGGCCACGCTCGGTGCTGCGCCGGTGGGTACATGGTTGGCGATACTCGACCCGATGACGCTCGACGTGTTGTCCTTCAACCCGGCTCCCAATTCGTCGGCAGGTCTGTACGGCTGGTCGGTCGTCTCCAACGATCAGTACAGCTACCTGTACGGGCACTGCTATCGACAATTCATTCACGACGTGGTCGGACCGGGGCAGTTCGATTCGTCGTGTATGCCCAGTAGCTACGTGGCCCGCGTTCCGCTCGGACACTTCGAGGCAACGCCGCAATACTGGAATGGTTCGAATTGGTCGTCGAACGCTGGTTCCGCAGCCCCCGTGATGACGCGCGGAGCGGCGAATCCGATGAGCGTGCAATGGTTCGGCAATGTGTTCGTCTCGGTCACCAAAGCCGACGATTGGTGGGGCTCGGTGATCTACATCGACAAGGCGGCATCGGCGCAGGGCCCGTGGCAGATCGCGCAGACGATCACCGTTGTCGGCGATCGCAAGTGCGACGTCTGCGGTAACTACAACGCGTTCTTGATGCCGTGGCTCGATAGCAACGGCCAGATGACGATCGGTCTTTCCAATGGTGCAGACTTCACGGTCTGGTTGGCAAACGCCGCGCTGTACCGGCCGACGTTCTATTCGGCGCCGGTGCCGGCGTTGACACCGCCTGCCACCGCCGCGAGTCCACCGGCATTTCCCGTCGTGGCGGGCACCGCAGGATTTGTTGCTGTCGACCCTGTTCGCCTCGTCGACACGCGAATCGCGGGCCAAGCGTTCGGCCGTCTCGCCGCGGGCAGCCAGGCAGTACTCGACCTCACCAGCAACGGCATGCCATCGGGTGCAACGGCCGTCGCGCTCAACATCACCGCCGTGGGTGCCGCAGCAAATGGCTGGGTCCGCGCCTATCCATGTTCCGCCGTCGCGGAACCATCCACTTCGAACGTGAACCCGTTGGTCGGTCAGACCACGACAAATGCAGTGATCGTGTCGGTCGGTGACGGACAGATGTGTCTGCGATCGCTCAGCGACGTGGATCTCGTGATCGACCTCAACGGTTGGCTCACCACCAACTCCACCGTGGGTCTACAACCCGTATCGTCTCGTCGTCTCGTCGACACGCGAGTAGGCCTGGGCGGCTCGACTCGACTGCAGCCCGGGCAGGCGCTGGAGGTTCAGGCTGTTCCCGGCGGATCGCCAACAACGGCAGTGGCCTTGAACGTGACCGCGGTCGACCCGTCCGCGAACGGTTTCATCACCGCGTGGCCGTGCGGCATTGCCCGCCCGAACGTGTCGAACCTGAATCCCCAACAACACGTCACGCAGCCGAACTTCGTGAACGTGCGAGTGGGTGGCGGTGGAAGGGTCTGCTTGTTCACCACCGTCGAGACGGATCTGATCGTCGATCTCTCCGCCGAATACCGTCCGGGCGCGCCCGCCCGCTACGCGTCTTTGCCGCCGCAGCGCCTGCTCGACACGCGTGTACAGGACCCGCCGCGCCATCAGTCGAATCTCTCCTATGTGCTGGCGATGGACTCGATCGTGGCCGCGCAGGTCAACCTCACCGCGACCGATGCCGTCGAGGCCGGCTACCTCACCGGCTATCCGTGCATGACCGATCAGTGGCCCGGCACGTCGAATGTGAACTACGTCGCCGACCTCGCCAGTGCAAACTCGGCGTTGCTCACCAACTCGCGCGGCTATTCGTGCGTGTTCCCGTCACGAACCACCCAGTTGGTGGTCGACCTCTTCGGCATCTGGACCAACTGATGCAGGCGGTGAGGCTGCACGTCGTGACGCCTGGACAATGGTGATCAGGAAGATCGCTGCGACCAGCCACCACTGGTACTTCTCGATCCAGTCGAGAACGTGGCGGAGCTGTGTGTCGAACAGCCGGGCGGCTACCCAGACCCACGCCAGCCGGAACGCGATGCCGAGCGATGACCAGAACGCGAACCATCGGATGGTCATACGCCGCTGGCCGACCAATGCACACACGATGTTGCTGCCGGGCATGAACATCAGCAGTGGCCCACCTGCGCGGCTTGCTCCTCGTTGCATCCATCGCAGCATGGCCGGCGGCTCGCCCCCGACCTGATGCTCGAGCCAACGAAAACCACGGTCGCCATACCAGTACCCAATGGCGTAGCAGAGCCACGCTGCGACGGCGATACGCAGGAAACCGATGATCGAATAGGCAATCGGGTTCACGTCGGCCGGCACTGCGAACAGCAGATGACGCAGGCGCGACGAGAGCGCGAGCAAAAGTTCCGGGTTGCGCCTCACCAGCGATGGAGCGATGATGGCACCGACCTGGGTACACGCCACGAGCACGGCAAATGCGGACACGAGCAGAATCAGCCGCCGGTCTCGGCGTGCGAGATTCTGTTTGTCCAGCCCGATGATCTCTTCCACGAGAAACCGACACTAGCGGAGAATGTGCGGCGCATCCCTTCGGTGATCCAGGCGGATCGAAGTAGTGTCCACGTTGTCCGGTCGGGTACCGGACAACGCGTGCACCCATCGGAATCGCGTTGCAACATGTGGGGGAAATGCCGTGCAAGGGCTCATGCAAGACACGCCGCTGTCGATCATTCATCTGTTCGATCGTGCCGAGCGGTATCACCGCGACAAGGTCATCACGACTTCAACGGCAACCGGACTCGAGCGCATCGACTACGGCACGTGGGCCGAGCGCACACGGCGCCTCGGCGGTGTGCTCGACGACCTCGGCATCTCCTCGAGCGGTCGAGTCGCAACGTTCGCGTGGAACACGGCTCGTCACCTCGAGCTGTATTTCGCTGCGCCGTGCAGTGGTCGAGTGCTGCACACGCTGAACATTCGTCTGTTCCCCGAGCAGTTGACCTACATCGTGAACCACGCCGAGGATGAGGTCATCTTCGTCGATCGGTCGCTGTTGACCCTTCTGCAGCCCCTACTGGCCACATTCACCACGGTGAAGTGCCTTGTGCTCATGGACGACGGCAAGGGCGACATCCCCGCCGACCTCAATGGGCTGAAGATGCATGACTACGAGGAACTGCTCGCGAAGGCCGAGCGGGTGCAATGGAGCGTGGTCCCCGAGAACACCGCCGCGAGCATGTGCTACACGAGCGGCACCACCGGCAATCCGAAAGGGGTGGTCTACAGCCACCGCAGCACCTACATGCACACGTTCGGCGTGATGACCGCCGATTCATTGGGCGCCTGCGAGAGCGACACCATCTTGCCCGTCGTGCCGATGTTCCACGCCAACTCATGGGGCCTTGCCCACGCGGCGGTCGCTACCGGCGCGAATCTGGTGATGCCTGGTGCCGATCTATCCGGCAAGGCGATCGCAGATCTGATCGTGAACGAAAAGGTCACCGTTGCGGCCGGTGTGCCGACGATCTGGATGGGTGTGCTGCCCGAGTTGCGCGGCCGCGACACCAGCAGCCTGCGCTGCATACCGTGTGGCGGCTCTGCCGTGCCAAAAGCGCTCAGTGAGGCTTACCGCGAGGTCACGGGACTACCCATCCTGCAAGCGTGGGGCATGACCGAGACCAGTCCCGTCGCGGCGGTCAGCCAACTCTTGGCAAACGAGCGCGAGCTGTCACTCGACGAGCAGGCCGACCTCCGCACCAGCGTTGGCCTACCGAGCTTCGGCGTCGATTGTCGAGTGGTCGATCCCGACACGGGCGACACTGTGCCGTGGGACGGCTCCACGAGCGGCGAGCTGCAGTGCGCCGGCTCCTGGATCGCGGCCGACTACTACAACGATCCGCGCTCGCGTGAAAGCTTCACCGCCGATGGCTGGTTACGCACCGGCGACGTCGCCGTGATGGAATCCACAGGTCGTATCCGCCTCGTCGACCGCACGAAGGACCTCATCAAGAGCGGCGGCGAGTGGATCAGCTCGGTCGAACTCGAAAACGAGCTCATGGCCCACCCAAAGATCAAAGAGGCTGCGGTCATCGGTGTGAGCCACATTCGCTGGAGCGAGCGTCCTTTGGCGTGTGTGGTCGTCGAGCCTGGTCAGGAACTCAGCAAGGACGAAGTGCTCGACTTCCTCGCGCCGCTCGTCGCCAAGTGGCAGCTGCCCGACGATGTCGTGTTCATCGACGAGGTGCCCAAGACGAGCGTCGGGAAGTTCAGCAAGAAGACGTTGCGCGACCGCTTCGCCGACTACGTTCTTCCTGGGCAGTAATTCAGATCCTTCAATCGCGGGCAAGCATCGACGTGGCAGTGCAATCAACAATGAAACAGGCGCGTCGCGGCGCCGTGGCGGCTGCAGCGGTGTTCGCCCTCGCGGGTTGCGCTCCTGACCCGAGCGATATGCCGACCGTTGCGTCCACAGCCGACACCGTCGCCACGACCGGTGTCGTGGTGCGGGTGCTTGCCATCGACAACAACTTCCGTCCAGCGCAGATAAGCGCGAAGGTCGGTGACACGGTCGAGTTCACCAACAAGGGCAAGAACGATCACAACGTGTTGCCGCAGTCGGGTAGCGAATGGGGTGTCGACACTCCCGGGTTTCATCCTGGTGACGTCTACAGTCACGTGTTCAGCGCGCCCGGTGTGTACGCGTTCTATTGCTCGATCCATGGCACCAACAAGGTGGGCATGATCGGCACCATCACGGTCACGCCGTGACTATGCACACCACCATCACAACATCGCCATCGGATCATCGCAATCAATGGGGGAGAACATGAACAAGGTACTTCGACTCGTCACCGCCGCAACTCTGCTTGCTGCGGCCGCAGGGTGTTCGAGCAGCACGTCGTCATCGAGCACCGCGGGGGGAACAGCAGCGCCGTCGTCGGCCCCCCTGCAATCGGTGCAGCCCACCGACAGCGCGGCGCCGTCGAAGGCTGGCACCATTACGGTGCCCGACGACGTCGCCAGCATTCAGGCCGCAGTCACCAAGGCCAAAGAGGGTGACCTCATTCTGATCAAGCCCGGCGTGTACCACGAGGCCGTCACCGTGCAGACGCCGAACCTGACGATTCGTGGGTTGGATCGCAACACCACCATTCTCGACGGCGAGTTCAAGCTCGACAATGGCATCCGGGTGGTCGGCGCGAACGGCGTGGCGATCGAGAACCTCACGGCGCGCAACTACACCAAGAATGGCTTCTTCTGGACCGGTGTCACCGGCTATCGCGGGTCGTATCTCACCGCCTTCCGCAACGGCGACTACGGCGTGTACGCGTTCTTGTCGACCAAAGGTCAGATCGAGCACAGCTACGGCGCGGGTAGCCCCGATGCCGGTTTCTATGTGGGTGGCTGTTTCCCCTGTGATGCATTGATCAACGACGTGACCAGCGAGTACAACGGTCTCGGATATTCCGGTACCAACTCGGGTGGCAACCTGATCATCGTCAACTCGATCTTCCGCTTTAACCGTGCTGGCGTCGTGCCCAACAGTGGTAGCTACGAGCTCTGCTATCCCGAGCGCAACAGCACCATCATTGGCAACACCGTGTACTCCAACAATCAGCAAGACACGCCCGCCATCGACGTGGCGTTACTCGCGATGGGCAACGGCATCCTCGCTGCCGGAGGTGTCGGCAACGACATCCAACGAAACCTCGTTTACGACCACGACAAGACCGGCATCGGCTTGGTTCCATATCTCGAGGAAGATCCGAACGACAATCCCCCCAAGCCCGAGGCGTGGACCCGCACCTGCGCCGATACAGCAAAGGACCCGGTGCCCGATCCAGCGACGGTGGCCAAGCCGGCGATCTGGGATCCGATGAACAACCGCGTCATCGGCAATGTGGTCGAGAACAGTCGTGTGGCCGACATCGCCCAGGATTCACCTCTCACTGCTCTCGATACCCTCGGCAATTGCTTCACCGGCAACACGTTTGCAACCTCTGCGCCCAGCGCGCTCGAGCAACTCTTCCCGTGTGACGCAATAGGTAATGGCGGCGATTGGAAGGCGGGCAGCCTCAATGTGCTGAACTGGCTCAACGAGAAGCACCCGCCGTCGCAGGACTACAAGACGTCGTCGCCCGAGCCGCCAACCCAGAAGAACATGCCGGACGCAGCAACCGCGCCGGCACGTCCGGCCACCGACGTACCCGAGAAGATCGACACTGCATCGATCAAGGTACCGTCCAAGCCCACACCGTGAGTTGGCGACCATCGTGGTGCCTGCCGGCACTCGTTGTTGCAACTGCAATTATCGTCGGGTCGTGCAGTAACACCACCGCGATTAGTCCAGCGTCGGCGCACGTTGGCCATCAAGCTGGAGCGGTCGCGCAGGTGATCACGGGGGCGCCCGACGTGCCGGTTGCCGGAGCCCAGGGACGCGTGCCGCAGTTCTTGGTGGAGTGCCCGTTCAGCCATGCATCCGAGGACGACCCCATCGTGTTCCCGAATGCGCCCGGTGCGTCGCACCTACACGTGTTCTTCGGCAACACCACCACGAACGCGGGTTCCACCTATCAATCACTGCTCGCCGGAACCACGCTGTGCGACCAACCGTCGGATACGGGCGCGTACTGGGCGCC
This sequence comes from Actinomycetota bacterium, assembly GCA_043753895.1. Taxonomy (GTDB): domain Bacteria; phylum Actinomycetota; class Acidimicrobiia; order Acidimicrobiales; family Ilumatobacteraceae; genus WLMZ01. Next base: position 38,412 of record JAYUWK010000081.1, read on the forward strand.
TGCACTGATGCAGGGCGACACGATGTTGACCCCCGTGAAGAGCGTGGCCTACTACCGCCCGGGTGAGGGCATCGATCCCACCACGGTGCGGGCGTATCCGCCCGGACTCGAGATCGTGGCCGGGAACGCCGGTGCCACAGTGCCGCAATCGATTGCGGTTGTGGCCTGGACATGCGGGGCCGGAATCGACCGCAAGGCCCTTCCGCCAACGTGCCCACAGAGCCGACCGCTACGGATGCTGGTCACGTTTCCCGATTGTTGGGACGGTGTCCACGTGGACAGTGACGACCACCGTTCCCATATGGCCTACAGCAGCAAGGG
>JAYUWK010000082.1:0-38710 GCA_043753895.1 Actinomycetota bacterium
CCTCTCGACCACCGTCATGAAGAGGCGCCTTCGCCAACGCCGCAGCCAATTCCTCGGGGCGGATCGGCTTAGCGAGATAGTTGTCCATGCCCGCAGCAAGGCAGGCTTCGCGATCGCCCTGCATCGCGTTGGCGGTCATCGCAATGATGTGTGGTGAACCAGTGGTGGAGGGTCGGGCACGGATGCGCCGTGTGGCCTCGAGGCCATCCATCTCGGGCATCTGCACGTCCATCAGCACCACGTCGTAGGGCAGGTTGGCAAGCGCCTCCACAGCCTCCAAACCGTTGGCGGCCACGTCGGCCCGGTAGCCCATTGATTCCAGGACGAGTAGTGCGATCTGCTGGTTCACGGTGTTGTCCTCGGCCAGCAGGATGCGCAGCGGATGACGCTCGCCGAGCGTTGCCACCGACTCCTGCGGCTGCGACGCAACTGCACCGCTGCCACCAGCGGACAGTAGCGAGACGAGCGTGTCGAACAGCTGCGACTGCTTCACCGGTTTGGCAAGCACTGCGGCGAACACCGGGTCCATGCTCTCGGCGCCGCCGAGTGAGGTGTATAGCACGAGCGGCAGGTTGGGCCTGAGCGCGCGCACGCGGCGGGCAAGTTCGAGTCCGTCCATCTCGGGCATGTGCATGTCGAGGATGGCCAGGTCGATCGCATCACCTCGCTGCAAACGGCTCAACGCTTCGGCACCCGACTCGACCGACTGGCACTCCAGCCCCCACGCCTCGGTCTGCAGATCGAGGATGCGACGGTTGATGGCATTGTCATCGACCACGAGCACGTGCTTGCCGGCCATGTCGGCTGGCACGCCAGCAGCAGCGGTGCGTGAGGGCACATCAGCGGCCTCGGCGCTGATCGTGAAGTGGAAGGTTGCACCCTCGCCGGCCTCACTGACCACCCACATCGTGCCGCCCATCAACTCGGCCAAACGCTTACTCACGGCCAGGCCCAACCCCGTACCGCCGTACTTACGGGTGGTCGACGAATCGAGTTGGCTGAACTCCTCGAACAAGCGGTCGGCGCGATCGGCAGGAATACCGATGCCGGTATCGCAAACAGCGAAGCACAGTTGACCGGGCTCGTCGCCCGACTCGACGGTAAGCACCACCTCGCCGACTTCAGTGAACTTCACCGCATTGCCGAGCAGGTTCACCAACACTTGGCGCAAGCGGGTGACGTCGCCGTTGACGCCGTCGGGTACCGACGGGTCGATGAGGAACGCGAGCTCCAGACCCTTGCGCGCAGCTGGCTCGGTGACGAGATCGAAGGCCGATTCCACGCACGTACGGAGATCGAACGGATGCTCCTCGAGTTCCAGACGGCCGGCATCGATCTTGGAGAAGTCAAGGATGTCGTTGATGATGCCAAGCAACGACTCGCCGCTGGAACGGATGATCTCTGCGAACTCGCGTTGGCGCGGCGCCAGATCGGTGTCGAGCAGCAGTCCGCTCATCCCGATGACCGCGTTCATCGGCGTACGGATCTCGTGGCTCATCGTGGCCAGGAACGAGCCCTTGGCAGCGTTCGCCTCATCCGCGATTCGTGTCTGTTCTTCGAGTTGCTGGAACAGCCGGGCGTTGACGATGGCGATGGCCGCCTGGTCGGCGAAGGCCTGAAGGATGGGGGCCAGCTTCGGGTCGAAGGGAAGAACTTCGTGCCGGAACACGATGAAATTGCCGATCCATTCGTCCTCGTGGAACAACGCAATGGTCGCATAGCTGCGAACCTCGTTCGCAGCCGCGAGCTCCATCCCCAATGGATCCTTTGCTGTAGCACTGAAGTCGTCCAGAAACAGAGGTGTCCGTCGATCGCGCGCAACGAGCGCGGATCCAAGCTGGGGTACTGGAATCTCGCGGCCGAGGTTGTGGATACCGCTTCGACCGAACATTGCCTCGAACTTGACCATATCGCCGTGTCGGAGCATCACACTGCCAGCCGGCGCTGAGCACAGCGCCGCAGCCTTGGAGAGGATGCCGTCGAGCACCGTATGAAGGTCACCCGGGTTGGCGCTGATGAGACGCAGCACCTCGCTCGTTGCCGTCTGTAGTTCGAGCGACTCTGTGAGTTCGTTGTTGCGTTGCTCGATCTCGACGAGCAGGCGTGCGTTATCGACCGCGATCGCGGCCTGATTGGCAAAGGTCTGCAGCAACGAGACCTCATCGTCGGTGTAGCCGCCGGCTTCTTTGCGACTGAAGCCGATCACCCCAACGACGAAATCGTTGCGGAGCATGGGTACGACGAGCACGCTCTTGCGGCCGGAACCGCGGGTGAGCGAATTGGGATACTGGTCCGCGGGGACATCGTCCCAGTTCCTGATGTGCACCACCCGTCGGGTCAGCGCCACTTCGCCCATGGGCGATGTGTGATCGATAGTTGTTACGTGCCCAACTTCGAGCAGGCTCGTCGCCGGGCCAGTACGGGCCACCGATCGCAGGCCGTCGCCCTCACGAATGTTGATGGTGGCACCCGTTCCGCTGCACAGCCGATTGGCATGGTGCGCGACCATGTCGAACATGGGTTGCAGGTCGAACCGCGTCGGGCTCACCGTGTCGAGCACCTCGGTCATCGCCGTCTGGCGATCGAGTGCAACATCCAGGTCGTTGAATAGCTTCGCGTTCGCGATGGCAATCGCTGCCTGATCAGCAAAGACCTGCAGGATGACTGCGTCCTTGGGCCCAAATGGATCGACGGTGCGCCGCACCATGTCGAGGTTGCCAATCCATTCGCCGTCCCGGAGGAGCGGAACCATCAAGGTGCTCCGAAAGGAGAACCGCCGACCAAATTCCCTATATCGATCCTCTTCCAGCGCCTGGAAGTCGTCGATGAAGATGGGCAGCCGACGTTCGGCTGTCGACCTGTTGAGCAGCGAGTCACCACCGAGGTCCGAGCCAACGATTTCGTCGCTAAAGCCGACCTGAGCGCCGAAGCGAAAGACGTCGTCATGCCTAACAACTGCAATACCGGCTTCTGCCCGACACAGTGCCACGGCGCGCACGAGAATGCCGTCGAGCACGGTGCGCAGGTCGCCGGGGTTGGCGCTGATGAGACGGAGGACCTCGGCCGTTCCGGTCTGCAATTCGAGCGACTCGGTGAGTTCGTTGTTGCGTTTCTCGATCTCGGAGAGCAGACGCGCATTGTCCACAGCAATGGCTGCCTGATTCGCGAAGGTCTGCAGCAACGACACTTCGTCGTCGCTGAAGCCGCCGATTTCGCTGCGCGAGAATGCCACCACGCCAACGATCTGGTCGTTACGGATCATCGGCACCGACAGCAGCGACTTGCCCATCGCGCCCCGGCCACGGGACTCAGGAAACACGTCGTCAGGGATGTCGTCCCAGTTGCGGATGTGCAGCAGCTCGCCGGTCGACATGACGAACGAGGTTGTCGACGATCGAGATGCAATATCGGTGCGCGGGTTGAGCGGGGCCTCCCTCAGAAAGGGACCCTCGGCCGCGACAATGACCGTTTCGTCACCCTCGCGCACCATCACGACGGCGCCCGTGCCGTGGCACAGACGATTGGCGTGATGTGCCACGGCGTCGAAGACGGGCTGCAGATCGAGCCGAGCGGTGCTGATGGCATCGAGCACCTCGGTCATCGCCTGCTGGCGCGCCAACGATTCGTCGAGATCGTTGAACAACTTCGCGTTGGCAATGGCGATCGCAGCCTGATCGGCGAAGGCCTGCAGGATCGGCGCGAGCTTCGGGTCGAAGGGACGCACTTCTGATCGATACACGTTGAGATTGCCGAGCCAAGTGCCGTCCTGCACGAGGGCAACGCTGGCAAAGCTACGAAGCGGCGTTGCACCTTTGCTCGCAGCCTCGATAGCAAGCGCATCGCGGGCGGTCGCCAAGAAATCGTCGAGAAACGCCGGGGCACCACGATCGCGGGCCACAAGGTTGATGCCCGAGTGCTCCACCGGAAACTCGTCCCCGATGCCTGTCTTGACGGCGAACTCATCAACGCCCTTTTCAAAGACAGCGTCGGTTCGCAATACATCGCCATGGCGCATCAACACGATGGCGGCGTCCGCATCGCACAGCGCAGCGACCTTGGAGATGATCCCGTCCAACACCGTTGGTAGGTCGCCGGGGTTCGCGCTGATGAGACGCAACACCTCCGATGTCGCGGTCTGCAACTCCAGCGACTCACCGAGTTCGGTGTTGCGTTGTTCGATCTCGGCGAGCAGGCGCGCGTTGTCGACCGCGATCGCTGCCTGGTTCGCGAACGTCTGCAGCAGCGACACCTCGGCGTCGGTGTAGCCACCGGCTTGCGGACGCGTGAACGAAACGACGCCGATGGTCGTGTCGTTGCGCATCATCGGCACGGCCAGCAGCGACAACTCTCCCGAGAGACGCGCTCGCGAATCGGGATAGACGTCGGCTGGCATCTCGTCCCAGTTCCGAATGTGTAGCACCTGTCCCGTCGCCAAGACATACGACGTAGTCGATCGTCCCGAGTTCGGTGCGCGTAGGGCCGCCTGTTGCCCATTCGACACCGGGCCGTCCGCAGCAACGATAACGCTCTCGTCTCCCTCGCGGATCACCACGAATGCCCCAGTGCCGTGGCACAAACGATTGGCATGATGCGCAACTGCATCGAACACAGGCTGCAGATCGAGTCAGGAGGTGCTTACAGCATCGAGCACCTCGGTCATCGCCTGCTGTCGCGCCAGCGACTCATCGAGGTCGTTGAACAACTTCGCGTTCGCGATCGCGATCGCCGCCTGATCAGCAAAGGCCTGCAGAATCGGCGCGAGCTTCGTGTCGAAGGGCAGCAACTCCCGACGCGACAGGTTGAGGTTGCCGATCCATTCGTCGTCGCTCATCAGCGCGACGGTGCTGAAGCTGCGAATCCGGAACTCTTTGCCAATCCCGATACCGATGGGATCAAGCGCAAACGACTGGAAGTCGTCGACGAACACAGGCGCACGCTGATCACGGGCGACCACATTGACATTGTCGTCGTCGAACGCAAACTCGCGGCCGAGAAACGATTCGGAATCCACACGCAACACCGTTTCAGCGCGCAACACGTCTCCATCACGCAGCAGAACGGCCCCGTCATCCGCGTCGCACAAAGCTGCGGCCCGACTCAGAATTCCGGTCAATACCGTGGGCAGATCACCGGGATGGGCGCTGATCAGAGCAAGCACCTCCGATGTCGCGGTTTGCAGCTCCAGCGACTCACCGAGTTCGGTGTTGCGTTGTTCGATCTCGGCGAGCAGGCGCGCGTTGTCGACGGCGATCGCCGCCTGATTGGCGAAGGTCTGCAAGATCGACACTTCGCGATCAGAGAACCCACCCGGCTCTGCCCGATGAAACCCAAGGCAGCCGACAACAACATCGTTGCGCTCCAGCGGGATGAACATCGCGCTTGCGATCCCGAGCCGAGGAAGGAGGCTCAACGGAAAACGGTCGGCCCACTCGTGGTCCCACTCACGGATGTGGATCACCTGTGCGGTGCTGAACGCGAGGCCGAGGGGCGTCGTCGAATCGATCTCGACGCCGCCGGCATCTCGGGTCCAACCCTGCAGATTGTCCACATACGAGGCGTCGTCGTCGTAGCTGACCGCGACCACCTCCAGGCGGTTACCGTTGCGCACATTGAGCGACGCTGTCACGCTCCCCGTGCACAACTGCTGAGCGTGGTAGGCGATGCGTTCGAACATCGGCGCTAGATCGTTACGTGCCGTGCTGACGGCATCGAGTACCTCGGTCATCGCCTGCTGGCGCTCGAGCGCATCATCGAGATCGTTGAACAGTCGTGCGTTCGCGATGGCCAGTGATGCCTGCTCGGCAAAGGCCGCCAACGCCGAGAGTTCGCCTTCGTCGAAGGGCCGCACTTCGTGGCGGAACATGTGCAGGGTGCCCACGACGTCGCCATCGCGGGTCAGCGGCACCGTCGCGTAGCTACGAACCCGAGCCACCTCGGCCAGTTCTTCGAAATACGGTGACCCTCGAGTCGATTCGGTGAAGTCGGCGGTGTGCACGGCACCGGAGGCCGAGTGTTGGAAGTTGTCCCTGAGGCCATCCGACGTCTCGACGGTGCTGCCGATGTACGGCTCCATCGCCGCACCGTGCGAGGCGACATAACGAGCCACATCGCCATCGATCAGCGTGACCGAGCCGGCCTCGCCCTCACAGAGATCGGCGGCCTTGGCGAGGATGCCGTGCAGCACCTTGGTCAGGTCGCCGGGGTTCGCGCTGATGAGGCGCAGGATCTCACTGGTGGCGGTCTGCATCTCCAACGACTCGGCGAGGTCGTTGAAGAGGCCGACGTTGGCGATGGCGATTGCCGCCTGATCGGCGAAGGCCTGCAGGATCGAAGCCTGCTTCTGTTCGAACGGACGTACCTCACGACGATTGAGGTTGAGGTGACCTATCCACTGACCATCGAGAAGCAGCGGAACCGTGACCGTGCTGCGGATGTCGGCCCGCTGCGCGACCTCATGCGCCTCAGGCGAAAGGTCAATCTGCAAGAAGTCGTCGACAAAGATGGGTTCGGTCGAGGTCGACTCCGACCGAGCCGCAAACGGGAACTCTTGACCGAGGCTCTCGTCCTCACCACCCACGATCGCATCGATGCGCAGCACATCGCCGTGCTTCAAAATCGCAGCACCCTGATCGGCGCCGCACAACTCAATCGCCTTACTGAGAATGCCGTCGAGCACGGTGTGTAGATCGCCGGGGTGGGCGCTGATGAGGCGGAGTACCTCCGATGTTGCAGTCTGCAACTCCAGCGCCTCGCGCACCTCGTTGAACAGCCCCGCGTTACCGATCGCGATGGCGGCCTGATCGGCGAAGGTCTGCAGGATGCGGGCGTGTTTGTCGGTGAACGGCTGCACCTCCACGCGACCGACTTCGAGAACGCCGAACACCTCATCGTCGTGAATCAAAGGCACCATGACTGTGCTGCGCACGTGTGACGTCACAGTAATTTCTTCCATTCCCGGGATCAGTGTCACCATCGCCGGGGCCTGCCAGTCCTCCACGAAATAGGGCCGTCTCTCTCGACGGAATGTGTCCATCCGAACACTTGACGGATCATCGAAGGTCATGCCGAGCATTTCCGGTGGATACCCGTAGATCGCAACGATGGTAATTCGACCATCGTGAACCCGATTGATTCCCACCTTCTGGGCGTGACACAGCGCCGCAGCGCGTTCGACGACTCCGTCGAGCACGGTCTGCAGATCGCCCGGGTGTGCACTAATCAGCCGCAGTACCTCCGACGTGGCCGTCTGCAACTCCAACGCCTCGGCGAGCTCGGCCGCGAGTTCGGCCTCGCGACGCTGCGCGGCCGCAAATTGTGTTTGCAGATCATCAGACACATCAGCCCCCACTGTCTTCGGCCAGATCGAATACTACGTGCAACGCGTCGTTCGCCGATCCGCTTCGCTCGAAGCGACCGAGCTCAGCCCGCCGGTGTGCCCCTCAACAGTGTTCGTGAATGCTCAGCGCACGTCTACGATGCGCTGAGCATTCATGGAGCGCGACAGTGTTCTCCGTGAGGTCGCTTTGAGGCTGACGCGACGATGTTCGCTCAGAACACGTATTCTCAGGACATGATCGCTGGCATCGTCGTGCAGCTTGTGTATCTCGTGGTGTTCGGCACCGCTGCGGTCATGTATTTCAAGCGTAAGGACATCCGTTCCTGACCACCGACGTTGGCATCCGCGGGTCCTCACCGACGAACCGCTTCTGGCAGGTCGTCGGGCTCGTCGTCGTGGCGGTGTTCCTGGCGATCTTCATCCAGCAGAACTGGTCGGAGTTGCCGAACGCATGGCGCGCAGTGAAGACGGCTCAGCCGGCGTGGCTGGGGTTGATGTTGTTGGCCATGGTGGCGTGGCTGCTCAACCTCGCGCTGATGCACGCCGCGGCCCAGCGGGCTGCGCAACTGGATACGGGTCGGCTCGACCTCATCGCGCCTGCGGTCGGAGGCAACGCATTGAACCTGATCACCAAGTCAGGTGGGATGGCCGGTCTGGTTCTGTTTCTCACCGACGCGCGTCGGCGAAACAAACCGCGCGGATCGGTGGTCGCGAGCTACGCATTGGCTCAGTCGGCTGGTGAAGTCGCATTCGCGGCCACGCTCATCGCCGCACTCGTTCTCGTTTGGGCCGACGGTCATCTCAGCCGCACCGAGATCCTGGCCAGCGTCGTCTTCGGCGTCTACCTCACGGCCCGACTCGGGGCGTACGTCGCTGCATTCCGTTCACGCACGGCAATCCGACGTCTGTACTCGCTGCCGAACCGAGCCGTTGCCGCCGTACGGCGGCGTGAACCGGCACCGATCGATGTGACCGGCGCCGACGAAATGTACGACTCGATGATGCTGCTACGCCAACGACCGTGGGGTGTCGCACCCGTCTTCGGTCATGCGATTGGAGTGGAGGTCATCGGCATCGTCGAGCTGTGGGCTGCTGCGGCTGCCGTGGGGGCTTCGCACAGCCTGCTCGTCGCCTTCGTCGGGTACTCGGTGTCCGTGCTGTTTGCCATCGTCGGTTTCCTTCCCGGCGGACTCGGCTTCGTGGAGGTGTCGCTGGGTGCGGTGCTGGTGAGCTACGGAGCTTCTGTTGCAACCGCGACCGCAGCCGTGGTGTTGTATCGCGTTGTGGAGATGTGGCTACCCATCGTCATCGGGCTCGCCGTCGCTCAGCGACTCCGTCGTTCAGTTCGCCCAGCAGCCGAATCAACAGACGGTGCCGAGACGTGACCGCACGGTGGGTACGTCGTATCGTTACCGTTGCCGTGTTGACGCTCGGCGTCACCAACCTCGCACTCGCGGCCGCCGACCGTACGTGGAGGAGGGCGGGGTTCCTGGGCGCGGGGTGGGCACTCGACGCCGTGTTCGGCGCACGTTACGTGTTGCTCATAGCGGGAATCAGTTTGATCGTCGTAGCCCGATCACTGCTGCACGGCAAACGCAACGCTTGGTGGATCGCGCTGGCGGCGTCGGTCGTGTCGACATCAGGTCACCATGTGAGGGAGTCAGACGTGGTTGGCCTCGGACTCTCGATAGCCACCATCGTCATTCTCATCGTGACCCGCCGGCGTTTCGCCGCACGATCAGATCCGGCGCTCGTGAGACGAGGTGTGCAGTTGCTCGGCGTCGGGCTACTCGCCGTGCTCGCGTACGGCACGATCGGGTTGTACTTCCTCGACCGCAACTTCCGGACGAGCACCACACTGGGCGAGTCGATCGAGGGCGCGCTCCGCCTACTGGTACTCCTGCCCACCTCAACGATCGAACCGATCACCAGGCACGGACGGTGGTTTGTGGATTCTGTGCGGTTCGCCGCGCTCGCCGTGATCTTCGCGGGTATTGCGCGTATTGTCGCCACGGTCGTGTTCCGTCGCGATCGTAGCGACCACCAGACAGTGGTCGACATCCTGCACCGCTGGGGCACCACATCGCTGGCGCCGTTCGCGTTGCTCGACGATAAGAATTGGCTGATCGCCGAGGACCGCGAGGCATTCATTGGCTACAAGGTGATCGGCACGACTGCGGTGGCGCTGGGCGAACCGATCGGCGCGGCGGCATCGTGTCGGCAGGTTCTCGACGAATTTACCGGCCTGTGCAGCCTGAACGGATGGACACCGGCGTTCCATCAAGTCACCCCCGCCAGTGAAGCCGCGTTCAAAGATGCCGGTTTCAAGATCCTCAAGATCGGCGAGGAAGCCATCATCGACGTGCAGTCGTGGTCGATCGAGGCCAAGGAGCACAAGTCGCTTCGCTCTGCGATGCGGCGCGTGGAACGCGCCAAACTGGAACTGGCCGAGCTCACAACGCCGATCGATGACGCAACGATGGGCCAGCTGCGCGCCGTGTCGGATTCGTGGATGGGTGAAGGTGGCCACCGTGAACGAACCTTCACTGTTGGCGCCTTCGACCCAGAAGCGTTGCGGCGCTCGACCGTGCTGGCCGTTCGACATCGGGACTCCGGCGAGGTCGTGGCGTTCGCCAATATCTTGCCGTCATATCAGGGCAGCGACGGCAACTTCGACCTCATGCGACGTCAACAAGACGCACCGAACGGCGTGATGGAGTTCCTCTTCGTCGGTCTCATCCACTACTTCCGCGACGCGGGTCGCTCGGGCATGAACCTCGGACTGGCACCGCTTGCGAACATCACGGGCGACTCGGTGGCCGACCGCGCGCTGCGCATGCTGTACGACCGCGGCGACAAGGCATTCCACTACCGAGGACTGCGCGCGTTCAAGGACAAATGGCAACCACGGTGGGAAGATCGCTCTCTCGCCTATCGCAGCGAGGCCGACCTGCCCAAGATCGCAACGGCAGTGATGCGCGCCGGCGAACTGCCCGAGCCGCACAGCGTGTGGAGTCGAGTCGTGTACGTGGCTCGTACCTTCCCGGTCACGCTCGCCATCGGTGGAACGATCATCTGGCTGATGGCGGCCACCGAGATCGATCCGGCGAGTTACCCCGGAATCGTGCGCCACTTCGGTCTCGGCTGGCATGACCTTGCCCGACTGCAGCTGTGGCGGCTTCCATCGTCGCAACTCGTGCAGGACCGGGCCGGGTTCGTGTGGGCGAACGTCGCACTGTGCCTGATCGTGCTGCCGATTGCCGAATGGACGATCAGGAGTCGCCGCACGATCGCTATCTTTTTCCTCGGTGACTGGATCAGTACCGTTCCCGTGTTGATCGCCGTGCGACTCGCCGCAGCCAACGGTGACACTGACGCGATGCAGATCATCCGTGGTCGCGACAGCGGGCCGTCCTCAGGGGCCTGGGCACTTGCGGCCGCGATCGCAGTCTCGGTTCAGAACCGCACGATGCGGCGCCTGTTGGTGGGCGCGATCTTTTTGTTTCTCGTGGTCGCCGTTCTGGTCCATCACCGACTGTTCGATGTTCAACATCTGCTCTCTGCCACCGTGACCGCCGCCTTCGTCACGGCGATGGCGCGCCGGGCTCGACTGGCCGACACGGCGCGTGTCACGCAGGACCAAAACAGGTTGGTCGAAGCCGTTCAGACGTGACTCACACTGGTCGTTGCTCGACCGGCGCATTCGCGTCGGTGAGCCGACCGCGGTGGCCGAGCAAGACGCTGCCCGCTGCCGAGGCAGCGAGGGTCACCAGCAACGCTGCCATGATCGCCGAGCCCTGCGCCGCGCTGAGCTGACGGGTCGTCAGGCCGATCGATACGACGGCCGCCGGCACACCGAGTTGCGCTGATGCGAGCAGACCTGCTCCGAGCGTGAGCCGCCAAACAAGCGCGGCAACGACGTGAATCGCTATGGCCACCGCTGCGATCGCGCCCGCCAGTAAGAGCGCCTGTCGCGATTGGAGAAGTGCCCCGAGGTCGAGTTGCGTTCCGAGGTGCACGAAGAACACCGGAATCAAGAAGCCCTCACCAACCCCGACGAGTTGTTGAGCCACGCGCCTCGGTGCGCCGAGGAGCGCCACCACGCCACCAACTGCGAAGCCAGCGAGAAGAATCGATGTTCCGAAGCGGGTTGCCAACCACGCACACGCGAAAAGTGCAAGCAATGAGATGCGCAGGTCGAGCCCCCAGCCATGGTCACGCGAGAGCCGACGAGTCTGCACCACCAATTTCGTCCCGCGCAGGACCCGAGCAATCAGGTACAAACCAGCACTCGCAGTGATCACCAAGGCGCCGCCTACAAGGACCCGACCGAGTCGGCCGGTGGCCAGCACCAATGGGAGCAACAACACCGTGCCCACGTCGGCGATCGCGATCCACGCAGTGACAACGAGCGTGACCCTGTCGCTGTTCGCGAGGCCCTGCAAGACAGGCAGGGCGACAGCAGCCGAACTGGTTGCCATCAGCACGGCCAGGATGCCCGGGCGGGCCAAACCGACATGGGGGGCCAGCAGTAACCCGGCTGCCCCGGCCAAGATGCCCACGGTTGTTGCGACACCAACGCCGACTGCGAGCCCCGACCGGAGCCGTGCGTCTCGCAGCGGCAGGTGCGTTCCGACGATGAACATCAGCAGGGCAAATCCGATCGTCGCAAGGCCGCTCACGAATGGTTCATCGGGCTTGATCCATCCGAGTCCGCTGGTTCCAAGGATCACACCGGCTGCGATCTGGCCAACCACCACTGGCGGGGCAAAGCGATGCAGTGAGGCCATCAACGGCCCGAGCAAACCAGCAGCCATCACCAGCGCGAGTAGGCCGAAATCCATCGAGACGAACCCTACATTTCGCAGAGCGACGAGGGTTGCAGGCGTGCTCAGGGCGAATACCCCCCGTCGCCCTGCGCTGGTACGGTGCGCGGGTGAACGCAGGAAACCGCCGGACAGAGCTGCTGCGACACTGGGCTCCGGCAATCGCGGGAGTCAGCGTGCTGCTTCTCGTCGTTCTCGCCGGGCTCTCGCGCAACGGCAGCAGCCCCGGCGCTGACCACTCCGGGCTCGGGGCGATCAACGACCCCTCGCTCACGGTGCCCGTCAGCGTGGCGGATCCTGTGGTGGTGCTCAGCGGGCCGCCGATCGTGAAGACCTCGCTCGCACAGATGGTCAAGTTCGGCTCCGCTGGACCCGACGTGCAGCAGGTGCAGCAACGCCTCACCGACCTCGGATTCGCGCCGGGCCCGATCGACGGTCGCTTTGGATCGGATACGCAACAGTCAGTCTGGGCGTTCGAGAAGCTGGTCCTGCGAACCCCGCGCGAGCAGGCCACGGGCGCGGTCACCGACGAGATGTGGCAGACGATGCAGGGCAACGTGGTGATCGCACCTCGGCGTAGCGTCGCCAACGGAAGTGGGCCGAACCACATGGAGATCTACGTCCCCGAGCAGGTTGCCATCGTGTTCGACGCCGACAAGCCGGTGCTCATCACGCACATATCCACGGGCGAGGAGAATCCGGATCGCACCCCGAAGACGTGGTGCGAGACCGTCACCTACAACACCGACGAGTACGGCGCGCCGCTGGCGGTGCCGATACAGAAGGCGGTGTGTGCCGAGGCGAAGACTCCCGGCGGCGTGTTCCGGTTCACACGGCGTTACACCGGCGACCGCCAGGGACCTCTCGGCGGGATGATGAACCCGGTGTATTTCAACTACGGCATCGCGGTGCACGGCGCAGACCACGTGCCACTGGCACCGGCGTCGCACGGCTGCGTCCGTTTGAACCAAGACATTGCCAAGTTCTTCCCATCGCTCGTCAAAAATGGCGACCTCGTGTACGTGTGGGCAGAGGATGGAAAACAGCCGGAGCAGTACTCCAAGAACGAATCGTTGCCGTCGTTCAACCGACCCGACCCGAACGCAACAACCACCACGTCATCCACCATTCCTGCCACCACCGTGGCCCCCACAACGACCACGACGGTGACAGCGAAACCACCGGCAACGACCGTGCCTGCTACCACCGTTGCATCGACCACGACGTCCGGAGGGTGACCGGTTTCTCTCAAAGGCTCGCTAAGGCCCTCGCCGTTCGAAAATCGTCACGGGACCCACGACCGCGACCTTGTAGTACAACTGGTTCAGAATTCGGCTGACGCGTCCCGACCTATCGCAGAACCTCGGGGACTGGTATTCCGCCACGTACTGCGGCGCCCCCGCCGGGTTGCTGAGGTACGCGACGAGGCGGTTCTGCGCGTTGTCTCCACGCAGCGTCTCGAGTTGCCAGAGGAACGGGTACCCCGGATCTTGGTGTGCGTCGGCATAGACCGCTGCGCTGCCGCACAGTGCATACAGACTCTCGCCTGATTCGCGATGCGCGTTGAACCACGCCGCCACATGTTCATCGATGAGCGCACGGTGGTCCGCTGCAGCGCGAATGTTGAGTTGCGTCCGGTCAGCCGCATAGACCCACGACGTCACGGCAAGACACGGCACGACGACGACCAATAACGCGACCCCGCGAAGGCGGGACAGACGGCTGATGCCGACGCCAGCCAGCGCACTCAACGGAGCCACCAGCAACATCCAGTAGTGACGCCAGAAACCCCCACCTGCGAAGAAACCAGCGGTAGCCCAACCGAGCCACAACACGAGCACCAGCGGCGCGGCGTCCAGGGTCGGAGCCCCAGAGCGGCGCAACTCGCGTATTGCCCAACGGGCGCCGAGCACGACAGGGACGACGCTGGTACCGAGCACGATGAAGGCATACGGCGCGACCTGCGTCATGTTGCTCCACTCGGCCGATGCAAACAGGCTCTGTGTCCTGAGCCGATAGCCCACGACCGCTGTCCACCACCGAGCCCAACCGGTGAGCATGGCATGGGCCACGAGTAGAGCGATCACACTCATCACACCCGCACCCACAGCACCGAGCGCACGTAACGCACGACGACGATCGGCGGCGTCCGTATTGGCCACGGCCACGGCAGCGAGCCACGTGACGATGGTGAGCAGACCGTCGAATCCGCTTTGCTTCATCGACAGCGCGAGACCCGCGGTCAGGCCCGATGCAAAGAACCACGGCAACGGGCGGGGTCTCGAGAGCGCCAGTACTCCGAGCGCCAGGCCCGCCGCGGCGACAGCGCCGCTGAGCAACTCGGCATTGGCTGCATAACCCTCGAGCACGGGAGCCGCCGACACGACGGCGCAGAGCACGGCGGCGTAGCGGGCGGCGGAGTCACCAACCGTCTCGCGCACGATGATGCCCGTCGACACCACGAGCAGGCTGCCGAAGAGCATGGCCATGATCCGAATCGATGCGGTATTGCCTCCCGATATCCAGTCCCAGAGCCGGAACAGCGCGAGGAGCCCCTGCGGGCGGTCGATGAAAATATCGCGGTACAGCACATGTCCGTGGGCCCAGGCTCGCGCCGCAGCGAGGTAGCCCCCTTCGTCGACGCTCACAGCACTCCACAGCATCCGCAGCCGGAGAAGCGCAGACAGCCCTGCCGCCGCGCCGATCACCATCCACGTTCGTCGGTGTTCCTGCGTCACGGCTCTCATCATCCCGCAACGAGAACGCCGCGTCAGCTCAGCTCAGCTCAGCTCAGCTCAGCTCATCGAACGATGTTCGGCGGGAGCAATGCAGGGTCGAACAGCGCGATGAAGTCCTTGGTCGATCCCACGCTGACGTAGCGGGTGAGCCGGCTCATCCGCAGATCGAGCGCCACCGGAGTAGGCGGCACCGAAGCCGTCTGATCGAAG
This sequence comes from Actinomycetota bacterium, assembly GCA_043753895.1. Lineage (GTDB taxonomy): Bacteria > Actinomycetota > Acidimicrobiia > Acidimicrobiales > Ilumatobacteraceae > WLMZ01. Next base: position 15,111 of record JAYUWK010000082.1, read on the forward strand.
CTCACGAACTGCGGCCACCGGCCGTTGATGTCAAGTTCCATCGCGCGGCTACAGCCAGCCTCGACCAACGCTCGTGTCAGCCCATGGATGTCGACCTTGCCGACGACGGCGTACATCAACATGCCATCGGACCGTTCGCAGAGCGCAGAACGAAAGTTGAGCTCGACACCGCCGTAATCGTTGCCCCAATAGATGCTCGAGACACCGGCCTCGTGAGCGGTGCTGACGGACTCGTGCCCGCCATCCACAATCAGCGGCAGGTTCTGGCGCAGCGACACCCACGATCCATCGTTGGTGAGATCCCTGCCATAGACACCGATCGCCATACGTCCATCGGCAGTGATGCCCAGTGTCGCCTCACCGTCGAGCAGTGGTTTCACGATCCGGCCCTCGGTGAAGTAGCCACCCTTGATGTGTTTGAACAAAAAGCCGCCATTGAATGCCCCGAGCAGTGCCGGCTGGGCATCGCTTTGTACCTTTGCACCGTTGTTCCACGGGCCCTCACCCGGAAGCTGGGTGCCGTTGTAGAGCGCTGCACGAAGGTGAGTCTGGTCGAGTGTTGCGTAGCTCGCAATGACATCCGGGTGGCTCGCGAAGGGACGAATTGTGGTGCCCCACATCACGGGGCCGGCGCCGGTTGAGGCCAGCACGGTCCACGTTCCCTCATGGGCGTTGGCCGGGCTGATAACGGGTTGCATCGCAGTGGGAGCGGCGTGCGCTGCCGAAGCCGGGGCGGGTTCAACAGCCGGCGCCGGTGTGGGAGCAGGCGCTGTAGCAGCTGGTATCGTCGGCACGGGTGCACCGGGCACCACCGCCGGATTGGTGATGACGGCGACGACTGGCGTCGTCGACGACGCGCTCGTCGCCGTCTGGCTCGACGAACCGCACGCCGCGGTGGCTACTCCGATGCCGATGATCGCCAACCTGCTCAAGAGTCCCGTGGATCGCCGCCGGTCAATCTGAGACAAGAAGCTGAACACGCTTGCATGGTAGGAGAGCCATCTCGCCATGTCATGGCGGGGCCTCACACTGATCAGGGGTTCAGCGGAGTTCGAACATCTCGTAGATCAAGGTGTCGGCTGCAGTGAATGTTCCTTTTGCGACGCCTTGAATTCGATTGATCCAGGCGTAGCGATCGTCGCCCGTGTGGAACAGTGGCGTCGCGTACACCGCCATCGTGTCGAGGTGCAGGCGGCCGGTGTATTTGGCATGGACGAGCGCGCCGTCGTCGGTCTCGACGGTGACCTTCACATCGAGCGTGCCATACCGGCAGGCGATATCTGCAACCAGTCGGCCGCGGCATGGCCCTTTATCGACGCGTGGATCCGGTCGCCCTCCAGCCGGATTGCGGTGACCTCACCGATGACGAACGAATCAGAGGCGACGATCGTCTCGGCGAGCGAAACAGTGGCGATGCACAGCGGACGAGTTCGAGAGCCATGCGCTAACGGTAGCTCTTGCCAGCTACTGCCCCTTGCAGAACGCGACGATGTCGCGCGCCGTGTCGTGGCTGATGTCGGGGCAGGCGACCGGGAAGATCTCGGTGCCGTGCATGGTGCCCATCATCTGCCGACACCGAGCACTCACGCCGCTCGCGATGAGCAACCGATAGAACGCAATACCCTCGTCGCGCAGCGGGTCACATTCGTTCACATTGATCACCGTCGGCGGCAGACCGCGCACATCGTCGGCCGTCGCGAAGCTGGGCCATGCGAGCGGGTTCTTTGCGTCGAATGCCTCGATGCCGTATGCCATCGCTCCCCTGTTGTTGTGCAGGTTCAGCAGGATGCCGTTGTTCTCCGTCGACGACGGATGCTGCGGCAACGGCCACTGACCAGCGATATACGGGCACAGGGCGTACAGACCGGTGATGAGTCCGAGATCGCCATCTTGCTTGAGCTTCAAGCCCACGGCGAGCGTGAGGTTTCCGCCGCCACTCTCTCCGGCCACGATGACACGACCGGTGTCGATCTTCAGTGCAGCAGCGTTGGCATGCACCCACTTCAGCCCCGACACGCAATCGTTGAGACCTGCGGGGAACGGCGCCACCTCGGGCACCGACGATGGCGTCAGCGCGTTGCGGAAATCGACCATCGCAACAGCAACGCCCTTGGCCGCGAGGATCTTGCCCCACGCGCGATAGTTGCCATCGAAACACGACAGGGCCTGCATGCCGCCGCCATGGATGTAGTAGATGCAGGGCAGGGTCTCGTCGGTGTCGGGTCGGATGAACTGGATGTTAGTGAGGTTGCCATCTGGCTGCGACACCACACCCTCGGTGTGGATTCGTAAGCCCGCCGAGGGGGCGATCGACTCGACGTCGCACATCGACATCGCGGCGGTGTACATCGCGGCTGTCTGGCGCGCCTCGTCGGAATCGGCCTGTTCGAGCAACTCGTCGCGACTGGCGACATCGGCGCCCGCGATCTGGGGCATCACCGACAGGATCGCCTTGATGCGTGGGTCGAGCCGAGGATCGGATGCAATGTCGACGGCCATGCACGGCTCCTTCGATCAGGGCGCCTTGATGCGCACGGCGAGAGTGTCGCAGTGCGAGAACGCCGAATCAAATCCAAGTTTCATACAAGTTGACCAGGTGGGCTTCAGAACAATTGTGGGATTGCCGGTACTTGGGCAGTTCACGAACACGGGAGCATCGGCATGGACCGCCGCCACGCCAAGTTGACCGCCATGGCCATTGCGGCTACCGCATTCACGGGCACGTTCGCGTTTGCGACGCTTGGTGGTATGTCGATCCTCGGACTCGGCGCCACACATCGACCGACTGGCGCTGCTGCGGGTCAGGTCGTTGCCGACAACGGTCCGTTGCCGTCGGATGCCGCTGCGGTTTCCGCTCCGGTCGACTCCACCGGGACCCCGATCACTCCAATCCTCATCGACACACCTGCGGGCCCGATCGGCGTCACAAGCGGTGCCACACCCGTGGGGAGTCGGCCGCCCGGTGCTTTCGGGCAACAGCCGGTGACCCCAAAGGCGACGACTCCGTCCGGCAACAGTCCAACTGTCACGGCCCAACTGTCAACGGCCCAACTGTCAACGGCCCAACTGTCAACGGCCCAACTGTCAACGGCCCAACTGTCAACGGCCCAGCTGTCAACGGCCCAGCCAATCCCGTCAGCAAGACACCGAGTTCGGTGACGAACACCACGGCGCCAGCCGTCGTCGTGCCACCATCGAGCAACGCGCCGATACCGGTCACCGTTCCAGCCACAGTGCCGCCCACGGTTCCAGCAACAGTGCCGCCCACCACCGCAGCCGCGACGCCGACAACGGCTCGTCCTGCAGGCGTGCCTGCCGATTGGCCGGCCAACAAACCGATCCCGCCGATGCCAGCCAATTGCAAGCAACCTCAGCTCGAGTACAGCGGCGTCTGGAACTGTCAAAGCTGATTCAGTTGCTCGGCGGCGTCGGCAGTGCGTATGGCGCAACCGGGTGCGCGAGCGACCGCCCAGATGCAACGGCGGGCGCGACAACAGCAGCAACAGCAACGACCACCGCGCCCGCGACCACCACCACCGACGCCACGACCACCGCCACCACGACCACCACCACCGCGGCCACCACCACCAGCACGGTGCCCACCACCACCACGAAGCTGCCGTGGCAGCAGTTCCCCGTCGCGGCGGTGGAACCGGTGCTCCCCTCACGCGGTGCTGCACCCGTGGTCTCGCACATGAATACCACCGACCCGGTGCTGTTCCTCACGATTGACGACGGCATCGTGCGCGACCCGCGCGTGCCGGGGTTTCTCGCAAAACACCACATCCCAGCCACGTTGTTCATCGTTCCGGGGGCAGCGCGCGAGGACCCGGGCTACTTCGAACAGATCCTCGCGCTGGGCGGTTCGGCGAATTCACACAGCATCCATCATCCAGATCTGAAGGGCAGTGGTCTCGCCAAACAGAAGGGCGAGATCTGCGGTGGAGCGGCGGCCATGCAGGCCACATTCGGCAGCGCTGGTCACCTGTTCAGACCGCCGTTCGGAAGTTGGGACGGCACCACCACGCGGGCAGCGGCCCAGTGCGGCATGACTGCGGTCGTGGTCTGGCGAGCGTCGATGTGGGACGGGCACATCGACATCCAAGGTGGCGGTCCGCTGCGAGCCGGCGACATCGTCATCACTCACTTCCGCCCCGACCTGTACGACAACCTCGTGCTGCTGGTTGCTCTCGCACAGGGGCAGGGACTGACACTGGCTCGACTCGAGGACTACCTGCCCGCCGCACCTGGCTGACGGCATCTCGGCGCGCACGCCAGTACCCTCGACCAACAATGAGCCACACTGCCGGCAGCGTTGCGTTGGAGTCGCAGTGAACGCAGGCGATCGGCGCATCGAGCCCGCGGCGAACGGTGGGTGGATCCGTCGGCTGTGGCCGTTCCTCGCTGTGCACAAGAGTGACGTCGTGGTCGCACTCGGCGCAGCCGTTGTCGGCCAGGCCGCGAACGGAATCGGTCCGATCGTGCAAAAGGTCATCGTCGATGGCGCCATCGTGCATCACACCCGCTCGGTCGCACCGTGGTTGATGCTGCTGCTCGCGCTGTCGCTACTCACCTTCGGACTCGCCTTCGTACGACGCTGGTTCGGAGGTCGGGTGAGCCTCGCCGTGCAACACGGTCTGCGCACCGCGATCTTCGACCGGTTGATGCGCCTCGACTTTGCAGGTCACGATCGGCTGCGCACCGGACAACTCGTGTCGCGCGCATCCAGCGACCTCGGACTGATTCAGCAACTCCTCGCCTTCTTGCCGATCATGCTCGGCAACCTCGTGTTGCTCGTGCTGTCGCTCACCGTGATGATCATCCTCTCGCCGACGCTCACGCTCGTGATGGTCGTGGCCCTGCCGTTGATGGCCGTGATCGCGCTGCAGCTTCGGGCGACGGTGTTTCCTGCAACGTGGGAAGCCCAACAGCGCGCCGGCGAGGTGGCGGGCGTGGTCGACGAGGCCGTCACCGGGGTTCGTATCGTGAAGGGCTTTGGGGCCGAGGACCGCGAGATCCAGCGCCTCGCCACAGCATCGACCGCGCTGTATCGCTCGAGGGTGCGCCTTGTGCGGCTGCAGGCCAGGGCTACCTCATCGCTCGCCGCAGTGCCGGCGTTCGCACAGGTGGCCGTGCTTGCGCTCGGTGGCTGGTTGGCGATGCGCGACCACATCAGCCTCGGTACGTTCCTCGCGTTCTCCACGTACCTGGTGCAACTCGTTGCGCCGATTCGAATGATGGCCATCGTGGTCGCCGCATTGCAACAGGCACGCGCCGGTGCCACCAGGGTGCTCGAGATCCTCGACGTGAACGCCGATGTCACCGATCGTCCGGGAGCGAGCGATCTGCAGGATGTGAACGGTGATGTGGTGTTCGAGCACGTCACCTTCGGCTACACGCTCACCGACCACGCGGTCGAAGGATTCGATCTACACGTTCAGCCCGGCGAGGTCGTTGCCCTCGTCGGAGGCAGTGGCTCGGGCAAGAGCACCGTCACAGCGCTGCTGCCACGTTTTTACGACGTCGCCGCCGGTGCGATCCGCATCGATGGCGTCGATGTGCGCGATGTAACCCTCACCTCGCTACGAGCAACCGTTGGCGTGGTGTTCGAGGAGGCATTCCTCTTCTCGGACACGGTGCACAACAACATCGCGTATGGCCGACCCGACGCCTCCGACGAACAGGTTCGCCGCGCCGCGCGCATCGCCGGCGCCGAGACCTTCATCGACGAGCTCCCACAGGGCTTCGCAACAGTGGTCGGTGAGCGCGGTCTCACACTGTCCGGCGGGCAACGCCAACGCATCGCGCTTGCTCGCGCCATTGTGAGCGATCCGCGGATCCTGGTACTCGACGACGCCACCTCGGCAGTTGACACCACCACCGAAGAAGCAATCCATGCAGCACTTCGATCCGTGATGCACGGCCGCACCACGATTCTGGTTGCCCATCGCGCATCAACAGTGCGCCTCGCCGACAGGGTGATCGTGCTCGATGCCGGACGGGTGGTCGATGAGGGCCGACACGACGAACTACTTGCTCGGAGCGCGCGTTATCGCACACTGCTTGGCGACGAAGCCGGCGCGGCCATCGACGACGAAGCGGTACCTGTCGGCGGCATAACGGCGGCTGCATGGCCCGAACGGGCACGTCATGAAACAGCGGCAGCCATGTTCGATCTGCGTGGTTCGCGACCGGCCACCGGCTCGCCTGGCGGCGGCAATTTCGGCGCCAATCTCGCTGCTACACCGGAACTGCTTGCGGCAGTCGAGCGCCTCCCCCCGGCCAACGACGACCCGCATGTCGATGTCGCAGCCGCTGCCGCCGAGCCACCCGAGCCGTTCCGGGTGCTGCGCTTCGTGAGGCCATGGCGACGCTGGCTGGGCTTTGGTCTGTTGCTCGTGGCCCTCGACGCCTTCCTCACCGTGTTGGGCCCGGTGCTCGTGCGCCATGCCATCGAGCAAGGCGTCACCGTGAACAACACGAGCGTGCTGTGGGCCACCTCAATCGCGTTCGCGGTAGTCACCGCGATCGATTGGTTGGTCACCTGGGCCGGATCAGTGGTCACGGGTCGAACCGCCGAGCGCATGCTGCTGGTGTTGCGTATTCGGATATTCAGCCATCTACAAAGGCTCTCGCTCGACTACTACGACCGCGAGCTCGACGGTCGCGTGATGACCCGTATGACCACCGATGTCGACGCCCTCTCACAACTGGTGCAGAGCGGCCTCGTCACCGCCGTGGTGGGTCTCGCCACATGCGTCGGCGTTGCCGTGTTCCTGGTGTTGCTCTCGCCGATGCTGGCGCTCGCCGCGGCGTCGGTGCTTCCGCTTCTCATCGGCGCCACATGGTGGTATCAACACTGGTCGTCGATCGCCTATCGATCGGCCCGCGATGCAATCGCAAACGTCAACGCGAACCTGCAGGAGAACCTCTCGGGCGTGCGGGTCACGCAGGCCTACGGTCGCCAGGATCTCAACACTGACGCGTTCCGAACAGCCAGCAACACCTACCTCGTCGCGCGGTTACGCGCGCAGCGTTTGCTCGCCTTCTACTTCCCGAGCATCGGTCTGTTGTCCGATCTCGGTGGTATTGCCGTCCTTGGTGCCGGCGCTGCAATGGTCAGTAACGGGCACACCACACCAGCAGTGGTCATCGCCTTTTTGCTCTATCTCAACTTGTTCTTCGCCCCGATCCAACAGCTCTCACAGGTGTTCGACACGTGGCAGCAAGCCAGTGCGAGCACCGCCAAGATCACTGAGCTGCTCACCACGCCTTCCTCGACTCCTCCACCCGCACATCCGCTGGCCCCGGGACGTTTACGTGGGTCGATCGAATTGCATGACGTGCATCTCACCTATGGCGGTGCCACTACCGAGGCATTGCGCGGCGTCAACTTGGTGGTGCAACCAGGCGAGTCTGTTGCGCTTGTCGGTGAAACAGGTGCGGGGAAGTCGTCGATCGTGAAGCTGCTCGCCCGCTTCCACGATCCGACATCGGGCTCCGTGACCGTCGACGGCATCGACCTGCGCGAGGTCGACCTAACCGCCTATCGTCAACAGCTCGGCGTGGTGCCGCAGGAGCCTTTCCTGTTCAGTGGTTCGTTGCGCAACAACATCGCGTACGGACGCCCTGCTGCAAGCGACGCGCAGGTCGAGGCCGCGGCTCGTGCGGTTGGTGCGCACCACTTCATCGCTGCGCTGTCTGACGGGTATCTCACGCAGCTCAGCGAGCGCGGACGTTCGCTCTCGGCGGGCCAACGGCAGCTGATCGCGCTGGCCCGCGCCGAGCTCGTTGACCCGGCTGTGCTGTTACTCGATGAAGCCACTGCGAATCTCGATCTCGACGCCGAGGCAAAGGTGCGCGCCGCGATGTCGGCAGTGTCCAACACTCGCACCACGATTCTGGTCGCGCACCGGCTGCCCACCGCTCGAGGCGCCGATCGCATCATCGTGATGGCGGATGGGCGCGTCGTCGAACAGGGCGACCACGACACACTCATCGGCGCAGGTGGGCGCTACGCCAAGATGTGGGACGCCCACCATGGCGAGGAACCATCGGAGACCACGGCGGCACCGTGACCTCGGTCGCGCCGAGATGAACAATGACGCACGAGCCGGTGATCGTCCGAGACAGCCTGTTACTCTCGCCGGTGTCGCGAATTCCACTGACGATGTCGGTGTGAGTCGCCAGTACATAGGGGAACCATGAAGCTCAGCGAACGACCAAGTCAGCACCGCTCACGCGTCACGATTGCGGCGGTGGTGATCTCGTTGGCGCTCATTGCCGGCGCGTGCAGCAAGAAAAGCGACGACGGCGCTACCGGCGGCACCACTGCGAGCGGCGCATCTACTCCGGCGTCCTCGGCAACGGGAGGCACCACTCCTTCAACCGAACCGGCAGCCAAGCCGGTGCCCGGTGGCAAGCTCGTCGTCAGCGGCGAAGCCGAAGTCGGCAACCCGTGGACCCCGGCGACCATGCAGTGCGACTCGTACTGCTTTCAGCGCGCCAAGTCGTTCTTTGATCCGGTCGCTGTGTTCGGCGCAGACTTGAAGGTGCACCCGTACCTTGCCGAGAGCATCACCCCGAACGCGGCGTTCACCGAGTGGACAGTCAAGGTCCGCAGTGGCATCAACTTCACCGATGGCACGCCGGTGAATGCCGACGCAGTCATCCGTAACCTGCAAGACAGCGGTACTGGTCTGTTGATCAGTAAGGCACTCGGCGACGTGGCCAAGGTTCCCTCAGAAGCGGACCCGGCGAAGATGGCACTCAAGATCGTCAAGAACGATGACCTCACCCTCACCGTCTATACCGGCGAGAACGGCGACGCGACCAAGCCACTGTCGTGGCCCGGATTCGCTGGCGCCTTCACGACACAGTGGGCGCTCATCGCGTCACCCAAGTGGCTCGACGAGGTCAAGGCCGATGCGGGCAAGGCCGCCATGCCGGTGGGCTCAGGGCCGTTCATCGTGCAGAGCTTCGCCCCACGCGACGTACTCGTCGTCAAGCGCAACCCGAACTATTGGCAAAAGGATGCCAACGGTGTGCAGTTGCCGTACCTCGACGAGATCGACTTCAAGGTCATCGAGGACAGCCAGGTTGCCGAGGAGGCGCTGAAGAAGGGCGAGATCGACATCTTCTCCACGTCGGCCAACGCGGTCATCAAGGATTTCCGCGATGTCGCCAAGGACTTCCCGATGACCGAGCAGACCAAGTATGTCGAGACCAACTATCTGCTCATCGATCAGGACAAGACCGGTCCGACGCAAGATGCGCGGGTGCGCTGCGCACTGTCGAAGGCGATCAATCGTCAGGAACTCATCGACCTCGTGGGCAACGGCATCGGCACGATCGCCAATGGCGTGTTCTCGCCCGGTCAGCAGGGCTACCTCGCCGACAACGGCTTCGATCCGGCGCAAGACCTCACCGGCGCCCAGAAGTTGATCGACGAGTACAAGGCAGCCACCGGCGCAACCTCGATCGCCGTCACGTACGGCCATACGGCGACGGCGTTGGGCGACCAGACAGCCGAACTGCTCAAGGGATACTGGGCCAAGATCGGCGTCACCACGACGGTCAACGTAGTGCCACAGGACAAGTTCATCACCAACGCGCTGCTTGGCGACGCGGGGTTCTTCATCTACGGATGGCGTCAGCATGCCGGCATCACCGTCGATGGTCAGAACTACTGGTGGAACTCACGCACGGCAGCAAAAGACGGCCAGGGCATTTCGCTCAACTTCTCGCGCATCAACGACCCCATCGTCGACGAGAACCTTGCCACGGCACGCAGCAACCCCGATGAAGCTGCTCGCACGGCCGCAGCCGAAAACATCAACCGCCAGTTCGCGAAGATGTGCTACCAGATCCCCACCTCATACGCGATTTGGGGTACGCCCCGCTCGCCGAAGGTGCAAGGAATCGGGCAGACGGTGCTTCCCGACGGCGCTGCATCGAGCGACGACATCGGCAACAGCGGGCAGTTCTGGATGAACGCGATCTGGATCAAGCAGTAGATCGCACTACCTCATCGGGTTGCTGCGTGATCGCTCAGTGCGGTGGCGCGGACAGTGCTCGCAGGTGGGCGACGCGCTGGTCGTCCCCGCCGAGATAGGTCGCTACGACGCCGACCACGGCCTCGACGTCGAGCGTACCGGCGGCGAGCATTTCCTCGAGGTCGACCCAATCTTTGCTTCGGTCGAAGAACGCCTTGAACACAGCGATGTCGCGGCACGCGAGAAACGGCACCTCGTGACCTGCGAACGACTCGATACGTGCCCGACCAGCGGCAGCTTCATGGAACGGAGTCGTGTTCAAGAACACATCAATCGGCGTGTTCGCCCACCACAGACGCGTTTGGCCGGCACCCTGCAATGCGTCTCGATCGTTCGCCGTATGAGGCACCGACTTCGGCAAACCGGCGAGCACGTCATCGACGCGATCCACAGAGACGAAGATGTTGACGTCGATGTCGATGGTGCCGCGGGCACGTTCGGTGCACCAAGCCAGTGCGAGAGCGCCACCAAAGGCATGAGCCAAGCCGTGTGACGCCAAGCCGGCATGCACTCGGACGATCTTGTCGACGATCGAGATCATGTCACTCGAGAGAATCGTGGGTACTCGAGCCGATCGGAATGACGAGATGGAAACTGCTCAGCCAACTTCAGGACATCTTCCAGTTCTCGTGCGCGGTGGCCGTTGTCGGTGACGCGCCGTTCGAGTTCGGCGTCAATGACGAAGCCAGCCGCTCTAATGACACGATCGAGCGTTGCGACTGTGGGGACCTTTGCACCGTTCTCGTAAGCGCTGAGCGTGGAATGCGACGTGCCGGCGCGTTCGGCGAGGGCGCGTAAGGTGAGGCCGCGCCGATGCCGCACGGAGCGAATGAGCTGAGTCGAATCCATCGCCGACAACATAGCATGTTGGTATCCGTTCAGATACCAGAACTTTCAATGGTCAGCGACCGGCGGGCCGCACACCGTGCGATCAGGGGTTTACCGTCAGCGTCGAGCCTCGGCCATCGCCGAGTGCGGTGACCTCGATGCCTACGTGCAGTCGTTCCTTCATCGCCTCGACGTGGGTAATGGCGCCCACCATGCGCCCTGCTGCATGCAGCATCGACAGCGCAACGATCGCGTCGTCGAGAGCGTTGGGGTCGAGCGAGCCGAATCCCTCGTCGACGAACAGGGCCTCGAACTGCTTGCCGCTCGCCGTGCCGCCATGGCTGACCACGTCGGCCAGCCCAAGCGCGAGCGACAGCGACGCCTGGAACTGCTCGCCACCTGACAGCGACGCAGTAGGCCGCGAGCGACCGGTGTGGGCGTCGAAGACCTCGAGCGTGAGGCCACCCTTGCTCGCGGTGCCGCCGCCAGCCGCGCCGCCAGTACCGCCACCCGTCGCGCTGCCTACGCCGCCGGTACTGCGACTGAGCGTGTAGCGGTGATTCGTCATCCGCGCAAGATGTTCGTTGGCGGCGTTGGTGACTCGGTCGAGTTCGCCGGCGAGCACCCAGCGTTCGAACTTCACGCGAATACCGGCTTCACCGTTGCACGTCTTGAACACGATGCGCGCCGTGTCGCGACGATGACGAAGGTCGGCCGACTCGGCGGCAACGTTGGCCGCCGAGTCGAGTGCCGACGACGCCGCATCGAGGGCGTTGGCTGCCGTGGTGAACTCGCGCGCCGCATCGATGGCACGCTCGCTTGCTGCATCGGCTGCCAGTCGCAGATCTTCGAGAGCCGGGCGTGCGTCGGGGATGCCCTGCTCGATCAGCTGTCGCAGACGTGTCGTCGCCTCGGTGTGGTCATGCCGCCAGCGCAGCACGCGCTCTGCCAACTCGGCCTCTGCCTTGGGGCTGAGCACCGCAGCGGTTGCCGCGTCGGCATCGACGTATCCACTGGCACCGAGATCTTCGGCGAGTCGGGCCTCGTGGCCTGCGAGCTCGGCGGTAGAGGTAGTGACATCATCGAACAGCGCGGCGATATTTGCCGTGGCATCGCGCAGCGCAGCAACGGTGATGGTGTTCGAGTCGAGGGCATCAGCATCGATGTCCTTGACGACGCCCGCAAGACGGTTGGCTTCCTCGCGTTCGGCCGTGCCCCGTGCGGCGAGTTTGGTGACCTCGGTGCCATGCGCCTGCAGCGCCTCGGTTGCAGTAGCGAGATCGCTGTTGCGTTGGGTCAGTTCGCTGCGCACCTCGGCCAGTTCGCTGGCTGCCGCATTTGCACCAGCCAGTGCAACTTCGGCGTCAGCCACGGCTGTCTCGAACGTGTCGATCGAATGTTCAGCGCCATCGCCGAGTTCGTCGCGCAAGGTCGCGATGGTGGTCTGGTGGGCGATGACCTTGCTCGATTCATTCGACCACTTCTCGCGAGCCGTGTCGACGGCCTGATGGTCGACACCATCGCCGTCGACGTCGCGAGCTGGAGCCGGGTGCTCGACGGCGCCGCATACGGGACATGGTTCGCCATCAGCCAACAATTCGGCCAGGCGCGGCGCCTGGGTGGCAACGAATCGCGCCATAACGGCCTCGTAGGCGGCCTTCACCTTCGCTTCGGCCGCCAACGACCCCGTAAGTTGGGCATGGGTTTCGTCGAGCTTGGCCCGGGCGTCGCGCGCATGCTGCACTGTTGAGACGCCAGCCGTGAACCTGTCGACCGATACAGCTGCAGGGCCCAATTCGGCGGACCGACCCTCGAGTACCGCGATGGCAGACCGCACATCTGCCTCTGCGGCGATGAGGGTTTCGTGTTCGGAGCCGGCCACCACGACCAAACCCTCGGTGGTCGCGGCCTTTGCAGCGGCGCTGCGCGCAGCGGCCAACAGTTGGCGTTCGTCGTCGAGTTCTTTGCTCGCCGCTTGCACGGCGGCCGCCACGCTCGCGGCATCGAACGCCGGCTGCGGGCGACGCAGCGCCTCGACACCGTCGGTGACGATCGCCCGCACTGCATAGAGTGCGCTCGTAGCGTCGGTCGCGACGACTCCTGCCGTCTGCACCTTGGCGCTGGCGAGCACAACGGGACGGGCTCGTCGGGAGGCGTCGCTCGCCGTCTCGTCGGTGGCGACCGAATCGCCCACAGCTTCGAGCTCGCCCAGCCTGAATGTAGTGCTCGCAGCGTCGTCGAATCGCTGTGTCGCACCCTCGGCGGCAACAACGCCAGCTGTTGCCTCCGTGGCCAACTGCTGCAGCAACTCGAGCCGTTGTCGGTGTTCGTTGCGAATGGGTTCGAGTTCGCGTATCAACTCGCGCACGGCATCGTCGGCGAGCGTGGCGATCGGTGATCCGCCGGGGTCTACCGATGCGTCATCGACGTCGACGAGCCACGCTGAGCGAGCCGTGATGAGCGCATCGACGGCGTTGGTGCGATGGTGTTGCACCGACGTGTCGACGTCTTTCACCTGATCGTCGAGTTCGAGCATCTGCTTCTTCAACAGCGCTGTGGCTCGTTCGAACAACTCACCACCAAACAGTTGGCGCAACAGTTGCTCGCGGTTCTCGTCGGTAGCGATCAGGAAGTCGGTGAACTTTCCCTGCGGCAACAGCACCACCCGCTGGAACTGCTTGGCATCGAGACCGACGAGTTGCTCGCACTTCTTGGTGGCGTTGGTGGCCTGTGTGGCGAGGGGCTCGGTGGAACTGCCGGAACCGTCGCCGGTGAGCAGGCTCACCAACGCCGTCGGCTGCTGCAGGGTCGTGCCCGTGCCGGTCTTTCTGGGTCGCTCCCACTTCGGGGTGCGATGCACGCGGTAGCGCTGGCCGTCGACCTCGAAATCGAGAGTCACGAATGTCTCGACATCGGCCGCAGCGTGGTGCGAGCGCGGGTCGCCGTCGCTGGATCGCCCGCCCGGAAGAGCGCCGTACAGCGCGTACACCATGGCGTCGAACACCGTGGTCTTGCCGGTGCCCGTGGGCCCGGTGACCACGAAGAGGCCGCGCCTGGCCAGTGCTTCGAAGTCGACGACCTGCTTGGCTGGAAACGAGCCGAAGGCCTGGAACTCGAGTCGTAACGGACGCATCAGGCCACCTTGCCTTCGGCCTCGGTGATGGCCCGATGAAGTACCTCGCGCTCGTCGTCGGTGGGTTGGGTCCCCAATGAGGCCATCCAGAATGCATCGGCTGCCTGGGTGGCCGACACCTGTCGCCGATCGATGGTGGCGCGGGCTGCGTCGCCCTCGGCCAGAGGTGGCTGCAGCACGATCTCGACGACGTGTGGGTACACCGCGCTGAGCCGTTGCCTCGCGTCGAGGACGACGCCGCGGTCGGTGAGGATCGCGCGTACCAGCGAACCGATCACCGCCGCGGATGGCTCGGCGCGCAGCAGTTCGTCGATGGTGCCCCGAATGGTGGTCACCGAGCGCCCTACTGGAATCGGCACGGTCTCGATGGTGCACGCGCCATCGGGTGTCATGTCGACGATGGTGACGCCTTTGGGGTGATCCTCGGAGAACGAGTACGGCAGTGGTGTGCCAGAGTAATGCACGTTCGTGCTCACGATCTGCGGGCGGTGCAGGTGCCCGAGCGCTGTGTACGAGAACACGCTGTACAGCGAGGCATCGACCGTGCCCGCACCGCCGATAGTCAGTTGCCGCTCGGAGTCGCTCGTCGTTGCGCCGGCGACGAAGGCGTGCGAGACCGCGATCGATCGAGGTGACGTAAGGTTCGGCCGGGCCGCAGCGATTGCTGCCTCGAGCACCGAATTGTGCGTACGACGAAGGCGCCGCTCGAATGCGTCTGAATCGGGCTCGTGCGCGGTGAGGGGCAGATCGTCGGGCGCGGCCTGCGGGTCGAAGAACGGCAGCATCACCAAATCGAGTGGACCGTCATCGAAGGGCAGCGACAGGACCTCACCAATCTTCGAGTAACCCCCGCGGATGAACACGCCGCTGCCGTCGAGCAGATCGTCGTAGGCAAACACGCGGTCGGCGCCGTCGTGATTGCCGGTGATGACCGCAACTCGCACGTCGGCGGCCCGCAGCCGGCGGAGCGCATCGCGGAACATCACCACAGCCTCGGTGGGTGCGACCGCACGATCGAAGATGTCGCCGGCGATGACAACGAGATCGATGCGCAGCGCGAGGCATTGGTCGATCAGCCAGTCGATGAAGGCTTGCTGGTCGTTCGCGAGTGAGATCGGGCCGAAGCTGCGGCCGAGGTGCCAATCGCTGGTGTGGAGAATTCGCATCTGAACTCCTGAGTAATTCGGTACCGAGTGTCGCACGTGCCGGGGGTCGAGAGCGTCTGCGACAACTCTGCACGAGGGGTGCGACAACCGAGCCCGAGGCTCGTCCGGCGCTCACAAGTCGACCGGTTGCCGTAGTCCCCTTCCCACCACGACATGGTAGTGGTACTCTGCACATATGAGTGCCACATACTCGATTACAGTGGGAAACAAAGGACGTATCGTCGTTCCAGCCGCGGTGCGAGAACGCGTCGGCCTCACCGAGGGCACCGTCATGGTGCTCATGGATACGCCCGGGGGCCTCGCGCTGCTGACGCGTGAGCAACTCCGCGACCGAATCAGGGCCGATCTCGCCGGTCTCGACCTAGTTTCCGAGCTGCTGCACGAGCGGCGGAGGGCGGCGC
Source organism: Actinomycetota bacterium (assembly GCA_043753895.1). GTDB lineage: Bacteria > Actinomycetota > Acidimicrobiia > Acidimicrobiales > Ilumatobacteraceae > WLMZ01. Next base: position 30,694 of record JAYUWK010000082.1, read on the forward strand.
ACGGAGAGGACGCCGCATGATCGTGCTCGACGCATCGGCACTGCTTGCGTTTCTTCAGGGCGAGACGGGCGCCGACCGTGTCGAGCAGCTGTTGCTCGACGGCGCCATCTGTGATGCGGCCAATTGGTCCGAGGTCGCGCAAAAGGTGCGCGGAGCAGCCAAGGACTGGGAGCTCGCACGGTCGTTACTTGCGAGCTATGAGCTCGCAGTCGAGCCGGTCATTCAAGACGATGGCGAGTGGGCGGCGCAGCGTTGGGTGCGCGGCGAGGGACTGTCACTTGCCGATCGGCTCTGCCTCGCCCTCGGGAATCGACGCGACGCTGACATCTGGACGGCAGATCAGGCGTGGGGATCACACAAACGAGTTCACCAAATCAGGTAGCGCCGGAGCCGCTCGAGTAGGCGGCTCAGAGGCCCCGGTTGAACGGACCACGCGCGAAGAACTCGGGCTCGTACGCATTTGACGGGTCGGCTCGAACCTGCTCGTCGAGTTGCTCGGCATCGTCGCCGATGAGCACACGCCACTCGTCGCGGCGGACGGCATCGAGGATGATCGCCGCCGCCTCATGCGCGGTCACCGGTGCGCTGTCGCGGAACGCTTCACCCAGCGCTTGCAGCGCGGGATCGAGTTCGCGGGGGTTCGCGCTGTGCAGCTTCATCGAGTTCAACGCAATCGACGTACCAATGTGGCCCGGCATCACGAGGGTCACGTGCAGGTGCGGTGCGCTGGTGCGCAGGTCGGTGATCATCGCCTCGGTGAAACCCTTCACGGCGAACTTCGCTGCGCTGTACGCCGTATGCAGGCTGCCGGGGCCGAGCGATGCCCAGAAACCATTCACCGAACTGGTATTGATGATCTGCCCAACAGACGCTTGCGTCAGCAACGGCAGGAACGCTCGCGTGTTGTAATACACGCCGCCCCAGCACACCGCAAACGTCTTGTCCCACTGGGCGCGATCGCCATCGACGATGCTGCCACCACCACTGATGCCGGCGTTGTTGAACAGCAGATTCACGTGCGGTCGCCACGCCGCAACCTGATCGCGGAACGCGAGCACCTGCGTCTCGTCGGACACATCGGCCACGACCGGCAAGAGCGCGCCGCTGGCTCCATCGGCCGCACAGATCGCAGCGGTCTCGGCCAGATTCTCGGCGATCACATCACACATCGCCACGTCGCACCCATCGGCCGCGAGTTGTCGAACCAGTTCGCGGCCCATCCCGGTGCCGCCACCGGTCACGACGGCGACCCACCCAGCAAAGCCCTGCTCGAATCGTTCACTCATGTTGTCGCCCATCCCCTTGTCGGGCGTGAGCGTAGACGGGCCGCCCTTGACGAATCAGGCTGGAGCGTCGCCTTCGTCGAGAGGGTCTTCGCGAACGGCCACCGTGGTTTCGACCGTGATCTCGTCGTCGTCGATGACACCATCGCCATTGACGTCGATACCGGTGACCGTGACCGTCTCGATCATGTCGGGCACTCCATCGCCATCCAGGTCGTAAGCCGTGGTCGTGGTCTGCTGGATGATGTCGGCAACACCGTCGCCATCTACGTCGATCGCAGTAGTGGTCACCTGCTGGTCGATGTCGGCTACGCCGTCGCCGTCGATGTCGACAAGCGTGGTGGTGGTCTCGGTCACGATGTCGGTGACGCCATCACCATCAACGTCGATGAGCTCGGTCTCGACCGTCACTTCAACGTCAGCAGTGTCTTCAGATTCGTTCAACGGCAGAGTCAACCACGGTGCGCTGGGCAGCGCAAGATCAGAACGAGGATCGCCATCGGCTCACATCCGGATGGTGACTGAGCGGCTCGCCTTTCGGGCACTACGGTTCTACATTGCTCCGCGAATTCGGAGCCCACCAGCTGTTACCCCCTGCTGGCAATCGATTCCAGGAAGAGTTTGAGCAACCGAATGACTATGACGAATGATCCTCGGCCGACACCTGACCAAGATGCGGCGAGGAATTCCGGCTTCACGAGCGTGGTGTCGCGACGCCAATTGCTGGCCTTGGCTGGTGGCGCTGCGCTTCTGAACGCGTGCAGTGGCTCCTCGAAGAAGTCGGCTGCCACCACCGCGGAGACAACGCCGCAGAGCTCGGCGCCAGACACAACTGTCGCCGAGACCACGACCGCCCCAACGACCACTGCGGTCGCTGCCGCACCCGTGCAGCCGCTGACGGGGTTGCCACTGACCGATTCGGCGTTGCTCTCGAGGGTTGCGCTCGTTGTCAAGGTCAGCAATGACCCGGGCGCCCGTCCGCAGACCGGTCTCAACGACTCGGACATCGTCTATGAGGCGTGGGGAGCCGGGCCGACGCGGTTCGCAACCGTGTGGCACAGCACCGACCTCGACTTCGTGGGGCCGATTCGTTCGTGTCGCGAGCAGGACGTGAACCTCGTCGGCTCGTTCAACCGCGCTGTCTTCGCGTGTTCGGGAGGAAACCCCGGCAACCTCGCACTGCTTCGCGCCTCGGACTTGTTGCTCGTGACCGAAGGCCAGGGCCCGGGTTGGGAACTCGACCCGAACCGAGTTCGACCACACAAGACGCATGCCAACACAGCCTTTCTTCGCGCCAATGCCGGGCCCGAGCGCACAGGCCCCGCGCAGCAGTTCCGCTATCGCGCAGTCGGCGAGGCTGCGACGGCCGGCGAGGTAATGACCGGGTTCGATCTGCAGATCCAACAGGTGTTCGTGCAATGGCGCTACGACCCGGCGACAGGCAAGTACGTTCGCTCGCAGGATGGTCGTCCGCACACCCTGGCCGACGGCAAACAGGTGTTCACCGACAACGTGGTCATCTTGAACCTCGACTACGAGCCGAGCCGCACCGACAACCGATCTCCGGACGGCAGAACGACGGGTTCAGGCCTTGCGCTGGCGTTCACCGGCGGACGGATGATTCTGGGTACCTGGACGCGCAACGATCGACTCGAGCCGTTCGCGCTGGCGGAGCCCTCTGGTGCACCGATGTTGCTGACGCCGGGTCGCACGTTTATCGAACTCCCCAACAGCGGCAACGGTTCATTCCGCGGCAACGACAAGTTCACCCCCGTCGCCTGATCTCGCGCGCTGCGGATCGGCGGGTCACGCCATGCGGCTCCGCAGCGGAACCGGCGTCCCGACGCTGATGACGCTGGTGAGCACACCGGGGATACCGCGCACTTCCTCGACGATTTGGTCGGCAGCGTGGTCGTGCAGACAGCTCTGCCAGGCCCACCCCGGCACCCGACGCCCCAACACGATCACCACGTGGCCGCAGCCTTGGCTGAGGAGACCGCGCGCGAACGTTGCCACGTCGCATGCAACCGACGATTGCAACGAGAGCATCTCGAGCGGCAGCCCAAGGTTGCTGTCCATCCATCCATGAGCCAACTCGTCGGCCGCCGACTCGTCGTCGATCACGTGAATCGCGTGTCGGATCTGCGCGGGGATGGTGAGGGCGTACTGCGCAGCGATCACGGCACGGCGATCGAACCGCCCGACCGGAACCACGACGGCGCGTCGCTCGGCGGTTCCATCGCGACCATTGATGGCCGAGGCCCTCAACGAACCCGACATGCCCGGTTCCACAAGACGATTGCGCATGAAACCCTGTGTAGTGAACGGTGTTCGACCGCGGCGGGGCCTTAGCGGAACCTTGACGCGTCCTGAGCGGTTCTGAACGCGATCAATACGACTGTGGGAGGTCAGGTGCCGCAGAAGGTGCGATACGGCGCGCCTTCGGCTGGACCCGGTGATGCATAGGTCTGCAGTCCCGGGCGCTCATCGAACGGTTGCGCAAGCACGACGATGAGTTGCTCGAACGGCCCGAGGTCGCCGGCGGCGGCAGCCTCGAGCGCTGCCTCCACCAAGTGATTGCGAGGGATGTAGATCGGGTTGACGCAATCCATCGCTGCGGCGACGTCCTCATCAGAGCGCGAGTCGGTGGCCTGTGCCGCCGACCAACGCTGCGCCCAATCGTCGAACGCGTTCGCATCGGCGAACAGCGCGCGAGTCGGGTCGCCGTTGCCGCGAACCAACTTCGACAACGATCGGAAGAACGTGGTGTAGTCAATTGCTTGCACATGCAACAACGCAAGCAGGTCATCGACGAGCGTGGCGTCGGCAAGCGGTTCGACGAGACCGAGCTTGGCGCGAATGCCCGCCGCCCAATGAGCATGGAAGCGCTCGGTAAAGGACTGCAGTACCTCGGTCGCGAGCGGTATGGCATCGTCCGTGTTCGCGGCGAACAACGGCAGCATCGCTTCGGCCAGTCGAGCCAGATTCCATTGAGCGATGCCCGGTTGATTGCCGAACGCATATCGTCCACCGTGGTCGATCGAGCTGAACACCGCGGCCGGGTTATAGCGATCCATGAACGCACACGGCCCGTAGTCGATGGTCTCGCCCGAGATCGTCATGTTGTCGGTGTTCATCACGCCGTGCACGAAGCCCACCAGCATCCACTTCGCCAGCAGCGACGCCTGCGCCTCGACCACCGCTGTGTACATGTCGAGGTACGGGTTCGGGGCATCGGCTGCATGTGGGTAGTGGCGAGCGATGGCATGGTCGGCAAGGCGCTGCACCAAGGCCGCATCGCCGGTGCCCGATGCGTATTGGAATGTGCCGACGCGCAGATGACTCGCCGCGATTCGGGTGAGCACCGCACCGGGGAGCATGGTGTCGCGGGATATCTGCTCGCCGGTGGTCACGACGGTGAGCGATCGTGTTGTGGGAATGCCGAGGGCGTGCATCGCCTCGCTGATGATGTACTCGCGCAGCATCGGCCCGATGGCGGCCTTGCCATCGCCACCACGAGCGAACGGCGTGCGGCCCGAGCCCTTCAGGTGCACATCGCGGCGCCGGCCATTCGGGTCGATCAACTCACCGAGCAACAACGCGCGACCATCGCCGAGCCGCGGCGAGTAACCGCCGAACTGGTGCCCCGCGTACGCCTGTGCAACAGGGCGTGAGCCAGGCACCAGTTGTTGCCCAATGAGCATCGCGACGCCGTCATGAGTGCGCAAGGCGTCGGCGTCGATGCCGAGTTCAGCGGCGAGCGCAGTGTTCAGTACGAGCAACACGGGCGCAGGCGCCGTAGATGCCTGCCACGGTTGGCACAGTTCGGGAAGTTCGCGAGCGAACCAATCGTCGAGATGGAACAACGCGGACGAAGCGGTGTTGGCGGAATCGGACACGATCGAATCGTACTGCCGGAGCCCAAAACTGAACACCTCTGCTCCCGCCACCGTTATATACTTTTGCGTATGACGAAGCCCAACGCTGCGGAACTCGTTCGATCCCTCCGAACCGGTCTTGGACTGTCGCAACACGAATTTGCCGTTCGGGCGCAAATGTCGCAATCAGCAATCTCCAACTACGAAAATGGTCACAAGGTTCCATCGCTCGTGACACTCGCGCGACTCGCGGAGGCTGTTGGTGCCTCGCTTGACGTGTCGTTCTCACCAATGCAGCCGAGCAAACGGGTCACCATGGAGTCCTTACGCAAGCAGCGCCACCAAATCGAGGCCACCTGCCTGCGACACGGCGCAACCCGGCCACGCGTCTTCGGTTCGGTCGCAGCAGGTACCGCACGTATCGATTCCGATATTGATCTGCTCGTTGACCTCGAACCAGGGCGCACGCTGTTCGATGTAGCTGCGCTGCACGACGACCTCGTCGAGTTACTCGGGCACGAGGTAGACGTCGTCACCGCCGGTGCCGTGCGTGGCCGCCTTGCCCATATTGCGGACGAAGCAGTCCCATTGTGAGGTCGAGCGAACAACGTCTCGCCGAGCTCGATGAGGCGTGCCCTACGGAGCGGTCGACCCGGAGATGCGGTACATCGAGTCGACGGTGCTGACCGCGATGAGGCCATCGCCGACCTGGCCGGTGCTGGCTCCGGCGCTGATGGCTCCCACCGCGCGGTCGACTTCATCGTCCTCCACGTACACGGTGACGAGCAGCTTGTGCGTCACGAGCAGTTCGTAGGTATGGCCGCGGTATTCGCCCGCGCCGCTCGGGGCTCGGCCGTGACCGCGCACGTCGCTGATGGTGAAGCCTGACAGCGACGCTTGCTCGAGGCAGGCGGCGACCTCGCCGAGCCGTTCGGACCGAATGATTGCTTCGACTCGTTTCATTTCGCAGCCACTTCGTCTCGCAAGCTCGTTGGTGAGGCGGGGATTGCGTCAACGAACGCCGGCCCGTCGGTGGTGTAGAAGACCGAGCCCTGAGCTTCGAGGAAGTCGGGGTAGGCCAGCGCACCCATCTCGGGCATATCGAGGCCCGAGACTTCGTCGTCGGGATCGGACCGCAGGCCGATGGTCTTCTTGCAGATCGTGAAGAACGCGATGCACGCAATCGAGCACCACACAACGAGCACCACCACCGACGCGAGTTGCGCCAGCAGTTGGCCAGTCTCGCCGTAGAACAATCCCTTCACGCCGCCGGCCACGCCGTTGAGTCCATCGCCGTAGCTGCCATCGGCAAACAAGCCGAGTGCGATCAGGCCCCACAGACCGTTGGCGCCGTGCACCGCGACAGCGCCAACGGGATCGTCCACCTTGAACCGCTGCTCGACCACCACCACTGCCACCACCACCAACACGCCGGCGATGGTGCCGATGAGCGCCGCCGCCCACGGCGCAACGAACGCGCACGGCGCAGTGATGGCCACCAAGCCGGCAAGCAGACCGTTGCACGTCATCGACGGATCGGGTTTGCCGTATTTCCACGTCATCACGAACATCGTCGCCAAACAACCGAACGCCGATGACAGCACCGTGTTCACGATGACCACCGTAAAGCGGAAGTCAGTGGCGGCGAACGTGGACGCTCCGTTGAAACCCATCCAGCCGACGAGCAGGATCATCGTGCCCAGGAACGCCATCGGCAGGTGGTGACCGGGAATGGCGCGCGGCTTGCCGTTCTTGTCGAACTTGCCGATGCGAGCGCCGAGGATTCTGGCGCCCCAGAACGCAGCGACACCGCCCATCGCGTGCACCACACCGGAGCCCGCGAAGTCGAGGGCGCCGTGGCCCCAATTCGGACCGATCGCACCGAGTTGCGACAGCCATCCGCCGCCCCATACCCAGTTGCCGTACACGGGGTAGAGGATCATCGAGGCGAACAGGCCCCATACGAGGAAGGCGTTCCACTTGAATCGCTCGGCCATTGCACCGGTGGGGATTGTGGCCGTGGCATCCATGAACACGAGTTGGAAGAAGAAGAACGCGAGGATGCCCACGTCGTAGGCCTTACCGGTGAGGAAGAAGCCGCTGTGCGAGATGATGTTCCAACTGCCGATGTGCACCGGGCTGCCGAGCGGGGTGATGCCGAGCCCCGGATTCGACACCGACCCGAACATCAACGCGTAGCCGCACACGAACCAGCCCACCGTGCCGAGGGCGAAGATGACGAGGTTCATCATCATCGTGTGCGCCGCGTTCTTCGCTCGTGTGAAACCGGTTTCAACGAGCGCGAAGCCGGCCTGCATGAACAGGACCAGCACGCCACCCACCATCAACCAGAGGTAGTTGATCGCAAGGTGGTCCTTGGTCTGCTGCGTCTGCACCTGGGTGATCTGTTGGTCGGGCGGTGTGTCTGCCGGATACAGCGCCTGCACCTGCGTTTGCGACACGCCAGTCTGGCTGCCGTTCTTGTCGCCGTTGTCGGCCCGAGCCACGCCCGAAAGGCCGACGATCAGTAAGACCGCCGATAGCCCGAGCATCGCGAACAGGCGCCGGGTGTAGCGCGGGCTGAGCGCGCCAGCGGTCAGGCCGGCTCGGCGGCGCTGGCGTCGGAACAAGGCCGGGAGCAACACGGCAGCCACGACGAGGCACAGATATATCGGTCGCATTCGGACCATCTTTCGTATACAGACGGATTCGAACGGACGCACTGTTGCCCCCGCACAAGGCGGAGAATATGACCCGGGTGTTTCCAGAACATGCGCCGCAATGTGAACGCTGTGTTACAGCGGTTGGTTAGAAGCGTGCGACGACTCCAACGCCTCGAGATGACCTGATTTAAGC